>JAFUWZ010000055.1 GCA_017471045.1 Bacteroidales bacterium
ATGAGGGAGGCCATCATCATCACCACCATCATCACCATGAAGGGGAGGGCGAAGTCGAGGAGTACGGCATCGGAACTTATGTCTATTACCGTCGCAAGCCATTCGACATCAATAAATTCGATAATTTCGTGGCCAAGCACTGGCCGGCCGGCATCATCCGCGCCAAGGGCATCTGCTTCTTCACCAGAGAGCCCGACCTCTGCTTCCTTTTCGAGCAGGCCGGCAGCCAGATCGGGCTGAAGAACATCGGGCAGTGGTATGCGACGATGCCGGAGGATCAGCTCAACCAGATGTTGCTGGAGGATCCGGTGTTGCGTGCGGATTGGGATCCTGAGGTGGGGGACCGCATGCAGAAGCTGGTCTTTATCGGTCAGCATCTGGACCACCACGCCATCCGCACTGCGCTCGACGCCTGCCTAGCGGAGTAGCCGTCCGGCTTTTGCCGGCGTTAGTTGCCCTGGCTCCCCTTCCTTTGGCTCTTGGCGGCGCTAGCGGCCCTGGCCGCCCATCCGGTGCAGGGCCGGGATCGTCAGGGGGAGGGAGAGCAGGAAGGCGCAGGCGTCGGAGACGGTCTGCGCGATTTCAATGCCGAAAAAGCCCCAGAGGGCTCTGCCGAGGAAGAGGGCCGGAATGAAGAACAATCCCTGGCGGGCGGTGGCCATCAGTACGGCCGGGACGGTCCGCCGGATGTTCTGCAGGTACATGTTGGACATCACGACCATGGCGGTCAGCGGGAAGGACAGGCACTGGTAACGCAGGATCTCCGTGCCGATCCGGACGACCTCGGCGTCGTCGGAGCGGAAGACCCGCACGATGCCTGGCGCGAAGATGAATCCCAGCACGGCCAGGAGCAGACAATAGAGGGTGGAGACCGTCAGGCTGTGCCGGAAAGCGGCCCGCACGCGGTCGTAGCGCCCGGCCCCGTAATTGAAGCCGCACACGGGTTGGAATCCCTGCCCATATCCGATCATCGCCGCTCCGGCGAGCATCGCGATCCGGCTGACCACGGAGAACGCGGCGACGGACTCGTCGCCATAGGACGCCGCCACCTGGTTGAGGCAGATGGCCGCCACGCTCATCAAGCCCTGGCGGGCGAGGGAGGGCAGCCCGCCGGCATTGATCTCCCGGTAGGTCTCCCATGAGGGGCGGAAATTCCGGAAACGGATCTTGATCCCGCCTTTTTTGCCGCAGAGGGCCAGCATGATCGTGAAACTGACGGCTTGCGAGAGGGCTGTCGCCAGGCCCGCACCCCGGATGCCGAGGCCGAATCCGAAAATCAGCAGGGGATCCAGCGCCACGTTGAGGACGGCGCCGGAGGCGATGCCGATCATCGAGAGGAGGGCATTTCCTTGCTGCCGCATCTGGTTATTCATCGTGAAGCAGCACATGATGAAGGGCGTGCCTAGGAGGATGAAGCGGAAATAATCCTTCGCGTAGGGAAGGATTGTCCCGGTCGATCCGAAGAAGCGGAGCAGCGGCTCCATGAGGCAGAATCCGGCGAGGGCGGTCAGCGTGCCGGTGAGGAACGACGAGAAGAAGCCTACGGCCGCCATCCTCTCCGCCATCTCCGTGTGGCGGCTGCCCAGGGCCCGGGAGATGAAATTGCCCGATCCCTGGCCGAAGAAGAAGGCGATTGCCTGGATCAGGGCCATGTAGGAGAAGACGATGCCGAGCGCCGCGACGGACTGGGTGTTGATCCGGCCGATGAAAAAGGTGTCCGCCAGGTTGTAGATACCCGAAACGAGCATGCTGATCATCGAAGGCACCGCCAACGACGTCACCAGAAGACCGACCGGAGCGGTGGTCATCTTGACGAATTTCTCTTGCCGGATATCCGCGCTCATCCTCTCCCGGAGTGTATGCGGCCCGTAGCCGCCTGCGCCTGCATCAGAGGAGGTTCAGCGCCAGGCGGATCATCTTGTCCATGCCGAGGGCACGCTCCGAGGCGGAAAGCTCTTCGCCCGTGACCGTATTGTCGCTGACGGTCAGGATCGCCAGGGCCTTCTTGCCGCTGACGGCGGCGTTGAAATAGAGACCGTAGGCCTCCATCTCGACGGCCAGCACGCCCAGTTTAGGCCATTGTCCCTGGTCCGGGCTGGCATTGTAGAAGATGTCGGAAGTCATCACGTTGCCCACTTCGTAGTCCAGGCCCTGTTTCTCCGCCTCCTCGACGGCCTTGCGCAACAGACTGAAATCCGCGATGGCTGAGAAGTGTCCCGGGATGCCGCGATCCTTGCCGTAGTTGGAATCGGTGCAGGCCCCCTCGGCGATGACGAGGCTGCCCAGTTTCGCGTCCGCCTTGTAGGAGCCGCAGGTGCCGATCCGGATGATGCGCTCCACATCGTAGAAGTTGAAGAGCTCCCAGGTATAGATCCCGATCGAAGGGATGCCCATGCCGTGCGCCTGCACGGATACTTTCTTGCCCTGGTAGGTGCCGGTATAGCCGCAGGCGCCCCGGACGTCGTTGTAGAGGACGGGGTCCTCAAGGAAGTTCTCCGCGATGTATTTGACGCGGACCGGGTCGCCGGCCATGATGACGGTCTTGGCGATTTGCCCGTATTGGGCGGCATTGTGCGGGGTGGGGGTATTTTTCTTGCTCATGTTGCGGTGTTTTGATCTGTGGTTTGTCCAAAGGTACGCAAATTTTTCTTATTTTTGTTTTCAGTCCAAACCGAAAACCGCTTATGCCCCAGAATTGTCTTTACTGCCACAACAAGGCCGCGCTTGACGCCTTGATGATCAAGATCGCCGATCTCGACGTTTCCACCCTCTACCTGTTCAAGGAGCAGACCCACCCGGGGCGCTGCGTCGTCGCCTACAAGGACCACGTCGGCCAGCAGTTTGAGATCCCCGAAGACGACTGGGTCCGCTTCATGCTGGATACCCGCCGGGCCGCCGTCGCCATCGACCGCGCCTTCCATCCGGACAAGATCAACTTCGGCGCCTATTCCGACACCCTCAAGCATGCCCACTGGCATCTGGTCCCGAAATACAAGGATGGGCCCGAATGGGGTGGCGTCTTTGCGATGAATCCGCAGCAGACCTACCTGACAGAGGAGCAGTATGCGGATACGATCGAGCGGATCCGCGCCGAACTCTAAAACTCGGGACGATGAAAAGATGGTTTGCATTTGCATTGGGGGCTGCAGCACTTTTGGGTGCCTGCCGCGAGAAAACGCCCGCCCTGACAGCGTCCGGCCTCGATCCGCAGTCCTTTGCCGCTACCGTGCCGCCGGCCTCGGAAGGGGAACCCGCATACGGCAGTGCCGCCGGCCGGGGAGGTGAGACGGCCCTCTATGTGCTGCGCAATGCGGCCGGGATGGAAGCCTGCATCACCAATTTCGGAGCCCGCCTCGTGTCGCTGATGGTTCCGGACCGCGGCGGGGTGCTGCGGGACGTGGTGCTGGGTTTTGACAACGTCGCGAGCTACATCGACAACCCGTCTGCGTTCGGCGCCGTGATGGGCCGCTATGCCAACCGCATCGGCGGCGGGCGCTTCACCCTGGACGGCCGGGAATATCCCCTTCCGCTCAACAACAACGGCGTCAACTGCATCCACGGCGGTCCACGCAGCTGGCAGTATGCCGTATTCACCGCCGAAGCGGTCGAGCCGGACCGGCTGGTGCTGAGCCTGATTTCGCCGGACGGCGAATTCGGATTCCCCGGGGAAGTGCACTTCACGGTCACTTATGCGCTGACGGCCGAAGGGGCGCTGCGCATTGATTACGCGGCGGAGTCGGACGCACCGACGGTCTTCAATGTGACCAACCACTCCTTCTTCAACCTTTCCGGCGATCCGGCCCGTCCGGTGCTGGACCATGTCCTGACGGTTGATGCCGACTACATCACGCCCACAGACGAGCGGCAGGTCCCGACCGGAGAAAGGCGCCCTGTCGCCGGAACGCCTTTCGACTTCCGGAGCGCCCGGCCGCTCGGGGAAGGTGTCGCATCCTTCGAGGACCCCCAGATCGCCCTCGCCAAGGGCTACGACCACAACTTCGTGCTCAACCATCCCGGAGACCCGGATGTCCCGGCGGCGGTCTGCTGCTGCCCTGCGACCGGCATCGTGCTGACGGTCTTTACCGATCAGCCGGGCGTGCAAGTCTATTCGGCAAACAACCTCAACGGTTCGCTCATCGGCAAGGGCGGCATCCCCCTGGAGGCCCGGACGGCGATCTGCCTGGAGACGCAGCACTTCCCGGATAGCCCGAACCATCCGGATTTCCCTTCGACGGTCCTGCGGCCCGGCCGGCCCTTCGCCTCCACGACGGTCTTTGCCTTCTCCGTCGCCGAGACTTCGAATCCTTAGCGCGCCCCCGGGCGTGTCATTCTGAGCGCAGCGGTCAATCTCCCCACGATGCCCTCCAAACTCGAAATATACATCTGGTTGTCGGATGCGCTCCGACACTCCCGGGGGCTCACCCTGGAGGAGATCGGCCGTGCCTGGGAACGCAGCAGCCTCTATGAAGGCAAGCCGCTGACCCTGCGTTCTTTCCATCGCTACCGCCGGGAGCTGGAAGAGCGCTTTGGACTCCGGATCCGCTGCGACCGCCACGATTTCACCTATCGTATCGTCGAAGGGGAAGACGGAGGAGGAGGGGACATGCAGTCCTGGTTGCTGGATACCCTGGCGGTGGACAATCTGCTCAAGGAAAGCCGGGACTTGCAGGACCGGATCCTCTTCGAGCACATCCCTTCCGGGCAGCGGCATCTGGCCCGCATAATCGGAGCCATGCGGGACGGAATGGTCCTGGAGATGCAATACGCCCGTTTCTCCGACGAAGTACCTTACACGACCTGGCTGCATCCTTATTTTGTCAAAGTGTTCAACCAGCGCTGGTATGTGATCGGACCGACGGGGCGCCATCCGCAGGCGCCGCACGTCTATGCCTTGGACCGTGTGCTTTCCCTCTCGGAGACGGGAGACCGCTTCGCCTATCCGCCCGATTTCCGGCCGGCGGATTTCTTCGCCGACAGCTACGGTATTTTCCACAGCACGGAGACGGCCGGGTTGGTCTATCTGCGGGCAGGGGCGCGCCAGGCCCAGTACATGCGCTCCCTGCCCATCCACGCTTCCCAGTATGAACTGTCGGCCGAAGAAGCCCGGCGGCTGGGCTGGGCCCCGGCGGAACCGGTGGCAGATGCGGCAGATGGGACTGGGGTGTCGGCGGGGTCTGATGTGGGGGCTGCGACCGGAACTATGACCGGACCTGAGACAGGGGCGGCTTGCCGTGGCGAAGGGGACGGTATGGGCGCCGACGGCAGCGGTGCCGTGCGGCTGCGCCCCGGCGACGCCATCTTCTCGCTCCGCCTCATCCCGACCCTGGACTTCATCCAATATCTCCTCTCTCAGGGCGACGAACTGGAAGTCCTCGCCCCCGAATCCCTTCGCGCTGACCTCGCCCGCCGCGCCCGTGCCATCGCCGCCCTGTACCGCTGATCCTGCTTTGCTCTGCCCTCCACCCCAGCCTCAGTTTCCTCCCATCTTTATCCCATCTGCTTCACCCTCCACCCTGGCCCTCGCGGCGCAGGTATTTGACGGACTCGGCGCTGCGGGCTGGAGTCCGGGACCCGAGCTGAGGCGCCGGAATTCCTGCCGGGCGGCCTCCAATTCGGCTTGGAAGCGCGGGCTGGTCTGCAAGCGTGCGAACGCGATGGCGGCGCCGATGCGGCCGGCGTCCACGTCGCTCTGCCAGTGCGCACCCGCGATGACCCGGCTTTCACAGTATTCCCAGCCCCGGGCGAACAGGGCATTCGAAGCCTCCGGATGGATCTCGGAGAGGAGCAGGGCCGTCAGATAGCCGCGCATCGCGTGGCCGGAAGGATAGCTGCCGTCGCCGCGCAGTCCCTCTTCCTCCCAGGCCGTGAGCAGCGGTTCGTTGAAGCGCTCGAAGGGACGTTTGCGGTGGTAGTAGGCCTTGGGTGCGATGCGGATCGAATCGACGGTGGCGATGCTGTTGTCCATCAAACCCCAGATCGCAGGCGTGCCTTCCGGCGAGAGGGGAATGCCGAAAGCCTCCTCGAAGACGCCCAGCAGTCCCTCGCGGGTCCATGCGGCGTCCCGGTCGGCCATCGCTGCGCGCTCGGCGTCCAGCCGCTGCGTCTTTCCCCAGAAGTAGCGGAGAATGTCGTGCGCGAAGTCCGGCCCGGCCGTGTCGGGGGGCGCCGGCAGGCACTGGATCAGGTCCGGCATTTGCGCGCGGTTGAAATAAGGCTCCTGCCCGTAAGAAAGGGCCGTGCTGCCCAGCGTCAGGACGGCGGCCAGCAGCCAGGAGCGGAGGGGATGGTTCGTTTTTTTCATGATCATTCGATGCTGCTTTGCTGGACAAATCGGGTGAAGAGGGCCGCCTTGCTGCCGCGGGTCCGGTTGCCTTTGACCACCAGTTCCCGGGTGTTGCTCACGGCGATGCCGCATTCGGACTCGTAGAGGTCGGAGACGATCTCGTTGTCCTCGATCACCACCCGGCCGTGGATGCAGGTCCCTTCCGTGTCGGGGGCGCCGATGATGACGGCGATGCCGCAGGCGTCACCCTGCATGCCGTAACTCTGCCCGCAGTTGATGATGCGGTTGCGGCGGATGGTCGCCGATTCGGCGAATGAGCCTTCCTTCCAGTCACTCTCGGCGCCGACATGGATCGCCGTGCCGGTGCAGCCGTAGAATTCGTTGCCCTCGATGACGACATGCCGCGCCTTGGACAGGACGCCGCGCGCGAAATTGCCCAGGATGCGGTTGCCCCGGAACTCGAGGTCCGGGATCTTGCATGCGTTGAAGAGGTAGTATTCGCCGAAAGGCTCCGGAAGGGAATCCTGGAGCTTGACGCGCACCTGGAGCGAACGCGGCTCCCAGCGGACATCGGTGACGACCGTCTTCCGCTCGGGCCGGAGGGTGGAGATGCGGGTCACTTCGAGGGTGTCCCCGATGCGGGGCACGTCGGTCTCCTGCGAATGGGTGAAGGTCGGCGCCTTGAGCTCGGTGAGCAGCCAGCCGTCCGCCTCCTGCGCGAGGATGTCGTGGTAGTAGCCGTGGACATTGATGCCGTCGTCTCCCTGTCCCTGGAAGGTGCAGCCTTCGACCTTGAGCAGGCCGCTGCAGCTGGAGAAGTGCGTGGCATCGGTGTTGGTGGAGAAGCGCTTGCCCTCCCGGGGCACGACCTTCACGCCCTGGAGCGTGATGTCGCGGCTGTCCCAGCCGAGCACGCCCATCCCGGGCTGCGAATGGATGGTCACGTCCTTGATCGTCGTGGACTCGGACGTGCCGATGAAGACCGCGGGGCGGAAATGGAAGCTGTGGCTCATGCCGATGCGTTGCCCGAGGAGTTCGGGGCGCATCTTGCCCTTGATGCGCAGGCGGTTCCCGTCGAGCAGTTCGCGCTTGGAGAAACTATAGACCTTGCGGTCCACGATGCCGTGCCGCTCGTCCCAGATGCAGATGCGGCACTGAGGCATCTTACGGGCCATCTGGCGGTCATCGTCAAAACGGACCGTGAACCAGCCGTCTTCGATCTCGGTGATGACGCCTTCCGAATGGGGCTGGACCTTGTAGTCGATGGTGAGGCCTTCGAGGGTGAAATGCTTGCTGCCGGTAATCGAGACGGGCTCCATCCAGCCATCGCACAGGAGCAGGGCCCCTGCGGCTTTGACGGTGACGTTTTCGCTGCCGGCGAAGTCCAGTCCTTTCACATACGGGAAGTAGGGTACGAACATCTTTTTCTCGGGGTCGCCGCCGAGTTTGCCGGCAAGGACATCCTCTTCGAGCTGCCTGGCGGCCGGGTCCGTAATCTGATAGACCCCGGGGGGGATCAGCAGGGTGGTGCCGGGGTGCTCGCGGCAGTATTGCGCGGCTTTGCGCAGGGCCTTGGTGTCATCCTTGCCGTCGTCGGGCCTGGCGCCGAACTTCGCTGCGCTGACGGTCTTGGCGGGAGACGTAGGGAGAGGGGCGGGGCGGCCCGCCGAAAGGAGGATGCTGAGGGCCAGCGGGAGGGTGAAGGGGAGAACAAATGCAATTTTCATAAAGCAAAAATAGCTTTTCCGCTTGATTTGTTCAAATGATTTATTAATTTTGCACTCACTTTCCGCGAGGGAAGTCTGACGGGGGTATAGCTCAGTTGGTA
>JAFUWZ010000056.1 GCA_017471045.1 Bacteroidales bacterium
AGGTAGCCGTACCGGAAGGTGTGGCTGGAACACCTCCTTTTTGGAGCGCGTCCATGACGCCTGACGCTGTCGGTCGGACGAGTGCCTGCCGGTGCTTATCTTTCATTATTGATACAGGGGCTTAGCTCAGTTGGTTAGAGCGCCACACTGATAATGTGGAGGTCGGCAGTTCAACTCTGCCAGTCCCTACCGGAAGCCGGACGCCAGCCCGGCTTTTTTCGTGCCTGGGACATCGTTCCGTCCGGCACGTCCCCCGGGGGTATAGCTCAGCTGGTATAGCACCTGCTTTGCAAGCAGGGGGTCGCCGGTTCGAATCCGACTATCTCCACCAGGAGGCCGGCTGAAATCACTTTCAGCCGGCCTCTTTCCTTTTTCCGGGGCGTGGCGGAGAGGGTGGAGCAACGCAGAGGAAAGGGAGTCTTTTTATTTTGCCGGGAATGCAGTATCTTTGCCCCCGGCATACTAAGTCTGACTCATACAAACAATGGCATCATTCAACATTTCCGGCATCCAGCAGGTCGGCGTGGGTACGGAGGATTTCCGCAAGTCCTGGAACTGGTTTATCGAGCACTTTGGATTTGATATCCGGGTCCTGGAGGACGATACGGTCGCGGAGCGGATGCTCCCCTATACGGGCGGCAAGGCCCAGAAACGCCATGCCTGCATCGCCTTGAACCTTCAGGGCGGCGGCGGACTGGAGATCTGGCAGTATTCCGGGCGCAAGCCCCAGCCTTGCCCGTTCGAGCTTTCCGTCGGAGATCTCGGCACTTTCGCTGCCAAGATCAAATGTCTGGATGTGAAAGCTTTCCATAAACAGATCTCGGCCAATTGGACCGAGGTCAGCCCGGTGGCCGCCCTGCCCGACGGCACCCCCTGTTTCTATGTCAAGGACCTGTACGGCAACTGCTTCCAGCTGGTCGAACGCAAGGATGTGTTCATCCCGCAGGGAGCGTGCCTGACCGGCGGCGTGATCGGCGCCGTGGTCGGTGTGACGGATATGGCGCGTTCCATCGCTTTCTACAAGGAGATCCTGGGCTACGACAAGGTCGTCTATGACCGGACCGGCACCTTCGACGACTGGGCCTTGCTGGGCGGCACCGCCGAGTGCTACCGCCGTGTCCTCCTGAGTCCTTCCCAGCCCCGTACGGGTGCGTATGCGGGCCTGTTCTCCGGGGATACGGTCGAACTGGTGCAAGCCCTCGAGCGGACCCCCCGCAAGATCTATGAAGGCCGCTACTGGGGAGATCCCGGTTTCATCCAGATCTGCTACGACGTCACCGGCATGCGCGCCCTGGAGCACTTCTGCAACGAGAAAGGCCATCCCTTCACCGTGGACAGCTGCCCTGGCGATGTGAGCTTCGACATGGGCGACGCCTCCGGCCATTTCACTTATATCGAGGATCCGGATGGCACGCTGATCGAACTGGTCGAGACCCACAAGGTCCCGATCGTCAAGAAGCTCGGCTGGTTCATCGACATGAAAAAGCGTGATGCGTCCAAGCCCCTGCCGAAGTTCCTCTTCCGGATGATCGGGCTGGTATCCCGCCAGAAAGTCTCCGAATGAGCACCGTCTGGATCACCGGCGCGTCCTCCGGCATCGGAGAGGCCTGCGCCCGTCGTTATGCCGCGGAGGGCTCCTGTCTCGTGCTGACCTCCTCCTCCCGCAGACGCCTGGAGCGGGTGGCGCGGGAGTGTCGGGAAGCGGGGGCGCAGGATGTCTGCGTCCTGCCGTATGACCTGGAAGATCCGAGCGGCATCGAGGCCCTTGTGGAGAGCGCCTGGGAGGCGTTCGGCGGCATCGGCATCGTCTATCTCAATGCCGGCATCAGCCAGCGTACCACCGTGGAGGATACCTCTATGGACATGATACGCAAGATTATGGAGATCAATTATTTCGCGCCGGTTGCCATCGCCCGGGCGATCCTGCCCCGCATGATCGAAGCAGGAGGTGGCCACATCGCCGTCACAACCTCCATCGCCGGACGTTTCGGCTTCCCGTTGCGTTGCGGCTACAGTTCTTCCAAATTTGCGCTGTACGGATTTTTCGAGACCTTGCAGGCAGAATATGCCGCGCAGGGGATCCAGGTCACCCTGGTCTGCCCCGGACGCGTGCGGACCAACATCTCTTTCTATGCCCTGGACAAGGGCGGGGAGCGCCACGGCAAACTGGATCCCGGTCAGGCCGGAGGACTCGACGCCGACAAGGCGGCCCGCAAGATCGTCCGCGCCATCGCCCACGGCCGGCGGGAAGTGCTGGTCGGGCGCGGAGAACGGGTGATGGTCTGGATCAAGCGCTTCTTCCCGGGCCTCTGCGCCCGGCTCGCCCGGCGGATCAAGCCGGTCTAACGGCTCCTTTTCAGGATCTTGACGACAGGCCTTCCCTCCAAGGGGATGGAGGTTTCCGTCACATCCTCATCGACGAGGACGGGCGGCACATGGTACATCGCATGCTGTGTCGACAGCTTTGTTTCTTCGGAAGCGGAGAGAGAAGCGGAACGCAGTTGTCCGGCGGCCTGTCCGCGCCCGGCCTCATCCAGGCTCACGAAGGTCTCGTAATCATACAGCCATCCGCTGCCCACGGACCAGCGCATGATGTTTTTGTAGATCTGTTCGCGGCTGGGCGCGTTGAACGGACAGTTGTTGTAGCGCATCATGCTGTTGTAGGAAGGACGGTAGATGCCTTTGGAATAGGTCTTCCCACCCTCGTATACACCCAGGCCTTCGCCGGCATAGCGGCTGTCCGATAGGAATCGGGCCCAACGCACGGTCGTCGGATCGCTGCGCCAGTCGACGTTGGCGCCCCAGCCGTAGTTGTTCCATTCCCGGTCGAGTCCGGCCTGGTCCGTGAAGGTCTCGCTGCTTTCGCTGTACTCGTCGGCCAGATCGCCGAATCCATGTCCGCAGAGTTCATGGACGAGGACGTCGGTGTTGGGATCGTACACGATGCAGCATGCCCAGCCCGTGGAGTTTCGAATGCAGTAACTGCGTCCCACGCGTGTGTCGGAGTTGCACAGCGCTGCCATCTTGAGCGGCTGTCCGTTGGGATTCGGCACTTTGTTGCCGTATTCGGTACAGATGGAAGAGCGGAAATTGATCGCCCCGTCGGTGTCGTAGGTCAGGCGCCGGTTGGAAAGGTTCGAATTGTATTGGGCGTTGGCCGATACGATTTTGACCGTGTAGACGTTGAAACGCTGACGCTGCGAGCGGTAGGGCTCATACTTGAACAGGGCTTCCATCGCGCTGCGCATCCGCTGCTCGTATTTCCCGCCCGTTTCCATGTCCTTGTCCACGAATCCGTCGCCGAGGAGGATGAAGTTGACGCCGCGCCCGACGGTGGCCGCTTGCAGCTGGACGACTTCCCCGTCCCGGGAATAGTCGGTCGAGGTATAAAAGATCGAGGATCCGTCGTCCGAGCGCATCCGGCTGACGTAATCCGACCAGTAGGGGGCCTCGGAATAGAGTGCCGCCGTGGCGCCCGGGACATAGATGGGACAGTTGTTGGTGCCGGCGAACATCTGGCTTCCTCCGGACGGAGGAAGGGAGGGCAGGACGCGGATGATCTGCAGTCCGGAGCAGGATCTGAAGGCGCTTTCGCCGATCGCCGTGACCCCGGCAGGGATCGTTATTTCCATCAGGCCGGAGCAGCCCTCAAAGGCGGAGGACCCGATTTCGCCCAGCGTGCCCGGCAATTGGACGGAGTTCAGGGCGGAACAGCCGTAGAATGTGCTGGATTCCAGCTTCTCCAACGTCTCGGGGAGCCGGATGTCCTTCAGGCTGGCGCATCCGTAGAAAGCGTTGACTCCGATCCGGGTCAGGGAAGCCGGGAGGTCAGCCTCTTCCAGCGCCTGGCAGCCGAAGAATACACTGCCGCTTAGTTCCGTCAGTTCCGGCGGCAGGGTCACCGAGCGGAGTTTCCGGCAGTTCCGGAAGGCACAGGATCCGATGGCCCGGACGGTAGGAGGGATGGGGAACTCGGTGAAGCAGGCTTCACAGAAACACCAGTCTCCGATGCTCTCCAGGCTTTCCGGCAATGTGATGCGGGACAAGGAAGAGCATCCGTAGAAAGCGTAGCGCTCGATCTTCCGGACCGCTTCCGGGATCGTGATTTCCTCCAGCTTGGAGCACCCGTAAAAGGCGTGGATACCGATGGACGTGAGGGATTCCGGCAGCTGGATGGATTCGAGCGACGTCCAGCTGCGGCACATCAGCGCCGGGACTTCCGTCACACTGGTGAAGAACCGGAACTCGTCAAAGGAGACATAGTCTGTCTGTTCCTGAAAGACGGTCCCCAGGGAAGTGACGGCATCCGCTTCATTGTAGGAGATCTCCCCGTCGCCATCCGTGTCGAAGGCAGCGACCAGCCGTGCCTTGATGGATGGGTCGGCGAAGCGGATCGGGTCATCCGGATCGCCTATCCCCGGGATTTTGAATTCCAGATCTTTGTCGGCTTCTTCCAGGGATCCGAAGATGCTGCGCTTCAGGGTGACGGGCGACTCCCGGACCATTTCCGCCGTGCGGGAACCTTTGCGGAACGTCAGGCGGAAACCCTTCTCCAGGGGACCCGGAAGGGCGACGATGTAGTACCATTCGCCCGGCTGGAACGTGCCGCCGTCCGGAGCATTCAGGATGAGGACGCTTTCGGGCTCACGGACTTCCCGGACAACCGGCACGCCGTCCTCAAAGCCGATCGTGATGCGTCCGGCGAGCGCTTCGCCGCCAAGGCTCTCGAGGCGGACCTGCTTGATGCCCTCCTGCGTCAGGGAGAAGCGCACGCCGCCGCATACGCCCCAGAAGCCCATCGTCAGGTTGTCGGAACGCCCCAGGGTGATATAGGTGTCGGGAGCGAACGAGCCGGCCCGGCCCGTCTGTACGGCGGGTAGCGTCGTGGTAACGGATCCGTTGTCCGCCGTCGCGTCATCCCGCCAGGGATACAGGCCCCAGAGCGGCCTCTCGGCCGGGAAACCTTCGTTGAATCCGATCAGCACGTCCAGCGTCCCGGAGAACCGGGCGATGGGCGCAGGCTCGTCCAGCATCGCCGTGAAGCGGCTGCCGCTGCCGTCGAAGAACAGCTTCACGGCATCGCCGGGTTCCCAGTGGATCTGGGTCTGCGCGGCGACGACGGTCCGGGTGTCCGGGGCTCCTTCCTGAAGGGCGGTAAGGACGACGGGCAGCGCTCCGGGGGACGTGGCGGGCTCGGAGACGGTGCAGGCGGCAAAGAGGGCCGAAAGGAGTCCTATGATGACTGATTTTTTGTGCATTTTTTTCAGTTTTCATACAAAAATAATCAATAATCGGGGGAATTGGCAAAATAATTGTCATTGTCATCACACCGTAAAAAAGTGTTACTAAAACGAATTGCGTCATGAAGAAATCAGTGTATTATCTTCCTCTGCTCATGTGGGCCTTTGTGGGGTGTGACCCCATTGGTGTCGAGATGCCTGAGTACCAGGGCGTTGCAGTTGCCGAACCGGAGGCACTTCCGGCCCTGGACGGGACTCGGGAAACCGAAGATGAGATCGCGAACACCTCTTTCGACCGGACCATCCGGATCGTTTTTTCGCCCTCCGGCGACGCCGTCGTGACGGGCGATGCCCACGGGATCGTGACCATTTCCGGCAACGGCGTGACCGTCAACAATACCGCCACCACGGAAAAAGTACGCTACGAACTCAGCGGCACGACTTCCGACGGATTCCTCAAGATCTACAGCAACAACAAGCAGGCCCTGGTCCTGGACGGCGTCAGTATCACCAATCCCCGCGGCGCCGCCATCAACAACCAGGGCAAGAAACGCTGCTTCGTCGTCGTCCAGGGCAGCAGCAGCCTGGCCGACGGCGCGGCTTATACGCTGACACCGTCCGGCGAGGACGAGAAAGCCGCTTTCTTCAGCGAAGGACAGCTGCTGTTCAGCGGCAGCGGGACGCTGACCGTGACGGCGACCGGCAAGGCGGGCATCACGTCCGACGACTACGTCCGTTTCCTGGCTTCCCCGACCGTGAAAGTCACTTCGTCCGCAGGCCACGGCATCCGCGGCAAGGACGCCGTCATCGTTTCGGACGGCACGGTTGAGGCCACGGTCTCGGCTGCGATGAAAAAGGCCTTCTCATCAGACTCGCTGGTGCGTTTCGAAGGCGGCGTGACCACGCTCAAAGTCAGCGGCGGCACGGCCCAGGACGACGAAGGGGAGTGGTCCGGATCTGCCGGCATCAAGGCGGACAAGCGCTTCGAGATGCTCTCCGGCGTCCTGTCGGTGGTCAACAGCGGCCAGGGCGGCAAGGGCATCAGCGGAGATGCGGACGGCTACTTCAAGGGCGGCAGCGTCACGGTGACGGTGACCGGATCCAACTACGGCAGCAGCAGTGGCGGTGGTTTCGGTCACGGCGGTCCCGGCGGCGGCTTCGGCTGGGGGAGCAGTCTGACGGACAACAGCGTCAGTGCGAAAGGTATCAAGTTCGACGGCAGTCTGTATTTCTGCGGAGCGGATGTGGCGGTGCGCTGCAGCAACCACGAGGGCATCGAGGCCAAGGGGGCCATCGGCATTTCTGACGGCAGCGTGTACAGCTATGCCAAGGACGACGCGATCAACTCGGCCGGTCATTTCGTCATCTCCGGCGGCCGGGTTTTCGCCCAGTCGACGGGCAATGACGGCCTGGACGCCAACGGGAACCTCTACATCCAGGGCGGCACGGTGTATGCCATCGGATCCGGCTCCCCGGAGCTCGCCGTCGACGCCAATACCGAGGGCGGTTACCGGCTCTATGTCAGCGGCGGGACCCTTTTCGCCATCGGCGGCCTGGAGAGCGGCGCCAGTCTCAGCCAGACCTGTTACAGCCTGTCCAGCCACCTGTCCAATACCAACTATGCCTTGTACGACAGCAAAGGCAGCGTCCTGGCTGTCTTCAAGACCCCTGCATCGGTACCCTCTTCGCTGGTCGTCTCCGGTCCTGACCTGCAATCCGTCCGCTCAGGCGTCTCGGTCAGCGGCGGGAGTCCGTTCTTCGACGGGCTCTGCACGCTCGGCGGCAGTGCCGCCGGCGGTGATGAGGTCGGGATGACAGGCTATACGGGCGGCGGAGGTTTCGGCCCCGGTGGCGGCGGCTTCGGCCCTGGCCGCTGGTAGCGGATCGTCGGCTGATCGCGCCAGGGAGACAGTGAGGCCCGGAAAGCATTCCCGAAGGGTTCATTTTTGCTTTCCGGGTCTCATTGTCCTCCCCTGCCTGCAACGACAGGCGTCAGCGCTCGGACTCGAGCGTATAGGTGAAAGAGTCGGCACGGTAGTAGCCGACGTTGTACTCGACCGGGACGCCGTTTTCGTCATAGACGAATCGCTTCCGGATCAGGATGGGGTCATCCGAAGGGATCTCCAGCATCTCATACAGCGGGAGCTTGTAGTTCTCATCGCCCGTGATGGGCAGCGCCGGATTGAAATACGAAACGAAATAGACGAAAGGATAGCTCTGGCTGCCCCTTACGTGCTCCATGATGACGCATCGTCCGCCCTCCTGGATCCCGAAAAAACCGGCGATCTCGGGTGTTGCCTTCTTGCGCACCAGCAGGCCTTCGAACACCCGCTGGTTGATTGCCTGGCGCAGGGTCTTGCGGGAGATGCTGTTGTGATCTAAGGTCATATATTTGAATCAAAGAAAGTTTGAGTTATATTTGCACAAAATCTATATGTTCGCACATAAATGAGAAAGCCCAATTATGACAAATATCCGGCAACCTTGGTAGAAGGGGCTTTGCTACGTGGTTGGAAAACAATATGTTCAGAGTTGTCCAAGAGCTTGCGCGGCCCTATGTGTGTGGACTGGTACACCGGTGTGCATGAGGAAGAAATCGTTTCCTCGCTCGCACCTTTCTTCAGCCGGGTCATCCGGATGGGTGACTGGATGAAGCCGGAGGAGGAGATCCGCCGCATGACCGATCCGTTCATGACGGACGACGTGCTGTTCGGCTATGTGACGAATCTGCGCATCCGCGACTGGTTCGACGCGCAGCAACTGTCGACCCTGCGTGACGAGCTGGGGTCCGCCGGTCCCGATACGCTGGTGCTGGGTCCCGGCGCCGCACTCGTCGCCCCCCCGGGCGCCACCCTGGTCTATGCCGACATGGCGCGCTGGGAGATCCAGCAGCGCTGCCGCCGCCATGAAGTACACGGCCTGGGAGTGGACAACCGGGCCGATGCCCCTTCGATCCAGTACAAGCGCGGCCTGTTTATCGACTGGAAGGTCCTGGACTATTATAAAGAGGAGATCTTCGCGCGCGTGGACTGGTGGCTGGACACCCACGCAGCCGGCGATCCCAAGATGATCTCCCGTGAGACCTTCTCCCGGGGGCTTGAAAAGACCGCCCGCAAGCCCTTCCGCGTTGTTCCCTTCTTCGACCCGGCGCCCTGGGGCGGCCAGTGGATGAAAGAAGTGTGCGACCTGGACCGCAGCGTGGACAACTATGGCTGGTGCTTCGACTGCGTGCCGGAGGAGAACAGCCTGCTGCTGGAAGTCGGCGGCGTGCGTTTCGAGTTGCCTTCGCAGGACCTGATCCTGTTGCACAGCCGGGAGGTGTTGGGTGAGGTCGTCGAGGCCCGTTTCGGCAAGGATTTCCCGATCCGTTTCGACTTCCTCGATACGATCGGCGGCGGCAATCTCAGCCTCCAGGTGCATCCTACGACCCATTTCATCCGCGAGCAGTTCGGGATGCCTTATACCCAGGACGAGAGTTACTACCTGCTGGACGCGGCCGAGGACGCCGTGGTTTACCTGGGCCTCAAGACGGGCGTGGACAAGGATGCGATGATCGAAGACCTGCGTGCCGCCCAGCGCGGCGAAATCGTCTTCGACGCGGAGAAATATGTCAACAAGCTGCCCGCCAGCAAACACGACCACTATCTGATCCCGGCCGGTACGGTCCATTGTTCCGGCGGCGGCAGCATGGTCCTGGAGATCAGCGCGACGCCCAATATCTTCACTTTCAAGCTCTGGGACTGGGGACGCCTGGGCCTGGACGGCAAGCCGCGCCCAATCAATGTGGAGCGGGGGAGTCAGGTCATCCAGTGGGATCGCGACACGGAGTATGTGAGGGCCCGTCTGGCCAATCATTTCGAACCGGTCGCCTGCGGCGAGGGCTGGAACGAGATACGTACGGGTCTGCATCCCAACGAATTCATCGAGACGCGGCGCACCGCCTTCTCCGCCCCCGTGACTTTCCATACGGAGGGCGGCGTCCATGTCCTGAACCTCGTGGACGGGGAAGAAGCGGTCGTGGAAAGTCCCGACGGCCGTTTTGAGCCGTTCGTGGTCCACTATGCCGAGACTTTTATCGTCCCGGCCTGCGTGGGGGATTACACCATCCGGCCCTGTGGCCGCTCTGAAGGGCAGGCCTGCATGACGGTCCGTGCCTCGGTCCGCTTCCGCGCCTGAAGCGAAATCTTTTAACACATAATTAAATCCTTATTCGTCGGAGCGGGCTTCGGCATCCCGATGTCCGCCCGTCCCGAGGACGTCCTGGTCATCTCCGCCATCGGATATGAGACGAAGGAAGTTCCCGTATGCGGTCCGTTATGTGCTGGATACGGAGGCGGATGCTCGGACGGCGCCTCCCTCCTCGAAGAAGTCGCCAGGCTGCCGCAATAGTCGTGGTTCACGGCCGCCGACGGGGTCAGGCCTTCTGGAAGGAATATTTCTGCCGCCAGAGCTCCATCGCGGCACCGATGCGGAAAAGGACCGTGTAGGTGCGGGCGAGGATGTAGAAGCCGCGGGCCGTCTGGGCCTCCACGCCTTCATGGCGGATCAGGCCGAGTGCGGCCAGGGAGCAGCTGTTGAGCGTCTTGGCCAGTCTGATCGCCTCGTCGGAGCCCAGGTCCAGGCCCAGCACATAGTGCAGGATCCCTTCGTCCATGTCATCCCAGCCGTTCGGTCCGTACAGGTCCTTGTATTTCATGTCCTTGTACCGGGTCCAATCCTCGTCCCAGCGGTGTGCCACCGCCATCCCGATGAAGCCCGGCCAGGCCACGGCGGCCTCCGGGTAGTCGTTGAATTCGCGGACGGCGTCCGCGATGTAGTCCTGGATGTATTCCTCCCACTTCGCGTCGATATCCGGCGAGGCGAGCAGGGTGTCTCCGAGCACACCGGCCGTCTTGCAGAGTTTCATCAGGCCGTTTTGCAGCGTTTTCTCGTAGTTGTCATACATCAGCCGGTCGGCGGCTGAAACCTTCAGGGAGGCGGGATTTGTCATAGCCATCGTTTTTCAGTGCCGTAAAGATACGTTTTTCGCCGGAAAGAAGCGTTTGTTTTTCTATCCGAAAATGAGGACATTTGTAAAAAACAAGCGACTTATGGCCCGAAAGAAAATCGTCGTCCTGACCGGCGCCGGCGTAAGCGCCGAAAGCGGATTGAGCACCTATCGCGACAGCGGCGGGACCTGGGACAACTATGACCCGATGGTGGTCGCCTCCATCCAGGGCTGGAACGCCGACCCGGCGGCTGTGCTGGAGTTCTACAACGGCCTGCGGACCCGGATGGCGGCCTGCCGGCCCAATTCCGCACACCTCGACATCGCCGCGCTGGAAAAGGACCACGATGTCACCGTCGTCACCCAGAACGTGGACGACCTCCACGAGCGTGCGGGCAGCACGCACCTCATCCATCTCCACGGAGAAGCGACCAAGGTGCGCCCGGAAGATACCTTCAACGACCGCGACAGCTATAGTGAAAGGGCCGTGGTGGACGTCGGATACGGTCCCGTCCGTCTGGGCGACAAGGACGCACGCGGCGTGCAGCTGCGGCCCCACATCGTCTTTTTCGGCGAAGCCGTCCCGCGGATGGAAGACGCGATCCGCTCCGTCGAGGCGGCCGACATCGTGCTGATCGTCGGCACCTCGCTGCAGGTCTATCCCGCCGCGTCCCTGTATCACTATGCGGGGTACGACATCCCCGTTTTCATCATCGATCCCAAGGACGTGCCGGCCCGCGAAAAGCGGGTCACGCACATCCAGGACGTCGCGACCCGCGGGATGAAAACCTTCCTCGAAAAACTCCGGGCGCTCTGACTCAGGGCTCCATCAGCGGGATCCAGACCTTCATCCTGCCCGCCTCGCGGTTGTCCCGAGCCGGTTCTTTCCGGCAGGCGACGGCGCAAGGGAGGAGAGCCGCAGCGACAGTCAGGAGCGTGAATATTCTTTTCAGGGGGATAAAATAACGTATCCAAAGTTGGTCACTTTTCTTTATCTATCAAAATTTCGCCACGCGAGGCGGCGTTTCCCGACTTAAACGTTTAACAGGCTCCCTTTTCACCGGCATTTCCCCAATTTTGGCGAAAAACGCCATCATGTTAGTCAAGATCCATTGTGCCAAGTGCATCGGCATCGAAGCCGTCACCGTGACGGTAGAAGTGGACATCCGCAGCGGGATCGGGATCCATCTGGTCGGCCTGGCCGACACCGCCGTCAAGGAGAGCCTCCTGCGCACGGTCACGGCCCTGCAGTCGCTGGGGTACTCGATCCCCGGAAAGAAAATCGTCATCAACCTGGCTCCGGCCGACCTCCACAAGAGCGGCAGCGGCTACGACCTGCCCATCGCCATCGGGATCATCGCGGCATCGGAACAGCGGTCTTTGCCTCTGCTGGAGGAGTTCCTGATGATGGGGGAACTGGGGCTCAACGGCGAGGTCCGCGACATCACCGGCTCCCTCGCCTACGCGGAAATGGCTGCCCGGCAGGGCTTCCGGGGCTGTATCCTTCCGGTCGGTTCGGCGATGGAAGCGGTAGAGTTCCGGGATATCTCTGTCTATGGCATCCGGACGCTCGAAGACGCCGTCCGCATCCTGGGCGGGACGGAGGAGAGTTTCGACCTGCTGGTCTGGAACGCGCCGGAATACGCGCAGCGACGGGATCGCCCGCAACTGCCGGATGCGGTCGCTTCCTACATGGATTTCTCCGAAATCATCGGGCAGCAGCATGCCAAACGCGGGGTCGAGATCGCCGCGGCCGGCTGCCACAATGTGATCCTGGTCGGTTCCCCGGGCTCGGGCAAGAGTTCCCTGGCCAAGGCGATGGCGGGTATCCTGCCGCCGATGTCGAAGGAGGAAGCGATCCAGACCTCCAAGATTTATTCGGTCGCAGGTCGGGCCCATTCCGGCGCAGGCCTGATCCGGCAGCGGCCTTTCCGGGCTCCGCACTACACGGCCTCCCTGCCCGCCCTGGTCGGCGGAGGGTCGGATACGATCCTGCCCGGGGAGATGTCCCTCGCGCACAACGGCGTGCTCTTTATCGACGAGTTCTGTGAGGCGCCCAAAAAGCTGATCGAGGCACTGCGGGCGCCGATGGAAGACCGGCAGGTCGTCATCTCCCGGCTGAAAAACAAGGTGGAATACCCGGCCTCCTTCATGCTGGTGGCGGCGACCAATCCCTGCCCTTGCGGCTGGTACGGGGAAGGGGATCGCTGCAACTGCCCGCCCGGACGGCGGGAGGCCTACCTGAGCAAACTGTCGGGCCCTTTGCTCGATAGAGTGGATCTGCAACTCTGGCTTAAAAGCGTGAATCCCGGCGAACTGGTCCGCGGCGCCGTGTCGGAGACGTCGGCGCAGGTGCGTGCCCGGGTGGTTGCGGCCCGTCAGATCCAGGCCCAGCGGTTCCGGAGCGAGCCTATCTTCGTCAATGCCGAGATGGACAACCGGATGATCAAGCGCTATTGCCCGCTGGACGAGCCGTGCCAGGATTATCTGGAAAAGGTGATGACGCGGCTCGGCCTCTCGGCCCGCGCCTGCACGCGCATCATCCGCCTGGCGCGCACCATCGCCGACCTTCAAGCCGCCGCGGAGGCCCTTGCAGCCGGGTCGGGACAGGAATCAGGACCGGAACCGGCCGCCGGACCCATCACACCCGCCCACCTGGCCGAAGCCGCCGGTTACCGTTTCCTCGACCGGGCCCATCTTTTCGAGTGACTTGTTTTTTAGTATTAATATTAATACTTTTGTATGAAATATAGTGAACTGAAACGTCTTTTGAAAGATGGAGGATGCTTCGTGATCAGGCAAGGTGGTAATCATGAGATATGGTTCAGTCCTATTACAAGTCATACTTTTCCAGTCTGCAGACATGATAGTACTGAGGTATATATCATAACTCTTTAGAAAATCATCAAACAAAGCGGGATCGTCCTATGAGAAAGGTGAAGGCAATCATTGGTCGGGTAAACGCGGGTACGTACGTCTATTCTGTCGTGATGGATGCGGATGAGGTGCCGTTCGGCTTGAACGGCACAGGCAAGACTGTAGAAGAAGCTAAACAGGATATGTTGGATGCCTATGCAGAAATACAGGAGATCATGGCAGAAAAGGGGGAGTCTTATGAAGAGTTGTTGTTTGAGTATGTTTATGATATTCCCTCATTTCTGGCTTACTACGCACATGTTCTGTCTCTGGCCGGTCTTGAGCGGATCTCAGGTATCAACCAGCGGCAGTTGAGCCATTACATCAACGGCACATCCAAACCCAGCAGAACGACAGTGGAGCGTTTTCGCAGCCGGATCCGTTCTTTTGCTGAAGAATTGCAGTCGGCAGATGTGATGTGGAGATAATAATCTTTATCTTTGCTGCCTTATGAGACATGAACTGACAATCGGAAGCCTTTCTGGGATCGATGCGGCTGCGCGGGAGTTCCTGCAGGAAATCGGGGACCGGAAGGTCGTGGCGTTCTACGCTCCGATGGGGGCGGGGAAGACCACCTTTACGGGCGCGGTCTGCCGTGCCAAAGGCGTCGGGGACGATGAGGTCAGCTCTCCGACCTTCGCCATCGTCAACGAGTACCGCACCTGTGACGGCGAGCCGCTCTTCCACTTCGATTTCTATCGGATCAGATCGGTTGCCGAGGCACTCGACATCGGTTTCTATGAATACATCGACAGCGGTTGTCTCTGCCTGATCGAGTGGCCCGAGAACATTGAGGAACTCCTCCCCGAAGAGACTCTTCGCGTCTTTATCACCGTCGGTCCCGACGACGTTCGCACCCTCCGCTGGGAAGACTGATCAGCCGGAAGCATCATCGCCGAGCACGGTGACGGAGCTGAGGCAGCCGTTGATCCCGAGCGGCAGGAAGTCTCCGCCGGATGCGGCGGGCGGGTTCCCGGTCCGGGTCAGCGGCTTGTTCGACCAGAGGAACGGGGTGCCGTCATAGCGGGTGAGGGCGAGCCAGAGGACACTCCCGTCGGTCCAGGCACATTGCGGCAGGAGCAGGCTGCCCGCCCGACCCGGCAGATGGCCGTTGCTGCCGCCTGCCGGACCCTGCAGGTCGTATTCCACGCCGCCGATGCCGGCTGAAATGATGCGGCCGTCTTTCCGGTATAGGAAAATGCCATCCTCCAGCCAGTCGATATGTCCCTCCCGGTACTGCAGGAAGCGGCTGGTGGACCACAGGCCCGTGTACAGGACCTGGTTCCAATTCATCCGGAACGTGCCGGAGAAGCGCAGTTCGCCCGCCGTCCCGCTTGTGGAAGCCGTCTCTCCGAAGCTGCCGGGCCTCAGCAGGTGGAAGCCGATCCGGACGGAAGGGATGTTGCTGGATGCGCTCAGGTCGTATTTCTTGGATCCGATGTAGAGGACCGGCTCGTGCAGGTGACGCTGGCAGAGGAGGCAGACCACGCCTCCGATGCTGCGGATATCGAACAAGCGGTCCAGGTGATCCGGCAGGGTGATGCGCTCTTCCCGGCCGCCGCGGACCAGGCTCCACCGGCCGTCCCCGTCCTCATAGAAGAAACAGGCCTGTCCCAAGTCCTCGAACAGGGCGCCGCAGCGCCCGAAAGCCGGGTCGCCCAGGCTTCCCCGCAGGATTCCCGATTCGCGGATCAGCAGCGGCTTCCAGTTGCGCCGCAGCACGAATCCGCCGGCTTCCAGCCGCTGCGAAAGGACGAAGAGGTCCTCTCCGAGCGAAAGGATGCCGCGTACGTATTCGCGCTCGGGAGACAGGAAGACCGTTCGTCCGTCGCGCCGGTAAACCGTGCCGATCTCCGTCAGGCAGTCGGTATAGAGGTGTCCTCCGGCGAAATGGTGCCGGTCCGGGTCCAGGCTGACAGCCTTGCCGGCACCGGCCTCCAGGGCCAGCAGGGTGTCAAATGCGGCGAGACCTTCGTGCTGTCGCAGGAGCAGCACCCGGCCGGTGATGCTCCCGTGCGCCGTGTCCCGCCGCCAGTCATAGCCGGCCGGATAGTCCACGGCCGTGACGAAAAGGCCTTCCCGGGGCAAGGGGACCGGCGCTGCCGAGTCCGCCCTACGCGGCGTCCGTCCGCCTCCCGGCCGGGTCGCCGTATCCGTCCTCCGGATATGGATATCGGGTTCGAGCCGGTGGCAGGCGA
>JAFUWZ010000057.1 GCA_017471045.1 Bacteroidales bacterium
AACGCTAAAAAAAAAAACAACTCCGGACCCGGAAAACCCTCCCCTGACAGGCACGTTATTTGCTGCATTTACCCTGTCATCTTTTAACAATGATATGAAAAAAACGCTGATTCTCCTTTCCCTGACCCTCATGACGGTGCTGGTTTCCGTCTCTTGCAATAAGAAAAACAAAGATACCGACCCGCTTCGCTCCACGACCTGGTCGGCGTATGACGGTGACAATCTCATGGTACTGAAATTCGAGCTGGGCACCATAGCCACTTTCTATATCGGCAACAACAACCTGGACCGCGTCGGAAACGCTTCGATGTCTTCGTACACGCTGACGGACAACACCCGGATCAGTTTCGCAGACCTCAACGGCAGCTACGAAAACGAGCGCTACCGCTTCAAGACCGGCACCCTGGACGGCGACTCGATGGTGATCCTCTATGACCGCTGGACCTCCGCCGGCGGTTTGGACGGCGAGAAAACCCACACCCAAGCCGTTTTCCGCAAGAAAGTCGACGCCAAAAAGAAATAATTCCCCTGCGGTTCCAGCGGTGCGGTTCTCTGGCAGATGACCGAATACAGGGTCCTCACCGCCGAAAGCTGGCAGGCCTCAAGGGCGATATCATGCCTTGTTGAACATCATTCAGCGATCGGTTTCTTCGCCGGAAGCCGGGTACACTGCACCAATCCACGGACGGCAAAGAACAGGCACACGATGCCCATGATGTAATACCAGGGATTCTCCAGGAGGGAGAAGAAGTCGGGAGAAATGGCCAGCCACATGTTGCACCACGGGTTGAAGTTGATATCTTTCTCGAACGTGACGGCCCTCTGGAGGCTGTACGTTTCCATACCCACCCAAATGGCCTCACCGATGGCGAGCAGCTGGAAGAGCAGGAAATGATTATATTTCAGGTAGGCATCCAGGAATACCCAGAAATAATCCGATCACAGTTCAACAACGCCGGATACCGGGAGGAATTGACTCCGGTATCCAGTTTGCATGTCCGGCAGGATGGTTACAGAAAGTAGCCACCTTTTGGAAAGCAAATGCCCCTGCAGTCATCTGTAAGGGCATTTTTGGAGGTGCGTAGCGGAATCGAACCACTGTGACAGGTTTTGCAGACCTGCGCCTAGCCACTCGGCCAACGCACCGGGATTGGGATTGCAAAGATAGAAAACTATTTCGCAATTCCCAAAAAAAGATCAGGACTATTTAACCTCGGCCTCGGCAGCCTCGATCATAGCCTTGTTGGCGGAGATGAAGATCTCAACGCGGCGGTTCTGGGCACGACCCTCGGCAGTCTCGTTGGAAGCGACCGGCATCGTGTAGGACTTACCCTCGGCGACCATGCGGTCCTTGGCGATACCGCAGTTGTTGAGGTACTTCTCAACAGACTCGGCGCGCTGCAGGGAAAGGCGCTCGTTGACGGCGTCGGAACCGGTGTTGTCCGTGTGACCGTAAATGGTGATGTCCGTGTCAGGCATGTCAGCCATCTTGGCAGCGAAATCCTTCAGGGATTCCTTGGAACTGGCGTTGAGATCAGCCTTGTTAAGCGCGAAGAGAATACCGCTGTCGAAAGTGACCTTGATAGCCTCAAGGCCATTGGCATCCTCGACGGTCTCGACCTGGGCAGCCTCGATCGCAGCGAGTTCGGCAGCCTTCTTGTCCATCTTCTTGCCAATCAAGGCACCGACGCCGGCACCGACGGCCGTACCGATGGCCGTACCGATAGCCGTGCTCTTGCCGTCCTTGCCAATGATGGCACCGGCAGCGGCACCAACCGTCGCTCCGACACCGCTACCGACGAGCGTGCCCTCAGCGAGTTTGGACATCGTGGAGCATCCAGGGATCATGATCACCATGGAAGCACAAAGGAAAATAGAAACTAATTTTTTCATTGTACTTAAGTATTTGAAAGTTGGATAATTGTCAAATCCACTCTTTTTAATGTACTAAGATATTGAACTTTTTTGAAACTTCAATGCGCCAAAAAGACAAAATCACTCCACATAAAGCAAAAGACCTTTCAGATATTCACCTTCCGGGTGGTAGATACTGACGCTATGGTCGGCCGGTTGATTCATCCGGTCCAGGATACGGACGTGACGCCCCGTCTGAGCGGCGGCGGAGAAGACAGCCAGCGAAAAAGCCTCTTTGTCCACGGCCTGCGAGCAACTGAAAGTGAAGACAAGGCCACCGGGTGCGACCTTGGCAATCGCGGCCGCATTCAACCGCCGATAGGCACGGAGGGCATTGTCGAGGGCCCCGCGGTGCTTGGCAAAAGCCGGCGGATCAACAATGATCAGGTCATATTTGTCTTCGGGTGACTCTTTCAGGAAATCGATGGCATCGCAGCAGAAACTATGATGACGATCCGACGCACCGGTCAAGGCGACATTGCGGTCCACCAACATCATCGCACGCGCGGAGCTGTCCACAGAATCCACGCTTTCCGCCCCGGCCGCCAGTGCATAGACAGAGAAGCCGCCTGTATAACAAAACAGATTCAGGACCCGGCGTCCGGCAGCATAATGCCCGACGGCGGCGCGGTTGTCGCGCTGGTCCAGAAAAAAACCCGTCTTCTGCCCTTCCGTCCAATTGACGAAGAAACGATGACCGTTTTCCATGACGACTTGTTCGTCATCGGTAAATCCGTCGCTGCGGTAAAGATAACCGTCAACCAGTTCTAGACCGGCTTTGAAAGGCGCGGTGCCCGAGCTTTTGTCATACACGGCTTTCAGGCGGTTTCCATACACGTCCTGCAGCGCCTCGCAAATCTGCTTCTTCGCCCGGAACATACCGACGGAGTGAGCCTGCATCACACAGACACCGTCATACCAGTCAATGATCAAGCCCGGCAGGCCGTCACCCTCACCATGGACCAGACGATAGCAGTTGGTGGCCGGATTGTCCACCAGACCGGCAGCCTCGCGGACGCGCAGGGCCGCGGCGATCATTTCAGTCCAGAAGCCTTCGGCCAAATACTCGCAACCGAAGCCCAGCATACGTACCGCAATGGATCCGATCTGGTAGTGCCCACAGCCGAGCAGGGATCCGTCGGAAGCAAAAACACTAACCAGATCCCCTTCTGCAGGATGGCCGACCACCTGACCGATGGCACCGGAGAACACCCAGGGATGAAAACGCAAGAGAGAATCCTCCCGCCCCCGTTTCAGATAGATTTTACTACTCATTTCTTATCCGATTTATCCTCCGCATGAGACGGATTCGGCGCCAGCTGCTCGGGTGTCAAAGGATGCTTTTCAGAGACAATCAGCCGCTGGTACATTTCCCGGCATACCCAGGCATCGGTAGCCGCATACTTCTTCTGGGCTTCGGAAAGTTGTTCCGCCTCCCAGTTGGACAGCTGCTGCGTCTTGGAAATACGGATGCCCAGGATGATCGCAGCCATCTTCTTGACGCTCTTATCCTTGATGCCGTATTCCCAGACGACTTTCTGGAGATCGACGAAAGAGGCCGGCTTGAAATCGCAGTAGCGCTGCAGCCCATGGATGTCATCGTTGACAGCGGCACCGACTTTGATAATATGTTCCGCCGCAAGGATTTTGAACAGACGCTTATACTGCGTCAGCTGCTTGATGCGAAAGAGGTAAGCCCGGTCCGGTCCGGAAAGCTGCAGCAACGCGACACCGTAATGGTGATGCTGCGGGGAGAAATTGGGCCTCGATTCGGTATCGAATCCGAGGACTTTCTGCTTTTTCAAATATTCGAGCGCCCGGAAGAAACCGAGGCCCGGATGATCGATCACGATGATCTCGCCCGGAAACGAGCGCATCTCCATCTTCTCAATTTCCTCGGGCGTGATACTGATCTTGAACATACATTTTGTAAGTTAAAGGAGCGATGCGTTGCAAATCGTCGGTCATTTCCACCGGCAAGGCGTTCACGTCGAAATCCATCAGAAGATATCCCTTCGCCTCGGGTGAGGTCACATAAGCCGCCGCGACGGGATAGGCGATGTTGTGCGTAAACAGATTGTTGTCGCGAAGATATTGGTAACAAGCATCCGTCACCACACGAGCTCCGTCAATCACTTCAAAATCCTTGGAGAGCATTTTCCGATAAAAGGCGTTTTCGTCGGACGGACGGTTCAAAATCCGCTGGTAGGAGGCGCGCAGGGAATCAATGCACACAGAGGGATCATCGACCACCAAAGCCGTGAGGACGGCAGTTTTCCCGGACTTGGAATACTGGTCCAGAATCCGCTTGAAAACGTCGGAGGAGAATGCTGCGGCAGAAAGGGCCAGCGAATCGGCATCCCCGGGCGTAGAGAAAGCATAGACCGTGGAAGAATGATCGCCGCGTTTGCGGCAGAAATCCTGGAAGACAGATTGAAAGACGCCGGAAACCGCGGTCAGGCTGTCGGACAGGACGCCGATATTGACGACGCCGGAATGGGTTTCCGCCACCCGGGAGTACATCGCCTCCGGGGCAGCAATCACCGGCACGGAAGCTCCCGTCGAACGGAACAGGGTATCCAGATCGAAACCACCGTTGGCCGCCATATAGGGCGAAGACAGGACGATCAGTTTGACCGAAGGCTTCCTGGATCTCCTCTCGTGGTCGAACGGGCCCAGACAACAAGCCGTATCCACGGCGCTGAGCGCCGCCCGGACGGTGACTTCCCGCAAAGCGGAGGCATTTTCGGCGGACAGGAAGCGATCGTAGGGTGGATAGAGGAGGTCGATGAAGGAAGTGATCCTTTCTCCCGAAAAATCGGGAAGCTGGTCCGAGAGAGCCATCCCATCCACATTGTCCCGCACATCACAGGTGACGAAGCGCTCGCTCAGATAAAAACAACGCTCCGGGGTATCCAGCAGGACGATGTCGCCGTGCGGATCCCGGGAGTTGAAACCGGAAAGCAAATGGTGCTCAGCGCTCTGCGGGTCATTGATGATACGCTCCACCAAGGGGATGGTGGGACGGGGCGAAGAGGTGTGGATCCGGCATCCGGAAAGGACGGGGAACAGGAGCAGGAAGGCCAACAGGTGTTGGAAATTCATCTTCATGAACACAAAGGTAGAAAAAAAGTCCTTATATTTGAAAAAGCACAGACAAAATGATCAAGACGATCTTGTATATCCACGGCATGGGAGGAGGGGCCGACAGCCGCATCCCTTCGGTCCTGAACGGATGGTTCGCGGCAAACCGGCCGGACGTGCGGGTCGTCGTCCGGACTTACCCGTTCCACCCGGGCCGGGCGGCCGGGCAGATCGATGCCTGGTACGGGGAGTTACGACCGGATCTGGTGATCGGAGAGTCACTGGGCGGCGTACACGCCCTTGCGCTGTTTGACAGACTTTCTACCGGCAGCAGGGACGCCGCTGTTCCCAAGGACTTTCCCCCGAAGGGGTCGAACTCTCTGCCCTTGGGAACAGCGGCGTCCCTGCTGCCGGCGAATGTCAACGCGAGGCAAACGCCACCGCCCCTGCTGCTGGTCTCCCCCGCCCTCAACGCGCCGCGGTTCCTGTATGCCGCCCGGCATCTGGTCCGCATCCCTGCCATCCACCGATGGCTCAACCGCATCTATAAGGCCCGCGAAGGCGAACGCCAGGCGCTGGATTTCTCACCCGCTACCCTCGCGGCCTGGGGCTCCTTCCGCAACATCGCCAGGAAGGTCTCCTCTCTCTGGCACCGGCAAGAGCCGGGATGCCGACTCTCAGCTACGCCCCGTCCGCACGCCTTCTTCGGCCGCCGCGACCACTACCGCCGGAGCGGTATCGTCTCGCTCCGGGCGTGGCGCCGACTCTTCGGTCCCGGCACCTACACCTGCTACGACGGCTCGCACTATATGGAAGAGGAGCACCTGTTGGCGCTCCTCATTCCTTCCATTCTGGAAAGGCTCTAACGCTTCGAGAGCACTTCCCGCTCGTACTTTTCGATCTCGGGGATGAAAGCATCACCGACAGGCACGTTGTTCTTGAGGCAGAACATGTCCCAGACCGCGTTCCAAGGCATCACCTTGGTTTCCTCGAAGAGGGTCAACTCCTGGAAGATCTGTCCTTTGAGCTCATATTCGCGCATCCGCTCAGTCGGTTCGATGAGGGCCCGCAGCATGCACTTCTGGGCAGCGCGCGTACCGATGACGTAGGCACCGATGCGGTTGATGGCACCGTCGAAATAGTCGAGGCCGTAGTGGACGCGCTCCAAGGCGCCGGCCCGCACGATCTCGGCGAACAGCTCGAGCGTCGGATCGTCCATGATCGTCACGTGGTCGGAGTCCCAGCGGATCGGACGGCTGACGTGCAGCATCAGTTCCGGAACGAAGTTCAAGAGCGCGGACACCTTGTCGGCCGGGCTCTCGGTCGGATGATAATGGCCCGTATCGATCGTGGGGATCTTGCCGTTAGCCGCCGCATAGGCCGTATAGAAGTCATGGGAGCCGACGGTAAAACTCTCCAGGCCGATGCCGAACAGCTTGCCCTCGATACAATCCTTCATGTTGTCATACTTCTGCGCGAAGATCTCGTCCAGGGAATCCTTCAGGATCGAACGGTAGAGGTAGTGGTTGACGGACTGCTCCTTGCAGCCGTCGTGGACCCACAGGTTCATAATGCAGGGATCGCCCTGGGCCTTGCCTATCTCCTCGGCGATGGCGCGGCAGCGCTGGGTGTGCTCGATCCAAAAATCGCGGATATCCTTGTCCGGGTTGGCCAGGGAGAGGTTGCCGCTCTTGGGATGCGAGAAGGAAGTGGAATTGAAGTCCAACTTGGTGCCGTGCTCCTTACCCCATTCGATCCAGCTCTGGAAATGTTTGGGCTCCACTTCGTTGCGATCGACGAACTTGCCGCCGAAGTCGCCGTAGATCTCGTGGAGGTTGAGCCGGTGCATGCCGGGGATCAGGCTCTTCGCTTTGAGGATGTCGGCCTGTAGTTCGGCCATATTGCGGGCTTTGCCCGGATAATTGCCGGTCGCCTGGATGCCGCCGGTCAGATCTCCTGCGCTCTCGAAACCGCCCACGTCATCCGCCTGCCAACAATGCATGGAAACATGGAAATCCTGTAGTTGATCCAGCACCTTGTCCGTGTCGATGCCTTTTTCGGCGTACCGTTCTTTCGCGATTTCATACGCCTTCAGTACCAATTCTTCTTTCATGATCAATTCGTTATTATATGTGATAAATTAAAATGATTTCTCGTCCGTAAGGTCCCAGGCGCCGCCCGGGCCGAACACAGCCGCGACCAACGCATCGTAGATCCCGGCGCGGAGGGAAAGGTCCAGCAGGTTGATCCGCCAGCGCATCAGCTGCGTCTTGGGGACCATGTCCTTGAGCTGGGCGCGCGTGACACCGATCTGCGAGGGATCGGACGGTGCCCCGACGGTCTCGAAGAGGTGCTTCATCTTACGGAAAGGATACACCTGCGCCCTGAGGCGGTCGCGCAGCTCCGGCCAGTGCGCCTTGACGGAGGACAGTTCCCGACGCACATCGTCCGGACCTTGATATTTCTGCGTGATGACGTTGTACCCCAGCTTCGGATCCACGAAGCCGTCGAAGAGTTTCAGCGCCCGTTCATGCTCCTGTTCGAGCGTCGGCCAGGCCGCCACGAGCGCCTCTACATCGATCCCGCCCAAATCCATCTCACAGAAAGCATCAAAAAAAGCGCACATCGTCAGCGTCCCGACCGCGACTTGGAAGCCGTGGGACTGGAGCTTGCCGCGGAAGCGGTGGTGCGTCATGTCGAGGTAATGGCTGAACAGATGGTCCGTGCAGGAAGCGGGACGGCTGGAGCGGGCGGCCTGCATGGCGAAACCACTGAGCGTCAGGCCTTCGAACAGCGCCGCGATGGCGGAGGGTTCGCCGGCGGCGACGCCTTCCGGATCGGACAGCATCTCATCCAGGACATCCTGCAACACGTGCCACGCATCGGGGATGAGGGGCTCCGTACCGAACAGGTCCGCGATCATCCATTCCGCCCCGGCGGGGATCTTGGCGGCCAGGTCAGCATAACCGGCTGCCGTCATCTCCTTCGGAGCCTGGGCGATCACGCGGATGTCGGCGACGATCGCGACCGGTGCCGGACAGTCGAAGGTCTGCTTCACGCCCTCATAGGAGATGGAGGCCCCGAACGAGGAATAGCCGTCCACGGAGGCCGCGGTCGGCACACAGATATATGACTGGCCCAGATGGGCCGACGAAAGTTTGCACAGGTCGTTGATCACGCCGGACCCGACGGCCACCGCCACGGCGCCGGCGCCCTTCACAGCCGCCTCGACCATCTCGACATACTTCCACTCGGCGTGGAATTCCCGGTCCGGGATCAGGAAGACACCCGTCTCGATCCCGGCATCCAACAGATGCCGATAGACTTCGGCACCGGCGACGCGCCAGGTATTGACGTCCGCCACGACCATCGCCATCCGGCCGGGGAACAGCGCCGCAAAAACGGCCGGCACCCGGGAGAGGCAACCCTCCCCCATCTCAAAAACTTTCGTATCGCGCGCTACAAGGAGCGCCTTGCGTATTCTTTCTTCAGTTTGCATGTTTCATATCCGTATTTACGTCCTCCGCGACACCTTCCGGTACCGCGGGGACCGTCGTTTTCATCCGGACCGCAATCCGGTCCATGATCAGGGCGACCGCACCGTCGCCGGTCACATTGCCGGCCGTCCCGAAACTGTCCATCGAGATATAGAGTGCAATCATCAGCCCCTGCATGTTGGCATCGAACCCCAGCATCGAGGAGAGCAGCCCGAGCGAAGCCATGATCGCCCCGCCGGGAACGCCGGGCGCCGCAACCATCGTAATCGCCAGCATCATCACGAAACCCAGATACAGTCCGGGGTCCGTCGCGAGTCCCATACCCAGCGAGATCGCATAGGCGCAGGCCGTGATCTTGAGGATGCTGCAAGGCATGTGGATGGTCGCACAGAGCGGAATGACAAAGTCTGCCACGGGCCCGCTGACACCGTTTTTCTTGGCGGACGCGAGCGTGACGGGGATCGTCGCCGCGGAAGACTGCGTACCCAGAGCGGTCACATAGGCCGACAACATCGTAGCCAGGGCGCGGAACGGGTTCTTGCGCGCAATGGCGCCGGCGATCAGGAACTGCAGCAGGAGCACGGTGATGTGCAGCACGATGATGATGACGATGATCTTGGCGAAAGTACCCAACACCGGACCGACATTGCCCTCGGCGCCCAGCTGCAGGAAGATGCCGAAGATATACAGCGGCAGGATCGGAATGATGAACTTCGAGATCACCACTTCGATCACCTCACGGAAATCGTGCATCGCCCGGTTGAAAGTCTTGCCGGGAATGACGGCCAGGCCCAGACCCAGCAAAAAGGCGAAGACGAGCGCCGTCGTCACGCTGATGAAAGCCGGCATCTCAATCGTGAAGAAAGGCAGCAGGCTGCCCGACATGTCCATCTCGCCCAAGGACTGGACCGAACGGCCCAGCAAGGACGGATAGGTGGCCCGGCAGGTGAGATAAGAGAAGAAGCCGGCCAGGATGGTCGAAAGATACGCGATCAGGATCGTGATCAGCAACAGTCTCCCGGCTCCCCTGCCCAAGTCGGCGATCGCCGGGGCGATCAGGCCGATGATGAGCAGCGGGATGAACATCCCGAGGAAATTGCCGAAAACCGAATTGAAAGTCAGGAAGACCCGCACGGCCCAAGTCGGAAAGAACAGGGAGCACAGGATACCCGCGACGATCGCTATCAGGATTTTCGGCAACAAGCCGAGATGAAACTTCTTCATGGCTTACTTGACAAGGTTGCCCAGGATGCTGCGCGTCAACTCTTTGGTCAACGTCGTCGTCGCGGATTTGGTAGCTTTTTCGACCGCCTTCTTGGTCGTGGAAGTCGTACTCTTTTTCTTGGTGCCCGTCACCTTGCCGGTCACAGAATCCGCCACGGAAGCAGCCACGACGCCGGTCACGGCCGTGATGACGGACTTCAGGACCTTGGAAGCGACGCTGTTCTTCGCCTTCTTCTGGGCTTCCTTTTCCGCCTTGGCAGCTTCCTTTTCGGCTCTTGCCTGCTCCCTGGCTTCAGCGGCCGCCTGTTTCTCGGCCTGCTTCTGCGCCTCGATCTCGGCCTTCTGGCGCTCGGCCTCCTCGGTCGCGGCGGTGAGGATCTCATAGGCGCTCTCCCGGTCCACCGGATTGTCATACCGGCCCCAGAGCCGAGACTGCTTGATGATCAAGGCCCGCTGGTCCTCGGTGATGGCGCCGATCTGGCTGAGCGGGAAGAGGATCTTGGCGCGCTCGACCATGGACGGGGCGCCCTTCTCATCAAGGAAGGAGACCAGGGCCTCGCCGGTCTCCAGCTGGAGAATCGTCTCGTACGTATCGAACGCGGGGTTGGCACGGAAGGTTTCGGCCGCCGTCTTGACCGCCTTCTGGTCCTTGGGCGTATAGGCGCGGAGTGCATGCTGCACGCGGTTGCCCAGCTGGCCGAGGATGTTCTCCGGGATATCAGTAGGGCTCTGAGTGATGAAATAGATACCCACGCCCTTGCTCCGGATCAGGCGGATCACCTGCTCGATCTTGGAGGTGAGGGCCTTGGACGTATCCTCGAAGAGCATGTGCGCCTCGTCAAAGAAGAAAACCAGCTTCGGCAAGTCCATGTCGCCGACCTCGGGCAGGGTGCTGTAGAGCTCCGACAGCAGCCAAAGCAGGAAAGTCGAATAGAGCTTCGGCTTGAGCATCAGCTTGTCGGCCGCCAGGACGTTCATCACGCCCTTGCCGCCCTCGCACTGGAGCAGGTCATAGATATCGAATGACGGCTCCCCGAAGAACTTTTCCGCGCCCTGGTTCTCCAGGGTCAGCAGGGCACGCTGGATGGCGCCGATCGAGGCCGTGGAGACATTGCCATACTGGGTCGTGAACTCGGCGGCATTCTGGCCCACGAAGTTGAGCATCGCGCGCAGGTCCTTCAGGTCGATGAGCAGCAAGCCGTTGTCGTCGGCGATCTTGAAGACGATGTTCAGTACACCGGTCTGCGTCTCATTGAGTTCCAGCAGGCGGCCCAGCAGGTCGGGTCCCATATTGGAAATGGTGGAGCGCATCGGATGTCCCTGCTCGCCGTAAACGTCGAAGAAGCGCACCGGACAACTCTGGAACTGCGGATCCTCTAGGCCGAACTCCGGCAGGCGCTTCTGGATAAAACCGGAGAGCTTGCCCGGCTGGCTGATACCGCTCAGGTCGCCCTTCATGTCCGCCATGAAGCAGGGCACGCCCGCCTGACAGAAAGTCTCGGCCAGAACCTGCAAGGTGACAGTCTTTCCCGTTCCGGTCGCGCCGGCGACCAGTCCGTGCCGGTTAGCCATTTTACCGCAGATCGAGATGGGGCCGTTGGGGGCATGGGCGACATAGAGTCCGTGTTCTTTCGTAAGCATAGACAGATGGGGTTATCATAATCGTTTTCTATCTTGCTAATATAATCATTATTCTCGAGATTTTTCTTATTTTTGTAAAAAAGGAGACAGCAAAATGCCCATCACCATCCAACTTCCCTTACTCCCAGGCTGGCGGTCCCAGCAAGAAACCCTGCCCGACCACGGGGCAGAGATCTTCCACCTGGAAGCTTACCTGCCCGACGACAGGAAGCAGTCCGACATCGCCCTGATCGACCTGTACGCCGGCGACATGCCGGACGGTTCCGACGCCGGCCAGGAAGCCCTGAACTCCTATCGGGGCATCGTGGGGGATGATGACGAAGACCCGCTCACCATCTGGCCCTTCCAAGGCAAGGAAGCCTATGGATACGAGCTGATCTGCGACGACGACGCCATCATGCGCGTGATGTGCCTGGAGCCGATCCCGGGACAATCCCTGATCATTAATATCGTGGCCCGTGACGAAGATCTCTTCGACACGGTTGTCACTTATGTCGAGACCCATCTTTCCATCCTCTGACCGAGCCGATATGCGTACTTTTCCCCTGCTCCTGCTCACGGCAGGACTGACGCTTGCGGCGTCACAAGCCCGAGCGGCCGGCGACACGCTGGCCGTCACTTCGTTCCGCCATTATGGTCCCATCTCCCTCGCTGCACCGGCCCGGATCGACAGCGTCAACATCCAAGGCAAGGGGTATGATCCCCTCGACCTGCTCTCGAATCCGGAAGGGACGGCGCTCGTCCGGCCGGGCGGCCCGTCCGGCCCCGGCACACGAATCCCCACGGAGGCGGGACTCCACCTGCTGGGATTTTCTGTCGAGACCCCGCGGTTCGCCCAGGCGGACCTCCTGGTGGAAGGCCTGCCGGACTACCGCCTGTTCGTGGACGGAGCGGAGAAGGCGGCGGCGGGAATCAAACTGGAGCCCGGCACCCATGCATTCGCCCTCAAATATCTCTGTCATCCTAAGCAAGGCGAAGGGTCCCCTTCCATCCGCATCGCCAGCGCCCGGCCCCTGACCCTCCGCGAGGACGGCCGGCGCCTATTTTCCCTGGACCTCAACACGCAGGGAGAATCATGCAGCGGCATCAGCGTCTCCCCCGGCGGGCAGTATTACAGCATCGGGCACAGTCTGACGGGACAGGATGGGAGACCATCTTCGTGGCACGAACTGATCCGCCACGCCGATGGTCAGGTCATCGGACGCCGGGAAACTCCGTATCAATGGATGCCGGTCCTCCCCCAGGACGCAACGGCCGGCCGCAAAAGCGCCCGGAAAGCGGCTGCTCCAGCCGACCGCTTCTGGTACACACGTCCCGGCCTCAAAGGCAGAGACCTGATCGTGGAAGACCCCGCCGCCGGGACGCAGACGCTATGGGCCGCCGACATCCCAGAAGGTCATTTCGACATGGTCCCGGGCGAGCGCTTCCTCCTGTTCAGCCTGGAGCAGGAGGGCCCCAAGGAAGGGGAAGTCCATCAGATCCTGACCCCGGACGACCGGCAGCCCGGATGGAGAGACCGCAGCTACCTGGCCCTCTATGACCGGACGACCGGACTGACGGAGCCCCTGACCTGGGGCTGGCACAATGTCTGGCTCCTTGACATCGCGGCCGACGGGAGCAAGATCCTGTTCCAGACCAGCCGGGAGCGCCTGTCTGCACGTCCCACCACCCTGTATTCCCTCTTCGTGATGGACCTCGCTTCCCGGCAGACGGAGTGCATCGTGGAGGACGACGGTTTCCTCAACGGAGCATCTTTTTCTCCCGATGCGGAGGAGATCCTGGTCACGGGAAGCCCGGAAGCCCTGGACGGCATCGGAAAGCAAGTTCTGCCCGGTCAGACGCCCAATTCGTTTGACCTGCAACTTTTTGCCATCCGCCTGGCGGACCGCAGGGCCCGGGCCCTGACACGCGACTTCGCCCCCTCGATCCTGGATGCACGCTGGAGCCGCTATGACGGGCTGATCTATGCGACCGCTGAAGACAAGGATTGCAAGAACCTGTTTCGGATCGACCCGGCCGACGGGACGGCGCTGCGCCTGCCCAACCAGGAAGAATACCTGTACCGCTTCGACCTCGCCGATACGGCCCCCGTACTGGCGTATTATGGCCAGAGCCTGTGCAACGGGGACCGGGCGTACGTGATGGATACCCGGAGCCTGCGGCAGGACTGTGTCCGCGACCTTGACGCGATCCGTTTCGGAGATGTGGATTTCGGCGAAGGAGGAGCCTTCGAATTCACGAGCAGCCGCGGCGACCGGATCAACGGATTCTATGTCCTGCCCCCGGATTTCGATCCGGCGAAAAAATATCCGATGCTGGTCCACTATTACGGAGGCTGCTCACCGAGTGCGCGCTACTGCTACGGATCCTATTCGCCGCAGGTCTATGCGGCCCAGGGGTATGTGTTCTACGTCGTCAATCCCAGCGGTGCAGCCGGCTTCGGGCAGGAGTTCGCCGCCCGGCACGTCAATACGGCCGGTGAAGGGGTGGCGGAGGACATCCTGGAAGCCGTGGAGCAGTTCTGTCAGGCCCACCCGTTCGTGGACCGCAGACACATCGGATGTTTCAGCGCCTCGTACGGCGGATTCATGACCCAGCTGCTGCTGCAAAAGAGCGATATCTTCGCCGCCGGCGTCTCACATGCCGGCATCAGCGACCATACCAGCTACTGGGGCGAAGGATACTGGGGCTACTCGTACAGCGAGACGTCGATGGCTGACAGCTACCCCTGGACGCGGAAAGACCTGTACGTGGACCGCAGTCCGCTCTACAACGCCGACCAGATCCACACGCCCCTGCTGTTCCTGCATGGCAGCGCAGACACCAATGTGCCAATCGGCGAGAGCATCCAGATGTTTACGGCGCTGAAGCTGCTGGGGTGCGAAACAGCGTTCGTGGTCGTGGACGGCGAGAATCACGGCATCCGCGAATACGGCAAGCGACGGCAGTGGCTGCGGACGATTTTCGCCTGGTTCGCCAAGTACCTGCAGGACGATCCGGCCTGGTGGGACGAGCTCTATCCGGAAAAGCACCTCTAAGAGCCAGGTTTCGGCCACCCGGCCCGTGCGCTCCAGGAAGCATTCCCGAAGGGGGAAACTCTTTGCTTCCTGGAGCGCACGGGCCGGGTGGTTTATGCTAGCCCTGTACCTTGTTGTGAGGACCGTGGTGCTGGAACCAAAGGCCGTAAACCTCACTGACATTGCCGGCCGTGATGAATGCCTTGATATCATGCTCGTGGAGGAAGGCCATCAGCGCCGAAAACTCATCCTGCGTCAGCAGGACCTGCACCTCCGTCATCTTTTCCCCGCTGAAACCGCCCGTAACCTCATAGAGGGAGCAGCCCCGGACCAGATCGTCGATGATGAAGCGCCGGATCTTTTCCGACTCCTTGGACACGATGCAGACGCGCTTGCGCTTGTTGAGGGCAGCCGTGAAATAATCCACGACCAAGCCGTTGATCCATGTACCGATCAGGCCGATCACCACCATGCGGAAAGGATTGATGGCGAATGCCGTACAACAGATGATGGCGCCCGCGACGCTGACGGACGCGCCGATGTCGAAATGAAGGTACTTGTTGACGATCTTGGCCAGGATATCCAGTCCGCCGGTCGAGGCATTGATCCGGAACAAAATCGCCTGGGATGCACTCAGCAGCAGGACGAAACAGAGCAGGTCGAACCATACGTCCCCCATCACGCTGGTCTGGCCTGCATCGGTGAGGAAACGCGAATAAGGATAGATCTTCTCACACACATCCATCAGCGGGCCCAGGATCAACGCCGTATAGACCGTCTTGATCCCGAACTCCTTGCCCACCAGGAAATAGGCCAGCACAAGAAGGATGGCATTGATGCCCAAAACGACCGTGGACACCTTGACCGCCAGGCCGAACTTGGCCAGAATCCCGCTGACCACAATGGACAAGCCGGAAATACTGCCGATGATCAGTTTGCTCGGAACCAGGAAATAGTACACGGCCACCGCAGCGACCAACATGCCCAAGGTCATGATGACCCACTCTTTCCAAAACTTCCAGGTACGAAGAGCCTGCAAGGAGGTCCCGACGACATCATGGATACGTTCCTTGCTGATAGGATTTTTCATGGATTAGACAGGATAAATGATTAATCGTTGTCAGACAAAAGCAGACGGAACAGGGAGGGCCAGTCGTATACCTTCGGATCATCCATGGGGCGATACGGCGCCAGAGACAGGACAGATTCGTCTCCCAAAACCAGAGCTTTCATCTTTTCTTTCAGGGCGACGGCATCATGTACCGGAAAAAAAGCCGTCTTGGGCGAACCGGCAGCCGTTTCCCGCGCATACGGGAGATCGACGAGCAGCATGGGCTTGCCGGTCGTAGCGAACTCCGAAATCGGGCGTCCCCAAGCCTCGCAGCGGGACGGATAGACCAGACAGTCCGCCGCCTCATACCACCCCCACAGTTTGGCCGGACTCTGCCAACCGGCAAAATGGACGGAATCGACATGGTCCCAATTGGATTTCAGCCACCACCCGTATTTGTTGTCTTCGCCGCGGATGGTGCATTCGACCCGGAAACGGCGGCGGCCGATCTCCAGCTCAAGCAGGCGGGCGGCCTCGCAGACGATCTCGAAATTCTTATAACAGTCCGGGGTGGAAGGACAGAAAAAAGTGTAGGCGCTCCTGGCGGGCATCTCCTTCTTGTCAGGAGCCGTCACATTCGCCGTGGATGGGAAGGTGATGATCTTTTTCCCGTCAAAGCGGGTCAGACGAGCCAGCTGTCGGCGGAAGAAATCATGCTGTACGATCAGATAATCGTTTCTCCTTACATTCCTGCGGTAGGCAGAACGGGCCGCGTAGACCGCTTTCGGGACGCGGCGGTCCATCATCCAATCCCGGGGACGCAGTTGAAGCCAGGGAAAAGGATTGCAGCAGAAGACAGCCTGGCGGGCCGATTCCACATGAGGTGTCGCATCGAAAAGGGAGAGCCAGAGATCGATCGGCTTATCATCCTGCTCGGAGATCAGAACCGACTCCCTGTACAAGTGCTTGTCGTCAACTTGAACCTTATACTCGACATGAGGGAATGGACACAATTCCTGGTCTGAAACAAACGCGACGACCCGCGTTTTCCCGTCCGCAGCCATCTGGGAAAGCACCTGGAGGCACTGACGCAACAACTCGAGCCGGCCACCCTCACGGACACCGGAGGCGGAAACTACGATCGTCTTCTCGAAGGTTCTTCCCATCATATCCTTGCAAATTTATGAAACTTAGCCAACATCTCCAACGGTGCGGCCCAGAAAAAAGCCGGCCCCTTGCAGGGACCGGCTCCTTATCAGGCCATGCCGAAATTTACTTCTCGCAGGCGAGACCTTTCCAGCAAAGGGCGGCCAGGGCACCGCCGACGAGCGGGGCGCAGATGAAGACCCAGACATTTGCGAGGGCTTCACCACCGACGAAAAGCGCGGGACCCAGGGAACGGGCCGGATTGACGGAAGTACCGGTCAGGTTGATGCATACCAGATGGATCAGGATGAGGGTGAGGCCAATGGCGAGACCGGCCAGGTTGCCGGCGCCTTTCTTTGCATCCGTAGCACCCAGGACGACCAGGACGAAGATGAAGGTGGCGACCACCTCGACCAGGACACCGGCCCAAGGGCCATGGACACCGGCAAGACCGTTCGCTCCGCCCATCTCAAAGTTGCTGCTCGCGCAGATCCAAGCCAGGATCGCAGCACCGACGATACCGCCGATGAACTGTCCGACCCAGTATCCGCAGGCGTCCTTCCAGGTCATCCGGCCGGAGAGGACGACGCCGAGGGTAATGGCCGGATTGATGTGGCAACCGGAGATGCCTCCGATCGTGTAGGCCATGGCGACGACCGCCAGGCCGAACGCGATGGCCGTACCGACGACGCCGGCAGGAGTGCCGCAGCCCAGGAAGACCGCCGTACCGCAGCCGAGCAGGGTCAGGACCGCAGTTCCGATACATTCAGCAATGTACTTTTTCATAAATGAGTTGGTTTTAGTTAATGTTAACGACCGCTCCGAAGAGCCGCCAAGACAAAAATAGGAAATAATCAAAGAAAATCCAACGCGGGCTACAATTCGCGGATCCAGATATTGCGGAACCGGACCGGATTCCCATGGTCCTGCAGGATGATGGGGCCGTCGCCATGCGCACGCTGATGCGGGAACCCGACATACTCGGTGGTGCCGAGGATTTCCGTATGGTTCTGGACAACGACGCCGTTGTGCAGGACCGTCACGTGCGGATAGGTCCGGAACGTGCCGTCCTTCTTGAAAGTAGGAGCCTCATAGATAATGTCATAGACATTCCACTGCCCGGGAGCGCGCATGGCGTTGACCAGCGGAGCATGCTGCTTGTAAATGCTGCCCGCGCCGCCGGAGGCGTACGTCTCATTGTGATAGTTGTCCAGGACCTGGATCTCATAACGGCCCTGCAGGAAGATGCCGCTGTTGCCTCGCTCCTGGCTCTCCCCCTGGATGTCGACCGGTTCGCTCCACTCGATATGGAGTTGGAAATCATGGAAAACGCGCTTGGTCCCGATTTCCCCGGTCCCCGGGACGATGGTAAGGACCCCGTCGGCGACCTGCCAGCCGGGGGCCGCCCCTTTGGGACCAACCCACTCTTCCAAGCCGGACCCGTCGAATAGCACGATGGCGTCCGATGGAGCCGTCACATAGATATCGGAGGCTCCGACCGTGGCGGGAGCCGTCGCAGGCTGCCCTTTTTTCACTTTGCCGGAGACCGGCATGTCCACCGTGGCGACAAAAGAGCCGGGCGTAATCACCGGAGGCTGTGGCAACCAGAACTCAGTATGCCTCGGCTGCATCCCCTTGGGCTTGGGATACTCTTTCTGCTCCTGCCCACGGGCAGACAAGACACCGAGCAGGCAAAACGCCAGAATCATCAGTTTTTTCATGATCTTTCAGGTTGAATTTCGACAAATCTAACAAAAAACGCGTGTATCGGATGCTTTTTTTTGCCTTTTTCGTAAATTCGCGCCGAGACTTATAGCACAGACGCTCATGCTATCCTTGATCCTTTCCATCGCAGCCCTGGTTTTAGGCTATGTTTTTTACGGTAAACTGGCAGAGAGAATCTTCCGACCGGATCCCCAGCAGCCGACGCCGGCCCTCAGCAAGGCGGACGGCGTGGATTTCATCCGCATGCCGGGATGGAAAGTATTCATGATCCAGTTCCTCAATATCGCCGGGACCGGCCCCATCTTCGGGGCCATCATGGGTGCGAAATTCGGGCCGTCGGCCTACCTGTGGATTGTCTTGGGATGCATCTTTGCCGGAGCCGTACACGATTATTTCTCCGGCATGCTGTCCGTACGGAACGGAGGTGTGGGGCTGCCTGAAATCATCGGGAAATATCTCAGCAAAGGAGCCCGGAGCGTCATGCTGGTATTCACGGTCCTGCTGCTCATCCTGGTCGGCGCCGTCTTCGTTTACAGCCCGGCCATCATCCTGGGCGACATGACCGGCGGGACGACCACCTCCATCCTGATCTGGGTCGGCGTGATCTTTCTCTATTACCTCGTAGCGACCTTCATGCCGATCGACAAGATCATCGGCAAAATATATCCGCTCTTCGCCTTTTCGCTGTTGTTCATGGCCGTCGCCCTCCTCGTCGGGCTGCTGGTCAAATGGCCCGCCATCCCCGAGATCTGGGACGGCCTGGCCAACCGGGGTCCTTCCGTCGGCGTCAAGGGCCAGCCGATCTTCCCCTGCCTGTTCATCACCATCGCCTGCGGTGCGATCAGCGGATTCCACGGGACGCAGTCACCCTTGATGGCACGCTGCATGGAAAACGAAAAACTGGGCCGGCCGATCTTCTACGGATCCATGATCACGGAAGGCATTGTCGCCCTGATCTGGGCGGCCGTGTCGTCCTATTTCTTCTTTGCCGGCGGGGCGCAGGAAGTGGGCAGCAGTCTCAGCGCTTCCGCGCCGACCGTCGTCACGACCGTTGCCAAGAGCTGGCTGGGCGTCCTGGGCGGCATCCAGGCTCTGCTGGGTGTCGTGGCAGCACCGATTACGAGCGGTGATACGGCGCTTCGGAGCGCGCGGCTCATCGTGGCCGATGCCTTCAAGATCGAACAGAAAAGAGCCGGCGGACGGCTCGTGATCTGCCTGCCCCTCTTTGCCGTGACGGCTTTGCTGCTCTGGTTCAACATCGCGGACGAGAACGGCTTCAACACGATCTGGCGCTATTTCGGCTGGGCCAACCAAACCCTGTCCGTTTTCACGTTGTGGGCCATCACTGTCTTCCTGGCCCGCTTCCGCAAGCGCCCCACGTTCCTGATCTCAATGCTCCCGGCCTGCTTCATGACCGCGACTTGCCTGACCTACATCTGTATCGACAAGATCGGGCTTCACATGCCCGCATCCATCATCCCCTACCTGGGTGTCGGCGGTTTCCTGGCCTCGCTGCTCCTGTTCTTCCTCTGGTACGCCCGGGAGAACGCTAAATAAGGAGATCCTGCAGTCCCAGTTTCGGGACGATATGGACGCCGCCCTCGCGGAAGTATCGCAGGCTTCCGCCACGAACGGCGGTACGGAGTTCGAACTTCTCCGCCGGCTTGCCGATCGCCAGGACAGCGAGCGGATCGAGCGGCAGGGCTAGACCCCGCTTGAGGCCGTCCTGGTCGAAGGCACAGACCAGAACGCCGCCAAGACCCATTTCCGTCGTTTTGAGGAGCATGCTCTGGGCAGCAATTCCCAGGTCCATATCGACGTAGCGGTCTTCGGGAACGGAAGAACAAATGACAATAAAAGCTTCCGGCTCCGTCCCGGGAAGAGGAAGATGAAGCTCCGGCAGTGCGGCCCCCAGATGGAGATGGCGAAGGACGATTTCAGCGGGACGCCTGACTGCCGCCAGTCCATCCGCCACAGCCGTCGCTGCCGGACAGGCGGGATCATCCGCCGTGACCAGGCGGAACCGCAGCGGCTGTCGGTTCATCGCCGAAGCAACCTTACAGCAGACCCCGGCGATCCGCTCCAGTTGAAGCCGATGCACCTTGTAGTCTTTCTGATAGCCCCGGCAACTGCGCGTACGTGTGAGCAGCGCATCCAATGAAATACCCGGGTGCTTGACAGCCGGTCTCCGGCCGCTGTAAAACTCCTCAAACTTCTTCTCCAAATAATTGTCTGCCATACGCAAGGTCACAGTTCCCCGGCATGATGGCCGGGAATGACAATATGGTGGTTACCGATCGAATCCGTCAGGAAGTAGCGGGCCGTCCCGGGCGCGCGAAGGACGACTTCGACGGAAGGATCGGCCTCTTTCAGGGCCGCCGTCACTTCCCGGATGAAAGGATCCCGGGCCGTCTGCGACATCGCTTCCGCATGAAGCCCGGAAGCCAGGCTGTATATCTTGACCATCATCTTTTTTCAAAGGGATTGCATCCGCCGTTTCAGGCCGGCGGCGACGCGGTCCAGGCCTTCGCACAACAGGGCAGTCGGGCAGGCCAGGTTGATCCGGATGAATCCTTCCGATCCGTACATCGATCCGGCATTGACCCAGACTTGCTCGCCGCGCAGCAGCTCGGCTTCCAGGCGGGTGGAAGAAAGGCCCATGGAAGAAACGTCGATCCAGGCCAGGTAAGTCCCCTCCAGTTCGCAGACCGGCAGCGAAGGGAAATCGCGCCGGAAGCGCTCCGACAGCAGGTCGAAATGCGCCGAGACCCGTTCGTTCAAGGCCTCCAGCCAGCGCTCTCCTTCCGCCGTATAGGCGGCTTCCAAGGCCACGGGGCCGAAAGGATTGATGTCGCACACCTCATTGATGTTGATCGCCCGGTCGATCCGTTCGCGCCACTCCGGCCGGTCGCTGAGGATATTGGCGATCTGGAGGCCGGCGATATTGAAACTTTTGGAGGGCGAGCAGAGCGTGACGGAGCCGTGGAGATTCGCCTCGTTCACGGCCGCAAAAGGCACAAATTTCAATCCGGGACGGACGATCTCGCAGTGGATCTCGTCGGTAACGACGATGACATCGTGCCGGCGGGCGATCTCCCCCACCTGCGCCAGTTCCTCCGCCGTCCAGACCCTGCCGGCCGGATTGTGGGGGTTGCACAGCAGCAGGAGGCGGTTGGATGGCTCGGCGCAGGCCTTTTCCAGGCCCTCGAAATCAAACGCGTAGGTGAAACGGCCCGTTCCGCTCCCCCGCCGCAGCAGCGGTACGTCCACCAGGCGGCAGCCGTTGTTGCGCACGGAAGAGAAAAAACAGTTGTACACGGGCGTCTGGAGGATCACCCCTTCGCCGGGTGCGGCGAGCGCCTTGATGACGGCCGAAAGCGCCGGGACCACGCCGCTGGTATATTGGATCCAGTCCCGCTCCAGCCGAAGGCTGTGCCGTCGGCCGAACCAGCGGATGACAGCCTCGTAATAGCTGTCCTGGACCTTCGTGTAACCGAACACGCCGTGGTCGCAGCGACGCCGCAGCGCCTCCAGGATGAACGGTGCGGCTGGGAAGTCCATGTCGGCCACCCAGAGCGGGATGACCCGCTCGCGCTGCTCCGGACTGAGGACGACGCCCTCAGGGAGCTCCGCGTCCCACTTATAGGACCCGCTCCCCCGCCGGCGAGGGACGGCATCAAAATCGTACGGCATGGCTTATTCCCCGTAACCGGCCGTCACCTCGCAGGAGGCCGGCGCCTTGATGTTGCCGTCGAGGATCAGTTCGCCGTAGCTGCCGACCCGGATGAAGCCGGAACGCGGGTTCTTGATCGATGTCACATGCCCGCGCACGGTGGCCTGTACGTCGGAATACTCGAAGGACAGGTCGGCGTCCGGGTCGAAGGTGCAGTCCTCCAGGACGAGGCCGGTCGCATAGCAGAGCGGCTGGCTACCGCCGATATGGCAACGGATGAGGTGCAGGTTCCGGGAATACCAGCCCAGGAACTCGCCGTTGATGCGGGAATCATAGACCGTGACGTTGTCCGTCTCCCATAAAGCGTCCTTCGTATTCAGGTCGGAATCCCGGATCTCGATGTCCCGCGACCACTGGAAGGAATAGTTGCCCTGAAGGTTCAGGTTCTTGATCTTCAAGCCACTGCAGTGCATGAAGATGTAATCGGCCCGCAGCGCGCGCACGTCTTCCAGCAGGCCGCCCCGGCAGTGCCAGAACGTCTCCGACGCGGCATCGATGATCACGCGGCGCAGGGTCATCCCATCCATCTCGCGGAACATCTTGGGCGCATCCACGACGCAATCCTCCATCACCATGTTCTGCGAGTACCAGATGCCCGCCCGGGCGCCTACGGTGAAGACGCTGTCCCGCACGGTGAAGTCGTTGCAGCACCAGAGCGGATATTTGCCTTCGAAACGGCAGCCGACCGCCTCAATCCCGGATGTTTCCTTCAAGCCGGACTCGCCGGCATGGATGACCACGCCCTCAAGGCGCAGGTCCTTCTCGCAATAGAGCGGCCTTTCGCCGCCGAATGCTTGATTCTTGATCAGTTTCATATTTCTTGTGTAGTCAATTTCGTTTTCAGCCACTTGTCCCCGCGGATCCGACAGACGAAGAGGGCGCCGCGCACGTTCAATTCCACGAACATGGCGATCCAGTAGCCCATCAGCCCGTAGTGCGGGGTCAGGACCAGGGCCAGGGCGATCCACACGGCCCAGACGCTGATGAGATTGAGGGCGGTCGGCACTTTCGTGTCACCGGCCCCCACGCAGGCCCCGTGCGCGACGATCGAAGCTGCGTAGCCCGCTTCCGCAAAGGCCTCCAGCCGCAAGCAGCGGGCGCCCAGGGCGACGACCTCGGGATCAACGCTCAGCAGGCCCATGATCTTCTCGGCCAGGATGAACATCACCACGGCCAGAGAGACCATCATGCCGACCCCCAGGTAGAGGGTGATACGCGAGAAACTCTTGGCCAGGTCCTTGCGGCCGGCGCCGAGGCTCTGCCCGACCAGCGTCGTCGCGGCGTCGCCCATGCCGTATCCGGGCATGTAGCAGAAACTCTCGGCGATGATGGCAAAGGAATTGGCGGCGATCGCAACAGCACCCAATGGCGCCACGATCAGCGTACTCATCACCTGCGCGCCTTGCATGACCAGGTTCCGGATCCACATGGGCCAGGTAATATCCGCCGCCTTGCCCACGACCTCCCGGGTCGGCAGGAAAGAACCACGCTCGCCCACGATCGCCAGGTCCTTGTTGCGTACCAGCAGGAAATAGAGCATCAGGCAGGCCGTGATGGTCTCCGCGATACCGGTGCCCAGTGCCGCGCCCCGCACGCCCATGCCCGCCCCGGGGACAGTCAGGTCCATCCCGAGCAGGTGCATCGGGCGCGTCGGGAAGATCAGCAGGAAGTTGAAGATGATGTCCAGCACGCACATCAGGATGTTGAGGATGCTGGGCAGTTTCATCTCCCCGCTGCACATCAGCATCGTACTGCAGAAATAGCCCAGTTGCATCATCGGCAGGAAAGCCGCATAGATGCGGAAATACGCGGACGCATCCGCCCGTATCCCAGACTCTCCGCCAAGCCAGCGCGGAAGCGGCCCCGCAAGGAAAGAGGCGGCCACCGACAGGAGCAAGGCAAAGAGCGTGACGACCAGCAGGCCCTGGCGCAGGACCCGGCGCGCCCGCGCGAAATCGCCCGAACCGATCCGGTGTGCGACCTGTACGGAAAAGCCCTGTCCGATCGCCATGCAGAATCCGCCGCAGAGCCAGGTCGAAGTCGAGACCAGGCCGATCGAGGCCGAAGGGCCGGCACCCAGGCTGCCGACCATCGACGCATCGATGAACTGCAGCAGGACCGAAGCCAGCTGGGCCAGGATGGCCGGGCCGCAGAGGAGCAGGGTCAGGGATACGCGCTGCCGGTCCGAGAGGTGCTTGCCCTCCCGGATGTATCCAAGCAGTATATCCTTGCTTTGCGACATAATTTGCGAATATACGAATTTTCTCTTATTTTGCAGGACTAATCATATCTGACCATGCTTTTCCGAGTGTTTTGTACCGCCTTTTTGCTCTCCGCCTCCCTGCTCTTGTCCGCCCAGGAAAGCACCCCCACGCGCTATGTAGAAGCCAGCGGCCTGACCCTGGTCGGTAAGCTGATGGAGACGTCCAACCCGTATTGGCGGGTGGATACGGCGCGATTCAAAGGTTTCTCAACCACGGAAAGCAATCAGGTACGTTGCGGGGCCGGATTGGCCGTCGCTTTCCGGACGGACTCCCCGTTCATCAACCTGCGGATCCAGCGCCGGCCCTCCTACCTGGGCATCTCGACGACGACGATCGCCTCGGCCGGATTCGACCTGTACATCCGCGAAGGGAAACATTGGATCTGGGCCGGCGATGTCGCGTTCAAGCCGGGACAGGAAAGCGATCCGGGCACCCTGGTACGGGACATGGACGGATCAATGCGCGAATGCCTGCTGTATCTTCCGATCCACACGGAACTGTATAGCTGTGAATTGGGCGTCGCCGCCGGAAGCACCCTGGAGTCCCTGGAGAATCCCTTCCGCCACAGCATCGTCTTCAGCGGATCCAGTTTCACGCACGGCAGCAGCACCAGCCGCCCCGGCATGAGTTACCCGGCGCAATTCGAGCGCCATACGGGCCTGCACGTCCTGCCCCTCGGCTGCGGCGGCAACGGCCGGCTCCAGCCCCACTACGCGGACGTATTCGCCGCCGTGGAGGCCGACGCCTTTGTCTTCGACCAGTTCTCCAACGGTTCTCCCGAGTCGATCCGCCGCAACTTCTTCCCCTTCCTGGAGAAGGTCCGTGCCGCACATCCCGGCGTCCCGATTATCTTCCAGCGGACCATCCGCCGCGAAAACGGCAATTTCGACACGGTCGCCCGTGAGCGCGAATTGGAAAAGAAAGCCGTCGCCGACAGCGTGATGAAGATCGCGATGGCCCAGGACCCGGACGTCTATTATATCCAGCCCTGCGCCTCCGACGGATCCCACGAATGGACCGTGGACGGGACCCACCCCTCCGACTACGGCTACTACCTCTGGTCCCGCAGCATCGAAAAGCCCATCAAGCGCATCCTGCGCCGCTACGGCATCCGCTAGGGCGCGCTCCCTTCCGGGCCCACCAGAGCCCCCTCGCTTGACGGAAAGACCCTTTCAGGCAGGCTGATGCGGCGCCTTCAGGAGGTCGAGGACGACCTTGACAGGGCTGAAAGTTTCGGCGGGGACCTCGACGAAAAGGGTGTTCCAGCGGCTCATGGAGCCGTTCCAGAGGCCCGGGAGTTCCAGGGCCTTGAGTTCACGGCCCTGCCAGCTCTTATGGCTGATGAAGCCGGTCTCCTCGTCCACGAAATCGGGCAGGTGGAACTTAGCACCCTTATAATCGTAAACACAGCAGATGATATCCACCGGATTGAAATGCGTGGCCGCCTGCAAAGCCGCCAAGGCAGCCAGATCGTCCGGATTGATCTGGACGCTTTCGAGGATCTGGAGCGAGGTGGAGCCATCCTCTTCCTTGATCAGGAACGGTCCCCCGCCGGGCTGGCCTTCGTTGCGCACCATGCCGCAGACGCGGATCGGGCGGTTGAGCTTGGCACGGATCGCCTCCACCCGGGAACGGCAGTCCTTCGCGACAGGCATGTCAAGGCACAGTTCGCGGGCCATGAAATCTTCGATCTCCCGGCAGAGCGCCTGGCATTCCGGCGTCGCGCAGACATCTTCCCGGGGGGCGCTGTAGGCCGGCACATACGGGAAAGGCTCATAGCCCCGGATCCCTGACAGCGTCACCATGTCCAACTCATTCAAGTACATATAGATCCGGTCCCGGAGTTCCAGGCATTTGCCCATCAGGGCCCGCTTCCAGCGCGACGTCAGCGGCAGGAAACGCTCATTGGAGACATTGTCGATGTTCTTGATGGAGATCAGTTCTTCCTGCACCTCGTCCAGGTTGTGGATCAGGGCGCCGTGGCCGGCGGGCCGCATCAGGACCGTGCCGTCCTCTTTCAGGAAGGGCTTGTTGTCCAGATCCACGGCCACCGTATTCGTCCCGGGATCCTGACAGGTGAAACGAATGTCATACCGTACGCCATATTTGGCTTCGCAGGCCTCGCGGACCTCGGAGAGCACAGCCTCGAAAAGGGGACGGTGCTCCGGCGAGATGGTCACCGTCAGGTGGACGGAGCCGTCCTCGTCTCGCATATAGGCCTGGCCTTCCACCAGATGTTCGGCGAAGGCGGTACGGCACTCGCCGTCCGGATAGCGATGAAACCGGATGACGCCTTTCGGCTTGGAGCCGTAGCCCAGTCCCGCGTCCGTCAGCACCTTCTCCGCCACAAGTCGGCGGAACTGGGGTGAATCGACGGCCGCCAGGCCGAACAGGTCCTCGGACCAGAAGGCAAAGTGGTCGATCGAAGCCGCCAGGCGCGCAAGGGCCGACTGAGGATCGACGTCCGCGCCATTTTTCAGGGCCTCGTAACCGCTAAAGATATCCTTGAACATCCGGGAAGCCGCCCCGGAGGCAGGCACGAATTTGCAGCGTCCCCGCACGGGAAAAGCGGGTTCATAAGCAGCGGACCGCTCCGCCTCTTCTTCGGACAGGACACAAATACCCCGCTCCGGAGTCGCCGGAGAGACAATCTCCAACCAGGGAAAACCTTTCTTGAAGCGCTCGACCTGAGCTGCGATTTTCGTTTTCATATTGTCTGTAGATGGGTTATTCGACATAGAATTCCCGCCGATAGCTGTAGTTGAGACGAAGATTCTCAAAGCCGGCGGGATTCATCCGGAACATGAAATCGTCTGAAAAAATCGGATAATTGTACGAGAGGATCGACGCGATCTGCCCCTGGGACATCCCCTTCAGATTCAGTTTGATGGCTTCCAGTTCCGCAAGCGGAGTCTCGGGGAAGAACTCATACAAGGCCTCGATGCCGAAGAAACGGGCGATGGCCCGGACTGCCAGCGCCGTACCGTTCTGTTTGCCCTGATAAGAGTAGCCGGCGATGTGCGGCGTAGCGATATCGACCATCTGCACCAAATCTTGGTTGACGTACGGCTCGTTGTTCCAGGTATCGATGATCACGGCTCCCCTGTCGGGAATAGCCCGGATCAGTGCCGGCTCGTCCACCACCTCCCCGCGGGACGTATTGATAAACAGGGAGCCGGGCTTCATCGCCGAGAAAAAGGCATCGTCGGCCATCCGGCGCGTCGTATCGGAGAGCGGGACATGCAGGGTCACGACATCAGCCTCGGAGAGGAGCTCCGGCAGGGAGCAAAAGGCATCGGGGCCCTCGGCCAGGGCACGCGGCGGATCGCAGAGCAGCACCCGCAGCCCGATGTGGCGGGCCATGGCAGCCACCCGGGAGCCGGTATTCCCCACGCCTACGATCCCGAGCGTCTTGCCCGCCAGGTCGATGGATTTGCGCGCGGCGATGCCGTACAAGGCCGCGAAAACGTAGTTCATCACACCGGTCGCGTTGCAGCCGGAAGCCGTGGAGAAATGGATGCCGTGCTCGTTGCAGTAATCGTGGTCGATATGGTCGGAACCGATGCTGGCCGTGGAGATCATCCGTACGGAGGATCCCTCCAGCAGGGCGGCATTGCATTTCGTGCGGGTCCGGATCACCAGCGCATCGGCATCCCGGACGTTTTCGAACGAGATATCCTTCCCTTCGAGATAGACCACTTCGGCATAGGGTTCGAAGAGATGTTCGATAAAAGGGATGGTCTTGTCAACGACAAATTTCATTTCAAGATCAATTCTTCGACATGGTTCACGAGCGGGTCATCCTTGACGAACAGTTCGTCCCCGCGCAAGATCTCGTTGATCCGGTCTTTCAGAGCCTCTTTCTGGAACCCGAGCTGGTTGCGCACCATCGAGGAGCTGAGCGTGACGTACAGCTTCCCGTCCCGGAAATAACGGCGCAAGGTGTAGCGCGACGCACCGGAGGCCTGGTCCCAGGCCTCGAAAATGCGGCGCGTATTCAGGCCGGCGGAGAGTTTCATCGACTTGATGAACAACTGCACCAGCTCGTCCATCGCGACGGGCTCTTTCCTGCTGATGACTGAGGTCCTTCTGAACATCTTCTCACTGTCTGGTAAACACGCCCGAAGCCGTGTCGAAATAGGCGCCGTCCTGCGTGATCTCATCGACGATCCCGTGGACCCGGGCCTTGTCCGTATCCGTCAGGAAAATCTGGCCGAAATCGTTGCCGGCCACCATTTTCAACAGGTTCGACACGCGGTTCATGTCCAGCTTGTCAAACAAGTCGTCCAGCAGCAGCATGGGCGGATAGCCGTACTTCTCCTTCATGATTTCGTACTGGGCTAACTTCAAGGAGACGAGGAAGGACTTCTGCTGGCCCTGGGAGCCGCACTTGCGGATGGGATAGCCGTCCATCTCGAAGAGGAAATCGTCCCGCTGCAAACCGATGGAGGTAAATCTGAGCATCCGGTCCTTCTCGCGGGACTGGGCCAGCAGCGCGGCCAGGTCCCGCTTCGCCAGGTCGGAACGGTAGCGGATGGAGACCTGCTCCCGCCCGCCGGAAACCCGCACGTAGTATTCCTGCACCGCCGGGGACAGCTGCTGCACGAAAGCGGCCCGGCGCTCGTACAGGGGGCCGGCCAAGGCGGAGAGGCGCGCATCGAAGGCGTCGAGGAGCCCTTCATCCGCCATCCCGTCCTTCAGCAGACGGTTGCGCTGGAGCAGGAGACGGTTATACTGCTGCATCGAGTACAGATACTCGCGGTCAAGCTGAGAAAGCACCGAATTGACGAACTTGCGGCGTTCGTCGCCGGACTCACTGACCAGGGAAGTGTCCGAGGGGGAAACCATCACGACCGGAAGGACGCCGATGTGGTCGGAAATCTTCGGGTAAGGCTTGTCATCCCGGCGCAGTTTCTTCTCCCCGCCGGACGAGACCTGGATGGAGAAACGCGCCTGCAGGCCCGTCGGCATGGCGTAGGTTCCGGCAAGGGAAAAGCTGCCACTCCCGTAGCGGAAGTTGAAACGGTCCACGGCCGAAAAGGCACTTTTCGTCATGGAGAGGTAGTAGATGGCATCCATCAGATTGGTCTTCCCCTCCCCGTTGTTGCCCCAGATGCAATTCACATTGGGCGAGAACGCCAGCTCCTGGAGTTCGATGTTGCGATAGTTCTGGACGACGATTTTCTCGAGTATCGGCATACGGCGCGCTTTCGGTCAATTTCAAAGATAGCAATTTTTTGAATATCTTTGCCGCCGGATACTGAGAATATGAGGACGGAAAGAAAAGAAAGCAACAGCGCCTTTTTCACCGGGGACCGGAAGTCGCCCTGGCCCGTTGTTGCCATCTCGATGGTCGGCACGTCCATTTCCGGCGTCACCTTCATCTCCGTCCCGGGACAAGTCGCCGCCACACAAATGTCCTACATGCAGATGGTATTCGGCTTCTTTGCCGGATACATCGCCATCGCCTTCATCCTGCTGCCCCTGTACTACCGGCTCGCGTCGTTCAGTATCTATGGATATCTCTCCGAGCGTTTCGGGCCCCGAAGCCGCCGCACCGGATCGGCCTTCTTCCTGCTCTCCAAGTTCCTGGGATGCGGCGTACGGATGTACCTGACGGCCATCGTGCTGCAGGTGATCCTCTTCGGCCCGCTGGGCATTCCATTCCTCGTCAACATCCTTGTGACGATGCTGGTGGTCTGGCTCTATACCTTCCGGGGCGGCGTCAAGACCTTGGTCTGGGTGGACATGGTACAGACCCTGTGCATGGTCGGCGCCGTCATCCTGAGCATCGTTTTCGTCTGCCAGGCCCTCGGGTACGACTTCCGGGGCCTCGTCACGGCCGTATCCGACAGCCCCATGTCCCGGATCTGGTTCTTCGACGATCCCACGGACAAAAAGTATTTTTGGAAACAATTCCTGGCCGGTACATTCACGACGATCGCCATGACCGGGCTGGACCAGGACATGATGCAGAAAAACCTGTCCTGCAAGAACCTGCGCGCCGCACAGAAAAATGTCCTGAGCTACGGGTTCAGTTTCGTGCCCATCAACCTGCTCTTCCTGTGCCTGGGCGTACTGCTCTACCGGTACGGCTCCCATGTCGGCCTCTGCGACGTCGCCGGACATCTGCACGGGCTCAAGCCCGACGAGCTCTACCCCGTCCTGGCGACCGGGACCGATCCGGTCTCGGGGGCCCGCTACCTTCCGCTCGCCTTGTCGGTCATCTTCGTCGTCGGGCTGGTCAGCGCGGCCTTCAGCAGCGCGGGATCGGCCGTCACGGCGCTGACGACCACCGTCACGGTGGACCTGCTGGGAGCCGACCGCCGGGGCGGCGAGGCGCAGCTCACGCGCACACGCCACCGGGTCCACGCCGCCGTCTGCCTCATCATGGCCGTCTTGATCTACGCGTTCCGCGCCATCGGCAACGGCAGCGTCATCAATGCCGTCTATGTCGTGGCCAGCTATACCTATGGGCCCCTGCTGGGCTTGTATGCTTACGGACTGTTCAGCCGCCGGCAGCCCCGGGACCGCAGGGTCCCCTGGATCTGTGTCTGCGCTCCCCTGCTGTGCCTGGTGCTCTCGCTGAACGCGCAGCGCTGGTTCGGTTTCGGGATCGGCTATGAACTGCTGCTGATCAACGCGGCCCTGACAGTTGTCGGGCTCGCCATCGCTTCCCTGGGGAAGGAGACGAGCCCGACAAGAAGCCCGGACCGGAGCCCGGATCAGAAACGGTAGCCAATACCGGCCATCCAGGTACCGGAAAGCACGTCGGAGGCCGTCAGATAGGCCAGATCCAGCGTCACTCCCTTGAAGGTAAGCCCGCCGCCCAATGCCAGGAAGGAGGGAATGACCGCCTGCGCGGACGCGAAACGGTAGCCCCCCCGCAGGAATCCGATCCCGCCGATTCCCAGGTTGAGGCCGGCCGCGACGGCATAGTTGCCACTGAAGAAATAATCCCCGTCCAGCGCAAATTGAAGGTCGGCTTTCCCGAAGGAGAGCGTGTAGTCGGCCGCCAGTTTGACCGAAGTCGGCAGCGCGTAGGACGATCCGCCATCGGACTTGACCTTCCCGCCCAGGTTGACCAGACCGGCCGCAACGTTCAGTCCGGCGAAGCGATACTGGGCCAAGGCATTGACGGCCAAGGCCGAAAGGCTGTAATCAGACAGCAAGGCCTGCTTCATATACACAAGCGAAGCACCGAGGGAAAAGGACTCGCCGAGCGCATAACCAACCCCGGCGCCGAACAGCAGGTCGGACGGGGCGAAGCCGGCCTCCGTATCGGAATCCAGCGTCCCGAATCCCTGACGGGACAACGCGACAGAGAGCGACAGATCCTCTGCCGGACGGCCGGTCACACCGACGGAAAGCGTCTTGCCGGCAGCATATTGCGGCGCCCAGGTGGCGTAGGAAACACCCGCCTCAATCGTCTTGTGGACCTGGGCCGAAGCAGCGGGATTGCCCAGGGCGGCATAGGCCATGTTGACGGAGGTCGAAGAAGTGCCGGCGCCCGCCATCCCGAGCAAGGCGGGATTGCGCTCGATGCGCAGTCCGCCCATGGCCTCGGTCGTCTGGGCACGAAGCGGTCCGGCCAGAAACAGCGCAGCCACAAGACCGGACATCCACACACAGATTGGAAATTTCGTCATCTCGTTCATTTTTTGACCAGCGTCCGGCGCGTGACCGACCCGGCGATATCGACATACAAGGTGTACAGCCCAGGAGAGAGACCGCGCGTGTCCAGCACGATGGGCTCAAAGGCGCTGTAGTTGCCCCGGACCTCGGCAGCGATGACGCCGGACGTGCCGACCAGACGCAGGAGCGTCGGAGCGGGCGTATCGGCCCCCAGCACCGTCAACTTGTCGGAGAAGGACGCCCCTTCCAGGACCGTCACCTGCTCCCCGGAGGGGCGCACCAGCACGGACACGTCGCCCCGCACCGATTCGCCCATGGCGTCGGATGCGGAGACCCGGACCGAGCCCAGGCCGAGGTCCTTGGCGGTGATCCGCAGCGTCTGGCCGTCCACCAGTTCAGCGGACAGCAACGTGGTATTCAAGCTGTTGACCCGAAAGTCCAGGGGCTCCCCGTCTTCATCCAGGAAATGGGGCGGAAGGGCCACGTCGGCCTGCTCCCCGGCCCCGGTGAGGAGGACGGGAGCGAAGGGGTCCGACAGGACTGGAGCGACGTTCTCCAGCACCGAATAGTTGAAACTGCGCAGCGCCTGGGCTCCGTAGCGGTCCGTAACGACCACGGTCGCCTGGAAAGAAGCCGGAGCCCGCACAGCCTGGCAGGCCAGATGGAAATGCCAGCGGCCATCCTCCTCCTCCCGGAGCGTAGCCCGGCCGTTGGTCTGGAAGTCCACGCGCAGCGTATCCATGTCCGGATCCGTCAGGGTGAAGGGAATGTCCACGCTCTCATACTGGCGGAAAACGAACGACACGCCCTCTTCGGTCGAGATCACGGGTTTGCCGTTGGTCCCGGTATGGATCTTCCGGATCGGGGCCAGATCCGAATAGCGGCGTCCATAGCTGTAGGCCACCACCGAGACATAGTAGTCCGTATCCGGCTCCAGGGACAACATGGTGATCGTCCGGGGTTCGACCGGCGCTTCGGAATCGGCGATGATCAGGTGGCTGGCCTCGATCCCCCCGTCCAGCTGAGTGAGGCTGGTCTTCAACAAGGCTTCCTCCGAGCGGGCGGCAAGCGCCATATAGCCGTAGGCTCCCCCGCCTCCATCGAAGACGAAGCGGACGTTATGTCCCATCGGGACCACGGTGAAGTCCGTCACAGGATCGGGGACCCGGCTGTCGCCGGCCACGAAAGAGCCGTAGGCGTCCACGAAGGAGCCGATCGGGCGGGCACCGGTCGACAGCCCGATGTCGCGCGCTCCTTCCAACAAGCGGGACTTCAACTGATCGACCGTGAAGCCCTGTCCGCCGAAGAAAGACACGATCAGCGCCGCGACGCCCGATACATGGGGACAGGCCATCGACGTACCGGAAAAGGACACAAAGCTGCCGCCGGGATAGGTGCTGATGATGCTGGACCCGGGAGCGCATATGTCCACCCAGTCGCCGTAATTCGAGAAACTCGCCTTCGAGCCGTTCATGGTCGTAGCGCCGACGGCGATGCACGGCTCATAATTGGACGGTGCACCGTAAGGGATATTCTCGTTGCCGGCCGCGAAGACAACCAAACCGCCCTTCATCAGAGAGCCGGGCAGCTGGTTGCCGTCATTGTCGCAGCCCGCGTATTTGACGAAATAATCAATGGCGCGGGCGATCGAATAATACTGGACATTCTCATGGGCCGAGCGTGCCGAAGCCAACTCGCTGCCCGTGATCTGCCCGTCATCGTTTTCGTCGAAGTTATAGCCCCAGCTGTTGGATGCGATCAAGGCCCCCTTATCGGCAGCCTCCTTGAGGGCCGTCTCGAAATCCCCGCTCCGGTCAGAGGCATTCTGTCCGGATCCGACGGTATAGAAACACTGCTGGGAGAGCAGGCTCACGCCCCGTTTGCCCCGGGCATAATCGCCGCCGGCCACGCCGGCGATGCCGATGCCGTTGTTGCTCACGGCCGCTATGGTACCGGCGACGTGAGTGCCGTGGTCGTGCCCGACGATCCCGTCCGCTCCCCGGACATAATTCTTATGCCCGGAAGACAGGCAGTTCCAAGCCAGGTCGGGGTGGGTCAGATCGATGCCGCCGTCCACGACGGCAACGATGACATCCGGGTTGCCGGCCGTATAGTTCTCCCAGACGAGCTGGGCATTAATGTCATAACCGGGGAAACGGACATTGTTGAGCGCCCATTGGTCTCCCCAGTTCCGGTCGTTGGTAGCCAGCGAAGCCTTGATGGGCACTTCGACCTGCTCCACACCGGGAAGCGCCTCAAACGCGCGCGTTGCACGCGTCACGGGCACATCCTGCGCATAGCGAACCTTGTACCAACGGTGCAGCCCCTCCTTGCGGGTACGCGGTTCATACTCCCGCGCGAAGGGGAACAGCCGTTCCATGGACTCGACCCCCAGTTCGGAGGTGAGATCGTTAAGGCCTTCCGAGCGGGTACGCAACTGTCCGCGGGACAGGTCCTCCTCGATCAAGCCGATCATCTCCTCGCTGAAAAGCACCTTCACAAAGGAAGGTGCTTCAACCGTTTGCACATCCGATCCGGCCTGCGGCTCTGTCTCAATGACTTCGGGCGTCTCCCGAACACACGAGAGCAGAGCCGTCAGCAGGACCAGAAAAGGAAAAATCTTTGGGTTCAAATCTTATCTGCGTTTGTACGGAACGGCAGGACCGCTCTGGAAGGTTTTGTACAAAGGGATGAACTCGCCTTTATGCATGTCGTAGCAAGCCGTACGGATCGCCTTGACGGAAGAAGAAGATGCCTTGGTCATCGTAGCGGGCAGATCGATCTCCACTGGGTTCTGGGAGGCATAATAGAATCCATCTTCCGCTGAATCATAAGCGAGCAACCGAATGGTGACAATCCGCTCGTGATAAGACGTACCACCATAGACCGCATCATACTCTGCGCCGACCAGATTGGCACTCTTCCCGGCTGCATCGAGTGTCGCTGTAGCCAGCAAGCCGTCCTTCGCAGGATCGCCATCGACAACATAGCCTTGACCGTCATCATCAATGCCGAACAGGCACAGTTCCCGGGAACCGGAAGTGGCGATAACCTGATAGAAAAACTCCATCTTGCCATCCACATACCGCGTTTCGAAATCATAGCCTTCCAGTCCGGACACCGTGTAGGTCTGACCGGAGACCTTCTGGCTGACGGTCAGATCGACGCCTGCAACCGTCCAGGTCCCTAGCCACTTTTCATAGCCACTGGAGCCGGGATCATCACCAGGATCATTCCCGCCGCCCGAGCCTCCGCCCTGCGTCAACTGTGTGGCAGTGAACGGGAAGCGATACGGCGTAGAATTGTCAAAGGACCAGGCGGAATTGCCTTCGATACCGTTGAAGCGCATACCGGTCAACGGATACTCTCCGTCCGCGCCCTGAAGCCGCAGGGACGGACCGGCCGTCACAGTCATCCGACCGTCGCCGGTCAGGGCAGCCACGCAGGCTACGTAATCACCGCCGACAGACACATCCGACGAGCCGTTGTATTCAATCAAGCCATTGAACCGCATTTGGACCGTATGCTCCGTGCCGCTATTGGTGAAGGTGTACTCACCCAGATTCGCCTTGGTACGCAACGAGAAGGTGTTGTCATCTGCATTGAAGACACCATCCAGCTCGTACTCGCCCATGAAAGCCGCGGATCCGCCTTCCAGACCGGTAACGGTATAGCTCACACCGGGAACTTTCTCGGCGACCGTCCAGGTATCTTCGTAAGCACCGCGCATCACAGACCAAGTACCCAGGAACTTCTCATAAGGAGACAGGACAACGGTCACCTTGAAGGTGGTGACGGCATAATCATACGACAAGGCGCCATCCGGACCGACGCCGATGGCATAGAGCAGGTAGTTGCCGTTGCCCAGTTTGTCGATCTCCAGCCGGGAAGTGGCGCGGTAGAGGACCGGCGAAGCGGAAAGCCACGCTGCAGCATTGCGGTTCAGCATCAGCTGATGGTCGCCGCCGGCGGCGGTAAACTCACTCTGCGGGACCACCTGGATGAAGAACTTGCCGGCAGCGGCCGGATCTTCGACATCGACACCGACCGTGCTGAAAGTCTGTTCATTATCGACCGGTTCCACATAGACAGGCGTCCAGGCCGGCTGCAGGACAAACTCGTGCGGCTCCTCATCACCCGGATTGAATCCGTCCGGATTGGGCTCCTGGACAAAGGTGACCGACCGGACCCAGTCACCGATGGTGACCGTCGTGGAGCCGGTACGCTCATAGTTGTAGAGGCTTCGGTCGAAGGTATATTGCACCGCACCCTCGATCACGTCGGCATGGATCCACTTCGTACCCTCGATCTCGACCCAGACTGTACCGGGCTCTTCGTAAGGGAGGGAAAGCGTCGTCCCCTCAAAGGGGATGCGGTAGCTCTCTTCCCACACAAGATCGGACTTGACGCCGAACTGATGGGCGATAATCTCAGCCTGTTCCGAACCGGACTTCAGCGTGACCGTTGCATAACGGGACTGCAGCGTCTCGTTGGGAGAGACCGCCAGGTCCACCCGGTTGCCGGAAACGGTCACCGTAATCCAGGGACGGTCCGCATACGCGGTCAGGTTGCCGGAGGCATCCGCCACGATGTAGCCGGTCCCGCCCTGAGGGTTAAACACGACATTCTTGGAGGTGATCTTCAATGCAGGGGCAGCCGCATACTGCGATCCGTCCGGTTCATTGTCGGGCTGCGGAATGATATCGCATGCTCCAAAGGCCAGGACGGTGGCTGCTGCAAGGAAAATAGGAAATATCTTTTTCATCATAATCGCTTATTCTACAATCTTCTGAATGGTGATCGGCCCTTGGAGATAACTTTGTCCGTCTGCGAAGTTCCACGAACTGGGCAGGCTCTCATAGTCATACGTATCGCTCGAAGGTGAGCCGCTGAATGCAGTCACGTAGAACGAAACCCAGCCGGTCCACTCATCACCGCCATCATACTTCCCATCATCGACAAACGACAGGGTAAAGTCGGGCTTGAACTCATCATCCACCTCGCTGTACATGCCGCAATTCTCACTCCATGAGAACTGGTTCGCGCTGGCATCCAATGCACAGAACCAATAGGTATGGGTACTGGATGCACCGATCTGCTGGACATTGAACGCTAAACGACCGCGACCGGAGTGATAGCGGACCGGCAGTTTCCATGCGGACGACAGACCCGCCAGGTTAAAGCCCTTGCCAGTCCCGTCATCTTCCAATGTAACGGTAAAAGTACCGCCGTTGTAAGAAAGATTGTATTGGCCCAGCAGCTGGTCGAAGGAAAGGTAGCCCTTCGGGATGATCTTGTGGAAAGAACAGTCTGCCCCGGAGACAGTCTCGGTTGCAGAATCGACGACAAACTCCTTGAACTCAACACCGTTGTAGGTCAGCGGAGTCATCAGACGCAAAGCCTTGTCGGTAACGACATAACGGACATCTACGCTCTGGGACTCATCGTCCTTGGGAGAGATGCTGATGGTACGGGTCGCATCGTCGATAAATCCGACAACGAGGCTGTCTCCGATGCTGCCTTCGAAGGCAGCCACCGTGAGACTGTTCTCATATCTCTTGACCGCCGCAAAATACTCCTCGGCAGACTGGGTCAACGGACGGAGCGTGCAGGTGTTGCGGGAACGCTTACCGATCATGACGATTTCCCTGGCCTCCTTGTCAAACGAGCGGATTTCAAACTCAAAATCGCCACCCATCGCCTGATACTGGCTGCTATTGGGAGTTGCATACGCATGCAACACTTTGTTGTAAGTATCAAACGAGAGAACCGGGCCATTGTCGGTCTTCAACGCATACGTCGACGTCACCTTTGTAGCAGGATCGGTCTCCAGGCTGGCCGTCACTTTCTGGTCTGTAAAGTTCAGGACGAAAGTGACCCCTGCATATTGGGAACTCGGAAAATAGTCCAACGTCCACCCCTGCTGTTCAGAAGACAGGGCTGTGCGGACTTCCTCCAGGAAATCCGAAAGACGCGCCGAGGAGGGCTTGTCAAACACATCCGGTTCCAGTTGCTGGCACGAAGGCAGCAGAACCCAAGCGGAAAGAATCAATGCAAAGCAAAACTTATTCATTTTCATAGCCAGCCCCCCTATAAAATTTTTACCGTATTGAGATCCACCTTGCCGGCGACCACATCGGCCGTACGCCGATTGATAATGTCCCGAAGCTCATCAATGTCTATCGACCAGGAAGTCTGCATGTAGTCACGGACAATGTCGATCTTGGACTGGATCAACTTGTCACCTTCCGCCGCAGAAGGAGTGGTCTTCCGGACTTCAGCCGTTTCGTCGGCCGCCGCCTTGATCTGCTCCTCCCACCAGGCCGCATCGTGTGTCACGTACTCGGACAGCAACTCGGCAAAATCCTCACGCGGTTCTGACTGGGCATAATCCGTAATATAACCCCGTCCGCGCCAATACTGATCCGTGTCGAAACAGGCGTCTGCAACATACGTTGTAGAAGTGATCTGCTTGAACGCATCGGAAAAGACCTTCGTCTGGTTCAGGATATGCGTAAACTCATGATGGATGGTCTTGATGTAATACTTGTTGAGATACGCATCCAATTCCGCTCCCTCCATCTGCTCCAGCACGTCCGGCAGGAAATTGACACCGGAAAGCATGATCTTCTTGCCGGCTTCGGCCGTACCGAGGACGATACTGCCGTTGTTACGGTACTCCCAGGTCCCGATGAGAAAGAACATCTTCGGGAAATAACTCCGCGTGAAAGCGACGCCGGCGATTTCGTCGTAGGAGTCGATGCAGAGATATTTCACCAGGTGCGCGTAGATGATGGACGACTCATAGTCGGCCGGGACCGTATAGTACCCCATATCGGACTCATTGAGCGCATAACGATACACGAAATCGATGTTATAGGGCTTGAGGAAGTTGACCTCGAGCCAACGATCGAAATCGTTCATCTCCACAACGGAATCCTTGATGACGCTCTCGGACTCGATCCGGTCACGTTGGCAGGATGCCATGCAAAACAGCATCAAACCGATGGAAAGACTATATATATACTTTTTCATATCGTTCGGCTTTAATATTAACGGGGATTGGGTTCGATGCCGGCTGAGATGATGTCCGGAGGGATCTGCATCGCCCGGCGGGGGTCATTGACCATGAGGCTGTCCACCCGGCCGTTCATGACCTTGAATCCGGCATCATACTGGCCTGCGCTGGAATCCGGCTCCAGCGTACGGCGATAGATCTCAATGCCATAGCGCTTGATGTCCAGCCAGCGAAGACCTTGGGCCATATTCTCCAGCCGCTTGAAATTGAGCACACATTGGAGCATGCACTCACGCAAATCATTGTCCGTCCCGATCGGGAAAGCAGGATTAAGTTTCTTTTTGATCGTCGGCTTCTCGGGTGTCCAATAATCAATCTTGGAGAAGAACTCCTGAATATACTCCGGCGTCAGGGCGAAACTGAAGTACTGGGGATCAATAATATTGTGCGCCCAGGTATTGAGGTCTTCCGCCGCTTCATCATATCGGCCCATCATCACATAGGCCTCGGCCCGGTTGAGCAGGGTCTCGTCAGTCGTCAAGACCGGATAGACCGCATGGGCATAACCGGTACGGGCAACCGGATCGGTATATTCAAACAGATACGGGATCTTGAAATACACAATCTGGTCAAAATTACTGCCGCTATACCACTCGGGACCATCCCAATACCAGGGACGGATGTAGCGCCAGCCCGTCTGCGTGTTGCCCCATGCATGCGCAGCGTAAGCACCTTCCGTAAAGCACAGGTACGAACTGTGCGAATACTTGGTGATACCAGGATAGGCCATATACCAGCCGAAAGCCGTATAAGCCGTCATCAACAACAGGTTGGCGTCATAGGAGGACTTGATGAAATCGTTGGATTTCACCTCACGGTCCCGCTCCAGGCCATTGCGGTACTTCCAATTGCGGAGCACCTGCCCCGGCTGGGAGCCCAGGCACTTGGTGGCATACTCGGCCGCCAGGTCCCATTTCTCATAGAAGAGATAGAACCGGGAGGCAAACGCATAGGCCGCCTTCACATTGAAATGATACTTCGGAATCTGGTAATATTCGTCGCTGACATAACGGAGCGCGATCTCCAGATCCGTTGCGATCTTCTCATAAACTTCCGACACCGTCCCCCGATCATAATGGGGATTCAGTTCCTGGGAGATCTCTTCAATGTAAGGAATGCCCAGGTCCTTGTCACTGGTGTTGGAATTGTAGTTCAGGCTGAAGAAATTGACCAGCAGGAAATGGTGGAAAGCCCGGCAGAGCAGGGCCTCGGCCAACTCAGCGGTCAAACCAGCTTCTTCGACGGCCTTCAGTGACAGTTCGTCTTCGCAACCGGCGAGTTGCTGGATCGCATAGATCGCATAGTTGGCATGGTTGATGGCATCATAACCACCTTCCCAGAAATACTTCGGACTGTCATTGTCCGTCTCCGTCACGTCTGTCCAGGTATAACACTGGTCCACGAAACGGTTGGTACCGGGATTGTCGTCGCCCAGATTGTCAACATTGTCAGACATATACTCACTGAAGAACAGGTACGTACCGGTCGAGTAAGCGGAAGCTAAGAGAGCGCGGACTTTTTCCTGGGAGCTGACCTCGGCCCGGTTGTCCGGCATCTTGTCCAGGAACTTGTCACAAGAGGAAAACGCCACAAGGGCGATAACGGCGAAGAACGCCTTGAATAAACGATTCATATTAAACATATTCATTCCTCCCTTTCATTAAAGTCCCATACGAAGCGTGAAGGTGAACTGCTTGGCAAGAGGCACGGCGACACCACCGGTGTTGTAGAACTCCGGATCCTGTCCGTTGAGCTTCTTGTCGGCATAGAGGAGGAAGAGGTTGGTCGCCTGAACCTTGACACCGAGGCTGCCCAACTTGAGGGCTTCGGCGGTGCGCTTGGGGAAATCATAGCTGAGGGACAGTTCCTTCAGGCGGATGAAATCACCCCGTGCGATACGGGCATCCGAGTAGTTATAGGCGTTGTAGGCATAACTCAGGTAGGAGCCGGAATTGGAATGGATCCGGTTCTGCCAATAGCTTGCGATGACCGGGATATCGGTCTTCGCCTCATCTCCAGGCACGGTCCAGCGGTTCTTGAACTCGCGGGGCATGGAATTGAGATCGTCATACGTGCTCCGGAACACGGGATCCAGGCGGATCACGTTGCCGAAAGAATAGGTCAGATACACGTTGAGCTTGACCCCACCCCAGGTAAAGATGTTGCCCAGCGAACCGACATCCGTCGGATCGACGCTGCCGGAATAGACCAGATTCTCCTTCAGCAGGTCGGCATCCCGCTCCTGGAAATAGACACCGGAAACGGTAGGCACACCCGCTTCGCTGATGAAGGTCGGAAGGCCTTCTTCATTCAAACCCGTAAACTGATAGGAGAACAGGCTGCGGACAGGATAACCCTCGAAGGCAAATCCCGTACCGGCAATCAAGTCAAAGGCACGGACGTTGCTCTCCAACTGCGTCACCACGTTGTGCGTGTGCGAATAGATGAAGTTGGTCGTCCAGGAGAAGTTCCTGGCCTGGATGTTCTTGGTCGTCAAGGAGATCTCGAAGCCATCGGAGGACATCGAGGCTACGTTGCCCCGCGGGGTGCCGAACATGGTCGAAACTGGACCGATCAGATCGTAGTTGTCACGCTTGTACCAGTCAAAGGCAAAGTTGATCCGGTTGTCAAAGAAACCGGCTTCCAGACCCAGATTCAGCTCATGCTTCTTTTCATACGTCAGGGACGGGTTAGGCAGGCTTGAAATATAAAGGGCCGACTCCTTGTCGTCAGCAAAAGGTCGCCAGGGATTGTAGGAGCCGATCACGACCTGCGCATTGGACACGCTCGGACGGTCGCCCGTCAGGGAATACGAAGCCTTGAGACTGAGATGGGTGACCGTAGGATACAGGGACTTCATCCAATCCTCTTCGTGCATGTTCCAGGCGCCCGCGACGTTCCATGTAGGCAGCCAGCGGGCGGTACGGGCCTTGCCCAAGCCATTCGTGCCTTCGTAGCGGAACGTCCCGTTGAGCGTGTACTTTCCTTGATACGAGTAGGTCCCGTTGGCAAAGAAAGCCGTACTGCGGCTGCTGGTGTTGGTTATCGTAAAATACTGGGTATTCTCTTCCGATCCTTGCTTGAACACGCGCCAGTCATAATTGGCGATCTCGCCAAAATCGTACTGCATACCCCAGCCACGGAACCAGATGCTGTGGCGGTCGATGTTGTTGACTTCTGCACCGGCAAACAGATTGACGATGTGATCCGTCAGGAACGTGTTGTTGTAGTTGGCAGTGGCGCGAATGTCCCAACTGTTCATATTGTTGTCGGAACGCTCATAAATACCGCCGGCCGGCAGGACCGTCACAGGGAGGGCATACGGGTTCTCGGGATCGGTATACAGGAAGGGGTTGGCATCCCGGATGGAGGCCGTGGACATCTCACGATAAGCGAGTGCCTGGTTGGCGTCGTCCTTGATGTAGTGCTCCTGGGAGGTGGAGGTCGCCTTGTAGGCGGCCAACGCACTCAGTTCCAGATGGGAGACCGGCTTGTACTTGAGCTCACCCTGCACACGGAGATCATTGACATTGAGGTCAATGTAGTTGTTGTCCAATTCGTGCAGGATATTGAACTTCGAATAATTACGGGTATAGAACTCATCCGGATCCAACGCGCGGGAAGTGTTGAGCGCGTAAGAATAAGGGTTGATGTCGAAATCACGCTTCACCTCGCCGGACACGACATCCATCTCGCTGTTGATGGTACCGGGAGCACGCTGCTTACGGTAGGAAGCGTTGCTGATCATGTTGAACGACAACTTCTCGGAGAGTTTGTACGTCATGTTCAAGTTGCCGGTATAACGGGCCACGGAACTCTGCTTGGTCCAACCCGGATCGGCCAGGGCGGATATGGAAGCATAGTAAGAGCCCTTGCCGGAACCGCCGGACATGCTGACCGAATGATTGTGCTGCAGCGAATGGTTGAACAAGACGTCAAACCAATCGGTATTGCGGAATTCGGCGGCACGCAGGTAAGCGTTGCGCGCAGCCTCCGTATTGGCCAGACCGAACGTACCATCGGACGCGCTGTATTCGGTGATCAGCTGGTACATCTTGCCGTAGATACCGCTGTTGCTGGCATTGGCCGTCTCGGCATAGTTCAGGTAACCCTTCTCTTGGAGCTCCTGGTAGATTTCCATCTGATCCTGGGAGTTCATGATGTTGAAGGTGTTGTAACTGGGCTTGAGACGGTAGGTGTATTCACCGGTATAGTTGATTTTGCTGGAACCGCTGACACCTTTCTTGGTCGTGACGACGATAACGCCCGCCATGGCGCGCGCGCCGTAAATGGAAGTAGCGGAACCGTCCTTCAGGATGTCGAAAGACTCGATGTCATCCGAGTTCAGGCCGGCGATGGCCGAGGAAATCAGGGTGTTGGCGTCACCGGACGAGAGATCGTCCGCGCTGACGTCCACGACATCCTCCATGATGACGCCGTCCACAACCCACAAGGGTTTGGAGGAACCATAGATGGAGGTAGCGCCACGGACGCGGATCTTCGGCGCCGTGCCGAAAGTACCGGACACGTTCTGGACGGAAACACCGGCCGCGCGGCCTTCCAGGGAGCGGGAAATATCCGCCATGCCGCTGATGTTGGCCTCCTTGGCATCGACCTTCACGGCGGAGCCGGTGTTCATCCGGCGGTCTACCGTGTACATACCGGTCGCGATCGCACCCTCCAGCAGTTCAGCGTCATCCTCGAGGACGATCTTCATGACGGGAGTGATCGCGACACGGGCCTCCTTCGCGCCCACGAAGGACGCGACCACATACTTGGCACTTGCAGGGACGCCCGGAATCTCGAAGTTTCCGTCCAGGTCGGTGACGCCGCCGATCTTCGTGCCCTCGACGGACACGAAGCAGCCCACGACCGGCGTCCCGTCCGCGGCGAAGGTCACGTTGCCCTTCACCGTCCGGTTCTGGGCAATCGCGACCCACGCCGAGAGAGCGAGCGCAAGCAGCGTGAGAATATATCTCAGTTTATTCATAAGCAATGATTCTATTTGACTCGGGCTTCCGCCTAAAACTTACGTGCCTTGTCAAAGGCGCCGCGGGTATTCCGGACAGGCTGAGCCTCTGCCGGAGCATTATACTGCTGAAAGACGGCTTTTTCCTGGACATCTGAAGAAACTTTGAGACCGTCGAGGACCAGGCCGCGGCTGAACATGTCGCTGACAAGGGAACTCGTCTTGACGGAAGAACCGGAAGCAGAACGGACCTCCCGCGGCAGCGTGACCCTGTCGGTCAAGTTATAGACAGAACTCCCGACAACGCCGTAGTAAGTGAATCCGACAAAATCGCCATACGTGCTGCACGGCTCCGGAGTCAGCGTGGCAGTATTGCTGGCCGATAAAACAGCCGTCGCGAGTTTGGATCCACCTCCCCAATAGTAATACTGTCCGTTAAACAGAATGTCTCCGAAAAGGCATACGACAGCCGGAACGGGATCAGCTCCCTGTTCAAGGGTAAGATTAACTGTGGCTATATCCTCTTGCTCGTAGAGTTCAAAAGCGCTGGTAGCCGCGTTGAATTGAGCCTCGATGGGAAGATCGGAGATGCCGGCAATGCCGGTGACAGAATAAGTCTTGCCTTCCACTTTGGGAGCAATCGTCCACGTCTGGTCACCGAACTGCCAGGAACCGATCCAACTGTTGTACGAATCCATATCAACCGCTACTTTTGTCAACTGGTTGGGGAGCGCAGTGGTCGATAACCAGTTTCCAGCCCGATAATTGGGATTCGCTTCATTGACGATCACCCAAGCATATCTGAAACCGGAATAAGTCCCGTAAGGGCAAGATCCGGCTTCAAGATTGACCGAGCCATCATCCTGGAGAGCAGCGGTAAAGATCACCGTCGGTTCATCATTGTAACGGCTGCTGTTGAACCAGTAATAACCATATTCATTCCCCGAGGTAAAGACACCCTGGAAGATTCGTTTGCAAGCGCCATAATTGGCATTTGTAAAATCTCTCAGCGCCTGATCCGAAACAGTAAACTTGCCAGCTTCGGCATCATATACACCCTCGACTGCAGGATAATTGTTGCCATCGTAACCCGGAAGTCCGGAAATGGAATAGGTTTCACCATTTACTTTTTCTTCGATTGTGACGATATCGGAGCCCAGTTTCCACTCGCCGAGGAAATCCTCGTACTTCGCAAAAACCGAAGGGTCTTTCTTCTCAAAAACAGAATAATTGAACTTACCGCTCAAGCGGCCTTCCGCGTCCACGCCGGCCGCCACGATGACATACTGCCCGTAAGGGAACTCCCTGAAGGACTCGTAGGCTGATTCGACATGTGCAAGATAAGCGAACGCATCGTCATAACTGTCACCATAATACTGATGGTAGAGCGTAATGTAATAGAGCACATCGTCGGAAAGGGAAGTCAAGGACGACAGCAGGAAGTCACTCATACTCTCATACTGGGAGAGAGCAGCGGCAGCATAGACAGACAAGGTATAATAATTGCCTTCGACCGGACTGGCAACGTTGTTGCCGATGACCTCGGGATAGCTCGCGTTGCCGGAATTGGGACCGCCATAGTACAGTTCCCAACCTGTCTCCTGCGAGAAGGATACGGCGTGGATGTCCGTCAGGACGATGTGGATGTCTTCCTTGACATCTTTCTCGAAGTCAACCGTCTTCACCCAGCCGCTGAGTGCGACCAGCCGGCCCACGAGGGCGCTCAGATCCTGGACCGGATCTTCCACCACGAACTGCTGGGGTTTTTCAAGTCCGGCGAGGTAATAGACACCGTCCTGCTCGGCGACGACGCCGTTGTAGGAGGTATAGAAATAATCAAAGTCATTCTGGCCCATGCCATAATAGAGATAGTGCTCCTTGGTGCTGACCTGCACGGCCTGCGCCTCGGCGTCGACCGTGACTTCGCCGGCCTCGACATAGCCGAGTCCGAATCCGTCGGTCTTCTTCGTTCCGGTCACGTTGATGACCTTGCCCGCCTCACCGGCATAACCGGCGACATAGCTGAAGGCCTCGCCGTCGGTGACGATCGTGCTCTGCTTGGATGCGGCAACGACGGTCACGCCCTTGAGACTGACCGCCTTGTCATCCGGCAGGGCGACCACGGAAGCAAGATCCGTCGCGGCATCCGGGTTGGCATACTGCAGGATCTCGATATCCTTGACGGAGTTGCCCTTGGCGTCGAGCACCTGGAGGGTCGTCTGACGATAGGAGCCGGTCTCGTTCTTCGCGACTTGGATCGTATAATTGTCGGTACGGACCCTGGTCTCGGGCGAGACGGTGATCCAATCCTCAGCCGCAGCGGGGATGAAAATATGGTAAGAGACGTTGGTCTTGACCGCGAGGTCGAGCTCACCGCCCTCCCAGTCGATGTCGTGCGTTTCGATGATTGCCTCGAGGACACCTTCCTCGAACTTCAGGGTGCGGATGTCAGTCTTGCCCTTGTGGTTGGCCGCATAGACGGTCACCTTGGCAGCCACATTCTCGGTCGCCGTGACTTTGAGGACACCGGAAGCGTTGTCCGTGGGGACTACTTCTGCCGTCCAGTCACCGATGATGCCGATGACATCGACATCCGTCTCGTCGGAAGCATTGACACCGGAGATGGTGTAAGGGAACGAAACCGTCTCACCGGCCTTGACACCGTTGTTCTCGATCGTCGTAAAGGTCAGGGTGAAAGCCTTCTCCTTGGGGATCTGGACCTCCGTCGCGCCGACCACGAGGACGATATAGTCATCCGTCTCTTTGTCAGGATCAATGTAGGCGCTGTAATCCGTGTCGCTGGTCAGGCCCAAGGTCTTCCAAGTCTCGCCGTTGTCATAGGACACGACCCAGTGCCCGTCGAGGATGCCGAACTGCGGCGTGACACCATCCTTTCCGTCCTTGCCGGCCACCGGGATGGAATGGCCTTCGTCGTCCTTGAGGACCGCGCCGTTGACCGTCCAGACATAGATGCCGTCTTCCAGCGTAATGCTGACCTTTGGCGTCGTGCCGTCCTCGCCGTCCACGCCGCTGACCGGGATCGGGTTGCCCTCGTCATCGGTCAGGACCTCACCGTCAATCGTCCAGTAATAAACGCCATCGACAGGCTTGATGCCGATCTTCTGGGCGTCGATACCGCTCTTGCCGTGCTTCAGAAAAACTTTCTGCCCGTCGGAGAAAGTGATCAGATAACCCTCTTCGGACTCCTCGATGGAAAGGATCGTAACGCCGTCATATCCGTTCACGGCCTTGCCGTCCACACCATTCTTGATCGTTGCGGTCGTACCGTCCGAGAAGTTGATGACGTAGCCCTCGTCGGTTTCGACGACAGAGGCTACGGTAATGTTGCCCTGGAGACCTCTCACAAGAGACGCCAGCCCGGGGACATCGACCTCGTTGAGCTGTTTGACCTGTTCCTCGAGCGTGACCACACGCTTTTCGAGGCCATCGATGCGGCCGTTGACTTCGTCAAGGTCGCTCGACTTGACACATCCGACTGCAGCGACCGCCGTCAGCGATGCCGCAAGGATCATCCATTTGAATGCTTTTTTCATAAGAATGTATTTAAATAAATAATAGTTGCTGCCGTAAGGATACAATATCCCGTTTAGGGACAATACACAAAGGTGCAAATTTATAAAAGTTTTCAATAATTCAAAAGATTCTCCTGACCCGCCGACGAGCCGAAAAGAAAACAATCTGCACCGATTGCGCATTTTTTCTTGCAGGATCCAAGCAAACCCGCCCGCATATTTATAATTTTTTAGAAGAAAGGGCTGCCGCCTTTCTATTGTAAACTTTTTTAAAATCAAACTTTTTTCTACATTTGGCTTGTGACACAAGCCCAAAAGACCATCGCCATCGTCGGAGCCGGCGCCGCCGGATGCCTGGCCGCCATCGAGGCCAAGCGCCGGATGCCGGGCTCGGACGTCCGGATCCTGGAGGCCGGGGCCGCCCCCATGGCCAAACTCGCCCTGACCGGCGGAGGCCGGTGCAACCTGACCAACACCTTCGAGGAGGTCACCGACCTGAAGTGGGTTTATCCGCGCGGAGAACGCCTGATGAAACGGGCCCTGCGGCAGTTTGGCGCAGCGGAAACGATGCGCTGGTTCGAAGAAGAGGGCGTCCGGCTGACCGAAGAGGAGGGTGGCCGGATCTTCCCGGCCTCCGGTGACGCCCGACAGGTCGTCCAGGCCCTGGAGCGGGCCCTCCGGCGCCTGGATATCTCCCTCCTCTGCCGGCGGCGCGTCCTCTCCATCCGGCCCGTACTGCCGGAGGGACGCTATGAACTCCGGACCGGGAGCGGCGAAACCTTCCCTGCCGACGCCGTCATCGTCACGACAGGCGGTAGCCCCCGGCGCAGCGGCCTGTCCTTCCTCGATCCCCTGGACTTGGCAACCGTGCCCCCGGTCCCCTCCCTGTTCACGCTCCGGCTGTCCGATTCCGGACTCAAGGCCCTGATGGGCACCGTCGCGCCCGATGCGGTCCTGTCCATCCCGGGGACCGGGTTCAAGGCTTCCGGGCCCCTGCTTCTCACGGACTGGGGCATCGGCGGTCCGGCCACGCTGCGTCTCTCTTCCTACGCCGCCAGATACCTGGCAGACTGCGGATACGGCTGCCCCGTCGCCGTCAACTGGACCGGGGCCAACGAGCAGGAGGTCCGCGACGGATTGCAGCGGCTGACCGGCGGACAAAGCCGGAAACTCGCCGCCAACACGCCCCTGCCCGGGCTGAGCGCCCGCCTCTGGTCTTACTTGCTGGAGCGCAGCGGGGCCCGTCCCGACATCCGTTGGGGAGAGTTCGGCGGCAAGGGTCTCAACCGGCTCATCAGCACGCTGACCAACGATGTTTATGAAACCACGGGGCGGGCCGCCTTCAAGGAAGAGTTCGTCACCTGTGGCGGCGTGTCCCTGGATGCTATCCACCCGCATACGCTGGAGGCCAAAACACACACTGGCCTGTTCTTTGCCGGCGAAGTCCTGGACATTGATGCGGTCACCGGCGGGTTCAATCTGCAGGCCGCGTGGACGACAGGGTGGATTTGCGCGCGCTCGACGGCTGATTATTGTACAAAATCACTATCTTTGTAAAATCTGAAACAAATCAACAGTCCTATACCATGAAAAAGTATCTGATCCTTATCCTGCTCAGCCTGGCCTGCATCGGCCTCAGGGCGCAGGACTACAACTGGGCCATCGGCGTCCGCGGCGGCGTCAACGATTCGGGCGTGACGCTCAAGCATATCCTGAGCGACTACAACGGCCTGGAGTTTACTTACAATTATCAATATGGAAGAGACAACATGATACGTGCCAGCGTATTATCTCTTCTCTATGAATGGAATGTTCCCATCATTGACGATGGATTTCTGCTGTATTACGGGCTTGGGGCCCATGTGGGTGCGGCAACGATGAAAAAAGAGAACAGTGAGAACTACGGTCAGATCAACCTGGGTGCCGTCGGCGTGTTCGGCTTGGAATATAAACTGTACAGCCTGCCGCTCGCCTTTTCGCTGGATTACCGTCCCTTCGTCAACGTACTCCCCCAGCCCCGGATCTTTTTCGGCAATATAGGCCTCGGGATCAAGTTCTGCTTCTGATGCCCCTGCGACTGGACGATGGCCCGTGTCTGAGACTTGCGGATTTGCGCTCTCAGGCCCGATGCTGACAGCCAGCAACGAGGATCTGCCTGTCGTCCCCGTCCCTCCGTTTTCTACCCGCCGGTCCTGCACCAGCAGCAACCTAGTCCACAGCCGTCACGGTCAGTACGCCATCCCCGACGCGGAATCGGACATTACGGCCTGCGAACGTCAGGCCGTATTCTTTGTCCGGATCGTCCTGGTAGCGGGGCCTGGGATCGAGCGCAAGGACCTGTCTCAAGGAGAGCCACTCCTCAGGTTGGAAAGCGCCGGCGTACGCATCCGGGACCACAACCGTCAGTTCCCGCCAGGACGTGGTATCCGTAAAGCCGCCTTTCGCCCCTGGATGCGCATCCGTATAGGCCAGATAGGGTTTGATGTCGTAGATGGGCGTTCCATCCATCAGGTCGGCGCCCCGCACGTAAAGGATCATTTTCTCCACATCCACCCGCTCCAGGCGCACGGACGACAGGCCCAGCGGATTGGGCCGGAAGGGTGAGCGCGTCGCAAAGACGCCCAGGCGCTGATTGCCGCCCAGACGCGGCGGGCGTACCGTTGCTTTCCAGGGACTGCCCGGCGCCGTCCCGTTGGCGGAAAAGCCCCAGATCAGCCAGATGTAGTCGAAGTCTTCTACCCCGCGCAGCGCATCCGGCTGGCGGTACTCCCCCACCAGATGGACTTCACCCGGCACATCCTCTGCCAGGCCGCTCTGGCGCGGGATGCCGAACTTGCCGCCGAAGGGCGAACGAAAGATGGCGACGGGATCCATGCAGTCAACGGGATCCGGCGCCCAGATCGAGCGCCATCGCTTCATAGACCCGGCGCACGGAGTCGAGCGCGGGCAGGTTTTCCGGCCGGATCGGATCGGCCGAGGGAGACTCCATCTTCAGGGGATTGATGGCCGTCCCGTCCTTATAGACCCGGAAATCCAGATGGGGACCCGTCGCCGTTCCCGTGGCGCCGACATAGCCGATCACCTGGCCCTGGTGCACGTGCTGTCCGGCCTTGAGGCCCTTGGCATAGCGGCTCAGATGCATGTAGGACGTCACATAGGAGGCGTTGTGCCGAATCTTCACCGTATTGCCGCCACCTCCGGCCCAGCCGGCGCTCAGGACCGTGCCGTCGCCGATGCTCATCACGGGCGTACCGGCCGGTGCCGCATAGTCGATCGCCGTGTGCGGACGGATCTTGCCGGTCACGGGATGCTTGCGCGCATAGGAGAAGCCGGAACTGATCCGGGTAAACTGCAGGGGCGCCTTCAGGAACGCTTTCTTCAGGCTCTGTCCCTCGGCATTCCAATACTGGTTGCCGCCGTCGCCCTGATCGAAAAGGATCGCCGGGACCTGGCGGCCTTCCCGCTCGAAGACGGCGTAATACACCGTATCGACCGAGATGATTTCATCCTCGCAGAGAGTCTGACCATACAACATGCGGAAACGGTCCCCTTCGTGCAGGCCGAAGAAATCGACGGTCCACGCATAGATGTCCGACAACTTCAAGATCAGCAACGGAGAGGCGCCGGCACAGGTCATATCGTTCCAGAGGGAGGATGAGATTTTCACGTCGGCATACTTCCGCTCATATTCCACCTCCTTCCCGGAGGTCCAGACCGCCAGGGAATCGAAGCACTTGAAGACGGTCTGGTGGATGCGGTCGTTGTTGTAAACGACATATTTCACCTCATGGCCCAGGCTGTCGAAATACACCTCCAGACCGTTGCCGGCCCGGAGCCTGCGTACGTCGAAGACCGAATCGCAGGCCTGCGCGAGGCGGAACGATTCATCCGAAGTCATCCCGATGCGGGTAAAAAGCCCCGTGAAGGTCTCGCCTGGCTGGACACTCCACTCCTCGACCAGCAGCGAATCCGCAAAGAATCCGAGGCGAGGGAGCTCCGGCAAAGGCTCCTCTTCCACCGCCTGCTGCCCCCGACCGCACGCGACGGGCAGGAGCAGCAAGGGAAGAAGAAAGGGAAGGAGCCTAATTCTCATCTTGAATCTTCAGGATGGGATTGCGGGCGGCCGTCGTTTCGTCCGGGCGGGAGATCGGGGCGTTGTGCGGGGCGGCGTGGAGGATGTCGGGATCCTCGGCCGCCTCCCGGGCGATCTTGTGCATCACGGCGACGAATTCGTCCAGGGTCTCCAGCGACTCGGTCTCCGTCGGCTCGATCATCAACGCCTGGTGGAACAGGAGCGGGAAATAGATGGTCGGAGCATGGAAGCCGAAGTCCAGCAGGCGCTTGGCGACATCGAGCGTCGTCGCGCCGGCCTTCCCCTCACGGGCGCCGTCGTCGATCAAGCCGTCAAAGACGAACTCGTGCTTGCACACGCTGTCGATCGGGAGTTTGTACGCATCCCGCAGGCATTCCTTGATGTAATTGGCATTGAGGGTCGCCAGCCGCCCGGCCAGCCGCACATTCTGCTTGCCGAGCATCAGGATATAGGCCAGGGAGCGCACGATCACGCCGAAATTGCCGTGGAAACCGGAGGTATTGACGCCGAGGAACGGGACCAGCCGCTCCGCGACACCGACCGGGCCGCTGCCGGGACCGCCGCCGCCGTGGGGCGTGGAGAAGGTCTTGTGCAGGTTCAGGTGCATGATGTCGAAGCCCATGTCCCCGGGACGTACCGCGCCCAGGAGGGGGTTCATGTTGGCGCCGTCATAGTAGAGCAGGCCGCCGCATCCGTGGACCAGCGCCGCGATCTGCTTGATGTCCTTCTCGAAGAGACCGAGCGTATTGGGATTGGTCATCATGATGCCGGCGATGTCCGGGCCGAGCAGGGGCTTCAGGTCCTCTACATCGACCAGGCCGGCCGCGTTGGATTTCACCTCCACGATCTCCAGCCCACAGACGGCCGCACTGGCCGGATTGGTGCCGTGGGCGCTGTCGGGGACGATGATCTTGGTCCGGGCCAGGTCGCCCCGAGAGAGATGGTATTCCCGCAGGATCATCAGGCCGGTCAATTCGCCGTGCGCACCGGCGCAGGGCTTGAAGGTGAAGTGCTTCATCCCCGTAATCTCGGCGAGAAGCCGGTCCGTCCACTCCAGGACGGCGCAGGCACCCTTGACGGTCGCGGGGTCCTGCAGCGGATGCAGGCCCTGGAACGCGGGCAGGGCGGCCAGTTCCTCGTTGATCTTGGGATTGTACTTCATCGTACAGCTGCCCAGCGGGTAGAATCCGGTATCGACGCCGAAATTCATCTGGGACAGGTTGGTATAGTGACGGACGACATCCACTTCGCTGACTTGGGGCAGCAAAGGGGCATCCGCACGCAGCAGGGAGGCGTCCAGCCCGAGTGAAGCGTCTTTCCATTCGCCGGAAAGGGAATACCCGGTCCGGCCGGGTTTCGAGCATTCGAAAATCAGCTTGTCGTAGTATCTCATACGCGTACCTCCTCGATGGCTGCGACCAGGGCGTCGATTTCCGCCCGGGTGTGTTTTTCAGTGACACAGAAACTGACATAACCTTCCTCCGTCTGCAAGGCGGCGAAGAATCCGGCCTGGCAGAGGCGCTGCTGCAAGGCCCGACATCGACAAGGGGCTTCAGGACAAACTCCTTCAGGAAGGGCGCGTCGAAGACGGGCTCGAACCGGCCCGTCTGCAGGAGCCGGTCATAGAGGTAATGCGCGCCGGCGGAAGACTGGACGTTGACCGCCTTCATCCCCTCGGGGCCCATCAGCGACAGGTACACCGTCACCCAGAGGGCCATCAGGGACTCGTTGGAGCAGATGTTGCTCGTCGCTTTTTCGCGACGGATGTGCTGCTCGCGGGCCTGAAGCGTCAGGACGAAGGCCCGACGGCCCTGCGCGTCACGGGTTTCCCCGACGATGCGTCCGGGCAGTTTGCGCATCAGCGCTTTCGTACAGGCCATGAATCCGACATAAGGACCGCCGAAATTGAGCGGGATGCCCAGGCTCTGTCCGTCACCGACCGCGATGTCGGCGCCCCATTCGGCAGGCGTCTTCAGCACGGCGAGGGCCGACGGATCACAATACTCCACCAGGAGGGCGCCTGCGCCGTGGAGCGCGTCCGCAAAGCCGCCCAGGTCCTCGATGAGGCCATAACGGTTGAGCGACGGGACGATGGCACCGGCGACCTCGCCGGATGCCAGCAAGGCCAGCAGGCTCGACAGGGCCGTACGTCCGCCTTCGGCCTCGATATAGCCGAGCCGGATGCCGGCGTACCTGGCATAGGTCTCGACCACGGCGATGACGTGCGGCAACAGGGTCCGCGAGAGCAGGACGGTGGATTTCTTGCGCGTGGAGGCAATGCACATGCGCATCGCTTCGGCCGCCGCCGTCGGGCCGTCATAGACCGACGCGTTGGACACGTCCAGGCCCGTCAGGGCGCAGATCATCGACTGGTATTCGAAAATATAGCGCAGGGTGCCCTGCGAGATTTCGCACTGGTAGGGCGTATAAGCCGTCAGGAATTCGGAGCGGGATGTGATGTACGGGATGACGGCGGGCACGTAATGGTCGTAGGCGCCGGCCCCGACAAAAACTTTTAGTTTCGGATCCGCATCGGCAAGCGACTCGAAAAACGCGCGCACCTGCTGCTCCGACATCGCATCCGGAAGGTTCAGTTCCTCCTTATGGAAGAACTCGGGAGGGACATCGCAATAGAGGTCGTCCATGGAGGAAACCCCTATCTTTTTCAACATCAAGGTGATGTCTTCCTCCGTATGGGAGAAGTAAGCAAAACCGGCCATCCCTACTGCCCGATGAATTTCGCGTACGCCTCAGCGTCCATCAACTCGTCCAGTTCGGCCGGATTGCTCATATGGATGCGGATGATCCAGCTGCCGTAAGGGTCCTCGTTCAGGAGTTCGGGGGCATTTTCCAGATCCGTGTTGCGCTCGCTGACGGTCCCCGTGACCGGGCTGTACAGGTCACTGGAGGCCTTGACGCTTTCCAGCGCACCGAACTCTTCGCCCTTCAGGACATTGTCCAGATCAGGCAGATCGACATAAGTGATGTCGCCCATCTCTTCCTGGGCGAAATCGGAAATGCCCACAAACGCATTCGGGCCTTCGACACGGACCCACTCGTGCGATTCGCTGTACAGCAAACCTTCTTGTACCTTGCTCATAGTCTATTTTTTATAGTTTGTCTGATAAAATCTCTTCTTGACGACTTGACCGGGGAAGACGCGGCTGCGGATGCGGATCCACAGCGGCGTACCCAGGGCGGCACACTCCGTCTTGACCAGCGCGAAGCAGATGCTCTTGTCCAAGGAAATGGAATGGTAGCCCGTCGTGACGACGCCCACCTGTGTCCCGTCTTCCAGCTCGACCGGATAACCGGCACGGGGGACGGCCCGGTCGGCGATCTCGATGCCGACCAGCTTCTTCCGGGTGCCCTCGGCCTTCTGGCGGGCGATCACATCCTTGCCGATGAATTCGTCCTTGTCCAGCTTGCAGAACAGGCCCAGACCCGCCTCGACCGGCGTGATCTCGGCGCTCAGCTCGTCGCCGTACAGCGGCAGTCCGGCCTCGAAGCGCAGGGTGTCGCGGCATCCCAGGCCGCACGGCGTGACGCCGGCGTCCAGCAGGAGCTGCCAGATCTCCTGCGTCCCCTCGACGGAAGTATAGATTTCGAAGCCGTCTTCACCCGTATAGCCGGTGCGGCTCACGATCATCCGTGACCCCTTCCAGGTGCTGTCATAGAACTCATAGAATCCGACCCCGGCCGCCCGGGCCTCACCCAGCACCTCGACCACCTTCTTTTCCGCCTCCGGCCCCTGGACGGCAATCTGCCCCCAGGCCTCGGACTGGTTGTCGACCTGCACGTCGAAGCCCGCCGCCTGGTCCAGCATCCACTGATAATCCTTGGCGATGTTGGCCGCGTTGACGACCAGCAGGAAATGGTCCGCTTCGACCTCGCGGTACACCAGCAGGTCATCGACCACGCCGCCGTCAGGATACAGCATCATCCCGTACAGGACCTTGCCGGGCGCGAAGCCCCGGATCTCGTTGGTGAAGATATGGTTGACATACCGCTCGGCATCCGGACCGCAGACGAAGATCTCTCCCATGTGGGAGACGTCGAACATGCCCACCTGCCGGCGCACGGCCTGGTGCTCGGCGATGATATTGGAATACTGGATCGGCATAATGAATCCGGCGAAAGGACTCATACGGGCCCCGAGGGCCACATGACTGTCATACAGACAGGTTTTCTGCAAATTCTCTTCCATTCTAGTCTAAACAGGTTTCAAATAGTTTGTAAAGTTACGAAAAAAGCTTGTAGTTCTTCATCGGTACGCCGATTGATTTCCACATCTTTTCCACAGGCGCCCTTGGGCCGGGACAAGCCGCCGCACACGTCGATGCCCAGGATCCGGTGGCGGGAAGCCAGCCGGTGGATCATCCATTCCAGCTGCGGGAGCGTCATCCCGCCCTGGTCCCAGTTGGTCCGGGCGTAATCCGGCGAAAGGACGTCCTTGTCAATGGACAGGTACAGCGGGAGACCGGCCGGGAGCGCCACCTGACGCGCATCGCGGATCCAGATCGCCCCCCGAAGCAGCGGGAGCCGCTCCCGGGCCGCGGCGACCCAGTTGCCGCAGCTCAGCAGATCCCCGCCGAAAGCCGAAGGCTGATCGTCGCTGTGGTGATCGAAGAGAGCCAGCAGGAAAGGTTCGCGGATCTTCTCCATCCACAGCAGGCTGACATAATGATAGTCGCCGCCATCGATCCAGTGAAGGCCTTCCGGCGGGTAAGGCGCCATGCGCCGGCGGATCTCCGCGGCGGCGCCGGCATCGCAATAGCACTCCGTTCCTTCCAGGGAGGAACAGTCCAGCACATCCGCCCCGACGGGGAGAAAACCTTCCTCGGGATAGATGCCCGAAAAGTTCATCAAGACAGTCGAAAATGCCACCGGCGCCATTAAAAAGCACATTTTAACCTTTAAAAATACGAAAAAATGCGATCAGAAAGGGAGTTTTTCAGAAATTTTGAATATCTTTGCTTCGATTTGCAGATTCACATCCTATGACAGAAAACGTTTCATACCCGCTCGACCCGGAGAAAGTCTATTTCTCGACGGACGAGTTGACGCTTGAAACGGAGGAGGGACCCAAGACCCTGAAAGTCGGTGCCTGGCTCAACGAGGATCCGGTCCGCATCCACAAGATGATCATCCGGGAGAAAACGCTCCACGTGGACAATATCGAAGTCCTCGCCCCCCTGGTCAGCAAACTGCGCAAGAGCGACCCTGATTATTATAAAAAGTTCATGGGCCTGCAGCTGGTCATCGATTATCCCGGCTACAGTGCCGGGATCAAGGCCAAAATCCCCTTTGAGAACGATCCCGTCGGCTTCTACCGCTGGTGGCGCAAAGGCAAGCACGAGGAAAAGGTGTACCTCTCCCTCGGCTACCAGGTGCTGCTGTTCCAGAAGGTGGCCCTGATGGACCCCAAGGTCATGCTCAAGAAAGATCTCGAGCTCGTCCGCTAGCCCTTATTTCAGAGACGTAACGAAACTGCGCAGGAGCTCCAGGTCTTCGGCGTTGGGATGTCCCGCGTGTACCGGGCCCATCGAGCCCAGGCAGGAGAAGGACTGGTCGCAGACCTTTATACCCCGCTCTTCCAGCATTTTGCGCAGCAGCGGGACCGGCGAGTCCACGATGGCGCTGGAGCCGAAACAGACGACGCAGCCCACCTGTGAAGGATCGAGTGTACGGATGAACTCCCCTATCTTGGCATTGACCTTGCCCAGGAAGATGCCGGCCCCCAGGAACAGCACGTCGACCGGCTCGGCAAGGGGTACGGAAACGGGCTGGGCCCCGACCTGGCAGACTTCGCCGATGACATCGGCCATCGCTTTGGAATGGCCGAACTTGGAATAATAACGGATCGCAGTTCTCATATCGATAGCATTTGTTCGATTTCTTCCCGATGCTCGAAGAGCGTGCAACCTCCCGTGTGGTCCCAGCCCAGGGCCCGGGCATCCCGGATCTTGCGGAACAACGGGGATTGAAGGGCGCCCCGCAGACCGACCTGCGTGACGTTGGCGTCTGAAAACGGCGAGAACGGGCAAGGCTCCGCACTCCCGTCGGGACCGATGTGGAAAAAGCCGCGGCCGGAAGCCAGGCAGCCGCCAAGCTCCTTTTCGTCTCCGGGGAAGGAGAGGAAGATCACGTCGGGGAAAGCGCCCCGCCGCTGCTCCAGCAGCTGCTCCATCTCGGCGACCTGTTCATCACCGAAAGCAAGGTGCTCCGTCCCAGCCTCGGTCGGGACATATTCGACATAGAAGATGATCTTGCACCCTTTCCCGGTCAGGGACTGGATAAAATCCGGGGAGGTGACCAGACGGTAATTCTCGGTCGTGACAGTGATGCTGGTCCCAAAAAAGAGCTTGGCTTCCTGCAGCAGATCCATCGCGTGCATCGCCCGCCGGAAGACGCCCTGGCCGCGCCGGTCGTCCGTACCGAGCGCCGTACCCTCGATGCTGATCACCGGGACCATGTTGAGGTGTTCCTTGAAGAAGTCCATCCAGATATGTCCGATCAAGGTCCCGTTGGTGAAGATCGGGAAAATCATGTCTTCGACCTTGGAGACGGCTTCCAGGATGTCCCTGCGCATCATCGGCTCACCGCCGGCCAGCAGGGAGAAGTTGATCCCCATCCCGGCGGCCTCGGTAAAAACCTGCTGCCACTGCTCCGGGGACAGGGTGGCCTTCCCGGCCTGACCGTCTTCCCGGGCTATCCCGTTCGAACGGGCATAGCAGCCTTTGCAATGCAAGTTGCAGGTCGTGGATATGCTGCTGATCAGGAAGGGCGGCACATCGATCCCCTCCTTCTCCTTGATCTCGGCGCGCCGCTTCTCGGATTTCTTGAACAGGCGCTGCATCCGGTAGGCAAAGCGGGCTTCCCTGGGATTGGATAAGACGCTGGTATAGGCTTTTTTCATAATGCCGGCTATGCTGCCGCTCATATAGGCGGCCAGGTCAAAGCGCGGCTGTCCAGGAGTGGATTCCATATCGCTTCAGTTCGTTTTATACGACAAAAATACAAAAAAGTTTCGAAAACAGAAACAATCCATCCCCGAGGAAGGGCCGAAATCCTCACACGAGGCCGTAAGCGCGGAGACGACGGCAGAGGGCTCCGTGGAGGGGTCGGTCGGGGATCCGCTCTCCCATCAGGTCGAGGCAGAGGGCTTCCAGCATCTGGTGGAAACGAGGCCCGTGGTTCATCTCCTGCAGGTGACACAACTCATGCAGGATGACATAGTCGCGCAATTCGGCCGGCAGGCGCACCAGGTTGAGGTTGAGATTGATGTTGCGCTTGGATGAGCAACTGCCCCAGTTGGACCGGTTGTGCTTGATGAAGACCCGGTTGAAACAGAAGCCATAGCGCTCTGCCAAGGCACCGCAGCGGGCCGGAAGGACCAGCTTGGCATCCTTGCGCAGGCGTTCGACATCCGCGATCCGCTGGAACGCCAGCCGCTCCGCCCCGTCGGACAGATAAATGATCCCGCAGCAGCTGAACCCGGACTTCAGGAGAAGCGACTGCATGATATGATTGTCCCGGTGCGTGTCGATGCGGATGTTGGGCATACGCTCCCAGCACCAGTCCAGACAGGTGTCGAATATCCGCTTGTACGCCGGATCACCGGCGATCCGGTGGATCGTCGCGTAGGGGGTCTCGCGATCCAGCCAGCGGCCCCGCCAGATGCGCCGGTACGTCGGTTCTGCCCCCGGGATGAATGCGAAAGTGCCGATCACGCGCCCCTCCTCCTCAATCACATAGCTCACCTTGCGGGAGAGATCGCGGCGGACGGCCTCTTCGTCCGGATAGGTTCCGGCCCACTGCGAGAGGTTGCCATCCGCGCGCATGGTCTGCCGCGCCAGGGCAAACAACTCCAGCAGCCGCGGAATATCACGGCTCACCGCCCTGCGGACCTGTCTGGAAGCTGTCTGCGCCACTTTGCGAAATTTTGGACAAAGTTAGGTTTTTCCGAAAAAACCGTAAAATATATTTGGACTTTCACAAAAAATACC
>JAFUWZ010000058.1 GCA_017471045.1 Bacteroidales bacterium
ACCAAATACAATGTGTTCCTTGCGCCCTTTGATCTTCTTGTTGCCGTCAATGCCACGGTCAGGAGCAACGATGTTGTGGATCCAAGATATTTTCAGTAACTTGCCACTGTTTATCAGTAAGGTTAGTTGGATATTGACTCAAAACTTTAATTGATTGGTGCTCATAAAGTTACGGAAAATATTACAATTAAGATACTGATTTTCAACTATTTTACATACAATATTAGCAAAATTTATTACTCAAATTTAAACAGCTTCTAAATTTAGGGGATGCAATCCGCAACCAGTTGGAACAACGAATCGGCCGATCCCTGATCGTCACGCTGACATGGCAATTCGGCAAGTTTAGAAGAATTGAGCCTGTCAATCAAATAACTTTCGATAGACAAGATGCAGAATAAGTTTCGGATTACTATATTTATTTAATGGAAATGAGAATTACAATCATCGGTGCCGGGAATATCGGCGGCGCGACGGCCATCGGCCTGGCCTGCAGCCAAGATGCCCCTCAAGTCACCGTGACGGCGCGGCACACCTCTTCCCTCGAACGATATGTCCCCTGCGGCATACGGACTTCCACGGACAACCGCAAGGCGGTACAGGGCGCGGATATCGTCTGCCTGGCCGTCAAGCCCTGGCAGATGGGGGCGGTCGTGCAGGAAATCAAGGACACGCTGGACTACAGCCGCCAGATTCTTGTCTCCCTCGCACCCGGCATCCCGCCGGCCCAGTTCAATGAATGGTTCGACAAGGACGGAGCCTTGCCCGCCTGGGTCTACGCCATCCCCAACACGGCGGCCCGGATCGGCGAAAGCATGACCTACATCGCCTCCGTCACGGCCAGCGAGGCACAGACCGAGCGCGTGGTGGATGTCTTCCGGCGCATCGGCCGCGTCGCCGTCGTGCCCCTGGAACAGATGCTCTCCGGCACTTCCCTCGCCTCCTGCGGGATCGCCTATGCCTTCCGCTACCTCAGCGCGGCACAGAAAGGCGGCATCGAACTGGGAATGGAGCCGGAAGCCGCGCTGGAGGCGGTATGCCAGACCGTACGCGGCGCCACGGCCCTGATCCAAGTAGGGGAATCCGATCCCGAAAGCGAGATCAACCGTGTCACCACGCCCGGCGGGCTGACCCTCAGGGGTTTGCAGGCCATGGAGGAGGCCGGATTCAGCGACGCCGTCGTCCAGGGCCTCACCGTCATCCGGCGTCCCCGCCGGCAGCGCATCGTCATCAAGGTCGGCAGCAATGTCCTGACCCGCGCCGACGGCTCCCTCGACACGACCCGCGTCTCCGCCATCGTGGACCAGATCGCCGCCCTCCGGCAGGATGGCTTCGAGCCGGTGCTCGTCACCAGCGGTGCCGTAGCCTGCGGCCGCAGCCTCATCCGCGAAGACGGAAAACTCAGCGACGTCCAGCAGCGCCAGTTGTATTCGGCCATCGGCCAAGTTCGCCTGATGGACCTGTACTACAAGCTGTTCCAGGGATATGGGATCCCCGTGGGACAGGTCTTGACGATGAAGAAAAATTTCGAAGCCGGCCAGGAATATGAGAACCAGAAAAACTGCATCGAGGTGATGCTCCAGAGCCGGGTGCTCCCCATCGTCAACGAGAACGACACGGTCAGCATCACGGAACTGATGTTCACGGACAACGACGAACTGTCCGGCCTGGTCGCCGCGATGACCGGTGCCGAGAGCCTCGTCATCCTGACCAACGTGGACGGGCTCTGCGACCGCTCGCCCGACGACCCCGAGGCCCGCATCATCCCCCGTGTCCTGCCCGGAGACGAAGTGGAAGGCTACCTTTCGGCCCGCCGGAGCCGTTCCGGCCGGGGCGGCATGGCCTCCAAATGCAAGGTGGCCAGGGACCTGGCCAACCAAGGCATCCGGGTCATCATCGCCAACGGCAGGCGTGACCAGATCCTACCCGGCGTCCTGCAGGCGCCGCAAGAGACCCCTCACACCGTATTCGAGCCCCTATCTAAAAGCGAGGTGTAATGGAGAAAAACTGCCAATCCCTGTTTGAGAAGACGCGAAAAGCGTCCCTTGCCATCCCGCGGCTGAGCGAGCCGCAAAGGAACGCCGTCCTCCTGCGTCTGGCCCGTCTCCTGACGGAAGGAGCGGAATCGCTCCTCGCGGCCAATGCCGCAGACCTGGCCGAAATGGACCCCGGCAGCCCGCTCCGGGACCGGCTCCTCCTGAACCGGGAGCGGCTGGACGGGATCGCAGGCGACTTGCAAAAGGTTGCCTCCCTTCCCTCGCCCCTCGGCAAGATCCTTGACGAGCGGCCCCTGCCCAACGGCCTGCATCTGCGCAAGGTCCGGGTCCCTTTCGGCGTGATCGGTGTCGTCTACGAGGCCCGGCCCAATGTCACCTTCGACGTATTTTCGCTCTGCTTCAAAAGCGGCAATGCCTGCCTGCTCAAAGGCGGCAGGGATGCCGACCGTTCCAACCGGGAAGCCATCGCCCTGATCAAGCGCGCCCTGGAGGAAGAGGGTGCGGACCCGGACGCGGTCAATCTGCTGCCGTCTACCCACGATGCCGCCCGGGAACTGCTCGAAGCCGTCGGCTATGTGGACCTGGTGATCCCGCGCGGAGGAAGACGCCTGATCGACTTTGTCCGGGACAACGCCCGCATCCCCTGCATCGAGACGGGTGCCGGCGTGGTCAATACCTATTTTGACGCCGCCGGGGACCTGGAGAAAGGCCAGCGGATCGTCACCAATGCCAAGACCCGGCGCGTCAGCGTCTGCAACGCCCTGGACTGCCTGATCATCCATTCATCACGGCTGGCAGACCTTCCTTCCCTTGTCGCAGAAATGGCAGACCGTGTCACCTTGCTTGCAGACGTGCGTGCCTACGACGCCCTGGACGGCCGCTATCCGCAGGGACAACTCCTGCCGGCCCGGGACGAAGATTTCGGGACAGAATTCATGGACTACAAGATGGCTGTCAAGACGGTGGACAGCCTCGACGAAGCCCTCGCGCACATCCGCCGCTACGGTTCCGGCCACAGCGAGGCCATCGTCACCGAGGACTCCGCCGCAGCCCGGGCCTTCCATCTGGAAGTTGATGCCGCCTGCGTCTATGTCAATGCGCCCACCAGTTTCACGGACGGAGCCCAATTCGGCCTCGGCGCCGAGATCGGGATCAGTACCCAGAAACTCGGCGCCCGCGGCCCGATGGGGCTGGAAGAGATCACCACCTATAAATGGCTGATCAACGGCGATGGCCAGACCCGGCCATAAGCCGCAGCCACTTCCGGTAGCCGAAGACGGCGATGACCGTATAGAGACCGTAGATCGCGGCCTTGAAAGGGATCCCCTTGCGGACATAGAGCACGCAGCAGACCGCATCCACCAGCAACCAAAGCAGCCATTGCTCGGCGTATTTCTGCGCGAGCGCCCAGAGGGCGACGATGCTCAGCGCCGTCGTGAAGGCGTCGGCGAGAGGAACGGTAGAGTTGGTGAAGGTCACCAGGATCCACCAGATCCCCCACCACAGCAGCAGCACGGCCGCGAGGGCCGGCAGGATCTGCGAGCGCTTGAAATGCGTGACCGGCCGCCCGGCCGGAGCGGACGCCTCCGCCCCGGCCTTCGGCTGGAAGAACTTCCAGGCCAGGAAGCCGTACACCCCGGCCAGAACATAGTAGATGGCCATCCCGAAATCGGCATACAGGCCGGCCTTGTAGTAGAGGAACAAGTCGACGAGGGGCATCACGATACTCGCCAGCCAGAGCCAGATGCTGGCCTTATACTCGAGCCAGAGATAGACCAGCCCGACGACGAATCCGAGGATGTCCAGCAGCCGCAGCGTATCCATTGGATCAGAAGCGCAAGGCGATGTGGCCGATGACGGTCAGCGGAGCGACCGGCACGAAGCCCAGCTGATAGTAGCGGTTTTCATCCGTCAAGCCGCTGCTCTCCGAGATCGCGGAATACACCCAGCCGCTCTGAGCCACGCGGGCGGAGAAAATGTTGGCGGCATCCACACCGAGACGGAGCTCCTTGAGGAATTTCCGGAAATGGAAGGTGTAGTTGAGAGACAGGTCCGACAGGCTGTAGGCCGGGAGCGAACGGTCCGCATTCTCCGTATTGTCCAGATACATCCGGCTGACAAACCCTGTGTGCCAGACAGCCTGGAATCCGCCGGCATGCAGGTCGATAAAGCCGTTCAGGATCGCGTCCGGGGAGAAGGACAGGGCCTTGTCTTCATAGTGGAACACGGACACCTTTCTGTCCCAGTCATCGACATACTCGTCAAAGTCCAGCAGGCGGTTGCGGCTCAAGGCTGCGTTCCCCTCCAGGGTCAGCCAGGGCGCCAGATCCCAGGCGGCGGTCAGTTCCACGCCGGTCCGGTAGGAGTCGGGGATGTTGGTCGTCAGCGCTTCACCGATGTCGCTCACTTCCCCGGTTTGGACCAGCTGGTCCTTGTAACGCATGTAATACAGGTTGGCACCTGCACGGAAAGCGCTGGTACTGAGCTGATAGCCACCCTCGAAATCCAGCAGGCGCTCGGCGCGAGGAGCAGGATATTTCCCATTGTCGGTGAAATTGTTCCGCTCGGGTTCGCGGTGGCTCAGGGCCGCAGAAGCATACAGGCGGTGCGCGCCGAAACTGAAGTTGAGACCGGCCTTGGGATTGAAGAAATCGTAGGTCTCGTCCACATCCAGAAAATGCTTGGAGGCCGTCCCGTCTTCGTTGTCAATGTATTTGTCGTTGTAGCCGCCGGTCTTGTACCGCACGCGGCGGTACTGGACATCCCCGAAAGCGCTCAGCCAGGGGGCCAGGGTGACCGTCGCCTTGGCAAAGACGCTGCCGTCGAACTTTGAGGCATCAGAATCGTAATACCGGTAGTTACCGTCCTTCAGGATCTGGTCTGAGAGCTCCGCATGGGAGGCATAAAGCAGATATCCGAAATGGTTGCCCGTGAACTGCTGGACCGACAAGCCGGCGACAGCATGGAAGCGCTGGCGATTGTAACTGATGTTGGAGACCAGTCCGTAAGTATCCTGATCAAGGCCTTTCTGACGCACGAAGTCGCTCTTCTTGACCGTGTTCCCGGCCTTGTCCGTAAACCACGGAATGCCGTACTTGACCAGCTTGTTCTGATAACGGAACTCTTCATAGTAGCCATAGCCGCGGGTGTAATGGGCGACGGCTGAGAAATCCCAGTACCGGCCGGAATCCCAGGCGAAACTGAGGAGATGGTGGTTCTGCCAGAAGTTGTCGGTCGTGCGGGGCCAGTAAGACCCGTCGATCATCCGGTAACGTTCGACCCGATAGCTGCCGTCCTCGTTATGATAGACCGTGTAATCATCGGCGCCGGGGAGGATTTCATACAGGCTGTTATACTGGCCCAGCCCGGCAGCATGGAGTTCCTGATAGGTTTTGATCCCGTCGTAGCTGTTCAGGCTGTAGCCGTCGTTCCCCGACGTGACGCCGTTCCAAGCCTGGCCCGTCATCTCATAATTGCCCAACAGCTTGTAGCTGAGGGTATAGTCGATGCCCAGCCAGGTCAGGGCCGCCAGGTAACTGCCGGAAGATCCGTCCGTCCCGTGCAGGTAGCCGTCGGTCGCCGTATGGTGCCAGGCCCCTTCGAGGACGAAATGGTTGCCCAGCAGCCCGGAGGAGAAACTTCCTCCCGCATTCCAAGTGTTGAAAGAGCCGTAGGATCCGGAAACCTCAAGGCTGGGGACCAGCGCAGGGGCCTTGGTGCCGAGGGCGACCGTGCCACCGAACGCGCCGTCGCCGTTGGTGGAAGTACCGACGCCGCGCTGGATCTGGACGCTGCCCAGCAGGGAGGCGTAGGAGTTCATGTTGGCCCAGAAGACCGTCTGGTCTTCGGGTGAATTGAGCGGCACGCCGTCGAGGGTCACGTTGATGCGGGAGCCTCCGGCGCCACGGATGCGCATGTAGCTGGTACCGGTGCCGACGCCGTTCTCGCTCCAGGCGAGGATGCCGGGCGTACGGGCGAAGAGCATCGGGAGTTCCTTGCCGGTGGACGAGAAGGACTGCAGCGAACGGCGATCGATGTTCGACACGGCAAAGGGTGCGTCCTTGGAGGCGCGCACGGCGCTGATGACGACTTCCTGAAGTTGCTCGACGAGGAGCGAGTCGGAGAGGTCCTTTTCCTGGGCCTTCAGGGCCGGAGCGGCCAGGGCCAGGCACGACAAAGCAGCCGTCAGCCTCAGGGCCGCGGCGTGGGATGTAAAGAAACGGTTGAACATAAAACCTTACTGTATGGTAATACACATAAGGGGACGGGAAGATAGCGGATTCCTACGCGGGCATTACCCCGATCAGGTATGAGGGTATCATCTCAGCCTTGGCGCCCGCCTTCCTGAACCATCCGGTCCGTCCGGCCTCGCCTCAGCACCCCTTAGCCTGCACCCTGCAGGCCGACGACAAAGTTACGCACTTCCCGCCGATTCTGCAAGAGCGGAGCAAATACACCCCACTCTGCCCCGCCGATCGTGTTTGCCCTTGCATCTCGGGGCAGAATCCCGACATATTGCCCCTGCGAGTTGCAAAAGCCGGGACTGCCGGTCTTTCAGAGGTGCAAGTGATTTTACCCTTCGGGGAATGCACCTCTGAAAGACCGGCAGTCCCGGCGTCAACGCCGCAGGCACTTACAGCGTCTTGGCCTTGACCAGGAAGGCGCGGACATGCTGGACGTACTCGGCCGGATGGTCCTTGTAGGCCATCGCATGCTCCGAGCCCGGTGCGACCCACATCTCCTTGTAGCCCTTCACTTTCGCGTCATAATTCTTCTGCAGATGCTCGAACGGGACAAAGTCGTCCTTGTCGCCGTGGATGAAGAGCATCGGCCGCTCGCACTTCGCAACCTGCTCCACGGAGGAAGCCTCCTTGAAGTCCCAGCCGTACTTATTGCGGCAGACGATGTTGGCGCTGTGCAGCACCGGGAAGGGCGGAAGGTGGAACCAATCCTTGAGGTTGTGGGCAAACTGGTCCCAGACGGACGAATACCCGCAGTCCTCCACAAATGCGCGGTAGTAAGCCGGCAGGTCATCACCGCTGAGCATCATCGTCGTGGCGGCGCCCATCGACACTCCGTGGACCACCAGGAAATCATCGCCCCAGATCTCGTGGGCCATGTCGGCGAAGCGCCGCACATCCAGGCGGTCGAACCAGCCCATCTGGACGGCCCGCCCCTCGGACTCGCCGTGATAGTGGAGATCCGGCACCATTACATTGTAGTTCAGGCTGTCACGGTACATGCGGACCAGGTTGAGGAAACAGATATGGTTGTCGGTATAGCCATGCACGACGACGGCGGTACCCAGGGCCGAAGCCGGGTCGCAAGCCGAAGCATAGACGGCATGCAGTTTGTATCCGCCTTCCCCGGTCAGCGAAGTGTCGCGGAACATGCCCGCCTGGTGCAGGTCGTCGTACCAGGCGATGATCCCGGGATAGCGGGATTCGGTCTTGGCCCGGTCCCCTTCGAAATCATTGCCATGTTCCTCCGGCAGCAAAGCGAACTTGCACATATATCGGCCGACGACGCAACTGTTGAGCGATAGAACGGCCAGCAGCAAAAAGAAAAACTTTTTCATGGAAAATACATAGTTTTAGTCGTTACGGCTGCAAAACTACGAAAAAAAGAAGGACGGACAAAGAGTTGAAATATGTATATTTGCCAAAACAAGAACAGTCCCGACATGAACACGCACAGGCAGAACCTGATCGCCCAAATCAAAAAAATCGTCAATCTGGGCGGGCACATGGACACGGAAGCGGCCTCCGAACGCATCCAGGCATCGATCCCCTTCCGAGGGCCCAACGTATGGATCCTTGCCTGTTCGATCCTGATCGCCTCAGCCGGCCTGAGCATCAACTCGACGGCCGTCATCATCGGCGCCATGCTCATCTCTCCCCTGATGGGTCCGATCATCGGCATCGGACTGTCCCTCGGGACGGGAGACGCCAAGTTGCTGCGTTTCTCGGCGCTCAACCTGGCCGTCATGGTCATCGCCTCTCTCCTGTTCTCCACGCTCTTCTACATCATCTCCCCGCTGGAGCCGGTCACGCCCACGGAGTTGGAAGCCCGCACCAGCCCGACGATCTACGATGTGCTGATCGCCCTCTTCGGCGGATTCGCCGGCATCTTGGAAAACAGCCGCAAGGAGCACGGGACGGTCCTGTCGGGCGTTGCCATTGCGACCGCCCTGATGCCGCCGCTTTGTACCGCCGGATACGGGATCTCGCACCTGAGCTGGCATTTCTTCGGCGGCGCGATGTTTCTCTTCCTGATCAACGCCGTCTTTATCATCCTGGCCACCTACCTGATCGTCAAATACCTGCGCTTCGAGCCGGTCGGTCAGTTGGGCAAGTTCAGTTCGCGCCGGGGCCGGGGCATCACCTCCTCGCTCCTGGTCGCCATCGTGGCCGTGAGCCTGATCGCCGCCTTCCAGATGGTCCGGGAAAACAATTTCGAGCGGAAGGTCAACCACTTCGTCAATGACCACAAAATCATCGAGGGTTCCTACATCTACGACCACCAGTTCGGACCGAAACGGACCGTGACGATCTCCGTCGCGGGTGAACCGATGTCCGACGAGGCCTGGGTCGCGTTCTGGGAAGACGCCCGCAAGGCCGGGCTCGGCAAAGACCAGATCACCCTCCACCAGAATACCCGCTCGATGACCAAGGACCAGATCCTGCTGCTGATCCACGACCTGCATGGCGAGACCGATCTCGCCCTGAAGGCCAAGGACGAGCAGATCAGCACGCTCTCCCGGCAACTGGACTCCCTGCTCAGTCGCCAGGCCGAGCTGACCCGCCGGCAGGACAGCCTCACCGCCATCCTGCGACAGCAAGGGGAAAGGCCGGAAGAAGAACTTGAAAAAGACGCCGCTGAAAAGCCTTGATTTCTACATTTTTTTTATTTTTGTAATTGGTTTGCGTGCGCCGGTACGCGTGCGCGTGTGTATCCTCACATTATGACAGAGCACAAAGAGTTGGATGATCTCCGCGTGGAGATCCAGGAGACGGACCGGGAGATGGCCGCCCTTTTCGAGCGGCGGATGCGGCTCGCGGAGGGCGTCCTGCAGAACAAGATGGAGAAAGGACTCCCCGTCCTGGATGCGGACCGGGAAGCCCGGCTGCTCCAGAGAAACGCGAATTACATTTCCAACCCGGTCCTTCGGGAGTACTACATCCTCTTCCAGAAGAACCTGATGGATTTGTCCAAATACTACCAGCGCCGGCTGATGAAGAAGATGCGCGTGGCCTACAGCGGCCTCCCGGGCGCTTTCGCCCAGATCGCCGTCAGCCGCCTCTTCCCGGATGCCGAGCCGCTGCCCTATCCCGATTTCGAAAGTGCCTACAAGGCCTGCGAAAACGGGGAAGCGGACGTGACCGTCCTCCCGGTCGAGAACAGCTATTCAGGCGAAGTGGGCAACGTGATGGATCTCGCGTTCGGAGGCAGCCTTTTCATCAACATGATGCTCGAACTGAGCGTCACCCAGAATCTGCTCGGCCTGCCGGGAGCCCGCTCCGCCGATATCAAGACGGTGGTCAGCCATCCCCAGGCACTCGCCCAGTGCGCCGCTTTCCTGCACGAAAAGGGCTACGAGCAGATCGAATACGAAAACACGGCCCTGGCCGCGAAATACGTCGCCGGACAAGCCGACAAGACGATGGCGGCCATCGGCTCACTGGAAACGGCGGCCCGCTACGGGCTTGAAGTCCTGGAAGCCAACATCAACTACGCCGCGACCAACACCACCCGTTTCGCCGTTTTCTCCCGCGTCATGAACGCCCCTTCGAAGGGCACGACCGGCGAGTTCTTCATCCTGGTCTTCACCGTCAAGAACGAGGCCGGCGCCCTTGCCAAGGTGCTGAACATCATCGGTGCGCATGGCTTCAATATGACCAACCTGCGCAGCCGTCCGATGAAAGAGCCGCTCTGGAACCACTATTTCTTTGCGGAGCTGGAAGGCAACGCCAATTCAGAAGACGGGCGGGACCTGCTGACCCAGCTCGGCTCCGTGTGTGACCGGCTCAAACTGGTCGGAACCTACAAACGCATCTAGGCATGACGATCCTCCCCTGCACCACCCGGCAAGGCTCATACGAGATCGTCATCGGCCGCGGCGTCCTCCGGGATGCCGGGACGCTCCTGGATCTCCGGCGCAAAGTCCTGGTCGTGACGGACAGCGGGGTGCCGGCTTCCTACGCCCGGACCGTCCTGGACGCCAGTCCGGAAGGATGGCTGCACGTGCTGCCGCAGGGCGAAGGGAGCAAGAACCTGGACCAATGGCAGGCGCTGCTCAGCGAGCTGACGGCGCACGGCTTCACGCGCGCCGACGCCGTGGTCGCGGTCGGCGGCGGCATGGTCGGGGACCTGGCGGGATTCGCGGCCGCCAGCTACATGCGCGGCATCGATTTCTATAACATTCCCACGACCCTCCTGTCCCAGCTCGACTCCTCGGTCGGCGGGAAGACGGGGGTGGATTTCGCCGGCATCAAGAACCTTGTCGGCGCCTTCAAGCAGCCGGCCAAGGTCCTGGTCGATCCGGACTGCCTCAAGACCCTGGATGCGCGCCTGCTCTACGAGGGGCTGGCCGAGGGCATCAAGATGGCTGCCACCTGCGACGCCGCCCTGTTCGACCTCATTGCCGGTACAGACAGCCTGGAGCGCGACCTCGAGGCCATCATCACCGGCGGACTGCGGATCAAGCGCGACGTCGTCGAACGCGACACGGACGAGCGGGGGCTGCGCCGCGTGCTGAATTTCGGCCACACCGTCGGCCACGCCATCGAAGCCGCGGCGGGCGGCTCGTTCTATCACGGTGAATGTGTGGCGGCCGGCATGATCGCCTGCTGCTCGGACACGGCCCGGGCCCGCCTGCTTCCCGTCCTGCGAAAATACGCGCTCCCCTCCTCCGACCCCTTCGACACGGACACCCTGATGTCCTATGTCCTCCACGACAAGAAGATGTCCGGCCAGAAGATGACCCTCGTGTATGTGGAGCGGATCGGAAGCTTCGAGTTCCGCTGTATCCCCGCGGAAGAAGTCCGCACATACATCGACAGATACAAGCAGTTATGAAAAACAGTCTGGGCACCAGCGTCATCCTGACGCTCTTCGGCGAATCCCACGGTCCCGAGATCGGCGCCGTGCTGGACGGCCTCGCGCCGGGCATCCCGGTGGACGAAGGCTTTATCGCCGCGCAGCTGGCCCGCCGCCGGCCGCAGGGACGCACGGATACGGCCCGGCGCGAGCCGGACGCATTCCGTATCGTCAGCGGCGTGTTCAACGGCAGGACGACCGGAGCACCGCTCTGCATCCTGATCCCCAACACGGACACGCGCAGCGCCGATTATGAAAAGAATCACGGGCTGGCCCGCCCGTCCCACGCGGACTATGCGGCCCACATGAAATACGCCGGATATGAGGACTGGCGCGGCGGCGGCCACTTCAGCGGCCGCATCACGGCGGCCTTGGTCGCCGCGGGTGCGGTAGCGCTCGCCGCGCTCTCCGCCAAAGGCATCCGGATCGCCACCCATATCCTGCAATGCGGCGAGGTCCGGGACAAGGACTTCAGCGAATTCCCCGCCGAACTGGACCTTGTCAATGGCAAGGACTTCCCGGTCATCCGACCCGTAGAGGTTGAGATGGAAGCCGTCATCCTGGCCGCCCGGGAGCGCAGCGACTCCGTCGGAGGTATCATCCAGACCGCCGTCAGCGGCCTTGAAGCCGGTCTGGGCGAACCGTGGTTTGACGCGCTGGACAGCGTCCTGGCCAGAGCCCTGTTCTCCATCGGCGGGATCAAGGGCATCGAGTTCGGTAGCGGATTCGCCCTCGCGGGGATGTACGGTTCCCAGGCCAACGACCCCTTCTGCCTGCAGGACGGCCAGGTCCGCACGCGGACCAACCACAGCGGCGGTATCCAGGGAGGCCTGAGCAATGGGATGCCCCTCGTCTTCAACTGCGCCGTCAAGCCCACCCCCTCGATCGCCCAGCCCCAACAGACTGTCAATTTCCTCACCGGAGAAGAGGCGGTCCTGCACTTGGTCGGACGGCACGATCCCGCCATCATCCGGCGGATCTGTCCCGTGGTGAGCGCCCTCACGGCCATCGTCCTCTGCGACCAGCTGGCCTTGCGCCACGGTACGGACTATTTGAGATAAAGGTTCAAGTCCCGGCGACCATGGAATACGGACTCATCGGCGAACATCTCGGACACAGTTTTTCGAAGGAAATCCACGGGAAGCTCTCCCCGGCGTCCTACGAGCTTCGGGAAGTGGCCCGCGAGGCCCTGCCCGGCTTCCTGAAGGAGGGCGACTTCAAGGGTATCAACGTCACCATCCCCTACAAGGAAGCCGTGATCCCCTATCTGGACGGGATCTCCCCGGAAGCGAAAGCCATCGGCGCCGTCAACACGATCGTCCGCCGCGAAGGCCGGCTCTACGGCTTCAACAGCGACTATTTCGGATTGGCCGCCCTGGCCGACAGGGCCGGCATCCGTTTCGAAGGCCGGCAGGTCCTCATCCTCGGGGCCGGCGGAGCGGCCAAGACGGTCGCCGCGCTCGCCCGCGACCGGGGCGCCGCGTCCATCACCCATGCGGTGCGCCATCCCCGGCCTGACGGCCAGCGGTCCCTGAGCGAACTCGGGCCCGGAGAGCCCTACGAGATCGTTGTCAACTGTACCCCCGTCGGCATGTTCCCCGGCGAAGAGGAAACGCCGGTCGACCTGAGGTACTTCCCGCGGCTTTGCGGTGTTCTGGACCTCATCTACAATCCCCTGCGCACCAACCTCATCCTCGACGCCGAAGCGCTTGGCATCCCCGCCGCCGGCGGCCTTTATATGCTTGTCGCGCAGGCTGCAAGAGCGCGGGATTTGTTCGACGACGTTCCAGATATCGTCAGAAGCCTGGCGGAGACGCCAGCGGGCATGCGGGCGCCCTCAGCCGCAAAAGACCGGTTATCCGCGCAGCGGATGACGCCGGATGAGAGGATGGACGAAGCCCCCTGCCGCAGGCGCTCGACAGCCCCCTCACGAATCAACGACGTCTTCGACGAGACCCTCCGCTCGAAACGCAACCTCGTCCTGATCGGGATGCCCTCCAGCGGCAAAAGCACGGTCGGGCAGCACCTCGCCGCCCGCAGCGGACGGACCTTTCTCGATACCGATGCCCTCATCATCGAACGCGCCGGCAAACCCATCCCCCGCATCTTCGCGGAAGACGGTGAAGCCGCCTTCCGCCGGATCGAGTCGGAAGTGATCCGCGCGCTCTCCGTCCGCAACGGCCTCATCCTGGCGACAGGAGGCGGCGCGGTCCTCGATCCGGACAACGTGCGCCGGCTCAGGCGCAACGGGCTCCTCTGCCGGATCGACCGGGATCTGGAGCGCCTCACCCCGACCGAAGACCGTCCGCTCGCCCGCGACCCGCTTGCCCTGAAAGCCCTCTACGAGCAGCGCAAAAACGCCTACGCACGGGCCACGGATGTCGTCCTTGACAACAACGGACCCCTCGAAAACGCCCTCCAGCAAGCGAAAGCATTGATTTAGAAAACAAGTCTTATGTTACAGAAAAACACCAAGATACTCATCATTGGTCTCGGCCTGATCGGCGGTAGTTACGCCCAGGGGCTCAAGCGGGCCGGATACGAAGTCGGTGCCGTCACCCGCTCGCAGAAGACGATCGACTACGCCCTTGCGCATGGCATCATCGACAGCGGTACGACCCAGGTGACGCGCGGCTACGTGTCCCGCTTCGACCTTCTGGTCTTCGCCCTCTACCCCCATACCTTCCTGGAGTGGATTGACACCTGGCAGGACTGCATCAAACCCGGCGCCCTGCTGACCGACGTGACCGGCGTCAAGGGCAGCGTCGTCTATGCCGTCCAGGCCCGGTTGCGACCCGACCTCCAATTCATCGGTGCCCATCCGATGGCCGGCCGCGAGGTCGGCGGCGTGGAGAATGCCGACTGTGACATCTTCCGGGGCGCCAATTACATCGTCACGCCGACAGAGCAGAACACGCCCGAGGCGGTCGAGACCTGCCGGGAACTGGGCCGCACGCTGGGATTCGCCCGCATCTCCACGCTCTCGCCCGCGCAGCACGACGAGATGATCGGCTTCCTCAGCCAGCTCACGCACTGCATCGCCGTGGCCCTGATGAACTGCAAGGAGTCCCGCCACCTCGTGGATTTCACCGGAGACTCGTTCCGCGACCTCACCCGCATTGCCCGGATCAACGATGAGATGTGGAACGAACTGTTCCAGCTCAACAAGACCGAACTCCTCGCACAGATGGACCTCTTCCGGGGCGAATTCGACCGCCTGCGGGAGGCCATCGCCGAAGGCGACGAGACGACGGTCCGCGAGATGATGCGCACCTCCACCCGGCGGAGAAGTTACTTCGACAAATAACGAAAACGATGAATATGATCATGAAACGCAAGCTCTTCGAGCCCCAGGAGATCAAGGACATGTACCCGATCTCGCCCGAAGGCGCCGCCTACAAGAAACAGAATGACCAGCAGATCCAGGACGTCCTGAGCGGCAAGTCATCCAAGATGCTGCTCATCATCGGCCCCTGCTCGGCCGACCACGAGGACTCCGTCATCGACTATATCAACCGCCTGCGTCCCGTCCAGGATGCCGTCAAGGACCAGTTCGTCATTATCCCGCGCATCTATACCAACAAGCCCCGCACCACGGGCGCCGGCTATAAGGGAATGCTCCACCAGCCCAATCCCCTGGCGGACCCGGACATCTTCCGGGGCCTGATCGCCATCCGCCGCCTCCACATGAAAGCGCTCAACGAGGCTGGCTTTTCCTGCGCGGACGAGATGCTGTATCCCGAGAACCACCTGTTCCTCTCCGACCTGCTGTCCTATGTCGCGGTCGGCGCGCGGAGCGTCGAGGACCAGCAGCACCGGCTGACGGCCAGCGGCGTGGACATCCCCGTCGGGATGAAGAACCCGACCAGCGGCGACCTCTCGGTGATGATGAACTCCATCAAGGCGGCCCAGAGCGGCCACAGTTTCATCTACCGCAACTGGGAAGTGGAGAGCAAGGGCAATCCCTTCGCCCACGCCATCCTGCGCGGCTATGTGGACAACCACGGCACGACGCACCCCAACTATCACTACGAGGACCTTTCGTGCGTATGCGAACTCTACGAGGCCATGCCGGGCCTTCACAACCCCGCCGTCATCGTGGACTGCAACCATTCCAACTCCGGCAAGCGCTTCCTCGAGCAGATCCGCATCTCCAAGGAAGTCCTCCACAGCATGCGCCACAACGAGGACATCAACCGCCTGGTCAAAGGGCTGATGATCGAATCCTACATCGAAGACGGCGCCCAGGGCGCCGGGGAATGCACCTACGGCAAGTCCATCACCGATCCCTGTCTCGGCTGGGAAAAGACCGAGCGGCTGATCTACGAACTGGCCGCCTTGCGCGCCTGAGGAAGCGCCGGCACCGAACGGGTGGAGGCAGCAAAGCACCTGCCCGGGACATAAACGACTATGAAACTCAAGCTATATCTCTACGTATCTGCCATCTGCCTGGCAGCCTGTCAGATGCGCCCCCTCCATTCCCCCTCCCTGGCGGGCACGGCCCCCCGGGAGTTCCGTACGGATTCCACTTTTTACCGGCTGATGTTTGACGATCCTTACAGGGCCTTGGACCTGCTGGATTCCGCCGTGCTCTGCGCGGCCCTGCCCCGCTACGAGGCAGACATCTGCCGCGCCGCCATTTACTACAACCCGCTCCGGCAGGATGACATGGCCCTGCACTGTGCCCTGGCCGCCAGCCAGTCCGACTCGGTCCGCCTCGTGCCGCAGCGGCTGGTGCGCGTCCTGAGCGTGCTCGGCCACCTCGCCCTGATCCACGGCGACTATGAGGGCGGCCTGCGATACGGGACGGAAGGGCAGCGGGTCGCGCACAATGCGGGTTTGGAGAAAGCGGAAGGAGAGATGCTGTTCCTGATCGGGGAATGCATGATGCGTACCGATGATGTCGAGGAGGGTCGACGCCACATGGACAAAGCCGTGGAGATCTATGCCGGAGGGCAGGATGCCGCCTCCCTCCAGATGCTGTCCCACTTCTACGGGGAGCAGATGGTCTTCCTCTCGGACGCCGGGCTTCTCGCCGAAGCGATCCGGAAGGGAGAAGAGCGGGAGCGCGTCATCGAAAGGATGAAGGCGCTGCCGGGCGTGCCCGGAGCCTATGTGGACCAGGAAGCGGGCTACCTCTGCTCCAAGATGGCTTATTACCTGGTCCAGGCAGGCCGGCGAACCGAAGCGGCGCAGTATGCCCGCCGGTTCCAGGCAACAGATTTCGCGCACACGCCGGATGGTTCGGTGCTGATCGTGGAGTATCTGCTGGAAAGCGGGCAATACGACCAAGCCCTCGCCCTGCTGGGTCCGAAGTCCCGCACAGACCAGGACAGTCCGGCCCTCGAAGACCGGATTTACTATCTCGGGCTGGCGTCCCGCGCCTATGCCGCCAGCCATCGTTTCCAGGAAGCCTATTCGCTCGCATGCGAGCAATCTTCCCTCCGTGACAGCCTGGAGACGTGCAAGGCCGGGAGCCAGGCCCGCAGCCTCTCCCGGCTGTATGGGGTCGAACAGTTGGAGAGGCAGGTGCAGGACGCGCAGCAGAAACGCAAGTTCCTCGACGCCATCATTGCCGTCCTCCTGGCCCTGTTCGTCGGAACGGTCCTGACGGCCTGCAAAATCTGGAAGGATCACCACACCATCCGCATCAACGGCGTTTCCCTGCTCAACAAAGCCGACAGGATGAGCGCCGCGAGGCCGGTCCCGGCGGGCCCGACCGCCGAAAAGACGGGAGACGATCCCGACCTGGCCTTGTTCCGGCGACTCGAAAGATACATGGAAGAGGATAAGCCCTTCCTGTCCAAAAACCTCTGCCGGGAGGACATCCTCAAGGTCCTTCAAGTGGACAAAAACCGGCTCTCGTCCATGTTCCGGAAAGCATACGGCGGCATCAGTTTCCCGATGTACGTCAACGAAAAGCGGCTGGATTACTCCGTCCGGCTCCTGCGAAACCATCCCAACTACACCGTCGCAGCGATTGCCGACGAAGCCGGTTTCGCATCGGTCCGCAGTTTCCAGTCCAATTTCAAGAGCCATTTCTCCATGACCGTATCCGAATATCGGACCTACATCCGGATGACGGACGGGGCCGCCCGGCCGTCATCGCCCCTCAAAAGGCAATGACCGGCCGTGCGGTATATCCGTTCGTGCTTCCCTCGCCCGTCGTTTTGGGCATGTATCCGAGCCGTACGTCCGTCGCGGTAAGCAGTACGACAGCGCCCGTCCCTTCCGAAGTAGCCTCGTCGCAGGCCCAGAGATACCAGTCCATCTGCCCCTGCCAGGGCAGATAGAAGGTGGTGCTCGCGATCCTGCCACCATCGACGTAGCGGGAAAGGATCGGGTTGGACCAGGACGAGAAATAGTCGCAGAAGCGGTCCAGGCAATCCTGTTTGGCGGAGGCCGAGGCGAAATGCCAGGTGAACGACTTCACCCTTCCGTCTTCCGTCACGGTCTCAAGCTGGTCCGGATCCAGACCGCCCAGTCCCGTAAAGGCGAGGAACCACTGCCCCGTACTCGGAAGGAACCACCCGCTGGAAGCGGCCGGCGTCTCGAACACATAGGTATTGGGGGTGCTGCTGTAGGCCTGGACCCAGACGTCGGTACCGTATTCCATCGCAGCCGGGATGGCCGATACGGTCGGTACGCGCCCGGCCAGATATGCGCCCCAACCATGATCCGTCAGGTACAGGTCCCGCACGATACGACAAGTCGAAAGGCCATCCAGGTTGTCCATCATGACGAGCGGCGCAGTCGCATCGGCTTCTTCAAAGACATCGGGCGTTTCCGGATAGTCCACATTTTCCGGTCCCCATTCCGCCGGCCAGGCTCCGTCGCGCAGGGCCATGGCGTATCCGTGGGTATACCCGGAAGCCCGGTCCGCAGCGGACGTGTAATTGCTCATGACCACGGCAATGGGATATTTGTCCGCATAATAGGCCAGGGGCCCCCAGGTGCCGTCGATATAGTAGTAATCCCCGACGGAAGGGACGGCGTGGCCGGGCGAGAACTTGACCTGGCGCGCCACGACATCGCCCGCACGGAAGGACCGGTTGACCAAGGTGAGATAGCGCCGGTACGTCTTCCCGCTGCCGTCCGTAACGGCGATGGAGAGCTCCCCGCAGAGGGTATCGCGAGGAGGGACCACGAAGTAGATCTTCGCCGTGCCCGCTTCCCCGGAGAGGGGCGTAACCGGCACGAGCGTACAGAAAGCGGCATCGCCGACCTCCATCCTCTCTTCCCCGTCCAGCCCGGTCTTGAAGGTGACCTCCCGCGCAAAGAGGGCGTCACTGCCCTCATCCGGCCGGAAAGACATCTCCACCTGGGAGATCCCCTCCGCAAACAGGTCGGAGACGATATCCAGGCGCACGACACAAAGTTTGTGGGCAAAACGCAGCGGGCTCCCGGCCGGTGCGGACGCGGCGACCAGTTCGTGCTGCTGCACGCTTCCCACAGTCCCGTCCTGTCCGGTCAAATCCACATGGGCAGCAAGGCGGTCTCCGTCGAGGGTGACCTGGATATAATCGGACAGCGCATTGACCGCGCAATGGCGGCTGGCGGCAAATGCTGCGGCCTGAGCGGGCGTGGAGACCTCACCCGTAAAATGGCCGGGATTGGAAGCGGAATTGTACAGATCCACCCGCCCGGCATCCCCGTACAGGACGGCAATCCGGTCCTGATCCTCCCAGGAGCATTTCAGGCCTTCCCGGCTGTCTTCTGTCTCGCGGATTTTGGTCCTTAGGAGCCGCACGCCGGCATCCAGCGATACCGGATATCCTCCGTCCATTTTGGAACCGCACGGTTCCGTTCCGCTGCATGCGGCCAGTACGGCCAGGCACGCAAGGACCCCTGTAAGTCTTCCTTTCTCAAACATAAGAACTATTCCCAATAATCGTATTCATCCTCATAATCTTCCAGGTCGAGGACATGTCCTTCGATGGAGGCGGATAGCGTCACCAGGAGCAAAGGGCTGTCCAGTTCCGCCCATCCGGCCTCGGGCTGCTGATAGTTTTTTTCTTTTTTCATCTGCCTTGTTTTTATGCGGCAAAGATAAACGGTCCGCGAAGCCTGCCCAAGGCTTTCCGGCGCCTGCCGGTGAGGGAAAGTCCGCCAAGATGTGCGGACAAAAATGCGCCTGCTGCAACGCTGTCCGAACTTGCAGGTTTATGATATTTTGCGTAACTTGCTTTACTTAATTGTAGGCTTGATATGGACAAAGAGCAAAAGTACCGCAGCCTCCTGCCCCAGGCGGTTTCGCTGATCGGCGCATCCAAGGATCTGGTCGCCGACATGGCCAATCTGAGCGCCCTGCTTCACCAGGAAATGGGCTGGTGGTGGACCGGATTCTACCGGGCTGTCGGCAACGAACTGGTGCTGGGGCCCTTCCAGGGGCCCGTCGCCTGCACCCGGATCGGATTCGGCAAAGGCGTCTGCGGCAGTGCCTGGGAGCGCGGGGAGACGGTCATCGTCCCGGATGTAGAAGCGTTCCCCGGCCACATTGCCTGTTCGACTGAGTCCCGCAGCGAAATCGTCGTGCCGGTCCGCCTCTGCGGAGAGATCCGCGCCGTCCTGGACATAGACAGCCGCGAGCTGGCCTGCTTCGACGGAACGGACCGCCTGTATCTGGAGCGGATCTGCACGGAACTCGCCTGCCGGATCAATCCGGAGCTGCGCGCATACGTCGAATCCGAGATCCTTCCCCGCTACGACAGCTTCGACAAGGGGCATCGGCGGGACCATGCGGAAACCGTTATCGCCCAGTCCCTGCAACTCTCCACCTGGTATGACGTGCAGCCGGATCTGGTCTATACGGCGGCGGCTTGCCACGACATCGGTCTCTGCGAGGACCGGGCGACGCACCACATCGTGTCGGCCCGTCTGATCCGCGAGGATACGAACTTGCAGAAATGGTTCAACGCCAAGCAGATCGCGTTGATCGCCGATGCGGCGGAAGACCACCGGGCCTCCTCCGGCCACGAACCGCGTACGATCTACGGCAAGCTGATCGCGGAAGCGGACCGGCAGATCCTCCCCGAGACGGTGATCCGCAGGACGATCCAGTACGGCCTCTCGCACTACCCCGGACTGGACCGGGAAGGACACTGGGCCCGTACCTTGGAGCATCTCCACGAGAAATACGCCGAAGGCGGTTATCTCCGCCTCTGGATCCCCCAGTCCCCCAATGCCGCCCGGCTGGAAGAGCTGCGCCGCCTCATCCGCGACGAGGCGCGCCTCCGCACCCTGTTTGAAACCTTTTATCAGGAAGAAAATGATCAAGAACCTCATATTTGATTTTGACGGTACCCTGGCCGACACCCAGGAAGGCATTCTTGCGACGGAACGCGAGATGCTCCTCCGGATGGGCCTTTCCGTGCCGGTCCGGGAGCAGATGTGCTCCGCCATCGGCCTGCCCCTTCCCGAATCCCTGCGCCGGGGCTGCAACATCCCCGAGGAGCGCGTGGACGAAGCCGTCCTGCTGTACCGGGAGCTCTTCTTCGACTATGCGCCCCGACACATCGTCCTCTTCGACGGCGTCAAGGAGACCCTTGCCGCCTGTGCGCAGCGGGGCATCCGGATGGCGATCGCGACTTCCCGCAGCAGCAACTCCCTCGACGTGATCCTCGCCACGCACGGAATCGACGGCTATTTCCCCTGGCGGGTCACCGCCGACTGCGGCATCAAGGCCAAGCCGGCCCCGGACATGGTCCTGCATCTGCTGGAGGAGATGAGAATCGAGGCTGGCGAGACCCTCGTCGTCGGCGACACGACTTTCGATCTGGAGATGGGACAAGGCGCCGGATGCCGGACCGCAGGGGTCAGTTACGGCAACCACTCCCGCGAGTTGCTCGCCACCGTCCGGCCCGACTGGATCATCGACCGCTTTGCGGCGCTCTTACCCATTCTCGATAAAGCCTGAGATTATGAAAATCGTATTCCTGGATGCCTCCACACTGGGCGGGACTTCCCTCGCCCCCATCGCCGTCCTCGGCGAACTGGTCTGCTATCCGACCTCCACGCCGGAAGAAGCTTTGCAACGGGTCGCTGATGCCGAGGTCCTGATCATCAACAAAGTTAAGGTAACGGACGAGCTGCTGGCCGCGGCTCCCAGGCTGAAGCTGGTCTGCGAAGCGGCGACCGGCGTCAACAACATCGACCTCGCCGCAGCCGGGCGGCGTGGCATCCCGGTCCGCAATGTGGCCGGTTATTCCACCGACGCGGTGGTGCAGCTCACTTTCACCCAGCTGCTCAGCCTGTTGACCGGACCGGAGCGCTTCGATGCCTATGTCAAAGACGGGCGCTACGCCCGCAGCCCGATCTTCACCGAAGTCTCGCAGCCCTTTACCGAGCTCTCCGCCAAGACGCTCGGCATCATCGGGATGGGCACCATCGGCAACCGGGTCGCCCGGGTCGCCGACGCCTTCGGGATGACGGTCCTCTACTTCTCGACTTCCGGGACATCGCATTGCCGGGACTATCCCAGCGTTTCGCTGGAGGCACTGCTCACCCGCTCCGACGTCGTCAGCATCCATGCCCCGCTCAACGAGCGCACGGCGGGCCTGATCGGTGCGGCCGAACTCGCCCGGATGAAACCCACGGCCCTGATCCTCAACATGGCGCGCGGCGGCATCATTGACGAGGCCGCCCTGGCCGATGCGATCAGCGACGGCACGATCGCCGGCGCGGCCGTGGATGTCTTCACCTGCGAGCCTGTCCCTGAAGGGCAGCCTCTCCTCCATACCACGCACCCCGAACGGCTGCGTCTCTCGCCCCACGTCGCCTGGGCCAGCCAGGAAGCCCTGGACCGGCTGGTCCAGGGCATCGCTGACAATATCCGGAAAGGATTCTAAGGCTTTACCGGCTCGAAATAGAGTTCGCCGGTGTAGTGCATCGGGGTCTTGCCCGGCGTCGTGACGCGGATATCCACGGAGCCGTTTTCGAAGACTGACAGGGAGAAATGGTAGGTCGCCTGGCGCCTGCGGCCCTGGAAATAGATCCCGTACTCCCCCTTCCGCTGCACCCGGGAACGGTCGATGTACAGTTCCTCGAGCGGCGCATCCTCCAGCACGATGGAAGAATCATCCACACCGTAAACCACGCTCATCCGGCTTTCCCCGAAGAATGGCAGGCGCGTACGGACCACGCCGTCATGAATGACGAGGGAGTATTCCCGCGATGACTGGATCACCGGTCCCCGGAATGGATAAATGGCCGTGATATCGATGATCATATCCTGATTGTCTACGGACCACTCCACATCAGCGGCCAGCGCCTCCCGCTCCGCCTGCGTCATCCGGTATGACGGGCCGCAGGAGGCACATATCACTGCAGCAAAAACAAAGGCAAGAATCTTTTTCATCATCGTTCGTTTGAGAGTTCCTTCAAATTTAGTATTTTTGGATAAAAGGACCAAAACCGACGAATCGACATGAAAAAAGCACTCTTTATCGGCGGGACCGGCACCATCAGCGCCGCCATCACCCGTACCGTCGCCGCTTCCGGCGAGTGGGAATTGTATCTGCTGAACCGCGGCAAAAGGCAGGAGGCCGTGCCCGAAGGAGTCCGGCAGATCATTGCTGACATCCACGACGAGGCGGCTGTCGCGGCTGCGATCGAAGGCTTGCAGTTCGACTGCGTGTGCGATTTCATCGGATTCGTCCGATCCGATGTCGAGCGCGACTGGCGGCTATTCCAGGGCAGGACGCGGCAGTATATATACATCAGTTCGGCTTCCGCCTACCAGAAGCCGGCTGCCCATTACATGGTCGATGAAGGGACGCCGCTCGCCAATCCCTACTGGCAGTACTCGCGCGACAAGATCGCCTGCGAGGAGTTCCTGATGGAGAAATTCCGCAGCGAGGGCTTTCCCGTCACGATCATCCGCCCCAGCCATACTTACGACGAGCGCAAACTGCCCACGGGCGTCCACGGCAACGTGGGGTCCTGGCAGATCGCACGGAGGCTGCTCGCAGGCAAACCGGTCATCGTGCAAGGCGACGGCAGTTCCCTCTGGACGATGACGCACAACAGCGATTTCGCCCGGGGATTTGTCGTCCTGATGGGCAATCCGCACACCCTTGGCAACGCGTTCCAGATCACCTCCGACGAGACCCTCACCTGGAACCAGATCTATGAGAGCATCGCCCACGCCTTGGGCGTGGAGTGCCGGCTCTACCATGTCGCCTCCGACTGGCTCGCCGCCGTCGGTCCCCAGTACGACCTGGAAGGCGGCATGCTCGGCGACAAGGCCGTTAGCGTCGTGTTCAACAACGCCAAACTCAAACGTGCCGCCCCGGGCTTCACCGCCACGGTCCGCTTCGACGAAGGCGTCCGCCGGACCGTGGAGCACATCCTCGCCCACCCCGAACTCCAGGCGGAAGACCCGGAGTTCGACGCCTGGTGCGACCGTGTCATCGCCGCCCAGGAGGCTGCGAAAAAACAGTTCTAGCCATGGAGTAAACTTGGAGATGGTTTGGGCCATCGAGATCCGCTTCCGCAAGGAGAGGAAGCCCCTGACCATGCTGTCGTATTTGGAAAAGACGCGGCTGGACCATCTGGCCCGCCTGCTTGAAACGACGGATCAGCAGGCCAAGGAAGCCTGCGCCCGTGTCGGACTGGTCGAAAACACCCATGTCGCAGGGCTGCACGCCATCAGAATACCGTCGGGAAAAAGCTAAAGACAGGGCGTCGTTTTAATCCACCGGACAAAATTATTTCCGGCGCCGGTACTCTTTCGGGGACAGGCCTTGCATGCGCGTGAAGAATTTGCTGAAAACCGCCTGGTCCGAAAAATGAAGGTAGTCGGAAATCTGGGCGATGCTCAGCGTGGAGGTTCTCAGTAGGAAAGTCGCTTCCATCGCCAGGAACTGGTTCACATAACCCATGACAGTCTGTCCGGTCAACTGCCGGACAACCCGTGACAGATAAGTGGGGGTAATATGCAAGGCACCAGCATAAAAGGCGATCCCGTGATGCGCGATGAAGTTTTCCGGAAGCAGGCGTATGAAACCCACGAACAAGTCTTCCTTCCGTTTTCGGGGAAGTTCCGATTCCGAGGTCTCTTCGATGATCCCTTGAATCTCAAGCAGGAAAACAGCAAAAAGATGCTCGACAATGGCCGCTTTATGCGCCTGGTCCGTGTAAAGGTAACGGCGGATCTCCTCCAGGCGGGCTTGCAGGGTCATGGATATCTCCTCGGGCAGGCTGATCCGAGGCTCCCGGACCCGGATGATGGGAAGAAAAGCGGTCCGGATCATGTCCCGGACGGTGTCCGCTTCCAGCGTCATGCGCTCATCGGCCAGCAGACACAGGCCCCTGTAGTTCTCCGACGCTGAAAGAATGATAACCGACATGCCGGGAGAATAGATATAGAGGTCATGCGGGCCAAGGGTCAACTCCCGTCCGTTATAAAGGATGGAGAGCCAGCCTTCCAGAACCAACGTAAAAGTATAGGCAGACATGAATCCCTGCGTCCGGTTCGCCCGGAAAGTAATGGCTGCATCCGTCCTGTCACACTGAATGCGGCCGTCCCATCCGTCATAAGGAAGGCACCCATGCATCTTGACCCATGCGTCTTTTAAGCTGTACATAACACAAATATAAAGAATAGTTTCGTCTCGAACAAATACAGGTTCCTTTCAGACAAGCGTAGTCTGTTCGTTTTTAACTAACTTTGTAAAATATAAAGAAACAATTCATTCATTTATAAGCTTTAGAAACGATGACTAAAGAAGAAGCCCTGAAAAGATTTGCCGAATTCGGTGCGGCCTGGTTCGGAAACAGCAAACAGCATTTCGCCTTCTCGGCCTATGATCGTCTGCAAGGCTGGAACAAGCTGGCTGACAAATGGAAAGAGGAAGCCGAGGAAGAGTGGGAAGAGGCTGAAGAAGTGCTTAACCGCCTGGTGGAACTCGGTTGCAAGCCTGCCGACCTGCAGCAACTGATGAAAACGGTGGAATTTCCTTTCTGCGATGATCCCAAACAGCAGATTGAAGGCGACTACGAGCCGGAGGCCGTGAAGATGCTAAGCGAACTGGCTGAAGCCTTTGCAGATGATTATCCCACCCAGAAACTCATCTACAAGTGGATTGACGGAGAGAAAGAGCACATGGCCTGGGAGGCGCAGTACCTCCATTTTATTGAGAAACTCGGTTATGAGAATTTCCTTATTGCGATGATGTAACCTCATGGAAAAGATTCAGAAAGTTTTTGATTTCCTGCAGGATGCAGGGACCTTCTATCTGGCTACTGTCGAGGGTGACCAGCCCCGCGTTCGCCCGTATGGAGCCATGTTGCTCTTTGAAGGCAAGATCTACATCATGGCCTTTGGCCAGACCCATGCCACCCATCAGATTGCTGCCAACCCAAAGGCTGAGATCTGCGCTTTCAAGGGACAGACCCTCCGCATCGAGTGCAAACTCGTGGAGGACAACCGTCCCGAGGTCGGCCATGCGCTGGTCGAGAAAATGCCCGTTCTGAAGCCTGCCCTCGGTGAGAATGGCGAGAACGGTGTCATGTATTATCTCAAGGACGCCACCGCCACCTTCTTCAAGATGATGGAAACCGTCGAGACAGTTGAATTCTAAATTTGTACAGTCATGAAAGATCAAGTACTCCAGGCCATGCACGAAGCGGGCAAGCCCGTTTCCGCGGGTGAGGTGACCAAGGCCCTCGGCGCCGACCGAAAAGTAGTGGACAAGGCTTTTGCCGAGCTCAAGAAAGAAGGCGCCATCGTGTCTCCGGTCCGCTGCAAATGGGAACCGGCCAAGTAGTCCGACGACGAAAATACCGGCAGTGAAATCCAGAAAGGATGGGTTCTGTTCCTATCCTTTCGCTTTTGGTGGTGAAGAAGGCTTCTGCTTCATCTCGGCCAAAGGACCTACCAGAAGCCCAGCGCGTGATGGATCTGGCCGAGCAGACTGTGTGGCCTTCGAAGACCTTCCAGAGGACAGGAAGTGACTCCCCTGCAAACGCAAAAAAGAGAAGTTCGTTCCGGCAGAGGAATAATCATCCGCACTAAAAAGAAACAATCCCCGACAGAACCATCACTGGAATGCCGGGGATTGTTATTCTGATGGAGTTACGATACGCATACAATCCATCATCTTTAGAAGTCGAAGCCGATGGAGGCGTATAAGGTGAATCCACTGATGTCGCACCACTGGGCGGCGACCCGCAGGGGACCGATGATTGTCTGACGCGCGTATTCCATGCCGACGAATCTGACCTCGTCCACCTTGATCTTCGTCCGGGCCAGGTTGATGGCGGAGGGATGGCTGGTGACCTCAGGCGACCGCTCTCCGGCAACGCGATTCGCGATGTCTTCGAACATTTCCTTCTGCCGGATCGCATTTTGGTAGCCCTGATCGATGATGTCGTCCACGGACGCATCGTCGAAGGACAGCATCGTGTACCCCGCCAACTCGTGTTGAACGCCAACATTCAGCATCTCGCGGGCAGGGCCGTTGGTGCCGGAGGCCAGGAGGGTGATGGTCTGCAGGAGGAAGTCAACGGGCGAATTGAGTTCGTTCAGTTCACGGTGGATGGCCACGTCCGAGCCGATGATGTAGTCTGCACCCATAGCCTTGGCGATATCGACAGGGTAGTTGTTCCGCATACCGCCATCCAGGAGCACCTCGCCGTTCTTGTGCACGGCGCGGAAGTAGAACGGGATGGCCATTGTGGAACGGAGGGCGTCAGTGATGCTGCCGGATGGAGTCCATCCGCGCGCGAACTTTCGCAAACGCGATGGAATCTATCTCCGGATGGGCGCTTTCCAGGATGGGCTTGTATTCTTCCTTCGGGTTATTCTGGTCTGCAAGGGTCTGCGCCTGGGTGCTCACAGCGAGCGCACAAGCGAACAGCAGGATCGAAAACAGTCTTTTCACCGGTGTTTTCTATAGTTTTCAGCTTAATGAAAAAATATAGCATTAATTTCGCACATGTATTCCCACCTTGTCATTTCGACCGAGGGAGGTAGCGGGCGGAGAGATCCGCGCACAAATGATCCTCATTTTTCTAAAAACAAAACCGGGAGCGCAGCGACTGCATTTCCGGTCAATCATGAAACGAATCTCAGGATCTGTTATCCTTGAGGAAGCATCTGCTGTTTGCGGGTCATAAAAGCCTGAGCCAGATATACAACGGCGATCCCTGCTCCGACAAGATAGGGTGAAATATGCAGCATTCCGGCAGTCGGAGATACGATGAGCGGCGAGAGGAATTGCCCCAGATAAAGGGCAGCCGAAAGCAGCGGCATCACGGTTGTGGCGGCCTCCTTGCCCGCTTTTACAGAGCCGATGGTATTAAGATAAGGAACACCGATGCCGTTGGCGATGCCGATCAAGGCAGAACCGAGCAGCAGCCAGACGAGACTGTTTCCCACTGCAAGACAGAGATATCCGGCCAGAAAGCCCAGCGGTGCAGCATATTTCATCTGAGAAGCGAAGCGCTTCATCAAAAAGCCGAAGACCAGTCCCACAAGAAAGGCCACCACGTCCAGTCCCACCATCACCAACGTAACTCCCATTTCGCTCAAGGAGTCCGACGCCGTCAGCGCAAAGTGGGTCGGATAAATGAAAAACAATACCATCACCAGGAACATACCCACTACCGAAGGATGGAATCGTTTGAGCAGAGTAAGGGATACCCCTCCCCTGCCGGCAAGACGCTCATTGGGCAGGAACAGGGCGACAAGGAGCGCGGCAATCAATCCCAGAAGATACACCAGGAAAGCATAATTCCAGCTTACAGAGGCCAATAAACCTGCCAGAAATGTCGCAACTACGCCGCCCATCTGGTTCATGGCGGCGGAAAGGCCCATCAGTCCGGCCTGCTCCTCCGGCGGGAAATAATAGGCCAGCAGACCCGTGGACAGCGGCATGATCATCCCGACACTCACGCCCATTAGCGCCCTGAAACAAAGCAGCACCCAGATGTTGTCCACAAAGAATGCACCTGCTCCGGCCAGAACATACAGGGAAAGCCCGGCGAGCGCCAGTGTCCTCGTTTTCATCCACCGGCACAGAAGCGGGAAGACAAGGTTGGTAAGGATGATAAACAAGGCCGGAAGGCTTACAATGAGCTGGATAAGCAGCGGACTCTGCCCGTCAAAATGCCGGCTGATAACACCCAATGCGGGAGCAATGGCAGCTCCGGCCATGACGGTTAACAGACTGATGGAGAGAATGGTAAAAAGCAGTCTCCTCTTTTTCATAATCATAGTTTTAAATCCAATGGAGACTTACAGCTCTACCAAGCTTGCAATGACTATTTTGCGGCGCAAAGATACAAAAAAATTCAGATCCGGACAGGTCGGTCCATATCTTGCCCTTCGGACACCGTTGAAATACATCCGACGCAGATGACACTGGTAATTGACGGGGATGGGCTACTCCTCGTCCGGCTGCTGTCCATCGTGGGCTTTCCACTGGCACTCGGTGATCTTCATATCGGTGAAGACGGCCGTGAAGGAAGATTCCTCCGGGGAGCAGGCATAGACGCCGAAGCGGATGAGGCCCGTCCCGGCAGCCATGTGGCAGATGCGCATCTGACTGAAATTCTCCCCGTCCGTGGAGCATTCGATGCAATAATCATCGGCCCTGCGGGAAAAACGGTACCACATCGTCTTGACATCGGCCGGGATGGCTGTGGTGGCCCAGTCGGAATAACCGTTGTTGGTAGCCACGCTGCCCAGGTGCTGAAACGTCTCATTTTCAAATTCGACCGAACCCTTGAGCCAGTTGTCGCCGTCCAGGTACATCACCACGCCGCACTGATCGAAGCGCTGGTGGCTCAGCGTAAAATCGGTCTTGACAATGAAGCTGAAAAATGGCTCCTGCGTCTGCATCTGGTAAACGGGGGCATTGTCGTTTCGGAAATGATAATAGGTCCGCTGCCAAAGGTCCGTATGCGGCGCGGTGGTAATGGTCAGCGTATCGCCGCTGATGGCGTAGGCACCGGGCTCCCTCGTCCACTGCATGGAGGCAAGATCGACCCTTCCGCCGCTGCCAAGTGCCCGTGTAACATCGTCCGGAATACCGGCATCAGCACTCTTGGGAGAAGGATTGCCGCAACAGACGGCCAGGCAGCAAATGATGGCAAGAGATAGAGGTTGAAAGCGTTTCATCGTATCAATAATCTGGTTTAGGATCATCCGTTATTTGCGGCACAAAGGTAAGGTTTTTCGGGCGCAAGAGCAAAAGAAAGCCGAGCACACAAGGAGAATGTCCGTTTCCAGACAACGCATTAGGTTTTACGATGAAAACTCCTAACTTTGTAAAAATAGCATATTCAAAATGAAAGCACTGGTTATTGGCGCTACGGGCGCTGTCGGCAGAGACCTGATTCAGCAACTCCTGGAAGACGGATCTTTTGAGCGGATTGATGTGTTCGTGCGCCGGGAAATAGCTGTTACATCTGCCCAATTGATTTCTCACGTGGTTGATTTTGACCATCCGGAATCCTGGACCGCCCTTCTTACCGGTGACGTCCTCTTTTCCTGCCTCGGGACAACCATCAAGGCAGCAGGAGGTCAGGATGCGCAGTGGAAGGTTGACTATACCTATCAGTATCAGGCGGCGAAAGCAGCCCGCGAAAACGGCGTCAGCACACTCGTGCTTGTTTCATCTGTCGGCGCGAACGCCCTATCAAGAGTCTTTTACACAAGAATGAAGGGGCAGTTGGACGAAGATGTTCAGAAACTCGGTTTCCCGGGAGTCTTCATCCTCCGGCCACCGTCCCTGATCCGGAAAGGGAGCGACCGCTTTGGCGAAAAACTCGGTGTGGCTGCGCTCAAAGCCTTAAATGCCATCGGCATCATGCGCTCATGGAAGCCGATGCCGACAGAGGAAGTGGCCTCGGCAATGATACGGCTCGCAAAAACTGAAACGACCGGAACACACATTATCGAATCCCAAAATATCCGGTCCGTCTGAGCGCTATACTCCATTTTTCTCCATCCAAAGCAAACGCAAAGAGAGTTAATCTGCCCCACTCGTAAAAGTCAAACAGAGGGCCAAGGTACAAAAACGGTTGGTGTTGTACCCAGGGACGCCAGCATGGAACGGGAGTCCCACCGTCGCCTGGTGCGCCTCGCAGCTGGCCTATTCCACCCGCTATTTCGGCGGCATGGTTGTAGGCTACACATCCACGACTTTATCATCGGCGAGGCCAAGAATCTGCTAATGAAAGGCCTCAGCGCCGGCGCAATGGATTACATCATTACGGAATCGTCCAGATGTTCGACAAAGATCTCGATGCTTTTGAATACTGCTCATCCGTGACCGGCTCCAGCCACTCGTTGGACTGTTCGCCGCCCGTTGCAACATGGGTGGTGAGGTGTTGAAACCAACAGTCTTTCTGAGCGCCGTGCCAGTGCTTCACCTCAGCGGGAATGTCGATGATTATGCCAGGCATGAGAGGGGTAGCCTGCTTGCCCCATTCCTGATACCAGCCGCGTCCGGAGACGCAGATCAGTATCTGATGCGCACCGTGATGGATGTGCCAGCTGTTGCGGCATCCAGGCTCGAACGTGACGTTGGCATAATGGGCAACAGTGGCAGTACCCGCAGCGAGGTTGGCGGGCAGAACAGGTGCTAAATGACTATTGCCGATGAAGAACTGGGCATAGGCATCATTGGGATTGCCTTTTGGCCATGCCCCTGCATTCGCATCCGCTGCGGAGTCTACCTGGCTGTAACCATGGGAAGAGAGCCATCTGCAGAGTTCATCCACCTGCTCCTTGGTATTTCCCATATTCACGGCTCCTGCTTTGTGGGCCGCCAGCTGCGGCTCAACACCTTTCAGGCTACTGAGGGCCGCTACGGTAACAAGCTCACGGTCTGCGGCCGAAAGCCCGTCACCGGCAAAGATGTCGCCAAAGAGGTGCGACTTCAAGTAGTAATCGTCCTGCGGGCAGAAGTCGAAGTCGAAAGGTTTTCCGGTGAGACGGGTCTGCACCTGAGTGCCTTGCAGCAGTGCCTGTTTGGCATCGGACCAGACGGCGGGGCGGGCAAAGGGCTTGCCCTCATTGTCGTTGATGCCCTGTACTTTCCTATCGGCCAGCACTTTTTGCAGTGTGCCTAGCGCATTCAGCGAACGTGGGAATCCCGTATAAGCATAGAGTTGCGAGAAGGCCTCTTTGAGTTCATTGATGGTTAGGCCTCCATCCAATGCACGGCGGATAGCAGGATCAAGACGCCCGATATCGCCCTGCGCCTCCAGCGAAGCACAGGCACAAAGCAGTAGTTGACGCTCGGAAAGCGTCTGCGCGGAAATGTTCATGTTTTGCCATTATATAAAGTGATCGTAATCTCTCGGTCAGTGTAACGCCCAGGAAAGGGAAGACTCGCCAGCGTGGGGGCAGAATGCGATCCGTCGTGCCTATGCCTATTTATTTCCCCCAGGTCATGAATTGTTCAACGGTAGCCGGATCGGCGTGATGGAAGAAAAGGCTCTTTCCGGTATCCAAATGGCCTTAAGCGCCCCGTTGGTAAAGAATCCTTTCCGGCCCTCAGCAAAAGGGCCCCAGGACATGGGTTGGCAATGATACTTGCGCATATATTCGCGAGCCTCCGTCTGCTGGAAGAATACGTGATTCTCCACCTGGTTCACGGCCGGTTTCACCTCGACATGCTCATGAAGATCAATCAGGCGGTCCGGATAAAAAATGCTCAAGCCTATGGCGCGCACTTTACCTTCGCGGCAGGCCTCCTCCATAGCCCTGTAAGTGCCGTAATAGTCTCCGAAAGGCTGGTGAATCAGAAGCAGATCGATATACTTTGTCTGAAGTTTTTTGAGACTCTCCTCAATGCTGGCCTTGGCTTTCTCATACCCGGCATTGGAAATCCAGACCTTGGTCACCAGGAAGAATTCGCTGCGGGCCATGCCGGATTTGGCGACAGCGTTGCCCACGCCTTCCTCGTTGTGATATGCCTGGGCGGTGTCTATTAGCCGGTAACCGACGCGGATGGCATCGGCCACGCAGCGTTCACACTCCTGAGGGTCTATTTGATAAACTCCATAGCCCAGGATGGGCGTTTTTACTCCGTTGTTCAGTGTTACGTATTCCATATGAAAGGATGGGTTTTGTTTCTAATCAAAGGTCGGGAGTTTCATTTTTTTGGTTGTTGCACATTATGCATTAATGTTTTCACATTTTACACTATATTTACATCATGGACTTCTTCTATTCAGAGAATATTGAGGATATCGGACTTCCGGAGCTCAGGAATTGCTGCTTCCATCTGCTGTGCACCGAAGGCGAAGGTTCCCTGGTGTATTATGACCGTTGTTTCCATTTCCGAAGCAGCGACCTGCTGGTCCTGCCCCGACCGGAAGCGGTGAGCAATCTGGCCCTCACTTCTGGTACCGTCGGAGAGTTCTTTGCGGCCGATTACAAGTTCCTGCAGAACCAGCTCCCGGCCAACAACTACAGCATCGGCGGCAGCATCAGCCTATATGGTAATCCAGTTATTTCCCTGACCAGCGTCCAAGCCGATGTTTTCCTGGCTGATATCCACCGGCTCCGGGACCGGATGGAGGAGAAAGGCCACCGCTTCTACCGAGAACTGATGGGAAGCCTCTGCCTTACAATGATGTACGACATCTTCTCCTTCCACAGCCAGCGGGATGGCGGAAATGCTTCTACGGAGCGGGCCGGCTTCTTTGTAAACGAACTCATGCGGCTTCTCGCTGAAGGGAACTGCCGCACGGAACGCTCTGTCGGCTGGTATGCCGCCCAATTGAGTGTTTCGGAGAAGTATCTCTCCTCCACGGTAAAACGCCTGACCGGACATTCGGTCATGTCCTTTATCGACAGACACACAATTCCTATCCTCAAAGAATACCTGAACAATCCGCGCTATTCGCTCACACAGATAGCGGACAGGATGAATTTTGCATCACTGTCCTACTTCAGCAGATATTGTAAAAAGCACCTTGGGAGGTCGCCTTCCGAATATCGCTCCAGTTTACAGCCACAGGGATAGCCCATCAGCATATCTGCTATCATGGTACCCTGAATGATAGAGCGATGCAAAACTTCCTTTCTGCGACAAGGCCGCTTTCTATTTTACTCGGCCAGAGGCTAGCCGATAAGGGGCATGGCAAACCGCATAAACCAATTGATCTGGACCGTTTGCCGGCACGGGAGTTGCGTTTGCGTGTGCAGGAGAAAATATGTACATTTGAAGTGCAATATGGCTATAAAGAAAGGAAAGATACTTATCGTGGACGACAACGCCGGCATCCGCCAGACGCTCAAGATTTTGCTGCCGATGCATTTCGCCGAGGTGGAGGCACTCCCCTCGCCTGTGACGCTGGTCAGCACGCTAGAGCGTTTCCGGCCGGATGTGGTGCTGCTGGACATGAACTTCACGACCAGCATCAATACCGGCAACGAAGGCCTCTACTGGGCCGAAGAGATCAAGAAGATGATGCCGGAGGTGGAGGTGGTACTGTTCACCGCGTACGCCGATATCCAGCTGGCCGTGGAGGGGATGAAGCGCGGGGCGTTTGACTTCATCGTGAAACCTTGGGACAATGAAAAGCTGGCAGCCACGCTTAGCGCTGCGCGAGACAAGGCCCGGAAGGCGATGGGAAGGGATGCCAGAAAGGAGGAAGAGAAGGCGCCTTCCATGCACTGGGGCTCTTCGCACGCTATGGCCATCATCCAAAAGACCGTGGATAAGATCGCGCCGACCGATGCGACGGTGCTCATTACCGGCGAGAACGGTACCGGCAAGGATGTGCTGGCGCGCGAGATTCATGCCCACAGCCTCAGAAGCGGGAAGCCGATGGTGGCGGTAGATGCCGGCGCCATCACCGAGACGCTCTTCGAGAGCGAACTTTTCGGCCACGTAAAAGGAGCTTACACCGATGCGCATACGGACCACGTGGGCAAGTTCGAGCAGGCCGATGGCGGGACGTTGTTCCTCGATGAAATCGGCAACATTCCCCTGCATCTGCAGGCCAAGTTACTGCGGGTGATTCAGAACAGAAGCGTTGTGCGGGTTGGCGGCACTAAGGCCATTCCTGTAGATATCCGGCTGATTTGTGCCACGAATATGGACCTGGAGCAGATGGTCCGTGACGGCAGGTTCAGGGAGGATCTATACTACCGCATCAATACCGTTCACATCTCTCTGCCGCCCCTGCGTGAGCGCAAAGATGACATCGTACCGCTGGCGGAACGATTCGTTGCTCAGTTTGCGGACAAATATCACCGGCCCGTGACAGGGCTGGATGATGCAGCCAAGTCGGCGCTAGAAAGCGGCCGTTGGAATGGCAATATCCGGGAACTCCAGAATGTCATCGAAAAGGCGGTGATCCTTTCCGACGGAGCCACGCTTGGCGCAAATGACATCCATCTGGAGCAAGCCCGGGCCGGTATCTCTGTTACCGGGACATGGAAGGCTGTCAGTGACGCCGAGGAGGAAAGAAGGGTCCGGGAGGCGATTCAGCGCAGTAACGGGAACATTTCTGCAGCGGCGAAAGCCCTCGGCATCAGCCGGCCCACCTTATACGCAAAGATGAAAAAATACGGGCTATGACCTTCTCTATTTGGCATATCATCGGGGTTGCCGTCATCATCGCGGTTGTAGCGACGGCGATGGCTACGCTGAGGACCCGCCGGAAGGATATCAAGAAAGTGGCCTACATGATGGATGCGCTGGAAGACGGAGAACTGAACTTCCATTTCCAGGACAAGAACAAGTTCAACCGCACGCTCAATCGCATCCGCACCATCTTTGAGAAGCAGCGCCAGGCGCACGAACAGGAATCCTGGACCAAACTGATCCGCGTGCTCACGCACGAAATCATGAATACGGTATCGCCCATTGCATCGTTAAGCGATGCCCTGTCCCGGTCTATGGACGAGACCGGCCATAGTGAGCTGGACGTGAAGGCCGGGCTGGACACGATCTCCGACTCCTCCAAGAACCTGATCAAGTTCGTGGAAACCTATCGGAAACTCTCCGGCGTGGCCCGACCGGTGAAAAAAGCCGTCGGGCTGCAGGAACTGATGGATAAGGTCATCAGCCTGGACCAAGAACTCCTGACCGCCCACGATGCCGTCTGCGCCTATACTCCGGAGGAACCCGATCTGATGGTGTATGCCGACGAAGGGCAAATCAGCCAGATTCTTATCAATCTGATCAAGAACGCGTTGCAGGCAAACGCCAAGCATATCCAAATTACCGGCAGGATGGGCAAGGAGGATGATGTGATCTTGCACATCGCCAACGACGGCGAGCCTATTCCCGTGGCCGCGAAGGAGCAAATTTTCGTCCCCTTTTATACCACCAAGAAAGAAGGCTCCGGTATCGGCCTTTCCCTGACCCGCCTGATCATGCGTCAGCACAACGGATCCATTGACCTGGTGAAAAGTGACGTGAGCGAAACCGTGTTTGAACTACGATTCAGGTAGGGTTTTCTATTCCGGAATTGTGTTTCCCCCTTGGAGACGGAACGGATTGCCTCAAGTCGCAAGTGTAAAGTTCGTGTGTAAAGGGAGTGTAAAGTTTTTACAGGCTTTACACTCTTTGTAATTTATATTCCTACCTATCAATCAACGAGTTGAATATTTTGGCACGGGGCGTGCTTGTGTTTGGCATGGTGATAATCCTTTACACGATGATACGAAGCAGATTCATAACGTTTTTTGTGTGTAGTGCGGCAATAGGGCTTTTCGCCGCGAGGGCGGAAGCCCAGGAGCCGCAGGTGATGACGCTGCACGACTGCATGACCTATGCCATCTCCAATTCCACCAGGATCCGCATCCAGCAGGCGGCCGTGGGTGATGCACAGATTGACAGGCGCGACGCCGCACTGGCGCTGTTCACACCGCAGATATCGGCCCAGACGTATGCCTATTACAACTTCGGCCGAAGCATCGACCCGCAGACAAATACCTATTTCAACACGACATCTTTCCACAACAACTATGGGGTGTCGGCCGGCTACGACCTCTTCGACGGTTTCCAGGCGGTGAACAATTACCGGATTTCCAAAACCGGGATGCTCATTGCCGATTCACAGGAGAAGCAGGTGGAAGCCGATATCTGCCTGGCGGTGATGGAGGCCTACTACAATGTGGTGTACTACAAACGGCTGGCCGATGTCTATGAGGAACAGGTGGCAACTGCCGAACAGGCGCTGACCAAGGCGTGCAGGCAGGAGGAACTGGGCCAGAAAGGCCATGCCGATGTGATCCAGATGGAGGCCGATTTGGCCGACCGTCAGTACGACCTGACGAATACATACAATATGTATCTGGACCAGAAGATGACGCTGGCCGACCTGATGTTCTGGCCGTTGGATGAAGAACTAGTGATTGATACGTCCATGCCGGTGTGGGAGATTGAACCGGTATCTACCGCTGCTGTGGTGGACTTTGCCCTGGAGCATAATCCGGGCATCCGGATTGCTTCCTGGCAGCAGTTGAACACGAAACGCGAACTGAACACGGCCAAGTGGCAGCTGTTGCCCACCGTTGGCCTCTATGCCGGCTGGAGCACCAGCTACTACACCTATCAGGGCTCGGAGACGGCCACCTTTGCCAATCAGTTCAAGAACAATGGTGGTGAGTACGTGGAACTGTCGCTCCAGATTCCCATTTGGAGCCGCCTGAGCAGGCATTCTGCCATCAGCCGCCGGCAGCACGCTTTTGACAAGGCCACGGCAGAGTTGGACCAGAAGCTCCGCGATGTGGAAGCAGAGGTAAGAAGAGCCATCCAGGACCGGGACGGCGCTGCGACGGCATACCAACAGGCGCAGCGGAAGGCCGAAGTGCAGGCCGAGGCCTACACCCTGAACCTCAAGAAACTGGAGATGGGGCTGATTTCCCCCCTGGAGTTCCAGACGGCGGGCAACAATTACCTGAAGGCCCAGGCCGACGAGATGAACAGCCTGTTCAAGTATCTCATCAAGCAGGCGGTGGTCAGATATTACAATGGAGTAGAATATATCAATCAATAATGAGATGCCCGGTCAGGCCGGGCATGACGAAAGGATTATGGATAAGATTATCAAGAAGGAAACAGGTTGGCGGGTAGCTTTCACCAAGAAAGCACTGCCCTGGTGGCTGGGTGCGCTGCTGCTGGTGTTCATCGTGTATCTGATTGCGCGTCCTAACAACAAGACGCTACGGGTGGACAAGGACAGCATTACGGTGTCGATTGCCGTGAAGGGCGAATTCAACGACTATATCCGCATCAGCGGACGGGTGCAGCCGATGACGACCATCCAGCTTTCGCCCCAGGAAGGCGGTATCGTGGAAAAGATTCTCATCGAGGAAGGTTCCCCGGTGAAAGCCGGCGATGCAATCCTTATCCTGAATAACGACAACCTGGACCTTCAGATCCTGAACTCCGAGGCGGAGTTGGCCGAGAAGGAGAACATCCTCCGCAACACGCAGATCCAGATGGAGCAGCAGAAACTGGACGTGCGGCAGAATGAACTGGAATACGGCACCAATGTGGACCGTCTGAAACGCGCCTACGAGCAGCAGAAGGCCCTGTATGAGGACAAGCTCATCGCCAAGGAAGACTATTTGAAGGCCGAAGAGGATTACCGCCTGGCACTCCAGAAGTACGAACTTATCCGCGAACGCAGCAAGCAGGACAGCCTCTATCGCGGCACCCAGATTGACCGGATGGAAGAGTCGTTGGAGAACATGCTCCTGAACATGCAGATGATCCGCAGGCGCAAATCGAACCTCATCGTAAAGGCGCCTATCGACGGCGAGCTGGGCCTGCTGGACGTAGTGCTGGGCCAGAGCATCGCCAGCGGCACAAAAATCGGCCAGATCAATAGCGTAGGTGTCTATAAGGTGGAGGCTCAGATTGATGAGCACTACATCGACCGCGTTGTGGCAGGACTGGAGGCCACCTTCGAGCGCCAGGGCGAAACCTATTCCACCTCCATCCGTAAAGTGTATCCGGAGGTGCGTGACGGCAAGTTCAAGGCCGATTTCAAGTTTGACGGCGTCCAGCCCGACAACATCCGCAGCGGCCAGACCTACTACCTGAATCTCCAGCTGGGCCAGAGCGAAGAGGCGGTCATCATCCCCCGCGGCACCTTTTATCAGAAAACCGGCGGAAAATGGATTTACGTTGTTAACAAAGACGGCAGCAAAGCCGTCAAAAGAGAAATCCGCATCGGCCGCCAGAACCCGCAATACTACGAAGTTCTGGAAGGTCTGGAGCCCGGCGAGAAGGTGATTATCTCCGGGTATGAGACTTATGGGGATTCAGATGTGCTGGTATTTTAATTTGTCATTCTGAGCGAAGCGAAGAATCTAAATTTTTGATATTATGTACAATACATACTATGTTTATATTATGTCAAGCCTGAGTAACACAACCATCTATGTTGGTGTTACCAATGACTTGGAACGAAGAGTGTCCGAACATAAATCTGGTATTATATCAGGTTTCACTCAGAAGTACAACTGCAAAAAACTTGTATACTTTGAATCTTTCTCTGATATAGAACAGGCAATTGATAGAGAAAAACAATTGAAAGGGTGGGTCAGAAAGAAGAAAGATGCTTTGATTGATTCAATGAATCCCGAAAGGAAAGATTTAGCTGCAGAATGGAGTATATAATAGATTCTTCGCTTCGCTCAGAATGACAATACTTCGCTCAGAATGACAATAATATGAAGCTATTCAGAAAGACGGGCGTTTCGACGCTGATTAATGTGCTGGGGATGAGCGTGGCGTTTGCTGCGGCGATGATCCTGATGGTGCAGGTGAAGTGGGACGCCAGCTACGACAGGAACTTCAAGGGGCACGGGAAGGTGTTCCGGACGGAGAACAACTGGATAGACGACGGACTGTTCAATACGGGAATCAGCCGGCCGGTCATTGAGTTGGTGCGGACCGCCAGTCCAAACATAGAGGCCGTTGGAACCATCCATGAGACAGGGCAGCAGATCTTCTACAAAGAAGGGGACAAGGAATCGGCCATCACCATCCCTTCCGTACAGGTGGACAGTACCCTGTTATCGGTCTTCCCCTTTGAATGGGTGGAGGGTTCGGCAAAGGAATTCACCACCCAGGGGACGGCTGTCCTCAATGAGGCCTTTGCCAAAATGATTTTCGGTGAAGAGAGTGCCGTGGGCAAATTGCTTTTGACGGGAGACAGCGACCCGTGCCGCATCGTCGGGGTCTTCAAAAACTCGCCCCGCAACTATAGCATGCACTATGGCATCATTATAAATATGGGAGACTGGCTCCTGCACGACGTAAACGAATGGTCTTTTGCCGCTTATTTAAAACTGAATGATCCCTCTCAAGTTCAGGAAACCGAATCCGCCATTTTGGATGCACTGGCACCCGATTTATTTGGAGAATCCTCTGACGAAGAGATTGCAAAATATCGCAACGGCTTCCGTATCAGCAACTTGCATGAATCCCACTTCGAGCGGGATGTCCGGGCAAACATCGTGAGTGCCAATAAATCCATTACCATCACGCTGGCCGCCATTGCCATCCTGCTGATTCTCATTGCCATCATCAATTTCATCAACTTCGCCTTTGCAGAAATTCCTTTCCGCATCAAGAGCATCAATACCCGGAAAGTCCTGGGTGAAGGGCGCGGGTCACTCATCGGCAGGCAGCTGCTACATGCCGGAGTCATCGCCCTGGTGGCTTTTGCTCTGGCCTGCCTGATTGTCCACGTGGTGAGTGGAACATCTTGGGCGTCGTATGTGTCGGACTCCATTGCGCTGAAGGATAATATCGGCATTCTGGCCATTACGCTGGGTATTGCCCTTCCTTCTGCAGTGGTTGCCGGAATTGCTCCCGCACTGTATTCCACCTCCCAGCCGGCGGCATTGGTGCTCAAAGGTTCCTATGGGACCAGTGTGAAAGGCCGCAGTCTGCGAAATGCCCTGGTAGCCTTACAATTCATCCTTTCCTTCGTGTTCATCCTGATGGCGTTGTATGTGAACGTGCAAACCAAGTTCATGGCCCGCAAGGAAATGGGCTTCCCGCAGGAGAATATCGTTCAGGTGTGGTGCGGCTACTATGCCGGCGGGGCGCACGATGCGGTGAAAGACAAACTGCTTCAGAACCCGTCCATCGTGGACGTAACCTTTGCCGATAACCTCATCGTCTCCGACGCAAAGATGGGTTGGGGGCGCACGGGAGATGACGGAAAGCAGGTCTTCATGGAAGTGCTTCCGGTCACGGACGACTTTGTGAGATTCTTCGGCCTACAGATCGTGGACGGACGGGATTTCCAGGAGTCCGACAACCAGAGCTATGCAGGGTGTTTCATCGCCAACGAGACCTTTATCCAGAGTTTTCCCCAGTATCACGTGGGCAGCTTCATGGGCGGCCATGTGGACGAGGCGGAGATTGTGGGCATCGTAAAGGACTTCCATTTCAAGTCCCTCAAGCATCCGATGGGCCCGCTGGTGCTTTATAACTGGGGGAAGACGCAGTGGCGCAATTTCAGCGTGATGTACGTAAAAATGGCTCCCGGTGCTGATTTCAAGGAGGTTTCGAAGTATATCAAGGAAGTTGTCTGCACCTATGATCCTTCCCGCCAGCCGGACCAGGTAAACGTGCGTCATCTGGACGAATGGATTGAGAATATGTACCAGAGTGAGCAGTCGCTGGGTAAGCTCATCACCATCGCCTCCATTGTGGCCCTGCTGATTGCCATCATCGGTATCATCGGCCTGGTGTTCTTTGAAACGCAGTTCCTGAAGAAGGAGATTGCCGTGCGGCGCGTAAACGGTGCCACGGTGGGAAGCATCCTGCAGATGATCAATAAGAAGTACATGGTAATGGCCGGAGTCAGCTTTGCTGTGGCCGCTCCGTTTGCATGGTGGATTATGTCGGTATGGCGCAAGGGCTTTGCTTATCAGGCGCCCATCCCGGTGTGGATATTTGTGATGGCGCTGCTACTGGTCGCGGCCATTACCCTGGTCGTAGTGATTCTCCAGAGCTGGAGAGCGGCCAATGCCAACCCGGTAGAATCGTTGAAAAATGAATAGATCCTTCGCTAACGCTCAGGATGACAAAGCGGCTGTCATTCTGAGCGAAGCGAAGAATCTAAAAGAGAAATAATAAACAAATTAAAATACAATTAATTATGATTACTGTTTCCAATCTTTCCAAGATCTTCCGGACGGAAGAAATCGAGACCACGGCACTCAACGGCGTTTCTATTGAAATCAAGGACGGCGAGTTTGTCGCTATCATGGGGCCTTCGGGCTGCGGCAAATCCACGCTGCTGAATATCCTGGGTCTTTTAGACAATCCCACCAGCGGCAGCTACAAACTCCTGGATACCGAGGTGGCGAACCTCAAGGAGAAGGAGCGTACCAAGTTCCGCAAGGGCAACATCGGATTCGTGTTCCAGAGCTTCAACCTCATTGACGAACTCAATGTCTATGAGAACATCGAGTTGCCGCTTCGCTACCTGAATATCAGCGCGGCTGAGCGCAAGCAGAAGGTCACGGACATCATGAAGCGGATGAACATCAGCCACCGCGCCCAGCACTTCCCGCAGCAGCTTTCCGGCGGTCAGCAGCAGCGCGTAGCCATTGCCCGTGCCGTCGTCGCAGGCCCGAAGCTGATCCTCGCCGATGAGCCCACCGGTAACCTGGACTCCAAGAACGGCAAGGAGGTGATGGACCTGCTGAGGGAACTGAACTCCGAGGGTACGACCATCGTGATGGTAACCCACAGCCAGAAGGACGCGGCGCAGGCGCAGCGAACGATTGACCTGTTTGACGGGCAGATCGTTTCAGATGTGAAGAACGAACTGTAGATTCTTCGCTGCGCTCAGAATGACATAGTTGGCTCCGTCCTGTCATTCTGAACGAAGCGAAGAATCTGAGATAGCAAAGAATCGAACAGCAATCCATGAAGAGTTATCTGAAATTCCTCTCACGCAACAAGTTGTACACAGCTATTGAAGCGGTGGGGCTGGCGGTGAGCCTGGCGTTTGTCATTATCATCGGCAGTTATGTGTGGCAGCAGTTTTCGGTGACGCGGGAGCACCCGGACCGGGAAAGAGTTTATGTACCCGGAACGCCGGGATTCCCTGCGCTTACCTACGGTTTCCCGGAGGCTATCGGGGATATTCCGGAAATAGAGTCCGTTTCCAGGATGTGCAATGTGGTCGTACATCCTGTCATTCGGGGAGAGCAGACGGATGCGGAGAGCGTCGGCGTGGAACCGGAGTTCTTTGAGATTTGTCCCCAGTTCCGTTTTTTGGAAGGCTCTGCAGAGGTGCTTTCCGCCGAGTCCAATGTCATTATATCGAATTCCTTTGCCAGAAAGCACAGCCTGTCGGTAGGTGATGCGCTTGACATCGGTGGCAGCAGCTATACCGTCGGTGCCATCTTGGAGGACCTGAAAAGTACGGTCGTCATACCTTATGACATATTCCGCAATGTCGCTGTTTACAAAGGCGCCTGGCAGCCGTTCGACAACTACGGCAGTACGGTCACGCTGCTCAAGGTCCGTCCCGGTACAGACAGGAAAGTCCTGTATGACAAATTGGAAACCGTTTGCAAAGACGTTTATGCAGGCATCTATGGGCAGTCTTTCTTTAGGCATCTGGAACTATCGCGTTACGACGAATTGTTTTTCAAGGAGACCGAGGGATTTTTCCGGCACGGAGACAAAGGGACGCTCAGGGTGCTGACGCTGGTTGGGCTCCTGCTGCTTCTTTCGGCCATCCTGAACTATATCAACCTGTCTGTCGCACTCACCGGGAAGCGGGCAAAGGAAATGG
>JAFUWZ010000059.1 GCA_017471045.1 Bacteroidales bacterium
CAGCCTGGATAAGGTGACGGTTGAAACGCCACAAGGTGACCGTTTCACGCTGGGGCTCTCCGGAGTAATCCCATTTGAAATGCAGGAGCAGCACTGCCAAATCATCGCTGCACTCTTCGACAAATACTACCAGGGCGACCCCTCGGTCATTATGGGACCGATTCTTCGTGGTATGTGCCAGTGCCGCTGCTGGGCCAGCATCTTCTGGTATGGCCCGGACCGCGAAAACGAACGTGAGCGTATCGGAGCAAAAATTAAAAGCCTTCGGATGGAGCGTCGGATGGATGCCCAGGATGTCGCACAACTTGCTGACATCGATGCATCTAATCTCAGCCGCATCGAGAAGGGAAAGTATTCCGCCGGTCTCGACATTCTCTGCCGTATCGCCGCCGCAATGGACTGTCACTTAGATATTGTTCCCAACAACAATCGCGTGAACATGGCCGGGCACATCATCCCGGAAGACCATAAGAAATGGCTCATCACGGCCAAGCGCAGCACCTTCCGTCTGGCGGAGTGTCTGGAAAAGTACGGTGAGTATCATTGGCAGCAGAGCCGATACAATGTCAGCATCGGCGACACCATCTACATCTACGTCTCCGAAGACCGTGAAATCAAGTACCGAATGACCGTTGAGGCCGTGAATGTCCGCTACGACCAGTGGATGATTCACGAGGAAGAGTTCTGGGTCGACAAGGATCGTATTAATCAGGACGAGACGGACACAAAGTACGCTCTCCTTCGCCTTGAGGCCACCTCCAAATCCGGCAAACTCACGGGAGAGAATCTCGCCAAGCACGGTTTCCTCCGCGCCCCCCAGGGCACCAAAGAACTGGACGGAGAACTCCTTAGATACATCGAAAGGAGGTTCTGACTATGGGTGTATTCCTGACTTATGCGCTGGATGAAGGCGGAGCCCTCGTCCACGTCGATGATGTTGCCAAAGGCATGAAATGCGGCTGCCACTGCCCTCATTGTGATGCGCCCCTCTATGCCAAGAATGCCGGACAAATCCGCGAGCATCATTTCGCCCATGCCCACGGACACGAATGTGAAGGAGCATACGAATCCTCTCTGCACCTACTGGCCAAAGAAGTTTTTCAGGAAACGGGCAGAATAATGCTCCCGCAATCCTACAACGGCACTTTCCCTTCCGGTCTCGTGCGAATACGCAATGTTGAAGTAGAGAAGTGGGATGAACGCTATGGCTTCCGCCCGGACGTGGAAGGCATAATGGATAATGGCGAGCGGCTGCTTATCGAATTCCTGGTCAGTCATAAGGTCGATGGTAAAAAGCGTCAGACCATTGTGGACAATCACCTCAAGTGCATCGAGATAGACATCAATTATCAGGCCCTCGACAGAGCCGAATTGAAGGAATTCCTTACTGGTTCCGACAAAGACAGGAAATGGATCGTGTCGATGCCCCCGCCTCCAAAATCGATTGGGGAATCTTTCAGCTACGGAAGAAATCCCATGTACGAAAAGACGCGGGACATTCTCAAGGAAATCTTCGATGAAGGCACCCTTACCATTCATCCCTATGCAATGTCCTATTACCATTCCGACAGGCCCTTTGACCTGCGGCAGATCGGATACGACGTCTGCGAAATCAACACGAAGTATCGGGGCTTCAAATCTGACTTGCTGCTTTTCCGGAGCCAAAAGGAGGACAAAGGCCACATATCAATCAATATCCGCGGCCGACGTGGCAGTGGAGACTTCCGTTACCCAAAAGGGCTCAGGATAATTGACCTGGTCTTCAAAGCCATTGGGACAGAAGAAAGCATCCGACAACGCCTGAAAGACGGCGATTTGGCTGGCGACTTAGGAATGACTGTCGAATACTTCGGCTTCAAAGAATAAACGCAGTCTCGTCCAGCATGGGACGAGACTGCTCTATCTTAGTTACACTCAGAACTACCCCTGAGTAGAAAGATTTGCATTCAATTGATTCACGTCTATCATAGGCAGCGGATACTTGGAGAAGTTTGTCCCAGCGGTCTTAACCACCAGGATACCACGCATCGTACCTACCGCCACGCTTAAGAAGTGCGGCATGATGTGGTTAACCGTAATGCTTTGGTTGTCATTGAAAACAATGAACTGACGGATATTCTTTACCTCAAATTCGAATTTGTACAAACTCTCAAGAACAACGTCTCCATCAAGTTCATATCGCGTACCGAAAAATAAGTTGAAGATGTTGTTTTCGACATCGGGTTGGATCTGTGTCGAAAAGCCAATCTGGATTGCATCTGGATCGACATTGTCTCCTACTCTCCCCGGAGACATCATAAAGCTTACCTCACTGACGGATGCAAGCCTCATTTGGATATTAACATTCTTTTCCGCCATAGTAAGTTAATTAAAATATGTCATACTGAAATAGTTGCGGCTCTGGTTGTTATAAGCTCCATCATAAGACTCTGAAGGCGTCATGAATCCTCGTGCCGGGATGAATACATATTTCACTTCGGGAGCTTTTTTGACCTCAATCACAGGTTCGCCAAGCACAGCGGCAATCTTGGCCAAAGTAGTTGTTGTGAATCCATGAGAGCCAGTAAGCCATCTGGAAATCTCCGACTCGCGTTTACCCATCAGCGCTGCAAACTCGCGCTGAGTCATCTTTCTCTTCTTGAGAAGATCATAAATGCGATTGGCAATATCAACGTTAAGGCTGACCTCCTCCATCACCTCAGGAGCAACATTGGCAACACATTTATCAAATAAAGGGTTCTTTTTCATAACAGGTATTATATGGTGATAGTTTCAATAATTGTTTTTACTCTCTGGTAATCTTCGTAATCCGAATGCGCCCTGCGTGTCTCGATATATATCTGATGCTCAATAGAGCGAAGCTTATCAACTATATCCAGTAGAACGGGATCATCTTCGTATTTCCTAACCTTCTTGATTCCTCCATTGCCAATAACAAGAATCCTCTCCGAAATCCTAATGCAATACAAACGGAGAGTTCCGACTCCCCTGCTTCGTCGTTGTTCAATACAAAGCGGAATAGCTTTGATATTCTTCCCTTCCAGACGAAATAGATTCTCACGAGCACCGCAATCATCCACCATCTTTTTGATGACAGCGATAATGGCATCAAAGTCTTTCTTTAATTGTGGATTTGGAAGAGAACCGTTGTCGGACATGAATTTTTCGAACTCTGTCTGCGTCTCACCATCATACTTCGGTGAGTATATACTGACATTATCGCTTTCTATAACGAGTTCGAGTTTTCCCATACAAAACATTGTTTGAGGGTGCAAAGATACAACATCTTTTTGAACCCCACAAACGAAACTTCACTTTTTTGTTAAGTTTTGAAGCAAGAGTAAAACAGTAGAATCGAAAAAAATGAGGACAAATCGAAAGATTTGTCCTCGTTAGTAGCGGGGGCAGGACTCGAACCTGCGACCTCCGGGTTATGAGCCCGACGAGCTACCAACTGCTCTACCCCGCGATGTGGACTGCAAAGATAGATATTTTTTCTATATTTGCAAATATGCAAATCAATAATCTCGAAAAATTCCTGGCAAAAGTCAAGGCAGGACAGTGCCCTTTGGGCGGTTGTGTATCCTTTGCTGATCCGGCGGTCACGGAAGTCGTGGCGGAAGCCGGATTTGATTTTGTCTTCATTGACGGCGAACACGGCGAGATCGACCGGAATACGGCGATGCAGCACTTGATGGCAGTCCGTGGGACAGACTGCGCCTCGTTCTACAGGGTGCCGGCCTGCGACCATACCGAAATCAAGAAAGTCATCGATTTCTGCCCGGCGGGCATCATCGTCCCGATGGTAATGAATGCCGAGCAGGCGGCATCAGCTATCGCCGCGATGCGCTATCCGCCGGTCGGGAACCGGGGCTGCGGATTCCGCCGGGGGCTTCGTTACGGTGTGGAGGATATGGACAAGTATTGGGAAGCGTCGGCCCACGATCCGCTGGTCATCTTGCAGATCGAGCATATCGACGCCGTCCGGGACTTGGACCGGATCTTGGCGCTGCCGGGGCTGGATAGCGTGCTCGTGGGCCCGTACGACCTTTCCGCCTCGATGGGCAAGGCCGGGCAGTGGGACGATCCCGAGGTCAAGGCGGCCTACGACGAGGTGGCCCGGAAGGCCAAGGCGGCCGGCGTACTGCTGGGCGTGTCGCTGGAGGTCGAGTATGCGGCGTGGAAGCAGCGCGGCGTGGACTACATGGCTGTGCGGAGCGATACCGGCGCGATGATCGAAGGCTTCCGGAACGCGATCCGCGCCTTCCGCGAAGCCTGACGCGCGCTCACGCTATGCCAGAAAAGCGAGTATGCCGGCGAGGTCGCCGCGGTCGAAACTCCGCTGCTCGCCGGACGCGAGATTCTTGATCTGGACGGTCCGGGCGGAGAGCTCTGTTTCTCCGTTGATCGACAGGAACGGAATCGCCTTGCGGTCCGCGTAATCGAACTGCTTCTTCAGTTTTGCGGTGTCCGGATAGACCTCCACCGCGATGCCGGCCGCACGCAGCGACTGTGCGACACCCACGGCATAAGCAGCCTCCTGCGGCCCCATATTGGCCAACAGCAGCCGCGTCGCGGATTTCAGGCCCTCAGGGAATTTGTCCAATCCTTTCAGGACGTCGTATATGCGGTCCGCGCCGAACGAAATGCCTACACCCGACATATCCGGAAGGCCGAAAATCCCGGTCAGGTTGTCGTAACGACCGCCGCCGCAGATGCTGCCGATCTGCCAGTCCAGCGCCTTGACCTCGAAGATGGCGCCGGTATAATAATTGAGCCCACGGGCCAGCGAGAGATCGATTTCCACGGTGCTGCGGACTCCCGCCGCCGCGATGAAGCTGAAGAGTTCCTCCAGTTCGTCAAGGCCTTTCAGGCCGGTCTCGGAAACCAGGCCCGAAGCGGATCCGCCGTTCATCAGGGCGCGCATCGAGGCTATCTTTTCCTGGGCACTGCCGCTCAGCTGCAGGATCGGCTCGATCACCGCAACGGCTTCCTCCGTCAGACCGTTGCCGATCATCTCGGCCTTGACGGCATCCAGTCCGATCTTGTCGAGTTTGTCGATGGCGACGGTGATGTCCACCACCTTGTCCGGGAAGCCGCAGATCTCGGCAAAACCCGTCAGGACCTTGCGGTTGTTGACCTTGATCAAAACATTGACATCCAAGCGCTTGAAGACATCGTCAACAAGCTGGACCAGTTCCAGCTCGTTGAGCTGGGAGCGACTGCCGATCACGTCCGCGTCGCACTGGTAGAATTCGCGGTAGCGGCCCTTCTGGGGGCGGTCGGCCCGCCACACGGGCTGTATCTGAAAACGTTTGAACGGGAATGAAATCTCATTCTGGTGCTGGACCACGTAGCGGGCGAACGGGACGGTCAAGTCATATCGCAGGCCCTTCTCGCAGACCGCCAGCGAAAGCGCCTTGCTGTTGTAGGCCTTTTCTCCTTCCGGGAAGCGATACTGACCGTAATCGATACCCGAAAAGGCATCCCCGGAATTCAGAATGCGGAACAGGAGTTTGTCCCCTTCGTCCCCATATTTGCCGAGCAGGGTCGAAAGGTTCTCCATCGCCGGCGTCTCGATCTGGGCGTAGCCGAAGGTTCTGAAAACCGATTTAATGGTATCGAAGATATAGTTCCGCTCGGCCGTTTCCTGCTGACCGAAATCGCGGGTCCCCTTGGGGATGGAAGGTTTTTGTGCCATATCGTGAGTCAAAAACAATTCTTGAAGCTTGCAAATTTAGGAATTTTTGCCGTTTTTATTAAATTTGTCACTTGTATATCATCATAACGAACATGAAAGATTTTGTAAAAATGGTTCTGGCCGTCCTCTGCGGCCTCTTTCTCATCGGTATTCTGGGTTTTGTCCTCTTCTTCGGAGCGGTCGGTTCCATGGCGGCGGCCGGTTCCGGCACGCCGTCCATTCCCAAGAATGCGGTGCTGAAAATCGACATGAGTGAAATCACCCTGGGCGAGCAATCCTCGGATGACATGGCTATCCCCTCCTTTGCTTCCCTGCAGGGAGGACAGACGGCTGCGATCGGCATCTGGGATGCTGTCCAGGCTATCAATGCGGCCGCGGAAGACAATAATATCCAGTACATTTATCTCCTGCCGGAAGCCACTTCCGCAGGGATGGGACACCTCTACGAGTTCCGCACGGCCTTGGAGAACTTCCGCAATAGCGGCAAGGCGATCGTTTCCTATATGGACAATGTCAGCACGGGAGCTTACTATCTGGCCTCCGTATCGGACAAGATATACATGACCTCGCACGACGGCATCACGTCAATGTTCCACGGCATCAGCGGGCAGATGGTATTCCTGAAAGACATCCTGGACAGGCTCGGCGTCAATGTCCAGCTGATCCGGCATGGCAAGTACAAATCTGCCGGTGAGATGTATGTGCGCAATTCCTCCAGCCCTGAAAACATGGAGCAGAACCAGGAGATGATCTCTTCGATCTGGAACGAGTTCCTGCGCGGGATTTCCGTGAGCCGGGATATCCCCATCGAGCAGTTGAACGGGTTGATCGACAACCTCAGACTCAACTTCTCGCAAGACTTCCTGGATGCGCGTCTGGTGGACGGCCTCCTGACCAAGGAAGAACTCAAGGAGAAACTGGCCGCCCTGTCGTCTGTCGAGGCGTTCAAGGATGTCAAGATGGTCTCTTTCAGCGACTATGTCTCCGCCAAGGCGACATCCAACTACAAGGCTAAGAACAAGTTGGCCGTGATTTATGTGGATGGGGATATCGTGGATGGCAAAGGCAAGCAGAGCGTGGCCGGCGACCGTTTCGCCAATGTCATCGCCAAGGTACGGGAAGACGATGCCGTCAAGGCGGTGGTCTTCCGCGTCAATTCTCCCGGCGGCAGCGTCCTCGCGTCTGAGAAGATCCGCACCGAAGTCGATCTTCTCAAGGCTGCCAAGCCGGTTGTCGCCTCGTACGGCAACTATGCTGCTTCCGGCGGTTATTGGATTTCGTCCGGATGCGGACACATTTTCTCAGATCCCACGACGCTGACCGGCTCCATCGGGGTTTTCAGCATGATCCCGGATTTCAGCAAGACGGTGAAGGATATCGCCCATGTCACCTATACGCCTGTCAATTCCAACAAGCACTCCGACATGATGTCGCTGATGCGTCCCCTCGATAACGAGGAAACGGCCTATATGCAAGCCTCCGTCGAGCGGATCTACGACCGTTTCGTCAGTCTGGTCGCTGAAGGCCGCAACCTGACTTACGAGTTCGTGGACAATGTGGCCCAGGGCCGTGTGTGGACGGGACGCGATGCGCTCAGCATCCACCTCGTGGACGAAATCGGAACCCTCGAGGATGCAATCAGGTGGGTGGCGGAAGCCGCGGTTGACAGTTTGGATGAAGCCGACCTCAAGAACTGGAACATCGTCGCTTACCCGAAGCCGCAGACGACCCTCGAGAAGATGATGGAACTGCTGGGCAGCAAGCCTTCCGGCGAGGAGATCTTCGCAGGGACTCCGCTCGCTCCTGCAGCACGGGCGCTCAACGAATGGGCGGATGCCCTCCGGGAAGGCGGACGTTCCGTCATGGTCGCCCGGATTCCTTATGATATCATCTGGGAGCGCTGACCGGCTTGACCGAATCCCTGACTACGATGCCCGGCGGGAGGAACAGATGTGAAACGTTCCGCTCGCCGGCGATCTTTTTCATCAGCAGCGTGACGGCAACCAGGCTGATCTCCTGGACGGGCTGGGCAATGCAGGTGATGCGGGGCGTCATGTAGTTGAACAGCAGATTGTCATCGAAAGAAATGACGGAGATGTCTTCGGGTATGCTCAGCCCCGTCTCGGAGACGGCTTTGACGGTTCCCAGCAGGATCTTGTTGCTGAGCGCAAGGATGGCGGTCGGACGCCTTTCGCCGGACAGGACCAGGTTGGTTTCCACATAGCCGTTCTGAATAGAAAACTTGCTGCCGGAGATACGGATCCGGTCCTCCAGCCCGTGCGCCTTCATCGTGTCGACGTATCCCCGGACGCGCTCCTGGCAAGTCATCGCTTCGGGGTTGCCCTGGATGCAGGCAATGTCCTGGTGCCCGTTGGCGATGAAATGCTCCACCGCCATCACGGCTCCCTTGTAGTTGTCCGTTGTCACGAAGGAAAAGTTGCTCCCGCTGGCGAAATAGCGGTCCACGACGACGAGGGGCAGTTCTGCGCCCTTGACCCGGGCGAAAGCCTCCGTCTCGCGCCCGCAGGGGACGGCTATGATCCCATCCACTTTCCGAGCCAGCAGGGTGGAAAAACCTTCATTTTCGTTTTTCTCATCTTCCTGCGTATCGATGACGATGACCGTGTAGCCCAGTTTACGCGCTTCTCCGATGATGCAGCTGGCAATCTCGGAAAAGAAAGTGTCATCTACTCCGGGGATCAGGAGGCCGATCGTATCGGTCTTTCCTGCCCGGAGTCCCTTTGCGATGAGGCTGGGCGTGTAGTTGGATTTCTCCACCTCCTTCCGGACCCGGGCGACAGTCGCTTCACTGATACGGTACTTCTCTGCCTTGCCGCTCAGCACCCGTGATACGGTGGATACGGAGCACTGAGCCTTTTCGGCAATACTGGCCAATGTATCCGATGCCATAAGGAAAAACTCTTTAAAAAAAACGGTATGGAAAGATGCCTCCAAAATAAAAAAAAATAATCCACCCCTCAAAAAAAATCATCTGCGGTTCAAAAAAAAGAGCTAAACCTCTCAAAAACCAATAATTTTTATATATTTGTGCCTATCGTTTGCGCAACTAAAATCTAACTATAACCACAAAATTTTTTTAACTAAAAACGTAATGATTATGAATCAAAAGTTCATTGTTCGTTTCTGCTTGGCAGCGGCGCTGCTCTGCGGACCGGTTTTCGTGTCTGCATACGCCGCTCCCGCCAAAGCCGATTCCGACCAGAACACAGCCGGAAAGACGGTCACGGTCCGCGGTATCGTTTATGACGACCAGGGCCAGCCCCTCCCCGGAGCCAGCGTAATGGTCAAGGGAACGACCCAAGGCACCGTCACGGACCTGGACGGAAACTATTCTCTCAGCGTCCGTCCCAACCAGACGCTCGTGATCTCCTTTATCGGCATGAAGGACCAGGAGATCCCCGTCAACGGCAGAACGTCGATCAACACTTCGCTCGACACCCAGGCGACTTCCCTGGACGATGTCATCGTCGTGGGTTACGGCATCATCAAGAAGGCCAATCTGACCGGTGCGGTGGACGTCATCGACTCCAAGCAGTTCGAGAGCCGCGTGGCCGCCAATGTCGACCAGATGCTGATCGGCGCCACGCCCAGCGTTTCTCTGGCCACGCTCGACGGTGCGCCCTACCGTACCACCAACAACCTTTCCGGCTATCAGGTCCGCGGCGTCTTCCAGTCCCTGGCGGACAGTTCCGCTCCCGGCGACTATTTCGGATCGCTGGTCCTGATCGACGGTGTGGAAGGTGACCCCAGCAGCTTGAACCCCAACGACATCGAGAGCGTATCCGTCCTGAAGGATGCCGCCGCCTCCGCCGTCTACGGCTCCCGCGGCTCCTACGGCGTGATCCTCATCACCACGAAGAACCCCACCCAGGAAGACCGTGTGACCGTCAACTATTCGGGCAACTTCAACTTCATGACCCCGACAGCCATGCCCGAACTGCTGACCGACGGAGAGTTGTACATGAACATCCGTGCGGAAGCCTATCGTGGCTACAACAACAAGTATGCGAGCGTCAACAATCTTTGGCCCGACAAGACGGATGCCCATGCCATCTACGAAGGGTACCAGGCCGTAAAAGAAGGGACCAAGCCCCTTGTGAACGGTGTTTACACCGCCCAGAACGGCAAATACGAATACTACGCTGCGACCGACTGGTTCGATGAGATCTACAAAGATTGGACGACTTCCCAGATCCACAATGTCAGCGTCAACGGAAAGAGCGGCAAGGTCAGTTACCTCCTCTCCGGCCGTATCTATGACTATCAAGGCATCTATGTCGGAAAGTCCGATCCTTACAAGACCTATAACCTCCGCTCCAAAATCAACGTCCAGGTCTTGCCTTGGCTGACTTTGGGCGAAAACCTGGAGTATTCCTACGACAACATCCACTACGGTATCAGTTCCACTGGTGACGACGGCATCACCGCTCCCCAGAAGCGGGCCATCAACTACGGATCTCCCAACTGGCCCGTCTACAATCCGGACGGCACGTTCACCAAAGCCGGCGCCTATATCCTGGGTGGCTTGCTGGGTGACGCCAACGATCCCGACTCGGCCTACCGCCGGGATAAAACCAAGACAACCACGGGGTTCCGGACCACGACTTCCCTGGAGGCGGCGTTCTTCAACAACACACTCCGCCTGCGCGGCGACTTCACCTATCGTATCAAGGATTACACCTTCCTCAACAAGGATGCGGGTGTTTACTTCAGCAACGGCGTGGATGCGGACGGAAATGCCATCGAGTCCTTCTCCCTCTCCGACGACAAGATCAACCGCCAGGACATCAAGCAGGTCTTCAAGAACACCGACAACATGACCACGAACTGGGTCGCCGAATACGAGAACACCTTCGGCCGCCACTGGCTCAAGACCATGGTCGGTTACAACTACGAGCAGAAGAATCTCCATGACGGCGGTTTCCGGAAATATGGCCTCCTTTACGAGGATGCTCTCAACGAGAACGCCTTCGCCTATGCCTCCGGCACGCTCAAGGACAACGGCCTGGAGTCCGGTTGGCTGAAATACAGCGACTTCGGGATCAAGCACTGGCGCAATGCCGGCCTCTTCTTCCGGGTCAACTATTCTTATGATGAACGCTACCTCCTGGAGGTGAACGGCCGTTATGACGGTTCCTCCGTTTTTGCGAAAGACTATCAATGGGGCTTCTTCCCTTCGGTTTCCGCCGCCTGGCGCCCGACGCAGGAGCACTGGTGGCACATCGATCCCAAGTGGATCAGCGCCCTCAAGTTCCGCGTGTCCTATGGTGAACTCGGAGACTGCATGTCCGCCGGCGCCTACCAGACAATGAGCACCTTCGAGACCAAGACCGCCACGAACCGCGTTTACAACGGTGCGAGCACGACCCGCACGCTCGTAGTACCGGACGTCAAGGACTGGCATTACACCTGGGCAACGGTCCGCACCTTCAACGTCGGTGCCGACGCCTCCTTCTTCAACCACAAGTTGGACATTACGGGTGAGTACTTCATCCGCCGCAACCTCAACATGATTACCCCGGGTACGGCCCATACCGACACCTTCGGTTCCGAGACGCCCAAGGGCAACAATGCCGACATGTCCACTTACGGTTGGGAAGTCAGCCTGAACTACAACACCAACTTCATGATGGCCGGCAAGCCTTCGCACTTCGGTTTCCACGCCTCGATCGGTGACAACTATACGATCGTAGACCGCTTCGTAGGCAACGAGATCGGCAGCATCAAGCCGTTCAATTACCGTCCCGGCGAGAGGCTCGGCGAAGTCTGGGGCTTCCGGGCCAACGGTCTGTTCCAGAATCAGGAGGAGATCGACAATGCCTTCGGAGAAGGGATTCCTTACGCCATCTCCAACACCTTCCAGTACAATAAGACGGCCAGCCTGATCCAACCCGGCGACATCTGGCTCAAGAACCTTGATGATTCAGACCAGAAGATCACCTATGGTGCGCAGACCATCGATGACCACGGCGACCTTGAAATTATCGGCAACAAGATGCCCCGTTTCCCCTTCTCCTTCGGTTTCGACTTCGATTGGGGCAACTGGTATCTGAACGCCCGCTTCCAGGGCATCATCCATCACGACTTCTTCGCTTACGGCGGCTTCCTGGCCATCAATGCCTATGGCCTCAACAATGGTCCCATGACCAAATGGTTCGTAGACAAATACTGGACGGAGGACAACCCTGACGCGCTCTTCCCGCGCCTGGCCAACGGCAACAAACTGCTGGCCAACTCAACGCAGACCGCCTGGAATATCAAATTCAGCAAATTCCCCGTGGACCGCTACATGTTCAACGCCGGCTATGTCAACCTTCAGAACGTCCAGTTCGGCTACAACATCCCGCGCAAGCTCTTGAAGAAGATCGGAGTCTCCGATGCCAGGATCTATTTCTCGGGCGAAAACCTCTGGAACTGGTCTCCTCTCTATAAGGTGTTCGGCCGTGATTACGACGTCACAACCCTCACCTACGCAGGTGATGATCCGACCGAGGATCTGAACTGGTTCGCCGGCTATGGCTACCAGTATCCGAAGCTCCGCACCCTTTCCTTGGGTCTCAACGTAACTTTCGGCAGCAACACTTCCGGCAAAGTCGCCGCGGGAGCCGGCGCCGCCGCGATGGCTGAAGCGCTGACTGCAGCCAATGCCGCCGCCGACGCGGCCAACGCCGCTGCTGCCAAGGCCCAGGCTGAAGCCGACGCCCTCCGCAACGAGCTCGGCAAAGCCCTCAAGGACAAAGAAGACTGCGAAACTGGCAAGAAGCCCATGGCCGTCCGCCGCGCCGAAGCCCTCCACCTCGAAGACATCTACTTCGAGCTCAACCAGAGCGTCATCCGCGATTCCGAGGCCTACAAGGTCGACAACCTCGTCAAGGTCCTCAAGGCCAACCCTCAAGCCAAGGTCTCCATCACCGGCTACGCCGACCAGGCAACCGGTACGGACCTGCGTAACCTCGTCCTGACCAAGGAGCGCGCCGAGGTCGTCGCCGAGGCCCTCAAGACCGCAGGCATCGGCCCCGACCGCATCCACACTGAATTCTACGGCACCGAGAAGGATTCTTCCTTCACTCCGGAGAACAACCGTCTCGCCGTCTGCATCGTGAAATAAATAATGGAAACGATTATGAAAAAGATACTTTCTATCATTGCACTAGGCGCCGCTTTTGCTTTCGCCGTCTCCTGCGACCTGTCCGAGTACGATCCGAATTCCCCGGAGCTGTCCGAGGTTTTCAGCAGCGAAACGAAACTGCAGTACGTCCTGAACGATTTCTATGACGCGTTCCCGTCTGTGACCGGAGCCTACAGTTCGGAGCCCGGAAAGGTGGACTACTTCCCCAAAAACGCCCAGGCCGGCCGCTATCAAAAAGGCTATGACGCTTCCGCTTCTGACAGTTGGGGCAGCTGGGAAAAAGTCCGCCGCCTCAATTACCTGATCAACATGCTTCACGCTCCTGAATGCACGGTCTCCACCGCCGCCAAGGAGAACTTCGAGGCGCAGGCCCGTCTGTTCCGCGCTTATTCCTATTTCGGAATGGTCAAGGAGTATGGCGACGTGCCGTGGTTCGACCGTGTCATCGGCCTGGACGAGCCTGATTATGAGTACAAGGAACGTGACAGCCGCGACGATGTGATGAAGTACATACTGGAAGACCTGGATTATGCGATCGCCCATATTACGGCAACCAGCCCTGATGCGACCTGCGTCACCAAGGAGGTGGCCCAGTTCATCAAGATGCGGGTCTGCCTGTATGAGGCTTCTTTCCGCAAGTACAACGGCGTGACTGCCTCCGTCACCGGAAAGGCATTCGGCAACTATACCGTAGATGCCCTCTTCGCCCTCGCGGCAGAATCCGCCAAGGCACTCATGGACAGCGGTAAGTACTCCTTGGTCTCCGACTACCGGAAACTCTTCACGGAGCAGAAACTGCAGCTCAGCGAAGTGATCCTGGGCGCCCAGACTTCCGCTACGATCAAGGGCAGCCAGAACAACTACTTCGCCTACACCGCCAGCACCGATCCCAAGACCTTGACCCGCTCCTTTATCAATACGTACCTGATGAAGAACGGTTCCGCCTATACCGATAAGAGCGGATATGCATTGGAAGGATGGGCTGACGAGATGGCGGGCCGCGACCCGCGTCTGGCTAAGATTGTCCGGACTCCCGGATACAAATATGACGGGCAGGCAGCCGTGCCTGACTTCAACTGCGCTCCCCTGGGCTACCAGGTCATCAAATTCTGCCTCGACCAGCCTGCCGACAAATCCACGAGCGATCCCGACGAGCGGGAGAAGTGCAACACCAACAGTACGCCTGTTTTCCGTTACGCGGAAGTACTGCTTTCCTATGCGGAAGCAAAAGCCGAACTGGATGAGATGACCGATGATATCTGGGCTGAAACCGTCGGCGCCATCCGCAAGAGAGCCGGCATCACCGATGGTACGGCATCCACCGGCACCCTGACCACAAAGCCCACCGGCCCCGTCGATCCTTATCTCAAGGCGAACCTTTACAAGAACGTGGACGATCCCGTCATCATGGAGATCCGCCGCGAACGCGGATGCGAACTGGTCCTTGAAGGCCAGCGCCACGACGACATCTATCGTTGGGGCTGCGGCAGCCTGATGAAAGACCTGCCTTGGGACGGCATCGTCATCGACGCCCTCGACAAGGCCATCGATCTGGATGGCGACGGCCGCAGCGATGTATACTTCTGCAAGAAGTTGCCCAAGACGCTGGAGACCGGTGTCAGTTACATCATCGTCAACGACAGCAAGAACACCTTCCTGACAGCGACCAAGGTCGGATCCAAACAGCAGCTTGGCTTCGTCCCGGGTGACGGCGTCAAGAACGTGGACAAGAACTCCAAACAGCGTTATTGGGAGCCCAAATTCCTCTATGATGCAATCCCTTACATCACAGTCCAGGAATACAAGGCAAAGGGATATACCATTACCCAGAACCCCGGATATTGATCCCGGTACACTGAATACTGAAACGACAACCGGCAGGAGATCCCTGCCGGTTGTTTTATATCTGAAAACGGGTCATGTGTTTTTCCGGGCATACTGGTATTACAACCAGCTGATTATTTTTGTATCTTTCCTGCCCGGATCATAACTCCCCTCGTATGAATGAACGCCTGAAATCCCTCGACATCCTCCGCGGCCTCAACATGTTTATGCTTACCGCCGCCACAGCTTGGCTGATCGAGTTCTGCCACATGGTCCCCGGACTGGAAATTCTGCTGCCCCAATGGGAACACAACCCCTTCGGCAGCAACACCCTGACCCTTCACGACTGGATCATGCCGTTGTTCCTCTTCTGTTCCGGCACCGCCATCCCCTTCGCGTTCGCCAAATACGAGGCACAAGGCCGTTCCCGCCGGCAGATGTACTGGCGGATCATCCGACGCGTGCTCGTGCTTTGGGTCATGGGCATGATCTGCCAGGGAAACCTGCTCAGCTACAACTGGGAAAAACTCAAATGGTTCAGCAATACACTCCAGTCCATCGCCGTAGGCTACGCCTTTTCGGCCATCTTTTTCATGAACTGCAAGCCACGGACACAGGTAATCATCGCGGGTGCACTTCTGATCGGTTATTGGGCCTTGTTGATGTTCGTTCGGACCCCGGACGGGTTCGGAGGCGGAGATTTCGGCCAGAACAATCTCTGCGAATGGGTGGACCGGGTCGTCCTGGGCCGTCACTGTGACCATGCAAAATTCAACCCCGACGGCAGTTACTATTTCCGGGGTGCGCAATACACCTGGCTGCTGAGCAGCCTCAACTTCATCGTCACGGTGATGACAGGCATGTTTGCCGGCGAAATCTTGAAAGGCAAGGGGCGCGGCATCTTCAAGATGGACAGCGAGGGGACCCGCAAGACACTGACATTATTGGTACTCGGCGCCGCCATGTTTGCCGTCGGCAAAGTGTGGAGCCTTCAGATGCCCCTCAACAAATATATCTGGACCAGCTCCATGACTCTGGTCACCAGCGGGATCGGCTTCCTGCTCCTCGGCGTGATCTACTGGATCGTCGACTGCCGCCAATGGAAAGGCCTGGACTGGCTTCTCCCCTTCGGCATGAATGCCATCTTCATCTATTTCATAGGATATATCTGCAATTTCTACAGCATCTCAAGCTCTTTCACCGACGGGCTGAAGCAGTATTTTACCGACCCGCATTTGTTTGGCCTGCTGAAACAGACCGTCCACGCTCTTCTGGTCTGGGGCCTGCTCAACCTGATGATGAAGAAGAAGATTTTTGTGAGAGTATAAGCTTCCTCCGATGACGAAGCCCTCTTTTCATCCATTCTCCTTTTTAAGGACAAGATTGTCATCGTCTGGTTGGATTCCCTGGAGCCGGAGGTCCTTATTTCCGACCGGTTCTGCTGCCTTTCCCCTATTCCCATCCGAAAGCGGGCCTTCCCCGGGTATGGGATGGCTGCTCAAAGCAGGATCAGCAGTGCGGCGCAGAGCAGCATAAGGCCCTGGAAGGCGACCCTCCCCCGGGTATAAGCGGAAGCGGCGGTCTCGGCCGGCTCGCCGGACAGCAGGGACGAAAGGTCCTCGCCGCCGGGCAGGTTACGGGCGGCCCATTTGGACACGACCAGCCCGTCCGCAAGATAGGTGGCGCCACCGTTGGAGCGGTTCAGCGTCAGCAGCGTCTTATAATCGGTGAAATACAGGCACTCGCCCAAGGTCATCGGCACATCTTCGGCGGAAGGGGCGAGCAGCAACGGGCGGATACCGCAGACCAGGGCGTCGCTGACGAGGGCGGAGATCCGTTCCCAACGCAGGGAGTCCAACTCCTCGGGCGCATAGGCCGAGACGACAAGCACATCCCCCTCGGCGGCCAGGTCGTCACAATACTCGCCAAAGGCGTCACTGAAAGACAACACAGCCAGCTTGTCAGCGGACAGGCCATCGTCTTCCGTCGCGCCGGAAAGGATTTGGGATCCGCAGGAGAAAGCCGTGAAATCCTGCATCGGCAAAAAGCGCAGGGAATAGACGGTGAAGAGGACGACCAGCAGGGAAACGACGGCAAAACCCCATTTCTTGGGCTTCCGGGCCTCGTAGCCGTCGCTCAACGGGATAAATGCGATCAGGGCCAGCGCCAGCAGGACAAGATTCTTCAGGAGCGACTGCAGGTGGGTCAAGTGAAGCACCTCGCCGAAACAGCCGCAGTCCATCTCGGGATTGCGCAGATACAGGGCCAGGGTCAGCCCGGTAAAAAAAACGATCAGGGCCAACACGGTGACGGCCGCCGCCTTCCGGGCAATGCCGGAAACCAGGGCCGCACCGACCAGCGCCTCCAGCAGGGAGAACGCAACGCCCACGGCTTTCCCGGCCGGGATCATGAAATCCAGGTGCAGGAAGCGGAAATACTCGACCATCTTGAGCCCCGTGCCGACGGGATCCATCAATTTGAACATGCCGGACACGAAGAAGACGAGCCCGATCAGCAGCGCGCAGAAGCGGCGGAAACTATGATGAAACTTACGCATCGTTCAGGCATTTGTCAACCGCGGCCTGGACCTTGGCAAAAATGGCATCCGGGGGCAGCATGGCGCCACGCTCATCCGCACAGTCGATCGTCTTGAACCCCGGATCCAGCGCCGCCTGGCGCCGATAAATGTCGCGCACGCGGCGCTGCAGGTCCATATCTGCCTCATGGATGTCGCTGCCACCCTCCAGGTAATCCCGTTCGGCCCCTTCCCGGTGCGCGGAAAGGCTCTGCTCCACAAAGCCGATCGGTACGTCGAGGAAAAGGTTCAGGTCCGGCTTGGGCAGGCCGAACGGGCCGTACTCGGTCTCCAGGATCCAGTCCCGCAGCCGCTCCGCCTCCATCGGGTCGGAGAGCTTGGCGCACTGGTAGGCGACGTTGGAATAAACATACCGGTCCAGCAGCACGGTGGCGCCCGATTCCAGGGCCCGTTTCATCTCCGGGGCAGCGCCGTGCCTGTCCTCGGCGAAAAGCAGGGCGACCAACTGGGGGTGGACGGCTTCCACGGAGCCGAAATCCCCCCGGAGGAAACGGCTGATCAGTTCGCCGTAAACCGGCGCATCATAGCGCGGGAAATGGATATAACGGAGCGCCTGGCAGCGGAGCTCGAGATAGTGTTTCAACCGCCTGACCTGGGTGGACTTCCCCGCCCCGTCAAGGCCTTCAAGGACAATCAGCATCTGGACTGGGTTTTGTAAGCGTACAAATATACCTAAAATTCCTTACTTTTGCAGACGTATGACACCCATTGATCCACAACGTAGCATCCGCGTGATGGGGATCCTCAACCTCACGCCGGACTCCTTTTACGCTCCCAGCCGTCACCGGATGGACATCCTGGACAGCGGGGCCGATCTGATCGACATCGGTGCCTGCTCGACACGTCCCGGCAGCCAGCCTGTCGGGGCGCAAGAAGAATGGCGGCGGATGCGGCAGGTTCTGCGGCAGATCCGTGACACCCGTCCCGGATTGCCCTTGTCGATCGACACCTATTGGTCGGAAGTCGTACGACGCGCCTTCGACGTGGCCGGGCCTTTCATCGTCAATGACGTCACGGCCGGAGAAGCGGATCCGCAGATGCTGTCCACCGTGGCCGAACTGGAACTGACCTATATCCCGATGCACCACGGCCCGGCGGAGCACGCCGCGGATGTGCTGCGCTGGTACGAAGATATGACGGCAAAGGCCGAGTATCAGGGCATCCGGGACTGGATCATCGATCCGGGATTCGGTTTCGGCAAGAGCATGGAACAAAATTTCGGCGTGTTCCACACGATGGAATGCCTGAAACAGGCCGGACGTCCGCTGCTGGTCGGCATCTCCCGCAAAAGGATGGTTTGGATGCCGCTGGGGCTCACGCCCGATACGGCCGGCGAAGCGACGCAACGCCTGCATCTGGAGGCCCTGCAGCGCGGTGCCGACATCCTCCGCGTCCACGACGTCCAGGAGACGCTCGCCACCGTCGGGCGCTACCGCCAGGCGCAGTGACGCAGGAATCCCGGGCGCGAAAGTGTTTCACCCCTTCGGGGAATGCGCCCGGGATTCCTGCGTCACTGCGCCTGAAGCGCTATTTCGTGTCGTCGGGGATCAGATAGACGTCGTCGCCGGGTTCGGCGAAGAGGAAATGCTCCCGCGCGTACAGCTCAAGTGTATCACGGTTCGTCGACATCGCCTCGATCTGCTTGTCCAGCGCCGAGATCTCCTTGTGGTACCACTCGATCTGCTTTTCCTGCCTGCGGATCGTGAAACCCGCCCGGATCCAGCGGATCAGGTTGTCATGCCGGAAGAAACAGATGATGACCAGGAAAGCCACCGTAGACCAAAGGATATATTTGAGGAGCGGACTCTTTTTCATGTTTGCAAATTTAACTATTTTTGTAAATCATAAAACACTTAAAGCATGAAACCTACACTTCTAGTCCTTGCCGCCGGTATGGGCAGCCGATACGGCGGTCTCAAACAAATGGACGGTCTTGGCCCCAGCGGAGAGACCATCATCGATTACTCCATCTATGATGCCGTCCAGGCCGGCTTCGGCAAGGTCGTATATGTCGTTCGGGAACACTTCCGCGAAGCGTTCGAACAGAGCGTCCGGCAGAAATATAATGGAGTGCGCTGCCCCGACGGCGAGCCGCTCGAGTTCCTTTTCGTCACGCAGGAGCTGGACAAAATCCCGGAAGGGTTCGCCCTCAACCCGGAGCGCACCAAGCCCTGGGGGACGGCCCACGCCGTCCTGATGGCGCAGGAGGTCATCCATGAGCCCTTTGCCGTCATCAACGGCGACGATTACTACGGAAAAGCCTCCTTCCGCATCCTGGCGGAATGGCTGCGCGAGCACGGGCAGAGCGAGGGCGTCTACAGCATCGTCGGCTTCAAACTGGACCACACCCTGTCCGAGTCCGGCGGCGTATCCCGGGGCATCTGCGCCTATGACGGAGACCTCCACCTGACCGATGTGGCCGAGCACCTGGATATCAAGAAGGAAGCGGACGGAGTCGTGCGTGGCGACAACTCCCTGACCGGCGAGCGCGTAGATCTGGACGGAGAAGCCCTCTGCTCCATGAACATGTGGGGCTTCACCCCGGACTATTTCGCCAAGAGCGCCGAGATCTTCCAGACTTTCCTGGAGGCCAACGCCAACGAGCTCAAGAAAGAATATTACATCCCCTATGCCGTCGACCGGATGATCCGCCTCGGCATCGGCAAGTGTGACGTCCTTTCTACGCCGTCGCACTGGTTCGGCGTCACCTTCAAGGAAGACCGCCCCGCCGTCGTCGAGAAATTCAAGGAATTCGCCGAACAGGGTGTCTATCCCACCCCGCTGTACAAATAACGCCTGATCATGGAAAGACACAGACACAAAGTCCGCAGCTATGACGTTTTCGCGGGACATGCCCACTACACGCCCGCCGTGGGCGGAATGTTCGTCCTCCTGGGGCTGCTGCTGGCCGGTGCCCTGCTGGGGTCCCTGGTCACAGGAGCGCTGACCCGGGTCTACGGGTCCGGTTTCGCCGCGGAATACGGCAAGCTGGTCTCCTACCCGCTGATTTTCATCCCCCCGATGATGTATGCCGGCTTCAAGAGCCGCAGCAACGCCGTCTTCGAGCAGGGCTATGCGCTGGACAGCAACCATTTCGGGACAGCGGGACCCTGGGTCTGCGCCCTGATGGCCGCGGCCGCCGTGCTGGCCGCCGCGTTCATGACGGATTGCATCAGCGCCCAGATGCCGCCGATGCCCGAGCGGCTGGACGAGGCCCTGACCTCGATGACCCAAGGCAACATCTGGATTAATCTTCTCTGTGTCAGCGTTTTCGCGCCACTGTTCGAAGAATGGCTCTGCCGGGGCATGGTGCTCCGCGGCCTGCTGAATGCGAAAAAATACGACGGTTCCCCCCGCATCGCACCAGGCTGGGCCATCGTCATTTCCGCCGTTTTCTTCGCCGTCATCCACGCCAATCCCTGGCAGGCCATACCGGCCTTTATCCTGGGATGCCTGTTCGGCTATATCTACTACCGCACCGGGTCGCTCAAGCTGACGATGCTGATGCACTGCGTCAACAACACCCTCGCCGTCATCCTCGGCCAGATCGATTCGCTGAAAGAGATGGACAACTGGATGGATGTCCTGGCTCCGGCACAGTATTGGGTGATCTTCGCCGCCTGCGCGCTGCTGCTGGTCCTGATCGTGCGTGCATTCGGCCGGATCGACCTCCAGTCCCCCGCCGGCAACTGTGACCCTGTCAACGGATAAAGTCCGATGGAACGACTGCTCCGGCTCTACGAGGACTGTTTCGGACCGGGGGCGGCACAAATGGAGCCGCTGCCGGGCTCGGGAAGCCACCGGCGCTATTTCCGCCTGACGGACGGAGGACGGACGGTCATCGGCGTGATCGGTACCGATCCCGAAGAAAACCGTGCCTTCGTGACCGAAGCCCGTCATTTCCGCGGCAAGGGGATCCCCGTCCCCGAGATCTATGCCGTAACCGGAGACGGCCTGTGTTACCTGCAGGAAGATCTGGGCCGGACGTCCCTCTACGACCGGGTCGCCGAAGGAAGAAAGACCGGCTCCTACTCCGAATCCGAGGCGCAGCTGCTGTGCAAGGCCATCGCCGGGCTCCCCCGCATCCAGTTCGAGGGTGCGCAGGGACTGGATTTCAACGTCTGCTATCCCGACACGGCCTTCAATGCCCGGATGGTCGACTTCGACTTGAATTATTTCAAATACTGCTATCTCAAAACGGCCGGCATCGAATTCAAGGAAATCCCCCTGCAAGACGATTTCGACCGCTTGAGAGCCGATCTGCTCGCCGGCCCGTCCGATACCTTCCTCTACCGCGACTTCCAGGCCCGCAACGTGATGGTGCGGGACGGTGAGCCATGGTATATCGACTTCCAGGGCGGCCGCAAAGGGCCGGTCTGGTACGATGTCGCTTCTTTTGTCTATCAAGCCCGCGCCCGTTATCCCCAAGCCCTGAAAGAGCGCCTGATCCACAGCTACCTGGAGGCCCTGGCACCTTACGCCCGGACGGACGGAGCCGCGTTCCGGGAGAAACTGCGCCTGTTCGTCCTGTTCCGGACCTTGCAAGTCCTGGGCGCCTACGGCTATCGGGGCAAATTCGAGAAAAAGACGTATTTCCTCGAAAGCATCCCCTACGCCATGGAGAACCTGCGGGAGATCTTGGAACAGCCCTTCGACCGCTATCCCTACCTGGATGCGGTCCTGCGGGAAATGGCCGCCACCCCGGCTCCGCCCCTGGAGAGCGGCGCGCTGGAAGTTCAGGTCTGCAGTTTTTCCTTCCGCAAAGGGATCCCGGAAGACCCCTCCGGCCATGGCGGCGGCTACGTCTTCGACTGCCGCGGGATGCACAACCCGGGGCGTTACGAACAGTACAGGCAGTCGACCGGCCGGGACCGGGATGTGATCGACTTCCTGGAGAGCCGGGGCGAAGTGCAACGATTCCTGGACCATGTATTCGGCCTGGTCGACCCGCATGTCGAGCGATACATACGGCGGGGGTTCAACCACTTGCAGGTCAGTTTCGGCTGCACCGGGGGGCAGCATCGTTCGGTTTACTGCGCGGAAGCGCTGGCCCGTCACCTGCACGAAAAATTCCGGATCCGGGTCCGGCTCATCCACCAGGAACAGGATATTGATCTCATTCTGCCATGAAAGGGATGATCTTTGCCGCCGGGCTCGGGACCCGGTTGAAACCCCTGACGGACACGATGCCCAAGGCACTCGTACCGGTGGACGACGTCCCATTGCTGAAGATCGTCGCCAGCCGTCTGAAGGAGGCCGGCATCGATCCGCTGATCATCAACACGCACCACTTCGCGGATCAGATCGCGGATTACGTCCGGCAGGAACAGGGCTTCGGCGCCCGGGTCCTGCTGTCTCCGGAGCCGGAGCAGCTGCTGGAGACCGGCGGAGGGATCCTTCACGCCCGTCCGTTCCTGGAAGGGGCGCCTTTCCTGGCCCACAACGTGGACATCCTGTCCAACCTGGACCTGCGCACATTCATCGCACAAGCCAGGCCCGACGCGTTATCGACCCTGGTCGTCAGCGAGCGCGAAACCAACCGTTACCTGCTCTTCGGTCCGGATTTGCGGCTCGTCGGATGGACGGACCTGCGCACCGGCGAGGTCCGGAGTCCGTTTCAGAACCTGGATCCGAAGCGATGCAGGAAATTCGCTTTCGCCGGCATCCACCTGCTGAGCGGGCGTGTTTTCTCCGTCATGGATGACTTCGGGTTCCAAGGACGATTCTCCATCATCGACTTCTACCTCAAGGTGGCGGCAGATCATCCGGTCTATGGATTCGTTCCGGACGGGTTCCGGATGCTGGACGTCGGCAAGCCCGGTTCGCTGGAGCAGGCGCATGTTTTTGCGAATCCGACGAAAAGTACATACATTTGTAACTTATGATGAGTTTCCTCTCCAAGATTTGGTTCCCCGCCGCGCTGGTGGGTGCGGTAACACTCCAGATGAGCGTGTCACCCCGGACCGTGGAGACGGAAGCCCCTCTTGTTTTCGTCCAGGCGGAAGCCCCCGAAGATTTTGCCGATACCGTCAAGTATTCCCGGACCGGTTACAGGCGATTCTGGTCTCCGGAAGAGAAAGCCAGTACCATTTCCATCGCGGATTCCCTGCTGAAAGGCGACGCCGAAGGATTTGACGAGGGGGAAGACACCATCGTCAAGATCCGCCCGGCCGCTTTGGACTCCCTGGTCCCGCCGGATTCGCTGCTGCAGGTGGACTCTTTCCGTTACCATTATTTCGCCGCCCTGGCGGATTCCCTCTCCCACATGTGGGTGCGGGACTCCCTGGTCAGGGCCCTGGATACCCTGACCTGGTTGAAACTGGACTCCCTGTACGCCGTCGATTCGGTCGCGCGCGCCAAGGCCGCCTACTGGGCCTGGTACGCCACGCTGGACAAAAAGGGGAAGCGAAAAGCGGACTTCGAGCGGGAGATGCCGATCAAGCAGGCCCGGCTGGACAGCCTCAAGAATGCCAAGGAAGAGGCACAGGCCATCAAGGACAGTATCACGTCCAGCACCCCCCGCATCCTGGAGACCTATCTTTTCAAGGATTCCTTGCTCTACCAGCGCATCCTGAAATGGACCCACGAACGGGATTTCCACAACATCACCCTCCTCTCGCACGAGGATACGACCTATAATTACCGCTTCTACGATTATCCTTTCTTGCGGGAAGATGTCAATGCATCCTGGCTGGGCGTAGCGGGATCTCCCCTGCAATACTTCGATTTTTCGAAACGGAAATCCCGCGAGGGTGTTTTCTTCTATGAGCCGGTGGAGTCCTGGTCCTATTCGGCCGCCACGCTGCCGATGTATAATACGAAGACGCCGTACACGGAACTCTGCTACTGGGGGACCCTGCTGGCCGGCGACAAGAAAGAATCCGACAACCTGCACCTGCTGACGACGCAGAACATCACCCCGGAACTGAACCTGACGATGTTCTATGACCGTTTCGGCGGGGCCGGCATCCTGGAGGGTGAGACCACGCGCAACAAGACGGCTGTCGTGGCGACCAATTACACGGGCAAGAAGTACCTGATGCATGCCGGATTCATTTACAACATGGCCGGCCGGTCGGAGAACGGCGGCGTGCAGGATATCCGGATGATCCGCGACACGACCATCGAAGTCCGCGAGATTGCCGTCAACCTCAGCGGCGCGAGCAGCAAAATCAAGAAAAATACCGTTTTCCTCGACCAGCAGTTCCGGATCCCGTTCTATTTCATCGAAAAGTGGAAGCAGCGGAAAGACCGGCCGGACACGCTCGCCCTGCTGGAACTGCCGCCGCTTCCGGAGGGAGAGGAAGATCTGCCGCCGCAGCAGCCTGAAACGACGGAAGGCGAAGAAGGCGAGGCGCCCGAAAGTCCCTCCCTCGATGACAGTAAAATCACGACCGCCTTTATCGGGCACAGTTCCGAATATTCCATCTACCGAAGATCCTATTCGGACGTCTCGACGTCCGGCAATACCAAGTCATTCTACGACCAGGTATTCAACTACAATCCCAGCGCCTCCTTCGATTCGCTGCGGGTCATGCGCCTGGAGAACAAGGTCTTCCTCCGGCTGCAGCCATGGACGGATGAGAGCCTCCTCTCCAAACTGGATGTCGGCATCGGGCACCGCCTGATGAATTATTACGTTTTCGACAAGACCTTCCTCCATAAGCCTTCCAACCACCATTGGAACGCCACCTATCTTTATGCCGGAGTCGAAGGACAGTTCCAACGGTTCTTCCAATGGAACGCGCATGGAAAATATGTCTTTCTCGGAGACGAAATCAACGACTTCGACCTGGGAGCCGAGGCCCGTCTGAACCTGTATCCTTTCCGGCGCCACAAAGACAGCCCCGTCAGCATCCATGCCCGCTTCAACACCTCGCTGGATGAGCCGGAATATTATCAGCAGCACCTGTACACTAACCACTTCAGTTGGGACAACTCCTTCTCCAAGATATCCACGACGACGGTTGAAGGAGGGATCAGCATCCCGTACTGGAATTTCGGCCTCCAGGTGGCATACAACCTGCTCTCCGGCAATCTGTGGTACGGGACGGACGGCATCATCCGGCAGAATTCAGACCCGATGAGCGTCCTGTCGGCTTCCCTGCTCAAGAATTTCCAGATCGGGAAACTGCTTCACTTCGACCACCGCGTCCTGTTCCAGCTTTCATCCCGGCAGGATGTCATCCCGCTGCCCTTGGTCGCCGCAAATGCAAGATATTACATCCAGTTCCCGATCGGGCCCGTCAAGGCGATGACCATGCAGATCGGTGCGAACGCCTGGTATCATACAAAATGGTATCTCCCGGCGTGGAACCCGGCTTTGGGCGTGTTCCACAACCAGGAAGAAAACCTCTACGGCAACTATCCCGTCGCCGACCTGTTCGTCAACATGCAGTGGAAACGCGCCTGCATCTTCGTCAAACTTGAAAATGCCGGCATGGATCTCTTCGAGCACAACGATTATTTCAGCGCCGACGGCTATATCCGCACGACGCGTGCCGTCAAGTTCGGCATTTACTGGCCTTTCTATACACAACCGGCCAAGGACACCCCCGCCAGGAATGGCTCCCAATCCGCTGGCATACGATGAACCGGAAGGAACGCACCTCCCTTGTGCTTGCCATCTTGCTGGGGGCGGCGGCTCTCGTATCCGTTTTTTTCACCCGCACCATCCGATATTCCCCGGCAGCCGGGTCTTCGGCCCCTTTTGCGGGCCGGGAACTGCACTGCGCCCTCAACATCGGCCGCGTCGACGATTCCACACGCATCCTCATCACGGGATACAACTATGCCCTCCTCCACGAATTCGCCCGGCGAGTGGGATCGACCGCCGTTGTCATCCCCGCCCGCGACCATTCCGCCAACCTGCTGGATTCGCTCCGCTCCGGAGTCCTGGACATTCTCGTCCTGCCCTATAACGAGAGCCACCCCGTCCCGGAAGGGACCCTGGCATCCATCCCGATCGACAGTGTGTCCATCTGGCTGGTCCAGGAAAGCGACATTCACGGCCTGCGGGAAATCAACGGATGGCTCAGGTCCTACTTCAAGTCTCCGCTCCACGCCAAAATGGAGCATACATACATCCAGGCCCTGTATGACCCCTTCCAACTGGCCGAAGACGGCCGGACCCGCAAGGAACTGAGCCCCTACGACAGCCTGTACAAGGTCTATGCCCCCCTCCTCGGTTGGGACTGGCGCATGCTGGCGGCACTCTCTTTCAAGGAATCCAAATTCCGGATTGACGCGCACTCCCACATGAACGCCTTCGGCCTGATGCAGCTCGTCGAAACCACGGCCGACAAATACGGGATGACCGACCCGCTGGACCCGGAGGACAATATCCGGGCCGGAGCCCGATATCTTTCCTTCCTGCAGGATGTCTTCGCCAAACGCCTGCCAACGGACGCCGGAGAGGATCTCACCCGTTTCGTGCTGGCGGCTTATAACGGCGGTGAAGGCCGGCTGCTGGACTACATCGATTTCGCCCGGAAACTGAATGTCTATGACAGTACCTGGGCCTGTCTCCAGCGCCTTCCGGAGATTGCCCGGATGTCCCATATCGAGACCGACTCCCTCGACCTGAAGAAGTTCAATCTCAGCCAGATCGGCCTATATGTCAATGAAGTGCTGGACACGTACGGCGCCTTCCGCACGATCTGCCCCTGATCAGCGGGTCCGTACCGTCCGGGCCGGATCCACCTTGGAGATAAACAGGCAGGGGATCAGCAAGAGCAGCATGATCAGCCCATAGGCGACGCCGTCCGCGAGCAAGATCATGGGCAGGTTGACCGAGACCGGCACGAAAGAGACGAAATAATTGGCCGGATTCAGTTTGAGCAGGTGGGTCGTACCCTGAATCAGGCAGAAAAGCAAGGCGGCCGCGTTGCCGATCAGCATCCCCTTCAGGACCAGGTCAGAAGATACCCGCAGGAAAACCGATGAAATATCCCGGTCCGTCATGCCCATGGATTTCAGTGTCCCGATGGTGGAAATATGCCGGAACAGCAGGATGAGCAGCCCGGAGATCATGTTGAACCCGGCCACGACCGTCATCAGGATCAGGATCAGCACCACGTTGAAATCAATCAGGTCGAGCCAGCCGAACAACTGGGGATACTTCCGGATCACGGACGTCGCTACTGTCGGATCGTCTGTGTCCGATGAGCGCAGCAAGGCCGTCATACCCACTTCCTCGGCCAGAAGCTGGATGGCGGCAGGCGACTTGTACCCATCCTTGAGGGTCACCTCCAACGCCGAAGCCTGACCTTCATCCCAGCCGTTCAGGCGCCGCAGATCCGCGATCGGGCACAGGACCAGCAGGGATTCTTCCGACTCTATGACGCTTGGATACACTTCCGTGATCTCAAAGCGGCGCACCTTGATCCGTTCGCCGACGAAATACGTCAGCATCTTGTCCCCGACCTGAAGGCCGAGCATCTCGGACAACCGGGAAGGAATACTGACCCCCAGCGACACGGTGTCCTTCCGGTCGGGCACCCCCTTGAACAGGACGCCCTGGATTTCATCCCCCGCCTTGACAATGCCGGCCCGGTACACGACCGGAATGACGGATTTCACCCCGGCCAGGGAATCGACGGCGGGGAGATAGGTCGGAGAAGCTGAGACCGGATCATCTTCATTGACATAGTTGAGCGTGGAAGGAGTCAGCTGGATATCTCCGGAAATCGACGAAACACCGGCCCGGATCTCCCGGCGGAAACCGGAGGAAACGGCGACGGCAATGATCATGATAAAGAAAGAGAGCGCCACGGAAATGATGGCGATCTTTCCTTTGAAACGCAGGCGGGAAGCTATGAAACGGGGGGCATTCATCGACCCGACGATTTGAGCGCCTCCAGACGGACTTTGGCAGAGGCCTGTTCCGTCTCATCGGGGCTGACCCGCATCAAGAGCTGGAGGTATTTCTTCTCCATCTTGGGATTACTCAGCTTCCGGCTGATAATTACACAGTTCCGAACAGCCGCATAATTATCGGGATCCAGCTTGAGCGTCTTCGTATAATACTTCTGGGCCGTCTTGTAGTCCTTTCTGGCAACCAGATAATACGATCCCAGGTTGTTGAGAAAGTCGGGATCCTTGGGATTATATGCCAGCATCTTTTCCGAGACAGATTTGAAAGACTCCAGAGAAGCCGGGGACGCCGTGCGGAACAGATGATAGCCGTACTCCACCATGGAAGACCTGAAATCCTCCTCCGAGAAAGGCTCTGTCCCGTAAGTCCAAACGGGATGCGCCGCGTAGTGATAGTCAATCAAGCCCTGGATCGACTGCGTGGCCATGTCGGGAGATTCTTTCTCATACGAGAGCAACGACGTGATTTTGCTCAGGCGCAAGTCAATCTGTGCGGGACGTAGCCGGATGGCCTTGTCGAGGGCCTGGGAGGCGGAGCCAAACATTTCGTCATCGTAAAAAACCTCCTGGAAGTAATTGACTTTCTTGCCGGTGCTGTCTTTCAGGGACAAGACCGGCTCGGCACCGAGGAAGCGTTCCTGCTCTTTGGGCACGATCTGCGGCTGCTGGCACTTGGTAAAATAATAATTGAATTTGGCGCACAGCATGTCCACATCCTCCGGGAAATCTGCCTCCCACTTATTGACCAGGGTCTCAATACCGACCCCGTCATAGCCCAGTTTTCCGACCAGCAGCCGGTACCGGGCGAGATAATCCTGTGCACTCGTCTGTGCAAAGAGGGAGACCGAGCAGGCCAAAGCTGCGACGACCATCAAGGTTTTCTTCATAATCCTGTGTTTATATCCATCATAATCCGGCGTCCGGCAGGATGCAAGTTGTTGCATCGGGAGCCGATGTTTTTCACGAAGCCCAAAGGCAGCGAAGCGTAGGTCAGCAGCACCACGCCCCGGGGGGCATCCGGCAGGACCAGCGCATCTTTGTGCAGGAAGCGCAGGGCCGTCTCCCGGTCCACTTCCCATTCCGGCCACTCCCCACGCCCGTAAGACAGGCTCAGGGCCCAATCGGGATCCGGAACGAAATCGCGTCCTTTCCACACCCCTTTCCGGACGCCGGAACGAAGCGGGCGGAGACGCTGCACTTCCGATACCGGTTTCCGGGAGGCAGCGGGGCCGGCAAGGCGACGGACCGCCGCGGCATATTGCCCCTCGCCCGGCACGGAACCCGGCACCAGCAGGCGGCCGAATGCTGTATCGAGCACCCCTTCGAACGGATCCGACGGCGTGCAGGGCTCCACCCCGAACGAGGCCTTCATCCAGGCAAGGTTGTCATCATTCTCCGCACGGGAAAAGGTGCAGGTCGAATAGACCAGCACACCGCCTTCGCGCAAGGCCGGCCACACATCGGAGAGGATCCGCTTCTGCCGCGCTGCGCATAAGTCCACGGTCTGGGGGGACCAGTCGGCGACCGCCTTCTCCTCCTTACGGAACATCCCTTCTCCGGAACAAGGCACATCGGCGACGATCAGGTCGAAGAAGCCCTCGAAAGCAGCAAAGGCTTTCGGATCGACGCTGGTCACAGTGACGTTGGGATCGCCCCACACCGCCACATTGTCCGACAGCACGGCAGCCCGCGAGCGCATCACCTCATTGGCGACCAGCAGGAAACCGTCCCCGAAGCGTGTCCGCAGCGAAGCCGCCAGATCCGTCGTCTTGCCGCCGGGCGCCGCGCAGAGGTCCAGCACACGGACCGGGCGGCCGTCGGCAGGTGCGAGTCCGTCCAGCATCCGGCGGGCCACCCAGCCGGGGAACATGGCTGAACTGTCTTGCACATAATAGGCACCCGCATGGAACAAGGGCTCCAGGGTAAAGAGCGGCCGCTGACTCAGAATCCGTCCGTCGGAGTTCCACGGGACGCAGGCCGCCCCGTCCAGGATCGGATCCGGGACGGAAGGCGTCTTGAAAGGATTCAGGCGTACGGAGACCGAGGGTGCGCACAGGACCGCCGACTCGAAACGGTCAGCGGCAGCGCGGCCCACGCTCTCAACCAGGGAGGCTATGAATCCGTCAGGAAGCATCACCGCTGCCAAATCCGGACGGGAACTGCGTAGGATCGAACCCTTCCGGCATCCGTCCCTCAGAAATATCCACCAGGGAGTCAACCACCTTGTCAAGGGCACCTTGCACCTTGCTTCCCAAGACCATCTTCAGCATCAGGTTGATCTCCGCCGACAGCTCGATAAAGAAATCGGTCTGGGCGGGATGGCCGGTGGCGTCGAAATGCAGGGCCACGTTGAAATGGAACGGGGCATCCCGGTCTTCGATTTCAATCAGGGAATAAGGGACGCGGGTCTTGACCCGTACGCCGATATGAAAACCCTGGATGGTGGCATCCAGCGAATCGAAATCCGCCGTCACGCCTTGTTTCTTGTCCTCGGGAAGCATCCGGAGGAAATTCCGCATGTCGGCCATCGACATGTACAATTCGTATGGCGGCCGGGAGACCGTGCCGTGCTTGCTGGTATATCGCGTATTCATGTCTTTCCGTTTGTAAAAAACTGTGTTAACTTTGTCATCCGTCTTTGCAAAGATACAAATATAATGCGCAAAATCTATTTTGAAAAGCGATGCATCATCATCTGCGCACCGGAGGACCAGGCGCTCGCGGATCCCAATGCCATAGAATTCCATCTGGGGCGCCGGATTGACATCCACGGCCTCGTACGGATGTTCGAACTCTCCAACACGCTCCAGAAAATTTATATTCCGGACCCCGACACGGAGGGCACCTATCGCAGGCTTTGCGCGGAATTCAAGGAAGTCAATGCCGCCGGAGGGCTGGTCAGCAACCGCCGCGGAGACTACCTCCTCATCCGGAGGAACGGCCTCTGGGACTTGCCGAAGGGGCACCAGGAGGCCGGAGAAGAGATCAGCATCACGGCCTTGCGGGAGGTCCGCGAGGAAACCGGCGTGGACGAATTGGAACTCCGGGACCTGATCTGCATCACGGACCATTGCTACATCCGTGACGGGATCTGGCATCTGAAGCATACCTGGTGGTACGACATGCTGTACACCCGGCCTGTCGAACTGATCCCCCAGCGGGAAGAAGACATCGCCCAGGCAGCCTGGGTGGCCAAATCCAGCCTGCCTCCCTACCTGAAGAACACCTACCCTTCCATCCTCGAAGTCTTCCGTGAAGCAAAAGTGTGAAACTTTTCCGGCGATAAGCCCGTATATAAAAAGTACACGCATTGTTGCCATATGAAACTTTCACAATTCCAATTCATCCTTCCCAAGGACAGGATCGCACAAGAACCTCCCAGATGGCGCGACGAATGCCGCCTGATGGTCCTCCACAAAAAGACGGGAGAAATCGAGCACCGGATCTTCAAGGACATCATCGAGTATTTCGGGAAAGGAGACACCTTCGTCTTCAACGATACGAAAGTACTCCCTGCCCGCCTCTATGGCAAAAAAGAAAAAACCGGCGCCGACATCATGGTATTCCTCCTGCGGGAGTTGAACAAGGAGCAGCGGCTCTGGGACGTGATCGTCGATCCCGCCCGCAAGATCCGCATCGGCAACAAGCTCTATTTCGGCGAAGACGATAGCCTGGTGGCGGAAGTCATCGACAATACGACCTCCCGCGGCCGTACCTTGCGCTTCCTGTTCGACGGACCCTACGAGGACTTCAAGGAGACCTTGTTTAGCCTGGGAGAAACCCCTGTCCCGATCTTCATCAAGCCGAAAGTTACTCCCGAGGACAAGGAACATTACCAGACCATTTTTGCGAAGCACGAAGGCGCCGTCGCCGCTCCGGCCGCCGGCACCCATTTCAGCCGCGAGCTTTTCAACCGCATGATCCTCAAGGACATCAACAAGGCCTTTATCACGGTCCACATGGGCATAGGCCAGTTCCGCAAAGTGGATGTCGAGGATCTTTCGAAGCACCGGATGGACGCCGAGCGCATGATCATCACCGAAGAAGCGGCCTCCATCATCAATGCGACCAAGAAGAGCGGGCACAAGATCGTCGCCGTCGGTACCACGACCGTGCGGGCGCTGGAGACCTATGTCACGACGGACAAGGAAGTCAAGGCCAATGATATCTGGACCAACAAGTTCATCTTCCCTCCTTACGAATTCTCCATCCCGGATGCCATCGTCACGGGATTCCACATGCCCGAATCGACCATGCTCATGTCCGAGGCTGCATTCGGAGGCTTCGACCATGTGATGCATGCGTATCAGGTCGCCCTCGATGAAGGATATCGTTTCGGCCCGTACGGAGACGCCATCCTGATCCTGTAAAAAACACGACATTTTCCAAAAAAACAGAAAAACCTTCGGAGACCGCCGGTTTCTGAAGGTTTTTTCCGTTTCTTTTCCCTATGTTGCCGGGACCTGAACAAACCTGACATGAAAGACATCGACCCAGAAAGGGCCGCCCTGTGCGCCCTCAACCGCATCTTCGGATATAAGCCGGCCGTCACACACCGGCTGCTGGACACTTTGGGAAGCGCTGCGGCCCTGTTCGACCTGGACCCCGGGGCCAGAAGGGACCTGCTCGGCCCCTATTCCAGGCATCTGGCTGCCATCAACGGGGACACCCTCGGGCAAAGCGCCCGCGAGCTGGAACTCCTGGCCCGCCAGGGATGCCGTTTCCTGGCCGTGACGGATCCGGAGTATCCGGCGCTGCTGAAAGAATGTGAGGACGCGCCCGCCGGACTGTATGTCCGGTCTTCATCGCCGGACAGCCTGGTTTTCGGCAGCCGGCCGGCCATCGCCGTCGTCGGGACCCGGGACCTGTCCCTGTATGGCCGTGACTGGTGCCGCCGGATCGTGGAAGCGATGGGGCGGAGCCGGCAGACGCCCACGGTAGTCAGCGGATTTGCTCTGGGCACTGACATCGTCGCCCACGCCGCCGCCCTGGAGTGCGGGCTCCCCACGATCGCCGTCCTCCCGACCGGGATCACGGAGGTCTACCCGCGGCGCCACTGGAAATGGGCCGAACGCATGGCCGCGACGGAAGGCTGCGCCCTCGTGACGGACTATCCGCCGGGGACGGAAGCCATGGCCGTCAATTTCCTCCGCAGGAACCGCATCATCGCCGGGTTGAGCCGCGCAACGATCCTGATCGAGTCGAAACGGAAAGGCGGCGGATTGATCACCGCCGATTTCGCCTTCAATTACAACCGGGATGTCCACGCGCTTCCGGGGAGGCTGAACGACCCGCGTTCACAAGGATGCAACATGCTGATTAAAAAGCATGTGGCAGAAGCCATCCTCGATCTTGACACCCTGATGAAAGAGCTGGGGCTGGGCGTGCCGTCCCGCCGTTCGGCTGTCCGGGTCCAGGATCAGATCCACAGCCTGTACGAAGGGCGCATGAGTCCCGGCGAAATCGGCTTCCTGAGCGCTGTCGCCGGCTGCATCAGAAGCAACCGGGGCATCACGCCCGAAGGCATCGCCGAGAGGATGCAGTGCAGCTACGAACGGGTCGCTTCTGCGACCGGCCTGCTGGAAGCCGACGGCGTCATCGAGACGGATCTGATGCAAGGCTGCGGCATCAAGACAAAAATCGGATAAAATATGTACATTTGCAGGCTGAAATGGAGTACATCGACACACACTCGCACATCACGGACGAAGCCTTCGCCGGAGAAGAGGAGGCCTATATCGCCCGTGCCCTCGCAGCCGGTGTCACGAAGATGCTGCAAGCCGACATCGATTCCCGGGAGCGGGAACGGATGTTCAGCCTGACAGACCGCCACCCCGGCGTACTGTTCCCGATGCTGGGGCTCTACCCCGGTTCCGTCGATACCCGGTGGGAACGGGAAATCGAAGAACTCGGGCGCTGGACACACCGGGCGGTGGTCGCCATCGGCGAGATCGGACTCGACTACCATTACGGGGCGGAGTTCGCGGCCCAGCAGCGCGAGGCACTCCGGGTCCAGTTCGAACTCGCCGCCCGCCTGGACCTGCCGGTCAACATCCACCTCCGCGACGCGACGGAGGATTTTCTCGGCATCGTCAGGGACTGCCGTCATCTGGGCCTGCGGGGCAACCTCCACGCCTACAGCGGCAGCTACGAGACCTTTCTCCAGCTCCAGAGATACGGCGACTGGCGCCTGGGCATCGGCGGAGTCGTCACGTTCAAGAAAGCCTCGCTCGCCGAAGTCGTCCGGAAAGTCCCTCTGGAGCGGATCCTGCTGGAGACCGACGCGCCCTACCTGACTCCCGTCCCCTATCGCGGAAGCCGCAACGAAAGCGCCTATATCCCGCTCATTGCCGCCAAGGTCGCGGAGTTGAAATCATGCAGCATCGCCGAGGTGGCCGAGACGACCACGCACAACGCCGCAGAACTGTTCGGACTATGAATACAAACCGCAAATCATCGATCCTGATCATCTATACAGGAGGAACGATCGGCATGAAAGCCGACGCCGCGGACCTGGCCCTGAAGCCTTTCGACTTCAGCCAGATCCTGGAAGAAGTGCCGGAACTCTCCAAATTCGCCTTCAAGATCGACTCCTATACTTTCGACCCGCTCATCGACTCCTCCGACGTAGAGCCCACGATGTGGCAGAAACTCGCCTGCGTCATCCGGGACCGCCATGACCGGTATGACGGATTTCTCGTCCTGCATGGCACCGACACGATGTCCTATTCCGCGTCGGCGCTCAGTTTCATGCTGGAAGGCCTGGACAAGCCCGTGATCTTTACCGGCAGCCAGCTTCCGATCGGCGTGCCCCGGACGGACGGGAAGGAGAATCTCATCTCCGCCGTCGAAATCGCTTCCGCCCGTACCCCGGACGGGGAAGCCGCCGTGCCCGAAGTCTGTATCTATTTCGGGTCCAAGCTGCTGCGCGGGAACCGGACCACCAAGATCAGTGCCGAACAGTTTGATGCCTTCGCTTCGCCCAACCTTCCCGCCCTTGCCGAAGCCGGAATCAGTATCCGATACAACCAGGCGCTCATCCGCCGGCCGGATCCGGGCGTCCCGTTCCACGTCGACACCCGGCTGGACACGCGCGTCTCCATCCTCAAGATCCATCCGGGCATCACGCCGGGCGTTGTCCGCAACATCCTGCTCGGAGCGGAAACGCGTGCCGTCATCATCGAGACGTACGGTTCCGGCAATGCCCCCACCGCCCCCTGGTTCCTGGACATCGTACGCCGGGCCAAGGAGATGGGAAAAGTATTGGTCAACGTGACCCAATGCCCGAGCGGATGCGTCAACATGAATCTGTATGCCACCGGGAAGCCGCTGCTGGAAGCAGGGACGGTCTCGGGATATGACAGCACGACCGAAAGCGCCCTAGCCAAGCTCTTCCACCTCCTGGGAATCTACGCTGACAACGGACGGGTTGAGCAGCTATTTGATAGCGATCTGAAAGGAGAAATCACCAAATAAATATTGTGATTTGGAAATATTTTGCTAAATTGCACAGGTTTTATAGGCTCCTTACATGAAGCCTGTTTGTACGAAACATAGTAACTATTTAATACTTTATTAATTAATCACACAAAAACATTATGAAAAAATTTTTCATGATTTTGGCAGCTATGACCCTTCTGGTCATCTCTGCGAACGTCGCTTCCGCCCAGGACGAGCAGGCCGCTCCCGCCGCCGCTACCGAGCAGGTTGCAGCTCCCGCTACTGAGGTCAATCCTTTCGACGTCAAGTCCGAGGTTCCGCTCCATCAGGCGCTCAAGACGAAGTTCATCGAGGGTGGTGCCGGCTTCATGTCCCTGATCATCATCTGCTTGATTATCGGTCTGGCTCTTGCCATTGAGAGAATCCTTTATCTCACCTTTGCAAAGACCAACGCGAAGAAGTTCGTCGGAAAGGTCGAAGACGCGTACAAGAAAGGCGGCGTCGAAGCGGCCAAGGATCTCTGCCGTGAGACCCGTGGCCCCGTGGCCCGTATTTTCTACGACGGTCTGCAGCACTATGACGAGGGCATCGATGTCGTCGAGAAGCACATCGTTTCCGCCGGTTCCGTCGAGGAGAGCAGACTCGAGAATGGCCTGAGCTGGATTTCCCTCTTCATCGCCATCGCCCCGTCCCTCGGATTCCTCGGTACCGTTATCGGTATGATCCAGGCCTTCGACGCCATCCAGGCTGCCGGTGATATCTCCCCGAACGTCGTTGCCGGCGGTATGAAGGTCGCCCTTATCACCACCGTTGCCGGTCTGATCGTCGCCATGATCCTCCAGGTCTTCTACAACTACATCCTCGCGAAGATCGACGCCATCAACATCGACATGGAAGAGTCCTCCATCGACTTGGTTGACATCCTGACCAAGACGAAATAAGGGTTATTTTTCACCGACTGAAAGGAGAAGTTCATAATGAAGAACTACAACAAAATTTTCAAAATCGTGATGTGGGTGCTGGTCGCCATCAGCGTCGTCCTGCTGGTCTGGGGATTCCTGACGGGATTCGAGGCCAACGACGGCCGTGGCGTCGAGGTTCTCCTCTACTGGGCCTACATCATCCTTGCGATCGCCATCCTGGCGGTGGTCATTTTCGGCCTGATCATCAGTGCCAAGAATGACCCGAAGAGCCTTGTCAGGCTTGGCATCGGCCTTGCGGCCATCGCGGTGGTGTGCTTCATCGCATACCTCCTCGCTCCCGGCAACATGCCGTTACAGTGGACGAATGCGAAACTGCCCAGCGCAGGAGAGCTCAAACTGACTGACACCATCCTCAACCTTACTTATTTCGCCGGTGCGTTGTCGATCCTCGCCATCATCGTCGGCGAAATCGTAATGGCCATCCGCAACAAAAAGTAATCAGGCTATGGCTAATAAGAAAACACCTGCTATCAATTCAAGCTCTACCGCCGATATCGCGTTCTTGCTTTTGTGTTACTTCCTGATGACCACCACGATGGGCTCCCAGACGGGTCTGTCCCGCCGTCTCCCTCCCATGCCGGAAAACCAGCAGAAAGTGGAAGACCAGAAGGTCAACAGAAGAAACATCATCATCGTCAAGATCAATTCGGCCGATAGGCTTCTTGCCGGTAGTGACCCCATTGACGTTAGCCAGCTGAAAGACAAGATCAAAGAATTCCTCACCAACCCCGCCAACGATCCGAACCTCCCCGAGAAGGAAGACACGGACATCGAAGGATTTGGCAAGTATCCGGTCTCCAAGGGCGTTATCTCCCTGCAGAACGACCGCGGTACAAGCTACCACGCTTACATCGCAGTCCAAAACGAGCTGGTGAAAGCAATCAATGAGTTGCGTGACGAATTTGCATTCAAGAATTACGGCAAACCTTTTATCCAGCTCTCCGAAGAACAGCAGGACATCGCCAAGAAAGCGGTTCCCCAGAATATATCCGAGGCTGAGCCGAAGGACGTAGCCAAGAGAAGATAAAAAGGAGATAAAGATTATGTCAAGATTTGGAGGAAGCAACAACAAGAAAGAAGTCCCTGCGGCGACTTCCAGTTCCCTGTCCGATATCGTCTTCATGCTTCTGTTCTTCTTCATGGTTACCACCCAGCTCCGTGAAACTGAGAACAAAGTCATCGTGAAGCTTCCTGAAGCTTCCGAGGTTGTCAAGCTTGAGAGAAAAGACCTGGCTTCTTACATCAACATCGGTACCCCGACCCGGACCTATCAGGCCCAGTTCGGTACGGATGCCCGTATTCAGCTGAACGACTCTTTCAAGACCATCGACGACATCCGTGACTTCATCGCAGCCGAGCGTGAGAGCATGAGCGAAGGCGACCGTAACTTCATGCAGACGGTCATCCGTGCAGACGAAGATGTCAGAATGGGTATCATTACTGATGTAAAGCAGGAGCTCAGAAGATGCTCCGCGCTGAAGATCATGTATGCGTCCAGAAAGGCGGAGTAATACTCTGCCATCAGATTATATGAAGAAGCCGACCCCTTGGGCCGGCTTCTTCTTTATGGACCTCAACCTACTGAGCGATAAACTGATAAACGATATTGCCGATCTGCTTGGGCGGAGCGCTGGTCGAGGAGGAGAACTTGGACAGGCGCGCGGCACGGACGGCAAAGTTGCGCAGGCAGGAGTCCGAAGAGGACAGTGCATCCTCCACCTTGGCATTGATGACATTGCCCTGGGGATCGACGGTAATGATCACCGTCACCATACCGGCGCCCATGCAGCGGTAAGCCGGGATGGACAGGCGGCTGGCCTTCCGTCCATCCAGTTCGTAGGAGACGACCGACGGCCCGCTGTAGCTGGATTCCGAGGACTTCGGCTTCGGACCGCCGGACTCCGGTTTCTTGTATTCGTAAACCTGCTCGTCCTTCGGCAGCGGGGCTCCGTGGTCCAGTTCCTGCTGAAGCCGCTCGGCGTCACGGTACAATTCCTCGGCATTGGTCCCACGGTCATCCTTGAGGGCTCCGCGATCCACAGCGACATTGCGGACGGGCACGCTGCCGGCAGCCGACAGCATACGTTCGATCCGCTCCGTGATATCCTCCTTGAACACCTCATCTTTGTGGGCCTTTTCGATGGCCTCCTGCTTCGTAAAATCCAGGACGAAAGCGTTCTCCCGGGCGATGGAGAAGCCCAACTGGGTCGCCAGCAGGATAATGATCACCGCGAGATGAAAAACCACGGTGATATACAAGCCGGCCTTGTCCTCTTTGCTGAACCTGGACACGAAAAACGGAGATTAGGCGTTGTTCAGATACTTCTCGATCGTAGCCGAAATCACGTCGATGGCGACCTTGTTGTGCCCCCCCTGCGGTACGATGATGTCCGCATATCGTTTGCTCGGCTCGATGAACTGGATATACATCGGCTTGACCGTCTTGCTATAGCGCTCAATCACCCAACGGACATCCTTTCCCCGCTCCGTGATATCACGCGCCATCACACGCATCAGGCGGTCATCGTCGTCTGCATCCACGAAGATCTTGACATCCAGCTGATCCACCAGTTCCTTGCAGGTGAAGATCAGGATTCCTTCGATGATGATGACATCGGCCGGCTCGACCGTGACGGTTTCCGTCTTGGAACGGGAGCAGGAGATGTAGGAATAAACCGGCTGCTGGATGGTCTCCCCTCCTTTGAGCGCCGTCAGCTGCTTGCAGAGCAACTCCCAGTCAATGGCCTCGGGATGATCGAAATTATGACTGCGTTTCTCCTCGTCGGATGCGTCCGAGAGGTCCTTGTAGTAAGAGTCCTGGGGGATGACCACGACCCGCTCATTCTGGAGACGCTCCTGGATGGCACGGACCACTGTCGTCTTGCCGGATCCGGAACCTCCGGCGATACCGATTACCAACATAGCTCTTTGATTTCAACTTAAAACTCTGCGTTTTTGGGCGTACGCGGGAAGGGGATGACGTCACGGATGTTGGCCATGCCGGTCACGAAGAGCAGCAGGCGCTCAAAGCCGAGACCGAAGCCGCTGTGGGGGCAGGTGCCGAAACGACGTGTATCAATATACCATTCGAGATTCTTGCGGCTCATCTTCAGCTCATCGATCCGGCGCTCGAGTTTTTCGAGGGAAGCCTCGCGCTCGGACCCGCCGATGATCTCGCCGATCTTCGGGAAGAGGACATCCATCGCACGAACCGTCCTGCCATCCTCGTTCTGCTTCATATAGAAGGCCTTGATGTCTTTCGGATATCCGGTCAGGATGACCGGCTTGCCGAAAAGCTTCTCGACCAGGAAGCGCTCGTGCTCGCTCTGGAGATCGACGCCCCAGGAAACAGGATACTCAAACTGAACGCCGTCCGCGACGGCCTGTTCGAGGATCTTGATGCCTTCGGTATACTCGAGCCGGACAAACTCCGTATCGCAGACTCCCTTCAAGCGTTCGATCAACTCGCCGTCATAACGGTCGTTGAGGAACTTGATGTCATCATAGCAATGGTCCAGCGCATAGCGGACAAGGTGCTTGATGAAATCTTCGGCGAGATCCATATTGTCATTGATGTCGTAGAAGGCCATCTCCGGCTCAATCATCCAGAACTCGGCCAGATGACGGGGCGTATTGGAATTCTCGGCACGGAAAGTCGGGCCGAAGGTGTAGATCTCACCGAGCGCCGTCGCTCCGAGCTCGCCTTCCAGCTGACCGCTGACGGTCAGGCTCGTTTCCCTGCCGAAAAAGTCCTTGGTGTAGTCCACACCGCCTTTTTTGTTCCTGGGGACATTGTTCAAGTCCAACGTGGTGACGCGGAACATCTGGCCGGCACCCTCCGCATCCGACGCCGTGATCAGCGGCGTATGCAGATAGACGAAGCCCTTGTCATGGAAGTACTCATGAATGGCGAAAGCCATCTGGTTACGGATGCGCAGGACGGCTCCGAAGGTATTGGTCCGCATCCGCATGTGCGCCACGGTCCGAAGGTATTCAAAAGAAGTATCCTTCTTCTGAAGCGGGAAACGCATGGGATCGCACTCTCCATAGACTTCCATCTCCTTGGCCTGGATCTCCACAGCCTGTCCGCTGCCGACCGACGCTACCAGGGCCCCGGAAACGGCGATGCACGCACCCGTCGTGATCCGGGGCAGCAGATCCTCGGGGAAAAGCGCTTTATCGACGACGATCTGGATATTATTAATGGTCGAACCGTCATTCAAAGCGATAAAGGCGATCCCTTTGTTTCCTCTTTTCGTCCTCACCCATCCTTTCGCGAGAACATCCTGCCCAGGTTCCTTCCGGAGCAGATCCTTGACTTTGGTCCTTTTGATACTTTCCATAATCAGTTTATGCTATAATGACGCAAAATTAGCGCTTTTACCGAGATTAATCAATAGAATGAGGCTTGAGTGCCTCTTCAATAACCGTATCGTAATCCAGGATGAGGTGATAGTAGGCCTGGTCGCCCAGTTTCGAATAGCGGCCGACCAAAGCCCGGACCTGGGTCATCAGATAGGGAACGGTCTGCCGCCACTCTTCCTCGGAGGCCGGCCGGATGCCATCGCGCACCGCGGCAAACTGCAGGAACGCCTTGTCCAAGGAAGCTCCGTCCAAATAACTGAGCAAGCGGTCGAAACTGTCAATGGATCCCAGTTCGGATTTGTGGCTGTCGAAGTAGTACGATGCGAAACGCATCGCCGTGGCCTTGGACCGGAGCTTCATATACACATCCGTCACCTTGGTCGTATCCACCGGCACGAATACATCCGGGACGATACCGCCGCCGCCATAAACCTTCCGGCCCTTCAGCGTCTGGAACTCCTCGTCTTTGTTCACCTTGATGCTGTCGGCATCAAACATCTCGCCCTTTTCGTAACGCCGATAAATATCATACTGGTAATCGGCACTATACGGCTTCTGGATACAGCGCCCGGAGGGCGTATGGAAGCGGGCCACGGTGAGCCGCATCCCGGATCCGTCGGAGAATACGAACGGCTTCTGTACAAGCCCCTTGCCGAAGGAACGGCGGCCGATGATCAGCCCCCGGTCGTTGTCCTGCATGGCACCGGCAAAGATTTCGCTGGACGAAGCGGAACCCTCGTTGATCAGCACGGCGAGGCGGGTGTTGCGCATGTATCCGTTTTTCTCGGCCCGGTAGTCCTCGCGCGGGCTGTGGAGGCCTTCGGTATAGACGATCGTCCGCCCTTTCTCCAGGAAGAACTGCGAGAGGGCCAGCGCCTGGTCCAGGTATCCTCCCGTATTGTCACGAAGGTCGAAGATCAGGTATTTCATCCCGCTTCGGAGCAGCTTCTCGGAAGACTCAAGGAACTCCCGGGCCGTATTTTTCGCAAATTTGGACAAACGGATATAACCGGTCGTATCATCAATCATAAACGCGGCATCGACGCTGTGCACGGGTATCTTGCCGCGGGTAATGTCAAAGGGGATCACCACGCCGTCCCTGAGCACGGTCACCTGTACTTTCGTACCCGACGGGCCTTTCATCCGGCGCACCATGCTGTCCTGCGGGAACTTGACGCCCGCGATCACGGCATCATCCACTTTGAGGAGCCGGTCTCCCTGCAGCACCCCGACTTTCTCGGCCGGTCCGCCGGGAATCACTTCCAGGACGATGGCCGTGTCATTAGGGACATTGAACTGGATCCCGATGCCCTCGAAATTGCCGGCCAGTTCCGTTTCGCTTGCCTCCAGTTCGACGGGCGGCATATAAATGGAATGGGGGTCCAGGCTGGCCAGAATCTCCGCGATGGCCGTCTCCGTCACGGACTTGTAATCGATGGTGTCCACATACTCGTCGCTGACCGTCCGCAGGATCAGGTCAAGTTTCTGCCAGTTGCCGTCCGATACCCGGAGTTTCCGGCCCGAACGGGCCTGCTGGACGGTCACGGCCAGCAGGACACCGACCACGATGCCCAGCAGGCCGACTATCAAGGAATAAATGTCTCTCTTTTTCATTTAATCAACCTTTTCGACGACGATGCCGGCCCGCTTGAGCAGGTCGATCCCGTCCGTCAGCCGGTATTCGTCCCGGTAAACCACCCGCCGGATGCCCGACTGGATGATCAGCTTGGAACATTCCATGCACGGGGATGCCGTCACATAGAGGGTCGCCCCTTCGCTGCTGTTGCCGGACTTGGCCACCTTCGTAATGGCGTTGGCTTCCGCATGGAGGACATAGGGCTTGGTCGCGCCGGACTCGTCCTCACAGATGTTTTCGAAGCCGGAAGGCGTACCGTTGTATCCGTCGGAAATGATCATCTTGTCCTTGACGATCAAGGCGCCGACCTGACGGCGCTTGCAATAGGAATTCTTGGCCCAGACGGCAGCCATTTCCAGATATCGCTGGTCAAACTTCATGCTCATCTCTGATACAGGTAACGCTTGATGCTGCGCTTGGGCGTCCGCTCGAAATCTTCCGGCATGAACTCGATCTTGCGGATCTGCGCATAGTTGGGAAGCTGCTTGTTGATTTCGGGAAGGGCCGCGGTCAGACGGCTCTCCAAAGCCGAGCGGCCCAGGCCGTCCAGGCTGCCCTGGTGGTAGTCGGGATAGATCAGCGCGACCAGGGTGCCGCCATCCTCGATCACCAGCGAATCGACGACGTAGCTGATGTTGTTGATCACGGCTTCCAGCTCCTCCGGATAGATGTTCTGGCCGGAAGGGCCTAGGATCATGCACTTGGAGCGGCCCCGCAGGTAGAGGAAACCGTCCTCGTCGATCACGCCCATGTCGCCCGTCCGGAGCCACCCGTCCTCCGTGAAGGCCTGGCGGGTCGCCTCCTCGTTCCGGTAGTAGCCGAGGAAAACGTTCGCGCCCTTGACCTGGATCTCGCCGGGGATCGTTTTCGGGTCGTCGGAATCGATGCGGATGCTGCAGTTCGGGATGACCTTTCCGCAGGATCCGGCCTTGGTCTTGTACCACTTGCAATAGGTGATGAGCGGGGCACATTCCGTCATGCCGTAACCGACCGTGAAGGGGAAATGGATCTTGCGCAGGACCCGTTCCACCTCGGGGTTGAAGGCGGCTCCGCCCAGGATCACCTCCTCGAAACGGCCGCCGAACGCCTCGATCAGTTTCGAACGGATCTTCTTGTATATCATCTGGTTGGCGATCGGGAGGCTGAGGAAGGTCTTGTTGCGTTCCAGGACCGGCTTCAGGGAATTCTTGTAGATCTTCTCAATGACCAGCGGGACTGTGATGATGATGTCCGGCTTGACCTCGGCCAGCGCGTTCAGGATCACCTTCGGGCTGGGAACCCGGGTCAGGAAATGCACATGCGCGCCGATCGTCATCTCGAACAGGAACTCGAACATCATCCCATACATGTGAGCCGACGGCAGCATGGCCACGACCTCCGAATCGGCGTTCATCTGGGGTTCGGCGTATTCGCCGGCGAGCAGGATGTTGGCATACAGGGCCCGATAAGGGATCATGACGCCTTTCGAGAAACCGGAAGTACCGGAGGTGTAGTTGATCAGGGCCAGTTCCTCGGGCTGATCCTCATAGTACTCGATGTCGTCCGGACCGAAACCGGCCGGGAAAGCCTTGGCGAAGGTGTCCGGCAGGTTGTTGCGCACGGAAGCCAGGTCCTCATCCCGGGAATAGAGGTACTTCAGGGTGTTCATCTGGACAATGACGTACAGGCCCGGCATCTCGGACTCGGAGAGCCCCTCCCAGATCACGTCGTCCACGAAAAGGACTTTGGCCTCGGAGTGGTTGACCAGGTAGTGGATGTTGCCCGGCTTGAACTCGTGCAGGATCGGGACCGGGACGGCGCCGTAGGTCATGGCAGCCAGGAAACAGACGCCCCAGTTGGCCTGGTTGCGGGAGCAGAGCGCGACCTTGTCGCCCTTTTGCAGGCCACATTCCCGGAAATTGATATGCAGCTGCTGGATACGCCGGGCCACGTCCTTGTAGCACAGCGTGACGCCGTGGTAATTGGACAGGGCTTCGCGCTCCCAATTCTCTTTGAAACTCTTTTCGAGCAGTTTGTTGACCGACTGAAATTGCATGGAGCTAATATTCTAGGTTCTTGATGGTTTTGGCTTTCAGAGGCTCGCCGCCCCAGAAATCATAGACACGTTCTCCGCCGGCGGTGGCGACGACCCAGACCCGCTTCCCGTCGGCCTTGGCCAGGACCGGAAGCGAGAGGATCGTATCCTCGCAGGTGATTCCTTTCCATTCGGCGGCCTGCACGCCATGGAGGTCGTACATGCCGATCGTATTGTCCCGGTGCAGGACCAGGACCGTATATCCCTTGGCCCCGGTAAAGTCGTGGACCGCAGGGCCCAGCAGGACCTCCTTGCCCAGCTCGACCGGGAAGCCGCTGACGAAGCGGCCGAGACGGTCGATCAAGTAGAGGCGGCTCCCCGCCGCAAAGAGGAATTGTAGTTTGCCGTTGGCATAATAGTCGATACACGCGGCCGCGCCACAGATCGGCTGGTCGAAGGCGACCCCCCAGAGCCCCTTTCCGCTCTCCTTGTCCTTCAGGCATAGCGAAAGGTTGGGAGCCTGGTAGAAGAGGTTGGCTTTCCCCGTCCCGCTGTTGGTCACTTCGAACGGCCCGGACGGGATCTCCACGTCGGCTTTCCGGCCGGGCGTGCCCCGCCTGCCGGAAGCTTTCTTCTCGGCGAAACCCGTGGGACGCACCGCTTCCAGCAGCAGTCCCTCGTCCATACAGGCCAGGATCATCGGCTCCCGGATCACACCTTCGAGCGACGCCTTCAGCGACTCCGAGAGCAAGGGCCGGAACCACTCCGCATAGCGCACGGCGGCATCCGACGCCGAGAAATAGAAGAGCGCCTTGCAGCCCTTGGACGGGATCAGGCGGGCCTCCGAAACATCTGAAAGGGCGGCCTGCAGGGAGCCTTTTTCCTCCAGCAGGCGTCCATATTCGGCGAGTGCCGTCTCCGAGCCGAGAACCAGCCACTCGCCGGACGCCTGGCAGGCTGAACCTCCGGCGGCAAACACTTCGCCGAACAGCGCCGGCAGGAATCCAGCCTCCGCGACAGGCTCCCCGTCCGCGACAGAAATGGCTTTGGAGGTACGGAGCAGGACAACGCTCCGGTCGGGACCGCTCTCCGAAATCCAGGCGGCCTTGGCGACCTCGCGGACCCCCGTCTTCTCGAGCCACTTCACGGGATCCTCGCCCGTATGGGCCCGCAGCGTGTCACAGGTCCGGCGGAACTTCTGCAGGGACTGGGAGGCATCCAGCCATTTCTCGTAAGCCTTGACATAGACTGGAAAATTAGCCGGGGACAGAGCCGTCACCGCCACGGCGGAAGCCGGTACGACCTGGCTGAAACGCATCTCGCCGGCCGGGATGGCCTCCAGCAGATTGGCATAGTAGCCCGGGCTCCGGCCGGAAACGGCCGCCCCGTGCAGGGAAACGCGCTTGCCGGACAGATCGCGCAACTCGAATCCCGTCCACTCGGCCGCCCCTTTCAGGAACGGCGAATAGGCATACAACGGGCGCTGGCACAGGGATGAAAGCAACTTGCCCATGTATCCGTTGTTGAAGAGAACGATCTCCCGCGCATGGAGACGGCCCGACAACTCGGCGAAATAGGGATCATCAAGGACAGAGGTGGCACTCTCAAGGTGGCGGCAGGATGACTCGACCAGCGCAGCGGAAGGAGAGACCAGGAGCATCCCTTGCCCGGGAGCATGGACCAGGGCCGACGAAAGCGCGCAGGCAGACGCATGATCCAGCAAGGCGCGCTCGTACCCGCTCGTATCCTGCGCATGTCCGGTCTCCAGGATCATCAGCGGTACCAGCGTCTCGGAGAAATGGACCGAAACGACGGCAGGCTGTGCCTTGAGGGAGACGGAATCGGGCAACGAAGCGATCCATTTCCGGAAAGACGGATGGTTCCCGAGCAAAGAGCCGAACACTTTCGTGCGGTCATCCAGCGCTACAAGACCCGCTCTGGCATTCTGGAAACAGAACACGACGGCGGCATCCGAGGGCACCGCCTTCAGCACGGCGGCGTGCGAGACGGTTTCCGGCTCTCCGGCAGCGGGTTGGTCGGAATACAGTCTCATCACTCCGAAACAAATGCCGGCCAGAAGCACGAGAGCGATACAGATGCAGATGATCAGACTCTTTTTACTCATTCTTACAAATCTAATAAAAAACCCCGACATTCTGCCAAAATACCCGCTATTTCGACAGCCCCTTCGCCGGAAGGATCAGGATCGCCAGCAAAGCACTGGCGCACAAAGCTAACGGGTAGTACAAGCGTGGAATGATGTCCAGGGCGGAAACGCCCGCCAGTCCGGATGCCATCAGCAGCTGCGCCCCGTACGGGATCAGGCCCTGCACCACGCAGGAGAAGGTATCCAGCAGGCTGGCCGTCCTGCGGGCCGGAATGCCGAAACGGTCGGAAATCCGTTTGGATATCTCACCGCTGGTAATGATGGCGATGGTATTGTTGGCCGTACACAGGTTGGCCAGGCTCACCAGGGCGGCGATGCTCAGCTGGGCGCCCCGGGGCCCTTTGATCCGACGGGTCAGGATGCCGACCAGGTAATCCACCCCCCCATTGTGACGGATCAGGGCCAGCATACCGCCGGCCAGCAAGGTCACAATGATCAGGTCCGCCATGCCGGCAATCCCGGTGCCTGCCGCAACCAGCAGGCCGGTCCAGTCCAACGCACCGGTGGAGCATCCCAGCAGGGCATTGGCCAGGATCCCCAGGCCCAGCACCAGCGTGACATTCAGGCCGAGAAGCGCCGTACAGACGACCAGCAGATACGGCAACAGCTTGTACCACTCCGAGACCGATGTCTCCGGCAGGGCCGACACGGCCCGCCCCTGCACCAGATAGATGAGCATGACGACAGCAAAGGCCGGCAGGACGATCAGCAGGTTGGCCTTGAACTTATCCCGCATCGCGCATCCGGCCGCCTGGGTGGACGCGAGGGTCGTATCGGAGATGAATGACAGATTGTCGCCGAAAAAAGCACCGCCGACGACGACCGCCGTGAGCTGGGCCAGTCCAATTCCCGTTTCCTGCGCGATACCGGTCGTGATGGGGACCAGGGCGACGATCGTCCCTACGCTGGTACCCATGGCAAAGGAGATAAAACAGGCCGTCAGGAAGAAGCCGGCAAAGAGCATCTTGCCGGGGATCACGTGCAAAGCGAAATGCACCGTTGCATCGATGGCGCCGATTTCCTTCGCCGTCGCGGCGAAGGCCCCGGCCAGGATGAAGATCCAGATCATCAACAGGACATTCGGATGACCGGCCCCTTCGGAGAACAGGGCCAGGCGCCGGTCCAGTCCCCGCTCCGGCGTGATGGCAACAGCGTAGCAAGAAGCCAGCAGGAACGCGGCCGAAACCGGAATCTTGTAGAAATCCCCGGAAACCAAAGAACTGACCAGATACACGGCCAGGAACACAACGACGGGACTCAGGGCCAGCAGGCCCTTCCCATGCCTCTCTAATACACTACTCATACGAACCGTTTGACGTCCAGGCAAAGATAACAACTTGCCAGATAATAAAAAAGTCTGTACCTTTGAATGGATTAATCTTCCCCGTCCCATGACCCAAGGAAAAATGTTCAGGTCGGCGGTCCTCGCCGGCATTGCGATCGGCATCGCAGGATTCGGGTATCTGGCCCTCGGCGGCATCGCCGGCGCCGTTTTCTTCTCTTTCGGCCTCATCACGGTGATCCGCTACAAGCTGAAACTCTACACCGGCGTCGTCGGTTTCGTCCAGTCGTGGTCCGAAATCCCCGGCACTTTCCTCGTCCTGCTCGGCAACATCGCCGGCTGCCTGCTCGTCGCCCTGCTGGCCCGGCTCTCCCCCATGGACCTGCAAGGCACGGCGCAGAAACTGCTGGAAGGGCGCCTGGCCAACGGAGCGTTCCGCAGCGGAGCCCTGGCCATAGGCTGCGGCTTCATCGTCACCACCTCGGTCCAGTTTGCACGTCAGGAGAAGTGGCTTCCCCTGCTGCTCGGCATCCCGCTCTTCATCCTCTGCGGCTTCCCGCACTGCATCGCAGACGCCTTCTACTACCTGACGGTCTCTTTCCCCTTTCTGGGAAGCCATCTGTGGGCGGTACTCGGCCTGTACGGCTGCCTGGTCATCGGCAATTTCATCGGCTGCAACCTCTATAGGCTGATCCTGTGGGAGAAATGAACGCGCCCGGAATGAAAAGAATGCTCCTGTGCCTGCTCCTGGGCGGCGCCTGCCTGGGCGCCGCAGCCGGAGAGCCGATGATCAGCATCTTCAAGGAAAACTATGTCACGACCGGTGTTCCCCTCAACACCCGGCCGGACTGGGATACCAACGACCTGACCTACCAGATCAGCCTCAAATTCAATGCCCTCCAGGACATCGGAGGGAAAGGCTGGGACTTGTTCTTCGCATATACCCAGATGTCCATCTGGGAGGTCTATAAGCCCTCCAACCCATTCAAGAGCAATACCTATTCGCCGGGGCTCTATGCCTACCACCCCTTCAAGAGCGGTGCCGACGGGATTGTCAACGACATCCTGTTCGGATTCGAGCACCGCTCCAACGGTTATGACGGGGCCCTGTCGCGGAGCATCGATTGCGCCTTCGTAACCTATACGCACACCTTCCGGAGCCAGCTGACGGCCCAGCTGACGGCCCGTTTCGGCATCGGGTCCATCTACAACGACTTCTCTTTCGAGATGATGGACAAGTACCAGGGGTATCTCAACGTCGGACTGTGCTATCACACGCGGGACCGGCGGCTGATGGTGTCCGCCTCGGTGACGCCCCTGTTCCAGGGAGAGATCCCGGCCAACCTCAACGCCGAGATCGCCTTGCGGCCCACGCGCCACTCGGACTGGTTCTACCTGGTCGCCCGCTATCACTATGGTTACGACGAGGACCAGCTGGACTGTGCCGTCCCTGACGTCTTCCTCAAGCACATGCTCCGCTTCGGCCTCGCCATCCAGCCTCATCGCCTGAGTCACAAACTCTCCTTCTGACGCCCGGGCATCACACTGAAAAAGGCATCGCCGACGCGATGCCTTTTCAGTAGCTCCTACAGGAATCGAACCTGTATTTTAGGTTTAGGAAACCCACGTTCTATCCGTTGAACTAAGGAGCCCCGTTATAAAAAGGGCGCTGGATTACTCAGCGCTCTTCTCGATGATCTGACGGCCGCGATAGTAGCCGCACTCAGGGCAAACTCTGTGATACATGACGGTCGCGCCGCAGTTCGGGCAGGTAGCCAGGGTCGGAACCGGGGCGAAATCGTGAGTACGCCGCTTGTCTCTTCTCTGCTTGGAGAGTTTGTGTTTCGGATGTGCCATTTTACTTTTTTATTTTAATAATCTATTTCTTTTCCAATAAAGTCTTCAGAGAGGCGAATGGATTCTGGGATTCCGCGGCGGGAGCGGACGCTGCATCCGGCGTCCCCAGGTACCTGACGACTTCGGGATCGCACGCTCCGTCCGGATGGACCCGCACCAGCGGCAGGCCCGTGCAGACATAGTCGTAGAGGATCTGTCCCATGTCCAGGCCGGTCTCCCGGTCCGGAAGGAAGACGACCTCCCGTCCATCCTCGTCCGGTGTCTCCGACTCCGCTCCGTAGCGTACGCTCAGGCGGATCAGTTCATCGACCGGCAGGACCAGGTCCGCCAGGCAGCGGTCGCAGGTGACGGTCACCGTCCCTTTTACCGTACAATCGATGCCGATGAAAGAAGCGGTCTTGGTCACCTCGGCCCCGACGTCCAGACTCGCGTCCAGAATCTCGGAATTCTCAAACTCTCCAAAGAACTTCCCGTCCGCACGCCAGTCAAACCGGCTGCTTCCGGCCTTCAATCCGTCGAGTCCGATAACAAATTTCTCGTCCATCTTGACCTGAAAACAGATTTAGGGATGCAAAGGTAACAATTCTTTCCTAAAAAGAAAAATAATTATTCGTCATCCGAATTGTCCCCTGCACGCTTGCGGGCCAACGGGTCGAGCAGGATCTTGCGGATGCGCATCGCATGCGGCGTGACCTCGACCATCTCGTCGTCCTGGATGTATTCCAGCGCCTCCTCGAGGGAAAACTTGATCGCCGGAGGCAGCACGACCTTCTCGTCCGAGCCGGAAGCCCGCACGTTGGTCAGCTTCTTGGTCTTGCAGATATTGATGTTGAGATCGCGCTCGCGCGTATGTTCGCCGACCACCTGGCCGCCGTAGATCGGTTCGCCCGGCTCCACGAAGAAACGCCCGCGGTCCAGCAACTTGTTCATCGAATAGGCGATCGCCTCGCCTGTCTCCAGGGATACGAGGGAGCCGTTGTTGCGACGTTCCAGCTCGCCCTTGAAGGGCTGATACTCCTTGAAACGGTGCGCGACGACGGCCTCGCCCTGGGTGGCGGTCAGCAAATTGCTGCGCAAGCCCATCAGGCCCCGCGTCGGGATCTCGAACTCCAGCAGGGTCCGGTCACCGCGCGGCTCCATCCGCACCAGGGCGCCCTTGCGCCGCGTAGAGATCTCGATGGCGGCCCCGACAAACTCTTCCGGCACCTCGATGGACAAGTCCTCAATCGGCTCGCAGCGCTGGCCGTTGATCGTCTTGTCCAGGACCTTGGGCTGGCCGACCTGCAGCTCGAACCCCTCACGCCGCATCGTCTCGATCAGGACCGACAGATGCAGTACGCCACGGCCATAGACCACAAACGAATCCGCACCCAGGCCCGGCTTGACGCGAAGGGCGAGGTTCTTCTCGAGCTCCTTCTCCAGACGCTCTTTCAGGTGACGGGACGTGACGAACTTGCCGTCCTGGCCGAAGAAGGGAGAATTGTTGATCGTGAAAAGCATACTCATCGTCGGCTCATCGACCGCGATCGGCGGCAGCGGCTCCGGATTCACCAGATCAGCAATCGTATCACCGATCTCAAAGCCGTCGATGCCCACCACGGCGCAGATATCGCCGCAACCCACGCGTTCGACATTCTGCTTGCCCAGACCCTCGAAGACCATCAGCTGCTTGATCTTCTGCTTCTGGATGATGTCGTAGCGCTTGCACAGGCTGATCGTCTCGCCGGAAATGAGCTCGCCGCGGGTGATGCGGCCGACCGCGATCCGCCCCACATAGGGCGAATACTCCAGCGAAGAGATCAGCATCTGGGGCGTCCCGTCCACCTGTTCGGGTGCGGGAATCTCCTCCAGGATCGTGTCCAGGAGCGGCGTGATGTCATTGGAGGGCGACCGCCAGTCCAGCGACATCCATCCCTGTTTGGCACTGCCGTACACCGTCTTGAAATCCAGCTGCTCCTCGGTGGCGTTGAGGTTGAACATCAGGTCGAAGACTTCCTCCTGGACTTCGTCCGGCCGGCAGTTCAGCTTGTCCACCTTGTTAATCACCACGACGGGCTTCTTGCCCATCTGCAGGGCTTTCTGCAGGACAAAACGCGTCTGGGGCATGCAGCCCTCGAAAGCATCCACCAGCAGGAGGACACCGTCCGCCATATTGAGCACGCGCTCCACTTCCCCGCCGAAGTCACTGTGCCCGGGCGTATCGATAATATTGATTTTCACCCCCTTATACGTAACAGACACATTCTTGGCCAGGATGGTGATACCCCGTTCCCGCTCCAGGTCATTGTTGTCCAAGATGAGCTGGCCGAGGTTTTCCGGCTGCCGGACCAGGTTGGCCTGATAGATCATCCGGTCCACGAGGGTGGTCTTGCCATGGTCCACATGGGCGATGATCGCGATGTTCCTAATATCCTGCATATTGCAATTCTTCAATAAATTTCTGAAATTTTGCAAAAATAATGATTTCTTCGGTTAATGACAAAAAGAAGTAGGCAACCGAATCCGGTTGCCTACTTCGTGCGCGGGATGAGACTCGAACTCACACGCCTTTTACAGCACTAGCTCCTGAAACTAGCGCGTCTACCATTCCGCCACCCGCGCTTGAGGACTGCAAATATACAAAAAAAAATTAAACTGCAATAGAAAAATAAACACTTTTCGACCATTGATGGATTCTTATCCGGGCCGTCGTCCCGACAAAGTCAATCTCCAGCGAGAGATCCTCCAAGTCTTCCGCTTGCCAGTCATACCCGCTGTCCAGGATATACTCCCCCAGACGGAAGACCCGTTCCATCTCCCCGAAACGATAGACGCAGAGGGACAGGGATCCGTCCGCCTGGGCCGGAACCGACAAGCTGCAAAATCCTTCCGCATCCGGCTGCAGGCTGACCCGGAACGGACCGGAGAGAGGCCGCAGCTCTGGGTCATAACCGCAGGTCGTGCCCAGAAGGGAGAAAGAATACCCATCCTGCAGATAGTCCCGGAAAAGAATATCGACCCGGGCGTAACGTTTGTGAAGGGTAACGGGAACCGTAACTTCCGGAAGGGCCGCATCCACCGCAGCAGAAAAGGCCAGCAGCGGCGGGCAAGCCTCCCCTTCCGGGATCACCAGGCTCCCGTCAGGCCCGCACAAGTCATCCGCGCCGGAGAGCAGGGTCAGCTGCGCCGCCCCGCGCGGAATCTCTACGACCAGTTCCGGCGGCAGCCCCTCCAGGGGAAGACAGCCCTCGATCCGGAAACCGTCGCTGCGGACCGACCACGACACCGACGTATAACCCGCCTGCACCCATCCGGCCGCGTCCAGTCCGGACAGGTCCACGACCAAGAGGCAGGGACAATCGCTCCGGTCCTCCCGGACGGAGCATCCGCCCAGCAGGACCAGGAGCCCCCAGCCAGCCAGACTGCGCACGAGCCGGTCAGAAAACATAGGTCAGTCCCAGCAAGACCTCGTTCAGCATCAGGAAACGCCGGTCCCCCCGGTCCAGGGTGCGCCCGCAAGTCGGACAGGCATACAAGGTATACCTATCCTGTCCGGCCCAGACCCCGGCACCGGCGTCGAGGTTAAGATGAGGACTCAGCATATAGGTGTAACCGGCGCCCAGTCCGCCCCCGAGCCGGTCTCCTTCCCGGGTCTGGGGCGAGACCAGCCCCCCGAAATTGTACTCCTGATATTGGGCTTTGGCCGCCATCCACCAGCCCGAATAGATGTGCCAGGGCCAGAAGCGCGTCCCCAGGGAAACCGTCCGCTGACGCAGCTGGCGCGCGCCTCCATCCACTCCCCCGGAGAACGTGAAGGGATTGTAGCGCAGTCCGGCCGTCAGGCTCCAGTGGCGGGCCACGGCATAGGAGGCTTCGCAGTTGAGGGTGCCGAGCTGGGCATAAGAAGCCAGGTTGGTCGAAAGGCTGGCATTCTGTGCGAAAGCCGGCACGGGGAGGCAGGTCACCGCAAGGAGCGACAGGGTGACAGGGACAAACAGATGAAGTAAGGTTTTCATAGTCTATAATCTATATCGGTCAAACGCTTGGTTGATCACGCTGAAATGCTCGGGATAACGGTCGGTCAGCGCTTCCTGGAATGCATCCTTGTCCGTCACGTCCGGCCCCAGGATGCTGAAAATCTTGGCCGCATCCACGCCCCGCTCGTCCAGATACATCAGGATCTGCGGATAAAACCACAGGGACAGGCCTTCCGCCGGAGTCCCGCTCCCGTATCGTTCGCGAAACAGCAGGTTCCCGAAATAATAGCCCCACATCTCTCCGACTTCACAATACCCGGCATCTTCCTCCAGGCCGGTCCCATAGGTGATCCCGAGACTGGTCACATAGGATTTCAGGATGAAACGGATGAACCGGCTCCAGAAGGCATTCCCGACCTGCACGTAATGGCTGGCGTGAGACAGTTCATGGACGGTCTCCGAGTAGATTTCGGCATAGTTGTGACAATGCTTCAGGCCCAGGGTTATATCCGGCAGGAACATTTGGACCAGGCTGGCGTATTCGCCCAGGAACTCACCGACCTTGCCCGAGTCCAGCAGGACACCCTGCTGCAACATCAGCGTACTGCTCGAACCGAGATTGCGGAAAATCCAGATCCTCAGATCCGCCGGCGGGGCGGAAACATCCCCTTCCTCCCGACAGCGGTCGAAGTACCCGGCTGCGATGTTGTTGACCGCACAGCGGGTGAACAGCTTCCAATCCGTATCCTTGTCCACCACGACATCGATCCCGGTCGGGTCGTGCCTGCCCAGCGTCGAAACGGAAGCCGGCACCAGCAGCAGATTCACGCCGATGGAAAAACCCCGCCGGTTCCGGAAGAGAAGGCGATAACGCACTTCCTCCGAGAAGCTTTTCGGCAGTTCATAATAGCCGTTGTCATCCGTGTATGCCGTCGCGAATTTGACGAAACTGTTGACACAGACCTTGACCCCGGAAACGCCAGCCGGGACTCCTCCTCCGCAGTTCTCGTCCAGGACCGTGATACGGCCTGTGGGGACCTGCGCCGCTTCGCCCGAGCGGGTAGCCGGCGAAAGCAGGTCGGCGTTGCCCGTCAGGCGGAAAGATTCCCGCTCTACGGCACTCCAGTCCACGTCCGCGGAGCGTGTCGGGCCCGCATGTTCCGCGATGTAGCATTCATCCAAGATTTCCATCCGGATCCCGGTGGGAAAGGAAAATCCCGCCGGCACGACTGCATACTGCCAGGTGATACGGCCATCGGGGATCTCGGGGTCGTGATAATAGTCCCCTTCCTGAAGGATACGGTAGTCGAGCGGATGGTCCAGCAGATCCAGGCCGAGGGATTCCAGGTGCTCGAACTGCTTGTCGTCGTCCGGCAGGAAACGGACATAGATATCGGTCGGGCGCAGGTCCATCCGGCTGGCTTTCTCCGGATACACGGAGCGCACGGCCAAGGTCATGTTCTCCAGGGAATACGGATCCTGAAGCCGCTCCCCGAGAACAATCATCCCGTGTCCGACGCCGGACAGATCGACGGGCCGGGGCGGATCCGGGTCCCAGTGGGCATGGGCACAGCCGGCCAACAAGCAAAGCGGGAAAAGTTTCAGCAATGTCTTCATAGTTTCAAGTATTATGATCCGCCACAAAAGTACGGGGAACGACCCGTGTAAAAAAATCTTACACGGATAAAACGAAAAACCGGCCTCCTACACGTGCAGGAGGCCGGTTCTATCCCATGAGGAAGTCAGGTTTTACTGAATAAAGGAGGCAAAGTAGCCCGGGAAGAAGACGTTCGTGATCAGGTAACCGACAATCGTTGACACGAAGACGGTGATCAGGCCCGGCATCATGAAACTATGATTGAGCAGGTATTTGCCGATCACGGTCGTCCCGGAGCGGTCGAAGTTGACCGTCGCGATGTCGGAAGGATAGTTCGGGATGAAGAAATACCCGTAAACGCTCGGCAGCACGCCCAGCAGAACGGGACCCGCGATGCCCAATTCGTAGGCCAGCGGCAGCATCGCAACGACCACGGCGCCCTGGGAATTGATCAGCACCGACACCAGGAAAAAGACGAACGCGATACTCCATGGATAGTTGGTCACCAGATCTGCGAGCATGACTTTCATCTGATCCATGTAGTTCCCGAAATACGTATCCGCCAGCCAGGCGATGCCGTAGATGGCGACCACGGCGACCATGCCGGACTGCCAGACAGCACCGGCGACCGCTTTCTTGGGCTTGGCATCGCAGAACATGATGTTGCAGGCTGCCGCCGTCAGCATGATGATCTGGATGATGATGTTCATCTTGGGGATGCCCAGTGCAGCGGCCAGCGTCACGGAGGCTCCGTCACGCGTGACATGGATCATCTGGAAGAACGCGAACATGACGATGACGGCCAGCGCGCTCAGGAAGATGAATACGGAAGCCTTGGCTTTCTTGGATATCTTCCGGTCCAGCGTGGTAGCGCTGTTGCCATACATATACTGATACAACTCGGGGTCGGCCTTCCTTTTCTGGAACTCCGGATCCTTGTCCAGATCCTTGCCGCGGTGGTAAGAAGCGGCAGAGGCGCAGATCAAGCCGATGATACAGGCAGGCAGCGTCACCATCAGCACCTGCGGGATGGCTACCATATAACCGTTGGCATTGGAAATGGTCACGAAGGCGACCACGGCCGCTGCGATAGGCGAACAGGTGATACCCACCTGGGAAGCGACGGAAGCGACTCCGCAGGGACGCTCCGGACGGATATCCTTCTTGAGAGCGATATCACAGATGATGGGCATCAGGGTATAGACGACGTGCCCGGAACCGACCAGCACCGTCAGGAAGAAAGTCGTCAGCGGAGCCAGGAAAGTGATATGATCCGGATGCTTGCGCAGCATTTTTTCCGCGATCTGTATCATCCAGTCCATACCGCCCGATGCCTGCAAGGTACCGGCGCAGGTTACGGCCGCAATAATGATGTAGATAACATCCGTAGGAGGCGTCCCGGGTTTGAGGCCGAAGCCGAATACCAGGATGGCCAGGCCGATGCCGGAGATGGCGCCCAGCGCCAGGCTGCCGTAACGCGAGCCGACATACAAGGCGGCCAGCACGATCAGCAGCTGGATAATCATGGAAAAGGTCATAAGGTTATCGTTTTAGTGTTAGCAGGCAAGAGGTCAGAAATAACTCACCGTATTCTGTTCAATCGCGGACATCAGGCTGTTGCCGAGCCGGCTGACGCCGAAGCGGAACAGGTCCTTGTGGAGCCACCCGGCGCCGAGGACGGTCGAAACGATGGAGTAATAGCAGAGCGCATCCTTGGCGGAGGAAATGCCGCCGGCAGCCTTGAAACCCACTTTACGGCCGGTCTTTTCATAGTAAGCCTTGATCGCTTCGCACATCACGAACGCAGCCATCGGCGTCGCATTGACGTCCACCTTTCCGGTTGAAGTCTTGATGAAATCAGCCCCCGACTCCATGGCTACGAAAGCTGCGGCGGCGATGTTGGACGACGAGACCAGCAACCCCGTCTCCAGAATCACCTTCAGGACAATACGACGGCCCTGGGCCGCACCGGCGGCATCGACGGCCTGGCGCATCGCCTTGATTTCCTGCGCAGCCGAAGCATAATCGCCAGCAAGAAAAGCATTGAGTGCCAGTACGATATCAATTTCGTCGGCGCCGTCCCGGACGGCGAGTTCACACTCACGGACCTTGACTTCCAGGAAACTCTGGGACGCAGGGAAACAACCGGCGACCGCGGTGACATGCACCGAAGGGTCCTTCCGCTCCGTGGCGACCGTACCGGCAAAATTGGGGAAGACGCAAACCGAAGCAGGCAGCGGATAGTCCGGGTACTCCGATTCCAGTCCATTGACCTTTGCAACGAGTTTCCGCACGGAAGCGACCGTATCCGTGGCATGGAGGGTTGTCAGGTCCATCAGGGAGAAACAGGCCTTCAGACGCTCCGGAGAGGCAAACTCGTCCAGACTGGAGGCGATCAGTTCGAGACTCCGTCCGATCTTTTCGTTATCCGGGCAGTACCCGTATTTTTCAAACAACTCATTCATATATTTTGACATTAAAACCTTCCTCGGTCAAGGGCCGCAGCAGGGCGGCCATTTCCTCCGCGCTAAATTTCGCGAGCCCGGCCTGCGGAGTCGGCCGGGCGATCGTATAGACCATGACCTCGCGAGGATGCAAGTCGCGCACGATGTCCATCCAGGGCCCCAGGACCTCCGGAGCGGAGGAGTCAAATCCCCGCGCGCGCAGAAACATCGTCTGCAGGATGAAATCCCCCCCGAAACGCCGCATCCCCCCGATGACCTCGGAGACTTCGTACGCCCCCTGCGGCCGGTTGATGATGCGGGCGAGCGCCGTCGTCGGTGCATCCAGCTTCAGGATCGGACTGTCCACCCGGCGCAAGGCCTCGAAAACGGCAGGGATGCCGAGCCGCGTCGCGTTGGTCAGGACCGACACGCGCGCCTCCGGATAGTATCGGTCGCGCAGCGAGAGGGTATCCGTTATGATCCGGGGAAAATCCGGATTGAGGGTCGGCTCCCCGTCCCCGGAGAACGTAATGGAATCGATCGGAGTCTGAGCGGCGGCGCAGGAAGAGAGGCGCGCTTCCAAGGCCTCCCGGAGAGAGCCGGCATCGGGAAGGGTCTTGTCCTCCCGCCCGTCCCGGTTCCAGCCGCATTCGCAGTAGATGCAGTCGAAATTGCACAGCTTTCCCCGCTCAGGCAGCAGGTTGATGCCCAGCGAGGATCCGAGCCGCCGGCTCTGGATGGGTCCAAATACGATTTTTTCCCGCAACATGGCTAACGGACTATATCAAGCAGTCTTTCATCGGCGAAGCGGTGAACGGTCCCGGCGGTCTTTTCGACCGGCTCGGCGGCGCGCAGCAGCGAATCCTTCAAACGGAGCGAGTCAGCCAGTTGTAGGGAGTCCGGCGCCTCGGAGGGGAAAACCGGCATCCAGGCGCCACGTTCATCCAGCTGCAAGTCCATCTTGTAAAGAGCCGACTTCCGGAAGAAAGAGGTGTCATAGAAAACCGCCGGGACAGAAGCGGAACGTTTCAGCCGCTCGACTTCGCTCCGGACGGACTCGATGTCGGCAGATAAGTGTTCCAGGTAGGTGGCACGCTCTCCCAGCTTGGCGGAAGTCCGCTGCAGGATACGGGCGAAACGCTTGGGATCCTGCAGGTAGTAATTGGCGCTGTTGCGGAAGTCCAGGGTCGTGTAGCCATATTTTCGGAAGACCGGTTCGTAAAAACGCACCGTATCGGCCACCACGAAATCGTCCGGCTGGTCCCGCAGCCACTGGTCCGCGATGAAAAGATCCGCATAGATGTCCGCCATCGTGGCGCGCGGGATGATCTTGTCTTTCCGCTGGCAGGCGGACAGACAAATCAGGCCGAGCAGCGTGGCCAGGATGGCGGAACGGATCGGTTTCATTATCGCAGGACCGCTCCGAACTGGTTCTGGAAGGTCGACAGGAGCTTATCCATCACCTGCTCGACATCCGGGTCGGTCAAGGTCCTTTCCAGATCCTGGATGACGAAACTGAGGGCATACTGCTTCTTGCCCGCGGGGATCTTGTCGCCCCGGTACACGTCGAAGAGCGTGACCTTCCGGATCAGTTTCTTGCCCGACTTGAAAGCGGCGGCCTGCAGGTCGGCATAGCTGACGGATTCGTCCAGCAGCAGGGCCAGGTCACGACGGACCTCCGGGAACTTGGGCAGTTCCTTGAAGGCGACCTTGTCACGACGGACGATGGAGAAGAGGACGGGCCAGTTGATCTCGGCGGCGAAAACCGGCTGCTTGATACCGAACTTGCGCGCCAACTTGGGACTGACGGTCCCCATCACGGCCAGCGGTTTCTTCTGTCCGGGAAGGCTATAGGCCACACCTTCGGAGAAAACATCTGCAGGAGCCGGATCCGTCCACATCTGGTACAAGTCGGCCCCATAGCGGCGCAACAGCAGCTCCACATAACCCTTCAGCTGGAAATAGCTGCTCTTCTGCGCCTCAACGCGCCAAGACTTCTCCGGGGTGCCGGTCATCATCAAGGCGAAGCAGGGATGCTCCTCATAGCCTTCCAAGGTCGTGCCGTCGGTCCCGGGAAGACGCTGATAGACGGACCCGTACTCGAAGATCTTGAGCGAAGGGATCTGGCGGTTGATGTTGTAGGCCACAACCTCCAGGCCGTTCAGGATCAGCGTCTGCCGCATCACGTTGAGATCCGAGCTGAGCGGATTGACGATGCGCACGCATCGTTCGGCCGGCCAGGTCTGCAAGCCTTCATAGTACTCTCCCTTCGTCAGGGAATTGTTCATCGTCTCCACGAAACCGTTGGATGCGAGGAAGTTGGAGATGTTGTTCCGGATCGCCTCGGGATCCGGTGTCGGGGAGGCGTTGACGGACATTTTCATGTGCTTCGGCAGCGCGATCGCGTCGTAGCCGTGGATCCGGAGGATCTCCTCGACGACATCGCATTCCCGGGTGACATCCACCATATACGAAGGAGCGGCGACGCGGGCTCCTCCCGGACGCTTCTCGCGGAATTCGTACTGAAGGGCGGAAAGGATACGCTCGATCCGCCCATGGCCGATCTTCTCGCCGATGAACGCCTCGATGCGGTCGTAATCCAGATCGATCTCCGCTTCCTTGAACTTCGCGTCATGCACATCCCACACCGGGCCAATGATGCGTCCCCCGGCCAGTTCCTTGATCAGCAGGGCCGCACGCTTGAGCGCATAGGGAGCGATGAGCGGATCGGCTCCCCGCTCGAAACGGAAGGAGGCGTCAGTCTGGAGGGTATGGCGCTTGGAGGTCTTGCGGATGGAACCGGGATCGAAATAAGCGCTCTCCAAGAAGACATTGACCGTCGTGTCGGTAACGCCGGAATCGATGCCGCCGAATACACCGGCGATGCACATCGGGCCGCTCGCATTGGCGATGACCATGTCGGCGGCGTCGAGCTTGCGCTCCACCTCGTCGAGGGTCTTGATCGGTTCGCCCGCCCGCGCACGGCGGACGATGACGGTGCCGCCATCCACCTTGTCCGCATCAAAGGTATGCAGGGGCTGCCCCAGCTCGAAGAGGACGAAATTGGAGATATCGACGACATTGTTGATCGGGCGCAGGCCGATCGAGAGAAGCTTCTTCTGGAGCCATTCGGGCGAAGGGCCCACCTGGACGCCCTCGATCGTGACGCCGGCATAGCGCGGAGCGCCGTCCGGATCCTGTACCGCGACGGACAATCCCCCGTCACCCTCCGTGCCGAACGCGGACACATCCGGGTACTTCAACTTGCAAGGCTTGTCATTGGCCAGCATCCAGGCATACAGGTCGCGCGCCACACCGATGTGCGAAGCGGCATCGATCCGGTTGGCCGTGATTTCATATTCGATGACGGCCTCAGACTTGAGATGCAGGTATTCCTTGGCCGGCGTGCCGACGACGGCTTCAGGCTCCAGCACCATGATGCCGGCATGGTCTTCGCCGATGCCGAGCTCGTCCTGGGCACAGATCATGCCCATCGACTCGACGCCGCGGATTTTGGACTTCTTGATCTTGAAATCGCCGGGAAGGACCGTGCCGATCCGGGCGAAAAGGACCTTCTGACCGGCCGCGACGTTGGGCGCGCCGCAGACCACGGTAAGCGGTTCGGCAGAGCCGTCATCCACCTTCGTGACATGCAGGTGGTCCGAGTCAGGATGCGGCTCGCACTCCAGCACCTGGGCCACCACGACGCCGGCCAGGCCGCCGGGAATCTCCTCCTGCTCCTCGAGCGAATCCACTTCGATGCCGATCGAGGTCATGGCCTCGGCGACCTGCGCCGGGGTCAGATCCATCTTAAGATAATCCTTGAGCCAATTGTAAGAAAGCTTCATATCTATTGTTTCACGTTACTTTTTCAAATCCTCCAGGGAGAACAGCGACTCCACGAACTCCTTCTTGCCAAACACCTTGAGGTCCTCAATCCCCTCCCCGATGCCGATGAACTTGACGGGCACCTTGAACTGGTCCACGACGCCGATCACCACGCCTCCCTTGGCACTGCCGTCCAGCTTGGTGATGGCCAGCGCGGAGACATCCGTCGCGCGGGAGAACTCCTTGGCCTGCTGGAAGGCATTCTGGCCGGTGGAGGCATCCAGGACCAGCAACACCTCGTGCGGCGCGTCCGGAACGACCTTGCGCATGACATTGCGGATCTTGGTCAGCTCGTTCATCAGGTCGATGCGGTTGTGCAGGCGGCCCGCCGTATCAATCAGGACGACATCCGCCCCTTTCGCGACCGCCGAACTCACCGTATCGTACGCCACGGAAGCCGGGTCAGAGCCCATTTTCTGCTTGACGATATCGACTCCGGCCCGCCGGGCCCAGATGTCCAGCTGCTCCACGGCGGCCGCCCGGAAGGTGTCGGCGGCCCCGATGACGACCTTTTTGCCTTGCGCCTTCAGGCTGGCAGCCAGTTTGCCGATGGTGGTGGTCTTGCCGACGCCATTGACGCCGACGACCATCATCACATAGGGTTTCTTGGAAAAATCGAAAGGGACGACGGCCTCCGACGCATCGACGTCGAGCAGTTTGCCGATCTCGTCACGCAAGATGCCCACCAGCTCCTCAAAGGAGAGATATTTGTCCCGCTGGACGCGGTCCTCGAGATTGTCGATGATCTTGAGCGTCGTTTCGACACCCATATCGGAGGCCACCAGGGCCTCCTCTATGGCGTCCAGGGTCTCGTCATCGACCTTGGACTTGCCGACGACGGCCCGGGACAGACGCTGGAAGAAACTCTGCTTCGTCTTTTGGACACCTTTATCGAATATTCCCATCACCCGGTTTTTCTGATCTTACAAATATAATCAATTTCTAGAGAACCGTCATCCGGAAATTACGCCAAAGGACGATGATGTCACTGCCATCGTGAAGCTGCAGCATGACGCGGCCCGTGGCAGCGCCGATCTTCTCGTCGTTGATGTCAATCATCGCCTCGCCGTTGAGCCAGGTCTGGACATGGTCGCCCTCGACGCGAAGGCGCAACGTATTCCACTCATTCTCCTTCAGGATTTCCTCTTTTTCGTCCGGGATCTGGACCAGCCAGCCCCGCCCGTAGGACTCGTAGATGCCGCCCGTATCATGTCCCTTGGGGGCCACCTCGCACTGCCAGCCGTTGACATGGTTGAACCCCTCGATGAAGGAATGGAAGAAAAGGCCGGAATTGCCGTTGGAGACCTGCTTGAACTCGACCGTCAGGTCGAAATCCTTGTAGTACGCCCGGGTGCCGAGATAGCCGTACTCACGCTGGTCGCCGTTCTCGATCCTGAGGTTGCCCTCCTCGTCGACGGACCACTTGCCGTCGCCGAAAGGCTCCCAGCCGGTCAGGTCCTTGCCATTGAACAGGGAGACTTCGCCGGCAGCCTTATGGGGCAGTTCGCGGATCTTGATATTGCGGAAGGAAGCCGGATCGCCATGATCCTGGAGGCAGATCACGCCCTCATGGGCCAGCCCGTATTCGGGCGCATCCGCCCACTTGCCAGCGTTCTTGAGTTCGAACCATTCGTCGGTCCAGGCCTCGAATTCGAGGATCTTCTCTCCGTTGAGCCAATGCTCCACATGACCGTTGTCGAAGACGATCTTGGAGGTATTCCACTCGCCCTGCGGGTTGACTTTCATCTTGGCGTAGTCCGGCAGGTGCATCGCATAATCGACGCCGAGTTTCTGCCACTCCTCCAGCTTCGCGGGGGCATTGACCTCCTCCCAGCCCTCGTTGTCGATCAGCTGATATTCAGGGCCCGTCACATAGGGGACCTTGAAAGCGGGGCTCTCGATGACATGGTACAGCATACCGCTGTTGCCGCCGTGCGTGAGTTTCCAGTCCCAGACCAGCTCGAAGTCCGCATATTTTTTGTCCGTCACGATATAGCCGGAGGCGTCACTGCCATCTCCGGATGCCTGGATGCAACCCTTCACGGCCTTCCAGCCGTTGGTCAGCTCCGTTCCATTGAAATCGCGCCAGCCGGTCATGTCCTTCCCATTGAAGAGCAACTGCCAGCCTTCAGCCTTTTCCGCCTGGGTCAGGCGGTTGTTCCGGTCGCAGGAACACACAAGCGCCAGCGTACATGCTGCGATTGCGAATGCAGGAATAAATCTTTTCATATCGATAGTGATTGAGTTTAAGTCCAAAAATAAGAAAATAGAGAAGTTGCCTGAACGAGGTCAGCCAGCTTCTCTATCATTCCGGGCAGGATGGATTACTTCTTGGCGAAATAATCCTTGGCTTTTGCCTCCTCGACGAGGTGCTCAGTGAAAACATAAGCGCCGGTCTTGGGAGATTTTTCCATGCGGATGCACTTGACCATGCTCTTGGAGCCGGCCTTGGCTGCGAATGTAGCAACTGCTTTCTTTGCCATATTTTATCCTCCTGTTTTTACTTGATCTCACGGTGAACAGTGACCCGCTTGAGGTAAGGATTGTATTTCTTACGCTCCAGACGCTCGGGATTGTTCTTCTTGTTCTTGGTGGTGATGTAGCGTGACATTCCGGGAACGCCGCTCTCTTTCTGTTCGGTGCACTCGAGGATGACCTGCACCCGGTTACCTTTCGCTTTCTTTGCCATAATCGTACAAATTAAACAAGGTTAATTAATCCTTTCTGCTGGGCATCGCGAAGAGTGGCATCGAGACCGTTCTTCTCGATGATCCTCATTCCCTTGCAGGAAACTTTCAATGTGATGAACCTCTGCTCCTCTTCGGACCAGAACTTCTTGGTCTTGAGGTTGAGAGAGAAATCACGCTTGGTGCGCAATTTGGAATGGGCCACATTGTTGCCTTTCATTCTCTTTCGTCCGGTAACTTGACAAACCTTTGCCATATCGTTATACTTTTATATTTGATTCAAAACTGATTACGGGGGTGCAAATATCGCTTTAAATTTTCGTAAATGCAAATCCGCCTTTATACAAATTTAAGGAATCTGCGCCACCGGATGTTGTCCGGGAACTTCCTGCCCCCGTCGGTGGAGAGCCAGATCACCGCCGGTCTCCCGACGATATGATCTTCAGGGACGAATCCCCAGTACCTTGAGTCCAGGGAATTGTGCCTGTTGTCTCCCATCATGAAATAGTAATCCTGCTTGAACGTATAGTCATGGGCTGCTTCCCCATTGATCCGTATCTGCCCTTCGCCGTCCACCGCGAGCGTATTGTGCTCATAGACGGAAATGATGCGCTCGTACAGCGGGAGATTCTCCCGCGTCAGCGTGACCGTTGCGCCTTTCTCGGGTATCCACAGCGGACCGTAATAATCCCGGGTCCACTCGAATCCGTCCGTAAAGGGGAACAGATCCATGGAAGAATCCGGATAGTCCGGCGGATAGACGTCCAGGTTGGGCGTGACGCTCTCAACATTGCCGACGGCACGGATCTGCTCCAGCATTCCGGCTGTCAGCGGCATGGCGGGATAGCCCGGCAGGGCCGCATCATAATACAATTCACGGAGGTTGAATCCGAGTTTTTCAATGATCTTGGAGTTGATCTTCTGCCCGTTGGTCTTCACCGTATAGGTAAGCTGAAGCCCGGGATAGGTTTCCTGCTGCTGTCCGTTGATCCAGACCAGGCCGTCGATGACCTGCAGCGTGTCGCCCGGTGTGGCGACGCAACGCTTGACGTAGTGGTCTTTCTTGTCGGTCGGACGGACGATGACGGGACCAAGCTGCCGGATGGTCGTTTCACGACCCAGGGAGCGGCACCAGGTATAATAATCATCGACCGGACGCTGCCGAAGGACCGTATCGCCGTGCGGAAATCCAAAGACCACACAGTCACCCTTACGCACCTCGCGGAATCCTTTCAGCCGCCTGTATTTGCTCTGGATCAGGGTCGAATAGGACTCCTTCCCGAAGATGACATTGTGCGTAAAAGGAACGGTGAGCGGGGTCTCAGGGAGCCGGGGCCCATAGGCCAGCTTGCTTACAAAGAGATGATCACCCGTGTAGAGGGTACTCTCCATGGAAGAGGAAGGGATCTTGAACGCCTGGAAAAAGAAAATATTGATGAACGTGACGACCACGACGGCAAAAATGATCGCATCAAGCCAATCGAGCCAGACATTGTGCTTTTCACCTTCCTTGTACTCCTTCTGCCAGAAGAGCCAATGGACTTTCTTCGTGACGATCAGGTCAAAGAGGATGATCAGCCCCAGCAGCCACCAATAATTCCCGAGCCAGATGACCCACAACGTGTAGAGCAAGGTCCAGAAAACGAACCTGGCCCACTTGTTATGTCGAATCTCCTTCCAGCCCACGATATACTATGCTATTCAGTTACGGACTTGATGACTGCCTCGAACGCCTGGGGATTGTTCATCGCGAGGTCAGCGAGCACCTTGCGGTTCAACCGATGTTCTTCTTCGCGAGCTGTCCCATGAACTGGGAATAGGTGATGCCCCTCTGACGGCAGGCAGCGTTGATTCTCTGGATCCATAGAGCGCGGAAATTGCGCTTCTTGGCTTTACGGTCACGGTATGCGTAGGTGAGACCCTTCTCATAGGTGTTCTTCGCAACCGTCCAAACATTTCTCCTCGACAAGAAGTTGCCTTTGGTCTGCTTGAGGATCTTCTTGCGGCGCGCCCGGGAGGCGACTGAATTTACTGATCTAGGCATGATTTTGATTTTTTCTGGAGGCAGTGACCCGTCCGGCGGGTTCTCTGGAACTGCACATCCAAGTTAAACTTTTGAACTACAGGACCAACATTTCCTTGACTCTGACTTCGTCCGCTCTGTCGAGAATGGCGAAATGGTCGAGGTTTCTCTTCTGTTTCTTGGTCTTCTTCGTGAGAATGTGGCTGTGATAAGCGTGCTTTCTCTTGATTTTTCCCGATCCGGTAAGCGTGAAGCGCTTTTTGGCACCGGAGTTGGTTTTAAGCTTTGCCATTGTTTTGTTTGTTAATAGTTAATAATAAGTTGTCGCTCGCGCGATTATTTCTTTTTCAGAGGAGCGATCATCATCGTCATCCGCTTTCCCTCCAGCACCGGCATATTCTCCGGCCGTCCGAACTCTTCGAGCTCTACGGCAAAGCGAAGCAACTGCTTCTCGCCCTGATCCTTGAACATAATGGACCGTCCGCGGAAGAAAATCGAGGCCTTGACCTTGGAGCCTTCCTGAAGGAACCCTTGGGCATGCTTGAGTTTGAACTGGAAGTCATGCTCGTCGGTGTTGGGACCGAAACGGATCTCCTTGATAACAATCTTGGCGGAGTTGGACTTCATCTCTTTCGCTTTCTTCTTCTGCTGGTAGAGATATTTCTGATAGTCCAGGATCTTGCACACGGGAGGGTCGGCTTTCGCGCTGATCTCGACCAGGTCGAGTTCGAGTGCCTCCGCCATGGCACGGGCCTTGGCGATGGGATAGACACCCGGTTCGGAAATGTTTTCCCCGACCAGGCGCACCTGAGGAGCAGTGATCTCCTCATTGATGTTCAATTCATTCTCTCCCTTCTGCTGCACCGGCAAGATGGGAGATTTTTTTCCTTTCGGCTTGAAGCCCGAAGGCTTCGGTCTGTAAGGCGCTGCGATAAGTAATCCTCCTATAAGTTAATAATAAACAATAATTTATGATAATTCCTCAGCCACGGCGGCCTTGAAATATTCAATGAATCCCTCGATGGTCATCGAGCCTTGGTCGGCACCGTTGCGCCGGACCGAGACCGTACCCTCGGCGACTTCCTTCTCACCGACGATGACAAGGACAGGAACCCTGAGCAAAGAAATCTCGCGGATTCGTTTGCCGAGCGTCTCATTCCGTGCATCTACGGAAGCGCGAATTTCGGAATTATTCAGCAAATCGCAAACTTTTTTCGCAAAATCTGCATATTTTTCACTGATTGGCAAGACTTTAACCTGATCCGGACTGAGCCAGAGCGGCAGATGGCCCGCCGTATGCTCGAGCACCACGGCCGTGAAACGCTCGATGGAGCCGAACGGGGCGCGGTGGATCATGACCGGGCGCTGTTTCGAGCCGTCGGCATCGGTGTACTCCAACTGGAAGCGCTCCGGGAGGTTATAGTCCACCTGGATGGTGCCCAGCTGCCAGCGGCGGCCGAGCGCATCCTTGACCATGAAGTCGAGCTTCGGACCATAGAAAGCCGCCTCGTCGTACTCGACGACCGTGTTCAGGCCCTTGTTGGCGGCCGCATCGATGATGGCCTGCTCGGCCTTCTCCCAATTCTCCTCGGTGCCGATGTATTTGCTGTGGTCGGTCCGGTGGCGGAGGGAGACCTGCGCCATGTAGTCCGTCATCTTCAAGGTCTTGAATACATAGAGGATCAGGTCGATGACCTTCTCGAACTCTTCCTGCAGCTGGTCGGGACG
>JAFUWZ010000060.1 GCA_017471045.1 Bacteroidales bacterium
TCGCAAAAGAATGGCGGGACAGGTCCGGACCATTGTTATACCTCAATAAACATCGGGACGGGTTATCTAGAAATGGCACGAAAATATCCGATGCGTTGGGGATTGGTCAATGAAAAGTCCAGGGCCGCGACTGCGGAGTGCGGTCTTCTTGCCGATGCGGTACATCTAGTCGGCGTTCTCAAAGATAGCAAACAGTTCGAAGCCTCTGGCAAACTCAAACTCTGGTGCGGTGGTTGAATGGACCAGGATCTTCTCAAGAATGGCCGTGGACACCATCAAAGCTAATCACCGAAGCCTCCGAGATCAATCCCTGACCAGCTGTGACGGAGCACCGGAAGCGTATAGCCGGTATTCTTTCTCCGTAGGCCGCAGCAGAAATGTCCGCCCGTCAGTCATTTCACGGACATCCTCATACACTGTCTCTGCCGCAATGTGGTCCGTTTACATGATCAGGACATCAATGCCGGAGATGTGATGCATAAACGAGGAGATGGCCCTTACCTGCCAGATGCAAAACGCGGCACAAGGGTATCGCTCCCTGATGCCAGAGAACAGCACCTTCATTTCCATGGAGACAACCGGAATATATGGAAGTTTGACATCAACACACAAGCGAAATTGTCGTATCCTGTCCGCGCCATCGCACCCGCAGCCATCATTTGCCGCAGTTCGGTATCCATGCTCCGGACCGATCCATCCAGATAGGAAGATTCAAAATAGGCAACAAAGTCCCTACTCACCACATTTCCCCTATGAGATGCCGCATAGTTCAATATGATCTCTGCATTCGTCATACAGCGTCAAAGGCATATGGATTTTGGTAAAATAATGTGAGTTCGGAGAAATTTAATTAATTGACTATCAGGGAAATAGAGAAATCTTTTGTAAATTTGGAATAACGACAAACCAAATACGAACACTCTCGCTATGACGATCGCCAAGGACAAAATTACGGAAATTTTCTGTATGGCGGATGATTTCTGCCATGTTTACGACAGATTTATCAAGATTAACGGACTTGCGCCCAAGCGGGACAAGTTGTCCAAATGTCCCGCCTGTTCCATTCCTCCTTGTGGAACAGAACAAGGCCTTACGCTTGCTTTTTGACGCACTTCGTAACCACCTCTGTTAACGGTATTTGCTGATTAATGCAATTTAATTGCAACAGTGTGAAATAAAAATTGTAAAATTTGCTTATTGTCTTCGGACAATACTACATACAGAAAGCGTCAAGCGATTCCTAACAACCTCTACAACGATCGTGAGCGGATCGTGTGCATCAAGGAGAAAGGGGAACCCGACCGTCGCTTCACCTACCACGACCACGAAAGTGGCATCTGGGACGCCCCACAGGAGCTCGCCCGGGACGGAACCATCGTCCAAGAAGTGATCAGTGTCATTGAGAATCTGGATGCCGGGTAAGTCTTTATGATCACAAAGGCCTAAGTCCCTGCGCCCGATGGGACGATTCTGGGCTCATTGGGCGCAAAAACGGGTCAGAATGCGCCTGATGGGACACGAAATAGCCCATCGGGCGCGGGGAGCGGGTGTAAAGATCAGGTGCAGGGATCAGGTGCAGGAATCAGGCGCAGCCCGGAATCTCACCCGCGGTCCCGTTCGCGGAGCAGGGGCAAGGGCTGGGCGTAGGTGAGCATGCGCCAGAGCCACTCGACGGGGCCGTAGCGGAAGTAGCGGAGCCAGAGGTGGCTGGCGAGGACTTCGAGGGCATAGACGCCGAGGGCGATCGCTTCAGTCTGGGCCAGGGTCACGCCGGCGCCGAGCCCCAGGCCGATGCCGTAGAAGAGGAGCACGCCGAGGAGCGACTGCATCAGGTAGTTGGTGCATGCCACCCGACCGGGCCGGGAGAAGACCTTCCACAGGGCCGCGTCTGCGCTCCGCTCATACAGCAGACAGAATCCGGCGGCGTAGGCCAGCCCCATCGGATATACGCTCAGCAAGTACAGCACGCTGTGCGCCACCGTTCCCCAGGGATGTGCGCCCACCGCGCTCAAGGTGTACAGGACCGAGACGGGGAGGCCGAGTCCCAGGCCGAGCAAGAAGACCTTCCGCAGCAGCGCGCGACGGCCCGGCAGATCGGCGTAGATCCGTTCGCGCCCGATGGCGAATCCGATCAGGAAAAGGCCCAGCACCTTGAAATAGCGGTGGCTGGAGACGAACTCCCACATCCGTTCCACGGCGCCTTGCTGCAGGAACTGGAAGACTTCCCGGTAGGAGGACGCATCCCGCAGCCAGGTCCCGAAATTCGCCTCCGTGATCCCGTACAGCGAGCAGATGCGCCACTGGGCCGTCTCGATGGGATCGGACAGTGACCCGCCCAGCACGGCATCGGACAGGACCGGCAGCAGCAGAAGGACGCCCGCCGTCGTCAGCATCCTCCGGGTCGGGCAGCGGCGGAAAAGCGGCAGCAGCATGCCCATCGCCGCATAGAGCATCAGGATGTCGCCGCTCCAGAGGAACAGCAGATGCAGCAGCCCGATGCCGAACAGGACCCCCATCCGCCGATAGAAGGTCCGGAGCCGTCCGTCGGCATTGTCCAGCTGGATGGAAAAGCCGATCCCGAACAGGATGGAAAAGAGCGTATAGAACTTCCCGTCCACGAAAAAGGTCAGCAGCGCCTGGACAACCCGGTCCGAAGCCGGATGCGAAGCCGGATCGGCAAAGGTCCACAGGGAAAACTCCGGGAAATTGGCCAGGCAGATCCCCAGGATGGCAAAGCCCCGCAGGGCGTCCAGGATGACATATCGGGGCCGGGAGCTCATCGGCAGACGAAACGATTAAGGGTGCATCTTTCCGGCCGCCGCCACCGCACAGCGGATCCCATCGATGGCCGACGAGACGATGCCGCCGGCATATCCGGCGCCTTCCCCGCAGGGGTACAGGCCTGGCACGGACAGCGACTCGAGCGTCTCGGGATCGCGCGGAATGCGGATCGGAGACGAGGTGCGCGACTCCACACCCAGCAGCAGGGCGTCGTTGGTATAGTAGCCGTGGATCTTGCGGTCCACCGCCGGGAAGGCCAGCCGCATACGCCGGTACACGAAGTCCGGCAGCAGCTCGTGCAGCGGCGCGGACACCGCCCCCGGGAAATAGGAGGTCGCCGGGAGACTGGCGGAAACCACGCCCCGGCAGAAGTCCTTCATCCGCTGCGCGGGGGCCGCCATCGGATTCAATGGCGCAGCGCGGCCAACTCCAGCAGCCTGGCCACCCCCGGAAGCCCGCCCCGATGCCGAAGCGCGGGCGGCAAACTCCGCCGTGAAATCAAACATCCGCCGCTCCACGTCCCGCTGGAAATCCATCACCGCAAAGGCCCCGGCGCCCGCATAGGAGGCCGGAATGTCCTCCGGCTCCACCTGCACGACCACGCCCGCATTGGCCCACTTCGAGTTGCGCGCCGAATTGGACATCCCGTTCAACACGATCCCGTCCGGCTCGGTCGAAGAAGGTACCAGGATGCCCCCGGGGCACATGCAGAAGGAAAAAACGCCCCGTCCTTCGACCTGCTCGACAAAGCTGTATTCGGCCGCGGGCATCCCCGGCCACTGGCGGCCATGGTATCGCGCGCTGTTGATCAGGTGCTGCGGATGCTCCACCCGCACGCCCAGGGCGAAGCCCTTCGCCTCCAGCGCCCAGCCGTGCCGGTCGAACAGTTCGTAGATATCCCGCGCGGAATGGCCGGTCGCAAGGATCACCGACGCCGCGCGGAACTGCGCCGGAACGCCGCCGGACAGCGCGGATACGACAAAGCCGGCGTCTTCCCGAGTGATCTCCGTCACCCGCGTATCGAAGTGATACTCACCCCCGTGCGCGATGATGCAGGTGCGGATGGCCTCGACCACCACCGGCAGCCGGTCCGAGCCGATATGCGGATGCGCATCGACGAGGATCTCCTGCGACGCGCCAAACGCGACCAGCTGGTGCAGCACTTCCCGGATGTCGCCGCGCTTGGATGAGCGCGTGAAGAGTTTCCCGTCGGAGAAAGCCCCAGCCCCGCCCTCGCCATAGCAGTAATTCGAGTCCGGATCCACGACACCGGTGCGGGAGAGCGTCGCCATGTCCGTCTTGCGGCGATGGACGTCCTTGCCCCGCTCGAGGATCACGGGCCTCAGGCCCAGCATCAGAAGTTTCAGCGCCGCGAAAAGACCGGCCGGACCGGCTCCGACCACCAGCACCTCGGGTGCTTCCGCCACCTCCCGGTACGGATCCAGCCGGAAAGGCTCATACGCCTCGCCGGGCACATAGGCCTCGACGTGGTAGCGGTAAACGATGTCCTTGCGCGCATCCAGCGAGCGCTTGGTCACGACGCAACGCACCGGCGCGCTTTTGGGCAGGCCCAGTTGCCGCCGGGCTTCGGCCTCCATCTGCTCCTGGGACAAACTGCGCCCCACCGGGACGGCGATATCAAACTCTTTCATAGGATGAGCAAAACTAAAACTCGGAAATCCGGGACACAGGCGCAACATCCAGCGGGCAGCGCTCCCCTGCCAGATAGCGGTAATACCCGGCGATCGCAATCATGGCCGCGTTGTCGGTCGTAAACTTGAAGGCGGGCAGGTAGGTGTTCCAGCCGCGCTTGCGGCCTTCCGACTCGATGCGGCTGCGCAGGCCGCTGTTGGCCGACACGCCGCCGCCGATGGTGATCTCCTTGATCCCGGTCTGGCGCACGGCCTTGATGAGCTTGTTCATCAGGATGTCGATCAGGGTCTTCTGGAACGACGCACAGAGGTCCTCCTTGTTGTTTTCCAGAAACGACGGGTCCTTGGCCATCTCGTCCCGCACGAAATACAGGAGCGAGGTCTTGATCCCGCTGAAACTGTAGTCCAGGCCCGGGATGCGCGGCTTGGCGAACTGGAAGCGGTCCGGGTCCCCCTCCTTGGCCAGGCGGTCGATGACCGGCCCGCCGGGATAGCCCAGGCCCAGCATCTTAGAGCATTTGTCGAAGGCCTCCCCCACCGCATCGTCGATGGTCTGGCCCAAGATCTCGAACTCCAGCGGACCGTCCACCCGCACGATCTGCGAATTGCCGCCCGACACGAGCAGGCACAGGTACGGGAACGAGGGCTGGCGGTTCTCTGCGCCTTCCTCCTTGACAAATCCGGCCAGGATGTGTCCCTGCAGGTGATTGACCATCACAATCGGGATGCCCAGCGAAAGGGACAGGGACTTGGCGAAGGACGTGCCTACCAGCAGAGAGCCCAGCAAACCGGGGCCGCGCGTGAAAGCGATGGCCGTCAACTCCTCTTTCGACACGCCAGCCTGTCGGAGCGCTTCGCTCACCACGGGTACGATGTTGAGCTCGTGGGCACGGGAGGCCAGCTCCGGCACGACGCCGCCGAAACGCCGGTGTACGTCCTGGCCCGCGATAACGTTGGACAGCAGCCATCCGTCGCGGATGACGGCCGCCGAAGTGTCGTCGCAAGAGGACTCGATGCCAAGAATGATGTCAGACATGATCAAAGCGCCATTTCACGCTGCAAAGATAGCAAATTTGGCATAATATTTATTAACTTTGTAAGATCCGATAAAAGGATCTGAATCATCGCAAAAGTCAAACATATCGTCCCGCGCATCCTGGCTGCGCTGCTTCTCCTGCTCCTGGCAGGAGGGCTGGTCCTGCAGTCCCCGCGTGTGCAGACCGCCCTGGCCCGCAAACTCGCCGCCCGCCTCAACGAGAAGATCGAAGGCGAGCTGACCATCGGCCGGGTACAGATCCTTCCCTTCAAGACCGTGATCGTCCGCGACGCCGTCCTGACCGACAACGACCCGCTGGCCACCTCTTTCTTTGAACCGAAGGACACGGTCGCACGCATCGGCATGGCAACGGTTTCCTTCTCGCTGAAAGGCCTGACCGGCAGGAAACCCGTCGTCCTCAACAAGGTGGTGGTCCGGGACGGCCTGCTCAACCTCGTCACGGAAGCCCACCACGTCTCCAATATCAAGCGCATCTTCCACGGAAAGGAGCCCAAACCCCTGCAGGACAAGGGCGATGTCCTTCATGTCAAGCAGGTCGAAGCCCGCGACTTCCATTTCACCCTGTCCAATGCCCTCGGCAAGAAAGCGCCCAAAGGCAAGCCCGGGATCAACTGGGCGGAGCTCGATCTGATGGCCGACGCCAAGGCCCATGATTTCCGGATCACGGGTGGCACCGTCCAGGGCGTCCTGGACGACGCCAAAGCGACCGAGAGGTCCGGTTACTCCTTCTACAACACCAGCGGCCGCGCCCAGGTCAGCCGGGGTAAGGTGGAGGTGTTCGACTTCGTCCTGAATGACGATGGCAGCCACCTTGTACTCCCCTATTACGCGATGCGCTTCGACAACTACAGGTCCTTCGACCATTTCCTGGACGAAGTGGAGCTGGAGATCCAGCTCGGCCGTTCCCGGCTGGGCGAAGGGACGTTGAGAGGATTTGCCGGGCTGGCGCTCCCCCATCTCTCGATGGATATTTCCCAGGCCCGCGTACTGGGGACGATCAATGATTTCACGGTCGAGTCATTGAGTTTCCGCGAACAAAGCGGGATCTCCGGCAGCCTCAGCGGAGAAGTCAGCCGCATCACGAATCTTCCCGAGAGTTACATCGACGCCAAGGTGGACGGCCTGACCTTCACGACCGAAGCGGCCGGGCGTCTCGTCGAGGCTTTTGCACCCGGAAAGGGTGCGGCCATCGGGCGCTATGCCCCAGGCGAAACCTTCCTGTTCAACGGCCGGCTCAAAGGCCCGGCCGACGACCTGGCCCTCGACTGCGCGCTCACCTCCCAGGCGGGCAGCGTCAACGGTTCCGTCAAGGCCAAGGATCTTCTGGACAGCAGCGTCCCCTCCCGCCTGGGCGGTTCCGTTGCCGTCAACAACCTGGACCTTGGCAGCCTGCTGGGCACCGACCGGGTCGGTGAATGCTCGATGCGGGGACAGATGGACGCCGTCCTTGGGCCGGGCGGGATCAGCCTGGACATCGACTCCCTGATCATTGACAAGGCCCGGATCAACGGTTACGACTACAGCAACATCGCCGGTGCCGGCACCTTCAAGGACGACGCGTTCAACGGCCGCATCGTCTGCTCTGACCCGAACCTGAATTTCATCTTCCAGGGCCTGGTCAACCTGTCCGGCAAGACCCACAACGCCCTTTACAAATTCTACTTCAACCTCGGCTACGCGGACCTCTACGCCCTCAACCTGGACAAGCGCGGCCCGTCCAAGGCTTCCCTGGCCGTCAACGCCAACATCTCCCGCATCGGCAAGGAGAACATCCTGGGCGACATCGACGTCAAGGACGTCCGGCTGGAAAACCGGGACGGTATCCACGACATCGGCCACCTATCCCTCCGCTCCTACACCTCCAACGAGACGCAGCGGCTCAGTTTCGAGTCCGCCTTCGCCCAAGCACAATTCTCCGGTTCCAAGCCGGTCACAGGCCTGGTCACCGCCTTGCGGGACGGTGTCTTGTACAAGGAACTCCCCGCCCTGGCCGCGAAGGCGCCCGCCGTGCCGGAGGGTGAAGACTACCGGCTGACGCTGAAAACCGCCGACACCCGCGACCTGCTCTCCTTCGTCCTGCCCGGCCTGTACGTGGCCGAAGGCACAACCCTGAATCTCCGGATGGGAAGGGACGGGACCCTGAAAACCGAACTCAAGTCCCAGCGCCTCGCCTTGCAGGACAAATACCTCAAAAATGTCACCCTCCAAGCGCGGGGGGACGGTGAGCGTCTCCTCTGCGACCTTGCGGGCGACGAGTTGAATGCCGGCGTCAAACTGCTGGGTAACCGGATCCGTATCGAGGCGGACAGCAACCGCGTGGGTCTGCGCTACCGTTTCGACAACGGAACGGATCCTGAGACGAAAGGCCTGCTGGATCTGGCCTGCACCCTAAGCCGGAACCGGGACAACCGGCTCAACTACGACATCCGCACCCTCCCCTCCGACCTCACCGTCGGCGGGGAGAAATGGACGTTCGACCCGTCGGACATCTCGATCAAGCCGGCCGGCGTAGCGGTCCCCCGCTTCGTCGCCCACAACGGCGAGCAGCGGATGGAGATAGAGGGCGGCCTTTCCCGGAAGCATGAAGACACGCTGGTCCTCGCACTGAACCGGATCGCCCTGGAGGCCGTCCGCTCCCTGGCGCCGGACCTGCCTGACATCCAGGGCATCCTGACCGGCGATATCCGGATGGTATCTCCTTTCGGCAAGGACCAGCTCGATCTCCATGCGCATCTCCGGGCGCAGGAAACGTCCGTCAGCGGTTATGATGCCGGGACGTTAAGCCTGTCCGGCGAATGGGACAACGAGCACAACCGGATGGAATTCCTCTTCGAAGACCGGGTCCGGGAAGCAACGACCCTCCGGGCGCACGGCACCTATCAGCCCTCCAGCCACGAACTCAGGGCCAAGGCCCGGATGGACAGCCTCCAGATCGGCTACGCCAGCGGATTCGTGCAGGAAGTCTTCAGCCGCCTGGAGGGCAAAATCAGCGGAGACCTGGCTGTCAGCGGGCCTGTCGACCGACTGTCACTGTCCAGCCGGGGGGCACGCCTGGATGACGCGCTCCTCCAGATAGCCTTCACCCAAGTCCCTTATTTCGTCAGCGGGCCCTTCCATATCGATGATTACGGGATCACCTTTGACGACATGGCGCTCAAAGACCGTTACGACGGCAGCGGAACGGTCACCGGAGGCGTCACTTTCGACCACCTGAAAGACATCCGGATGGCCACCTCGATCCGGGTCAACGGAGTGGAGGCCTTCAATACCGAGGATGACGGCGAATCCCCCGTCTACGGCCACGTGGGCGCCAGCGGCACGGTGGACCTGACCGGTCCTTTCTCGTCCCTGCTGATGAGCATCAACGCCCGGACACAAGGCGGGGGCGACTTCCACATCCCCCTGCGGAGCGGCGCCACGCTCACGGGAACCGACCTGCTGACCTTCAAGCAGCCGGCCGGCGACGAATGGGTCGATCCCTATGAACAGATGATGCAGTCCCTGGTCAAGAAAGAGAAGGAAAAGGGCCGCTTCGCCATGAAGATGCGAGTCACCGTCGATCCGGAGGTCCAGTGCGACCTCGAGATCGACAAAGACAGCGGCAATATCCTTTCAGGACGGGGCAACGGCACCATCTCCCTGGAGGTCGGCGGAGAGAAAGCCTTCAGCATCAACGGTGATTACAACCTCACGGCAGGAGATTTCCACCTCAACGTCATGAACATCGCCTCCAAGAATTTCACCATCGACAGCGGCAGCTCGATCAAGTTCAACGGCGACATCATGGACAGCGACCTGGACATCGACGCCCGGTACATGACCAAGACTTCACTCTCCAACCTGCTCACGGACAGTTCAGCCACCTCATACCGGCGTAACGTCGAGTGCGCCCTCAAGGTGTCCGACAAGCTCCGGAACCCGCAGCTCGCCTTCTCCATCGACATCCCGGATCTCGATCCTTCGACCAAATCCCAGGTCGAGAGCGCACTCAACACCGAAGACAAGGTCCAGAAACAGTTTGTCGCCCTGCTTGTGACCAACAGTTTCCTGCCCAGCGACCAGTCCGGCATTTTCAACAACAACACCGGCATCCTGATGTCCAACATGATGGAAGTGATGTCCGGGCAGCTCAGCAACATCCTGCAGCGCCTGCAGATCCCCCTGGATCTGGGTTTGAAGTATGCGGCCGGAGAAGGCGGCAGCGACCTGTTCGACGTCGCCGTCTCCACCAAGCTCTTCAACGACCGGGTCAGCGTCAACGGCGTGATCGGCAACCGGCAATATTCCACGGATGCCGGTGACCGGGATGTCGTCGGCGACCTGGATGTGGAGATCAAGCTCGACAACGCGGGCAACGTCCGCCTCAACCTCTTCTCCCACTCCGCCGACAAGTACTCGAATTACCTGGACTACAGCCAGCGCAACGGCGTCGGCATCGGATACCAGCGGGAGTTCAACACCCTGCGAAGCTTCTTCCGGAGCCTGTTTACCAGCCGGAAGAAACGGCAGGAACTGCTCTTCCAGCCCCGCCCGGAGGAGCGCAGAAAAACCTTGAAGATCCTAGCAGATGAGCGATAAAGGAAGATTATACCTGATCCCCTCCCCACTCGGGGAGAATGATCCCGCGGAGGTCATTCCGGCACCAGTGCTGGAGCGGCTCCGGGACTTGAAAGTCTTTGTCGTCGAGGAAGTGCGCACGGCCCGCCGTTACCTGTCCCGCGCCGGCCTGAAAGGCCGGATCGAGGGATTGGAGTTCCACGTGCTCAACGAGCATACGGACGAAGCGGAAGTCGAAGCGATGGCCACGCTCTTCGACGGCGGACAGGATGTCGGCCTGATCACGGAAGCCGGCCTGCCGGCCGTAGCGGATCCCGGCGCGGCCCTGGTGGCCCTGTGCCACCGGCACGGCATCCGGGTCGTCCCCTTCGTCGGGCCCTCGTCCCTGATGCTGGCACTGATGGCGTCGGGCCTCAACGGCCAGTCTTTTGCGTTCCTGGGGTATCTGCCGGCCAAGACGGATGAACGCCGCAACGCCATCAGGGACATGGAGAAGCAGTCCGCCGCCCGGCATCAGACACAGATTTTCATTGAGACGCCCTACCGCAACGATGCGATGTTGGAGGACCTGCTGCGCATCTGCGCTCCGGGGACACGGCTGTCCATCGCAGCCGACATCACGCTGCCAGAGGAGACCATCCGGACCCGCACCGTCGCCCAATGGCGCAAAGAACCCCTGACTATAGGAAAAAGACCATGCGTTTTTATGATTTTGGCATAATGGAACTCTCCGGTTTGGAGTTCCACGCCTTCCACGGCTGTCTCGAGCGTGAGAAGCAGGAAGGCAACCGCTTTGTCGTAGATTTCAAGGCGGCTTATCTGCTGGGCAAAGCGGACCGGACGGACCGGCTGGAGGATGCGGCCGACTACGGCATCATCTATGAGGCGATCCGGAAGGAAATGGAGCAGCCGTCGGAGCTGCTGGAGCATGTGGCCCGGCGCATCGTCAAGGCGGTTGAAGCGCGGTTCCCGAAGCGCTTCCCGCTGATCAAGGTGACGGTTTCGAAAGAGCATCCCCCGGTGGAAGGACCGTGCGAGTGGTCCCGGATCACCGTTTTCAGCCGCGATCCGGTCTTCGCCGTCAAGTATCTGCACGTACCTGCGCTATGACCGTCGCTTTTGTCACCCTGGGCTGCAAACTCAACTACGCCGAATCGGCCGCCTATGCCCGAGGATTCAAGGCGGCCGGGCTGGAGGTCGTCCCGTGGAGCAAGGGGGCGGACCTGTTCGTCGTCAACACCTGCTCGGTGACGGCGACGTCCGACAGCAAGTCGCGCAGCGCCATCCGCAAGCTGCACCGGCTGCGTCCGGATGCCCCGATCGTGGTGACCGGCTGTTACGCCGAGCTGCGGCGCGAAGAGGTGGAGGCGCTCGAAGGCGTCGCCCGGGTCTTCGGCGCCGCCGAAAAAGCCCGCCTTGTCCCCGACACCCTCGTGCTGCTTGAAGGCACCGTCTCCCCCTCCCCGGCCCGTGACAACACAGTTTTCGGGGCCTACAGCATCGGCGGGCGGACGCGCTCGTTCCTCAAGGTCCAGGACGGCTGCGACAACTTCTGCGCCTACTGCGCCGTCCCCTACGCCCGCGGCCGCAGCCGCAGCATCCCCATCTGCGAAGCCGTCCGGGCGGCCCGCGACATCGCCGCTTCCGGCACCCGGGAGATCGTCCTCACCGGCGTCAACACCGGCGATTTCGGCCGCACCACCGGCGAGCGTTTCCTCGACCTGCTCAAGGCCCTCAACGAGGTCGAAGGCATCGAGCGCTACCGCATCTCCTCGATCGAGCCGAACCTCATCACGGAAGAGATCGTGGACTGGATCGCCTCCGTCACCAAGTTCCTCCCCCACTTCCATATCCCCCTCCAGACCGGCAGCGACGTCCAGCTCAAACGCATGGGCCGCCGCTACACGACCGCATTTTTCCGCGAGCGGATCGAATACATCCGCAGCCGGATGGAAGGCCCCGGACGGCCGAAAGTCTTTTTCGGCATCGACGTGATGGTCGGGCTCCCCGGCGAAACGGAAGCCCTGTTCGAGGAAACCCGCGCTTTTATCGAGTCCGTCCGGCCCGCTTTCATCCACATCTTCCCCTATTCCCGCCGCCCCGGGACCCGCGCCGCCGCCTGGCCGGACCAGGTCCCCGAAACGGTCAAGGCCGAACGTGTCAAAGCCCTCGAAGCGCTCTGCGACCGGCTGCACGCCGACTTCATCGCGTCCAACCGCGGCCTGACCGAGCGCGTGCTCTGGGAGTCGAAAGAAAAAGACGGCACCATGTCCGGCTTCACCGGCAACTATATCAAAGTCACCCGCCCCTACGAGGCGGGCCTGAGCGGCACCATCACGGAAGTCACGATCTGACACCTCGCCGGCTAACACTGAGACCCGATCGAGGATCTCGACATCGTCCCGTCGCGAACCGTATCCACGATCTTGCAGGGATCATATTTATACAACCCAACGAGAGTATTATACCATTCCCATTCAAATTGATGGAGTTGAAGAGCCTTATTATGTTCTGTTTTTCCATTCATCTGTGATTTGTGTGATTCTGGTATAATTGGGTCGAAATCTCTGATTCGTGATGATGATACTAAAGACTTGTTTTCCTTTAAAGCTAAAAAGTGCGGGTATCATCTGACTCCGTCGGCTTTTTTCCGGGAGCATCCGGAGCGGAAGCCGGGGCCGGACTGGCGGTATGAGACGGTGGATGTGGAGGCTTTGAGACGTGCGGGGCGGGTGAACTGGGTGCATTCGGTGTTGAAGCGCCGGGACCTGACTCCTCCGCGGGGGCTGCAGCCTGAGGGGTGGGAGCTGCGGCAGTGTCTTTTCGGGGAGCATTTGCTTCGGGAGTATCCGGATATTGACGGGTATGAGGAAGTTGTCGGAGTTCCCGTCGCTGAGTGTGACGGTGTCGCCGGAGTGTCATGAGGAGCTGGAGAAGCTGATCGAGGAGCTGGGGCTGGTGTGCTATGGGGTGTAAGGCTACTGGAACAAATCGTCCATCGTCAATTGGACCGGGATATCGGCTGCATTTGCGTTGTTGGTGAGTCCGAATGTAGTGATGAGTGAGAGCATGATCCGTTTCCGAGTTCCGGTTTCCCTCTTGAAAACGGTCTTGCGGTACTCCATCTTTGAAAGGTCCTCTGACGAAAGCGGATAAGGTGATTTGCTGTATTTCATTTCGCAGAGGTTGATGGTATCGTCGTTGCGGTCGATCAGGAGGTCTATCTGGACGCCTTCCTCTTTTGAGTCCTTGGGGGCCTTCCAGTTCCAGGAATGGGCTGTACTGATTACGACGGTAAGTCCCATCGCTTTCTTGATTTGCTCCAGATGTTGCAGGCATACTCTCTCGAAGGCCAGGCCAACCCAGTTGCCATAGACCCCGGTGTCCAGGTTAGAGGTCCAGAAATGTGACTCTCCGCGGGTGTTCTCTCTGATGAATTTGAACCAGAAGAGCGTGTAGTTATCCATCAATTGGTATAAGGAGCCCTTCTTTTTATTCCCGATCATCGTATATTTACGGATGAAGCCACACTGCTCCAACTCCTTGAGCGCATTGGAGAAGGTTTCATTATCGCTGAGAGAGGTGATGTCCAATATCTCCTCTCTCAGCAATCCGCCTTTCTTTGTGGCCAAGGCATTGACGATTGCAATATGTGTCTTGGGACGTTTGAACAGCGAAGCATAGAGGGCGTCGTATTCGTGGACCATTTCACCATCTTCTTCGAAGAACATCCGGTCAATATTCTGGGCTACAGAAAAGCCGGGACGAAGGATACTCCAGTAGTATGGAATACCTCCCATCACCATATATGCTTCCAGGATTTGCCTGCGGGTGAAATCGAGTTTGTGTTCACGGCTGTATTCCTCACATTCCCTCAGCGTGAATGGACGGAGCTGAATCTGGCGGGTGACGCGGTCGTGGAGACCGCCGTAATTCATCACGATATTGTCAATAATCCAGGAGGTGGCGCTACCGCAGACGATGAGGATGATGTCCTTACGGGTGGTGGCCCAGGCATTCCAGAAATGATCAAGTGCACGGATAAAGTTGGATTTGGGCGTATCCATCCAAGGCAGTGCGTCGATGAATACGATTTTCTTTCCTTCAGGAAGGCTTGTCAGAAGGCGCTGAAGGAGCCGGAAAGCATCGCCCCAGGTCTTTGGCTTGGGACTTTTGGGCAGGCCTGCGGCGTAGAGTGATTCCCGGAATTCACCCAGTTGCTCGCTCATGGGGGCATCCAGGATTCCGGTGTGCTGGAAGGCAAACTGGTAGTTGAAGGTCTCGCGCACCAGGAATGTTTTGCCGACTCGACGCCTGCCATAGAGGGCCACGAATTCGGACTGTTTTGACTGTAATAGCTCGTTGAGCAGTGCCTGTTCTTTTTCTCTTCCTATCAGCATAATAGTGTCCTTTCTTTGATGTACAAAGATAATGATTATCTTTTGAAATGATGCCATAAGCCGTGGAAATCTACAAAAAATCAGCACATTTCCACGGCTTATAGCGCATCAATTAGTCAAAGTAGTCGTATTTGTCGATGCCGGCAAGGTACATGAGGGTGGCGCCGGTCTTTTTCTGGATGATGTCGATGTAGGTGATTTCTTTGGTGGGGATGGTCTCGCCTTCATGCTCGGGGTCCGGGACTTCTTCTATCCAGTGTTTCTTGGTGGTGTGGATGGCGTCTTGCCGATGAAGGAAAGTTCCCCTGTAAAGGCATACCCCCTTGGCAAGACAGCCCAACGCATCATTGATGCCCTGGTAGATGACCCCACACTGACCCGGAAAGCCCTCGACCACGAAGGCTCCGACAAAAGCGGCTACTGGGTAGTCCTCATCCGCAAATAAAAAATCCCGAAAACCTCTTCATGGACTCCCGCCCCGACTGCGCCTTCCTCCTCTCCGAAGAAGGTCAATCCGCCATCGTCTCCCTCCACATCGATGGAATCATCCACTTTGTCCGTGCTTATTCCAAATGAATTCAGAAGTTTCTCAGTGTCTTTGCAAAAAAACGAATGATTATTTATCCCTAAAAATCCGAATTTATATCTCTGATATGATACTCAACTGTGATGATTATTTTCCATACATCTCTTGTATTCGAACCAACTCTTCCGTATAATGCTGCTCGTATTCTGGGAGAGGATATAGGATTATCTTAATATACCGGGGCGTGATCCCAAATTCATGGTCGTGTTGCAACATTTCTGGCAGAATCATAGCGCGGAAACGTTGGCCTACCTCAGTGTCTCGGAATGCCTTTTTTGAAAGACTTACCCAGTTACGGTAATACATCCCATTATACTCGATATCATATTGCGCCCTTCCATTATCCTTCTTGATAATCGTGGCGGTAGTATCATAGCCTCTTGTATTGAACAAATGGTTGTTGTATAGGGTCCAAACGCCGTACACACCAGCATACAAGATGATTATTGCACCGATAAGGAGAATGGAGAGCAAGAAGTAATACGAAACATTATGTTTTGCTGTAGAGGACATGTAAATTCCGATTTATTAGCGCAATTATACTTACTTTCTGCTGCATAGCCAGAAGAAAACCCCGCTGGATGCTCTCCAACGGGGTTAACTGATTCAGATTTCAGCCATGAGGGCCGGAAGTTTAGTCACCCTCACCGGCAGGCTCTGCGGCGGGTTCCCACTTGGTCTCGGCCAGCATCTCGCCGGTGGCGCTGTTGATGTAGTAGTAGCGGAAGAAAATCTTCAGAGCCGCAGCACTGGGAGCGCCGTACTTGGCCACATAGTCCGCGCGAATGTCGATGACGGAGGCGTCGGGCTCCTCGACCAGTTTCACGGCCGATGCCTTGGAATGGGCGCGGGTAACGCCGTTGGACTGGCCTTCGGTGGCCTCAATCACGAGGTGTGCAATAGGGTTTTGCAGGATGTGGTATATTTTTTATCAACATCGGCCCCTTAGGGTGGTGAGAGGCCGATGGAATAATACATAAGATTTTTGTCTATTTTCAGTGTTGTTTGGGTGTTTCAATGGGTAAAATTGTCGAAATTCAGCTGGGCCTTCTGGTAAAATTGTCGAAATCTAGAACTTAAGGATGTATTCCTGTTCATCCCGGAAGGCGTTGCACTGCTCCAGATAAGCCTTGAGCGCATCATAATCGGAGCCGTCCAGGCCACTGCTCCAAAGGCGTACCCTTTCCATAGCGCGGATGATGGTTGACGGCTCTCCATTCTGAGTAAGACGTTTCAAGGCGTCGATGTAATCAATACGATACACAGTGGGGATGATAATCTTGGGCATCCCGGCTGCCGTAAGTTCCGCATTCATCATGATGCGGGATATGCGGCCATTGCCATCCATGAAAGGATGGACCTCACTAACCATAAACAGGATGAAGTATGCCTTTGCAACTGGGTCCTGGATGGCATTGTAAATCTCAAACCCTTTCTTCAATGTCCCGCGAACAAGACGGTAATCTACAAAATGCGAGTTTCCCGCCTTGTTATTCTGCTCCTTGAAAAGCCCGGGCGTTTTTGTGGGTCTTGCAGACAGAAGGATCGAATGCCGGCGCTGAAGCATATTGATAAGGTTGTCAGGGTCTTTGGGCAAGATGGACATCTCTTTCCTATTGGAGGTTAGAAAGAAAGTACCCAGAACATCATGGCTGTCTTCATCTCTTGTAGGAAGTGCGACACCGGTATCGACAATCTGCTTGGCTTCCTCCACCTCGAACTCTGTTCCTTCAATATAGTTGGAGAAATAACTCTCGAAGAAAGCGAAGTTCTTATAGGCCGTCTCAGCCCCATTGATGTCAGTATAGTGTTTGAAATCTTTCTGGGAAAGATGTTCATACAGTGTGCTGAACAGGCTGATGCGCTCCGAATCATACGGCTCTCCTGCAGCCCAGGCCTTGGCGGATTCTCCTTTTAGGGCCTCTGCTTCCCGAGTAGAAAGAATTGCGCCAATGATCTTATCCAGAAGTTTGAATTCGTTTTCTAATTGCAATTGCCTAGACATTTCGCGAGCCTCGTCACGAAGACGATTCAACTCGTTCTCTCCGTTTGCCAGTAACTTCTTTTCCAGTTTCGCTTCCAGTTGTGCCTGGGGAATGCACTTGGAAACGCCGTTTCTGACATAACCCAGCTGAAGGTTTTCCAAGTATGCACGTGCAGGATTGGAGATGAACAGACCGTCCAGGTAGGGTATGTCTTTCTCGATAGGTTTAGGTCCGGCCACTAGGTGCAAAACAATTCCCGGCAAAGAGACATTTTTTGTGTAGCCGTAACTCAAGTAGAAGTGTCCATCGGCTGAAGGCCTAAGTTCAAACGCGGACCGATGGCTTATCAGTGCGCCGGGATACAGCCGGCCGATAATCATGTAGAGGTTCCGACGAACGATGTTCTCCGGAGTATCTATCAGATTGGTAGTATATACGCGGGATGCTATTTTTTGTAGCTTCTCCTCCTTTTTGAGACGTGTGATCATAGCCGACATTTTCTTGTCGGACGACGCAATCAATATTTCGGGTAGCTGAGTATTTTTTTCCATTTTTGAACGGGATTCATTACAAAGATGGGTAAAATTTTCTAAATTAAGGCATCTTTTTGGGTAAAATTGTCGAAATCTACTCTCCGAGCGCTTTTTCCATGGCCGCCTTGGATAACCTGCCAGGCCACAGGATGCGCTTTGACTATAGCGACGGCGATCCGGACCAGGAGGCCAACTTCACCATTCTTCAGAAAACCGCCTGAGCAAGTTGTCTGACGGAATCGGGATACATGGACTGCCGGGAATCGTTGGAGTTCCTTCTCAGCGACGAAGGAAAAGCCGCCATTGTCCAGCTGCACGTTGAAGGCATCATCGCCTACGTCCGTAGCCAAAACCAGGACTAAAACAGAATCCGCTCGTCCAAAGGTATGACGTAGCGCGTTCCGGGCTGTTTCCAGCCTGTTTCCCGGTTCGTTCCGGCATCACAGCAAAGCCCCGGCAATCCATCAGGACCACCGGGGCGTCGTTATACCTATAAATAGGAATTGATTTGTCATCCTGAGCGCAGCGAAGGATCTATAAACGGCATGTAATCAATCAGATTCTTCGCTTACGCTCAGAATGACAGGAACGGTAAATTCGAATTTACTCGCCCACTCTGGAATACTGCTCATCAGTAACGTGCTCCAGCCACTCATTAGATTGTTCGCCACCTGTAGCGACATGCGTGGTGAGATGCTGGAACCAGGAGTCCTTCTGGGCGCCGTGCCAATGCTTCACCTCGGCCGGGATATCGATAATCATTCCGGGCTTGAGTGCGATGGCTGGTCTGCCCCATTCTTGATACCAGCCACGACCAGAGACGCAGATCAGGATCTGATGCGCACCGTGATGGATGTGCCAGTTGTTGCGACAGCCGGGCTCAAAGGTGACGTTGGCATAATTGGAAACGGTTTTTGCGCCCTCTGGCAGATTAGCCGGAGCGATGGGTGCCAAGTGGCTGTCTCCGGTGAAGTATTGGGCATAAACATCGTTGGGATTACCTTTTGGCCATGCTCCAGCATTGGCATCTGCTGCTGAGTCCACCTGGCTGTAGCCATTATCGCTAAGCCACGCACAGAGTTCGTCCACCTGTTCCTTGGTGTTACCCATGTTCACGGCTCCCGCCTTGTGGGCTGCCAACTGTGGCTCCACACCCTTCAGACTGCTGAGGGCGGCTACGGTGACAAGTTCGCGGTCAGAGGCAGAGAGCTGGTCTCCAGCGAAGATGTCGCCAAAGAGGTGCGACTTCAGGTAGTAATCATCCTGCGGACAGAAATCGTAGTTGAAGGGCTTTCCCGTGAGACGCGTCTGCACCTCCGTGCCTTGCTTCAGTGCCTGATCAGCATTATCCCATACGGCTGGGCGCGTCCAGGGCTTACCCTCGTTATCGATGACGCCTTGTGCCTCTCGATCGGCAAGCACCTTCTCAAGTGTGCTAAGTGCATTCAGTGAACGGGGGAATCCCATGTAGGCATAGAGCTGCGAGAAAGCCTCCTTGAGTTCATTCACGGTTACTCCACCATCCAGTGCACGGCGGATGGCTGGGTCGAGACGTTCCAAATCGCCCTGCGCCTCCAGTGAGGCACAGGCGCAGAGCAGCAGTTGACGCTCAATCAGTGTCTGTGCCATAATTATTTCCCCCAAATCATAAATTGTTCAACAGTCGCCGGATCGGGGTGGGGGAAGAAAAGACTCTTCCCGGTGTCCAGCGTGCCGATTTCGGCCATGTCGGCTTCGCTGAGGGTGAAGTCGAAGATATCGAAGTTCTGGTGCATGCGCTCCACATGGGTGGACTTGGGAATGATGACCGTTCCTTGCTGGAGCAGGAAGCGAAGAGCCACCTGTGCGACACTCTTGCCATACCTGTCGCCAATGACCTTCAACGTCTCATTGGTAAAGAATCCGTTGCGACCTTCGGCAAAAGGGCCCCAGGACATGGGCTGGCAATGGTACTTGCGCATATACTCACGGGCCTGAGTCTGCTGGAAGAACACATGGTTCTCCACCACCCCCTCTTCGTTGTGATACGCCTGTGCCGTGTCAATGAGCCGGTAACCCACGCGGATGGCATCGGCCACGCAGCGCTCGCACTCCGCCGGATCCACCTGATAGACCCCATAGCCCAGGATGGGCATCTTCACTCCGTTGTTCAGTGTTACGTATTCCATATCAAAGCATTTGTTTTTTCCCCGATGCAAAGGTCGGGAGTTTTTTACTTCTTATTGTTACACATTTTACGCTATTGTTTTCACATTTTACTCTATATTTGGAACGAAGTCTGGATCGCAAGCCATAAATTCCGATTTCACAGCGCAAACTACACATTTCGACGCTAAGATTCCTTATACTTTATTGCTTTTGGTACGCTCCGGGAGGCATCCCTGTATGCCGCTTGAAATAGCGGTTGAAATAGGGAGCATCAGGAAACTCAAGCGCCTCGCTCACTTGCAAGGCTGTCTGACCTTGCGACAGCAGGAGCTTTGCCCGCTGGATGGTAGCCCGGTGAATCCAACTCATGGCACTTTCTCCGCTGACAGCTTTCACAATGGCCGAAAGATGGTGGGCCGATATCCCAAGTTTATCGGCATAGAAGGGAATTCTGCGATTTTGCATACACCATGCATTGACGGCTTCGATAAATTGGGTAAAAAGTTCCTCCGACCTCAAGCTTTTCTTCTTTGGGGCAGCACCTTCAATCATCAGGGCTTTGGAGATAAATGCCTTGGAGAGGGTTTGGACATAATCCGTTGCCTTGTCCCGCAGCCCCCGCCAGATGGCTGTCATCAGCGCCTCCATGTCTTCTTTTTCTTCCCCCTGTGGGGAAACCAGAACAAGGTGGTCCAAAGCCTCGTCTCCAAAAGCCATCAGGCGGACTTCCATATCCGGACTTCTTTCTAAAAGTTCTATGACGCAGCCGGGAGGAACAATCATCAATGCTCCTGTCCGAAGTTCCACCTGCACAAGATTGACGAGGAATTGAGCCGTTCCCTGAAGGACATATATTGCCCTCATTTTGGGGGCAAGATAAGGTTGCCCGGCCCGATATGGAATAAGGTCCATCGATACGCGGTGGTTCATGGCATAATCACCAGCGGCCATAATCGTGCCGCTGCGGTAGCCTTCCGGTACAATCAATGGTTGAATCTGCGACTTCATAGAGGCAAAGATAGGGCAATCCGTACAAAAAGACAATATTTCCATCCAAAAAGCCCAGCAAATACTCCTAATTTCACGGTAATTTTGCAATGTGAAATAAAAAAGCAATACTGATTATGAAAAAGTTCGGTTTCTGGCTCTTGAAGAACAACATCCACATGATGACGCTCATCTTCTTAGGATGGGCCGTCTGGGGCTTCTGCAACTGGCAAAACCTGATGCTTGTTCAGAAACTCACTCTTGGGCTGTACGCCTTCATGATTGTCCACGAGTATGAGGAAAGTTATAAGGGCCGTTTCCTTGACCTCCTGGCAGGAAGGGTGCTCCAAATTGACTGGCGCTCGCTCACACCCGGAGTAACGCATATCTCGCAGGCATTGTACATTACACTGGCCTTTTCCGCAGCGATGATTTGGCCTGAACAATTATGGCTTACATTTGCAGTAATCATCCTCTGCATCTTTGAGGGTTTCATTCATAACTGGGGCATCGTGATGTTTCGTTTACACAGTGTGTCGCCCGGGTGGTGGACGGCGGTTTTGATGTGCGCATACGCTATATGGGCAATCATTGTCATTAACAGAAATATAGACTACCCCGGTATACAGTGGCTGTGGGGAACACTATGCTTTCTGGGAGGTTTTCTGTGCATGGAAGTATTGTTCCAGACCTTGTTGGATAAACCGATGAAAGAGAAAGTTGCATCGGCCCGGCGATTCTTGGGGGAACGTTTTGGCAAAAAATCAAACAATTAAATAGTCGGAATCAAGGTCTTCGGTTTGGACAGCAATTATCGCCTACTCAGTTTATTCCAGATGGTATCCACTCCTTCTTCTCCTTCAAAGTAAGCGTGCTGCTCGTCTTTGCAAAAGGTCTCTGCCGTTGTTGCCATATCTGTGATTTTTTCCATTTGGCTGGAGTCGTACCCAACGTTTTCTTGAAAGTCTTAATGAAATAAGCCGAATCCTTGAACCCACACAGGGCCGCCACATCCGAGACAGTGGCATCGGCCTTTGCCAGCAGTTCACAGGCACGCTCAATCCGGTAATCGCTCAGCGCATGGGTGAAGGTTTTTCCGACATGCCGCTTGAAAAACGAGCAGAATGATGTTCGGTTCATCCCGGCATAGGAAGCTATCTCGTCAATGCTGATATTCCGTGCATAATTGCAGGAAACATAGATTCGGATCTTCTCCAATCTCTTTTCAGGCGAACCGATGGCCGACAAAGAGCTGATCGGCCTGGATTCCCGCAGTCTGGACATCTCAAGCACCAGTCTGAGCAATTCCGGCACACGCTCCTGTCCTTCCAGCGCATCAATCCGGAGCAGCGTTTCAATAAGGGCCGATTGCTGCTTCCCTTTGAACGAAACGGCCTCCGTGAGTTCCTTGAGCCGCATCACCTCGGCAGAGAGTTCCGGAAAGGCCGACAGAAGCCTGTCCAGGAAGGTCTGAGAAAAGTGGAAGGTGATGTTCTCGATGCAGCCGCCCTCATCCGTACAGTCAGGGGAAAACTGCCATTGATGCGACAAGCCCGGCGGAATCAGCACCACTTCACCCGCTTCAAAATGCTCCGTGACTGTGCCCAGTATGCGTGTCCCGCTTCCCGTGATGATATACGAGATTTCAAAACCCGGCTGGGTATGAAGACCTATCTGTTTGTCCGGAGACAGGCGCACGTGGTCGAACTGATAATACATGTTGCAAATATAGTTATATTTAAATTGAAAATAATTATACTGACTGAAATTTATTTGTCATATCTTTGCAAAGATTCTTCGCTGCGCTCAGAATGACGGTATAATGATATGGCAAAAGAAACAGTATATCTTGCATCAAAACCCCGCTATGAGATTTTGGATGGACTCCGGGGTGTGGCCGCATTAATGGTCGTGGCCTTCCATCTTTTCGAGACCTACAGCAAAGGCCCCGCTTTCCAAATCATCAACCACGGTTATCTGGCGGTGGATTTCTTCTTTGTGCTGAGCGGCTTTGTCATCGGCTATGCCTATGATGACCGCTGGGACAGGATGAGCACATGGGGCTTTTTCAAGCGTCGGCTCACGCGTCTGCATCCGATGGTCATCATGGGGACGCTCATCGGCGCGGCGCTGTTCTTCTTCCAGGACGCAAGGATGTTTCCGAACATCATGCAGACGCCGCTGTGGAAGTTCCTGCTGTGCCTTGTAATGGGACTTGTAATGATCCCCTGCGGTGCCGGCCTCGACATCCGTGGCTGGGGAGAACTTAACTCCTTTAACGGGCCCAACTGGTCGCTCACACTGGAGTACTGCGGCAATATTCTTTACGCCTTTGTATTCAGACATTTGCCGAAGGCCGTCCTGGCCCTGCTTTGCGTCTGCAGTGCTTTCTTTACACTGGATCTTACCCTGGGCTGGGACGTTTTCGGCCTGTTCCCGGATGGGCCTCAGTACAATGTCATCGGCGGCTGGAGTCTCAATGCGCAGCAGATGTACATCGGCTTTACGCGCCTGCTATATCCGTTCCTCTGCGGCCTGCTCATTTCCAGGATTTTGCCTGCCCGTCGCAGCGAAAACAATCCCAGCGGCTCGCCCATCCATCTGAAAGGCGGGTTCTGGTGGTGCTCGCTTGTCCTGGTCCTGATTATGTCATGGCCTTGCATCGGCGGCCGGCAAGCTGTCCCGGACGGCATCTTCCAGGCGATCAGCATTCTTGCCGTCTTTCCGCTCATCGTTCTGGCGGGGGCCGGAAGCGTGACAACGCACCGCTGGAGTACCCAGGTCTGCCAATGGCTGGGAGACATCTCCTATCCCATCTACATCACGCATTATCCGCTTATCTACATGCAACTTGCCTGGGCTGAGAAGCACCCGGACGCGCCGCTCTATATGCACATCGCAGTGGCCGTCGGCGTCTTCTTCCTCGCCATCCTGCTGGCCTGGGCCCTCCTGAAAGTCTATGACCAGCCCGTCCGCGAGTGGCTTAAGGAGCATTGGCTCAAGAGGTAGCCGGGCAAATCCGGCAAGGCTGACAAGCAGCACAGTCACATCTCCCTCCCTGTGGTATTTGCCATTTGGGTAATGATTGAAAGCGTAGTTATTGCGGTCCAAAGCTTCGACTACAAGAAAGTGGGCTTCCCGACATGGTGGGTGTGAACCGTTTCGAAAAGAAGGTTGACCAGTTCGGACGCATCATTGGCATAGACGAGCAGTAAGCGTACGAATATCGCTTATGATTCTTCTGCGAAAACCGATTCAAAGATAGTTCGGAGCCGCGTTTCATCTTTAATAATCTCGCGCAGCTGTTTCAGGGGGGCCTCATTGGGTGAACCCGGAATCAGAAGGTGAAGATAGCCGCCCTCGGCATATTTCTCTTTGATATGTTTCAGCGTGCGATTCCAGTGGCCTTCTTTGTCCAGTTCCGGATAGTTGGAAAGGCCGAACTGGATGGTCCGGCGTATGATGGTTTCCGGTAGTTGGTAAAATGATTCCATCCCGCGGCAGTCCTGTAGTTTTCCACGCAGGACATCATTACGGTAACGGGGATGTCTGAAGGAATTCTTTCAAAAGTGTCTGCAGAACATACAGGCGGCGTTGCCGTCAGGCACGTCATTGATGCTACTTCGCTGCATCCGGCAAAAGCCCTGGATCCGATACTTTGGACCGAACGGTCCAGATAGATTTCTTTCGCATTGACGCACTCTCCAAAAGCATCCTTCCCAATCTTCATCACAGAGGCCGGGCAACGGATTTCTTCAAGACCGATACAGCCATAGAAGGCTTCATCCGGAATCTCAGTGAAGGAGGATGGGAATTCAATGGTTTTCAAGGCACTGCACCCACGGAAGCATCCTTTTCCAAGGGAAGAGACAGAAGCAACCAGGCTGAATTCCTTCAGAGAAACGCACCCGTCGAAAGCATAATCTCCAATGACGGACAAGGGTTGCGGCGTGTTGATTTTTTCCAGAGCTACGCACCCGGCGAACGCCGAGGCTTCAATGATTGACAGCGTCTTGGGAAGGGTGACGGAAGTAATTGCAGCGCAATCCCTGAAGGCCTTTTCCCCAACCTGTGTTACCACAAAGTTATCACCTTCATACGAGACGGCAGATGGAATGATGATACTCCCGGAAAGATTGCCGGAAACCGGAACCACACGCACATAGTTCATCCTTGATACAATGACTTCATACTGATATTCCACGCCATCTGTCGTAGCCGTGAAAGTATCTCCGGCTTTCAATTTGGAGCACCCTGTAATGAAGGCAGAGAAAAGGATGGCCGAACAAAAGATAATGCCAATATTCAAGATACGGGTTTTCATATTCGTTTTTCTTTGATAACTTTGCAAAGTTACCCCATAAAACCATACATTTTTGGGCAAAACTGACCGAATATTGGCACAAATGACCTCTATTAACAAAAATATTCTTCGGCTACAGGGATTCAATCCAGAATATATGTTCGTCACAAGGATTACTCGGGCGAATGTGATTGTTTCCCAGCCGGTCCGATTGGAGTACGACCTTTGGCTTGTTGTCAAAAGCGGTTTTGTCCGGATCGCGTCGGATATTGTCACAGCAGACATTCCAGCCTCTTCCTTCAGCGTCCTTGGATGTGGCAGGATATTGGAAGTCCTGGATATCTCTGATGATTTCGTAGCAGATGTCTTCATCCTGTCCGAGAAGTTCCAGAACGAGCTTGGAATCAGTGAATTCTTCTCTCTCAAACTGCGTTTTCATCTTTCGCCAACCCTTATGCTGGACGCTGATTCGCTGGAAGCCGTAGAAGAGTATCACAGAATGGCTGTCCGCATTATCTCCCTTCAGGATAATCCCCACAGGTGGGAGAGCCTGCTCAATCTGACCAAAGCGTTCTATTACGGCGGCGGTTACTATTTCTTCCGTGGAGAGGACAAACCATCCAAAGACGACTCTACGCTGACACGGTTCCTTTCATTGGCGGAAAAGTATGCCAGTTCCCAGCGGGCGACCGGATTCTACGCTGACAGGCTCTGTCTGACGTCAAAGTATCTCTCCAGGCTGGTCAAGGAGAAAACGGGCAGGACAGCAAAGGAAATCATTCTTAACTATGTGACCCTTCAGGCCCGGACAATGCTTCTTGGCACAGACCTTACAGTCCAGCAGATATCCGATACGCTACATTTCCCCTCCCAGTCTGTCTTCGGAAAATTCTTCAAAAAAACGACCGGATTGTCCCCACGAGAGTACCGGAATCGCCTGCAATAGTTGCTTTACACATCGGATTGTAGCTGCTGCTTCGCAGAACAGGAGACGGATAATCCGTAATGATGGTTGATTTATCCGTAATATGTTTAGGCCTTCAACGCCCATTTCGACGTACTTTTGCAACATCAAATCAAAGCGATAGAATTATGACAAAGATTGCATTAGGAACCTGGGCCTGGGGCGCAGGAGCATTTGGAGGAGACAAAGTCTTCGGCAGCAAAACCGATGTGGAGAACCTGAAGCCCGTATTCGATGCGGCGATGCAGTCGGGATTGAACCTCTGGGATACGGCTACGGTCTACGGCATGGAAAGATCCTTGGTTCGCTTGCACAGACATATAACCGTGCAGACGTACAAATCTCTACGAAGTTTACCCCGCAGATTGCCGACATTTACGAAAATTCGGTGGAAAAGATGGCCGATGCCTCTCTGGAGCGCATGGGGCTCGATTATATCGATATCTATTGGATACACAATCCGATGGACGTGGACCGCTGGACGCCCGGACTGATTCCGCTGCTCCGGTCCGGCAAGGTAAAGCGAGTGGGCGTTTCCAACCACAATATCAAGGAGATCCGGCGGGCCAATGAGATTCTTGGTGAGGCAGGCTTCAAGGTGAGCGCCGTTCAGAACCACTTTTCCCTTCTCTACCGCTCCAGCGAAAAAGGCGGCGTACTCGACTACTGCCGCGAGAATGGAATAGAATTCTGGGCCTACATGGTGCTGGAGCAGGGAGCACTCTCCGGCAAGTACAACAAGGAAAACCCGCTGCCTGCCGACAGCGAACGCGGCCAGAAGTACAATCCTGTCCTGCCGCAACTGGAGGCCCTGACCGGCGAGATGACGGCCATCGGAGAGAAGTACGGCGCCAGCTGCTCGCAGATAGGTATCGCCTGGGCCATCGCCAAGGGCACGCTCCCCATCATCGGAGCCACCAAGGAGCGCCACGTCATCGAGGCGGCGGAGGCTGCCAAGATTGTTCTTACCGCGGAAGAAGTCAACTGCTTGGAGCAACTTGCCGATGCTACCGGCATTGACACGCGTGGCGGCTGGGAACACACAATGGAATAGTTCTTATGATTACCGCAATTCAACAGTTCATTTCCAGAAGTGCCATCGTCTTGGCGGCAATGGCACTCCCGTTTACATCTTGCTCTGCCGATCCGGTGCCGGACCAGCATGAAGAACAAATACAAGAGCAAAAAGAAGAAACATCCATGAAAGTAAAGATTACCGTCGGCGGGAAGGCATTCACCGCCGAGATAGAAGATTCGCAGACCGGGAAAGCCTTCCTGGACAAGCTGCCGTTAACCCTTGATATGTCGGAACTGGGCGGCAACGAAAAGTTTTGCTACGGGGTATCCCTTCCGAGAAACGACCAGCATTACGGCAGCATCGTCCCGGGAGACCTGATGCTCTACAGCGGCAACTGCCTGGTCCTTTTCTATGGCGCCGCAGGCGGTTACAGTTATACCCGCGTGGGCAAGATTGCCGACACTACCGGCCTTGCAGAAGCCGTGGGGAAAGGAAGCGTAACGGTCATATTCGAACAACAGTAAAAAATAAAGGAACAGTATTAAACATTAAAACCAGAGGCTTTACCGTACCAGCCATACATTAAAGGCTATGAAACAGAATATTGGAAAGAAACTGGCACTCTATCCAACACCTGCCACGGTTGTAGGAACTGTCGGAGAAGGGGGAAAGGTAAACTGGCTGCTGGTGGCACACGTCGGCATCGTCAGTCATTCGAAATTGCTGTTGAGCGTACATTCGTCACACCACAGCATTAAAGCCATTGATGAGACAAAACGGCTCTCTGTCAATCTCATTGACGAAGCGTTTGTCGCATCCGCAGACTATACAGGGACAGTGAGCGGAGCCAAGACTGACAAATCGGCCCTGTTCCCTTACCATCTGGGTGATGTCGGCATGCCCATTATCGAGCAGTCGCCACTGGTGATGGAATGTGAGGTTATAGATACCTACGAGATTGACGGTTTCAAGAATTACATCTGCACCATCCTCAATACCTACGTCGAAGAGGATAAACTTGACGGAAACGGCAAACCCGACTACTCGAAACTGAAGCCCGTACTTTTTGAAATGCCAACCTACAAATATTTGCGCACAGGCGACATCATCGGCGACTGCGTGAAGATGGGGAAGGCGTATGGTGAGACTTTGAAATAAAATCAGAAGGAGTTACTCCGTAGTACTTCTTGAACTGTCGGGTGAAGTGCTGCGGATAGTCGAAGCCCAGTTGCTCCGCGGTTTCCGAAACGGTGGATCCGCCTATCAGGAGTGACTGGGCTCGCTGCATGATGAAACGGCGAATGTGGGAGGTGGCCGTATCTCCTGTCAGTTCCCGGATGAGGTCACCAAAGTAGTTGGGCGAAAGGAACAATTGCCGGGCACAGTATTTCACGGAGGGCAGTCCAAGGTTGTGCTGCCTCCCTTCTTCATAGTATTTCCGTAAAAGATTCTCGAAACGCGAAAGCAGGTTGGAGTTTGTCGTAGTGGCCGATGTTGAAAGTTGGAGGGCATAGTAGCGGCTGACGAGTTCCAGCACCTGCTCAATCAACGAAGTCGCGATGCGAAGCGTGTGGGCGTCCTCTTCCTGCAAAAGCTCCGTTCGAATCTGCTGCAGCAGGTTGACAATGCTTTGCCGCTGTCCGGGTGTCATCAGCAGGGCCTCGCTGGTGCTGTAGGAGAAGAAATGATAGTCGGCCATGCGACGCCCCAGTTCTGAGTTACGCAGCAGTTCGGTGTCGAAGAGCAGGGCCCATCCCTTGGTGTGGATTTCTTCGCCCGTATCAGCCTTTCCGCCGATCTGCCCTGGGGCTACGCACATCAGCGCATGGCGGTGCAGGACGTATTCAAGCTGTCCGTACGACAAATCCTCCAGTTCCTCGTCGCCGATGAACAGTGCATAGACATCATAGTTGTTCAATGAATGACGACAGTGTTCCAGCTCGTCATAATGAATCACGGAGACGAGCGGATGCAATTCCGGTGCCCCGATATACCTGGCGTAATCATTGACGTGATGAACCTTCAGTATCTTTTCCATCTTTATCGATAAATCTCAATTTCTTCGTCGGAGAAGTCGTAAAGTTCCCGACTTCTCATTTTCTCAAATTCAGTTTTTATATAATGCAGGTATTTTTATCAGTTCTGCCAAGTCATCAATAATGAAGTCGGCACCTGCTGCTTCCAACTGCTGGCGGGAGGCATTGCCATAGGTCACGGCACAGGTGCGAGTGCTCGCATTTCGCCCCATCATGATATCTACGGGCATGTCGCCCACCACCAATGCTTCATGGGCAGGAACATGAAGAGACATGAGCGTCTTCATTACTGGCTCTGGGTCTGGTTTGGCATGGGTTACATCATCTGCACCGACAACATACGAGATGTAGGCGGCGATATCCATGTCGCGCAGGAATTCGTTGAGCGAGGCAGACGAACGCGACGAGGCCACAGTGAGTACGTAGCCCTGCTGGTGAAGCCTATGCAGCGTTTCCTTGACATGCGGGAACATGGTTGGGATCAACTTTTTCTTGTTAATCTCGAAGATATGGCGATAGACGGCCGCGCACTTTATGATGCAATCATCGGTCAGGTTGGGATAGATTTGTCGGAAGCAGTCCTCCAACGGCAGGCCGATCGTTGCTGCACAGGCAGCTTCATCTGCCACTGGAAGATGCAGTTCCACCATTGTCTGTTGCATGGTCAACACAATATTGTGGCGTGTATCGCCCAGCGTTCCGTCAAAATCGAATATGATTAGTCGGATATTCATGGCACTCACCTCCACCATTTACTGAATGTCTGCGGCTCGTTTAGTTTTATCTGCTCGCCGATGCGAGGGGTGAGCAACTGCCAGGGTTTACCTTTGGCGTGGACATAGATGCTGTCGAGCGGTTCCGTCCAGGAGTGGTTGGCAAGGGCGTATTTGGAGTTGTGGTAGGTCAGCACACGGCGGGCGCCGAGTTCGCTGATGACCGTTGGCAGTTCGCTGGGCAGTGTGTGGATATGACGCCACCCCTCATCGTACTGTCCGTTTTCCAGGATGGCGAGGTCGATGTCTGGATATTGCTTGCCAAACGTCTTGAATCGTTCGTCGTAGCCACCGTCGCCAGAAACAAAGATGCGGCGCGGACCGTCAATGAGGTACGAAGCCCAGAGCGTCTTGTGCTGTCCCATGCGGCCGGAGAAATGGCGGGTGGGCAGACAGCGGAGGGTGATAGAATCGTTGATGGCAATGCTGTCCTGCCAGTCGAGGTCGTGAATCCGCTGTGGGTCGTAGCCCCAGTATTCAAAGTGCTCGCCGATGCCAAGGGCGCAGACCACCTGGCCGACACGGTCTTTCAGAGCCATCACCGTCTTCCAGTCCAGATGATCCCAGTGGTCGTGGGTGATGATGAGGTAATCGACTTCGGGAATATCATCGACGGTATAGACATCAGCCCCTTTGAACGGGCGCATGAACCACCACACGGGCAGTCGGTTGGTCAGCACGGGGTCGAAGAGGAAGCGCATGCCTTCCGTCTGAATATAGACCGTGGAGTGGCCGAGCCAGACGCAAATCTCTTCAGAGCGGGGAATGTCCTTCAGCGACGACTTTGCCGTTGGTACGTTGCTGTCAGGACTCAGATTCTTCACCTTGCCAAACAGAAACTTATACATCTGACCGAAGAGCCCCTCATCACCCGTCAACGTCGGTGTCTCATGCACGTTGACAAACTCACCATCGCGCCACTGCGGCGACTGTTTGCACCGCTCCAACCGTTCTCCACGCGGCTGGCGGCCAACCGCCACCCAGAACTCGTAGCCCTGCCAGCATAGCAGCAAAGCCACTACCAATAGAATGCTGTATATCATCTTTCGCTTCTTCTTTTCTTATATTCTGTTACCGTTTGTCGTGTAAATATACGTACAATCACCCGGATGGCCAAGGAAAAACGTCCTTCACTACATGAAGTTGAGTATCCTGTCGCGGCTTCCTGGGCTCAGCCGCCGGTTTGCCGACGTCCTCATCCGGCTCAACTGCTACTTTGACCTGAATGTCAGCACAGACGGGGAAACCTGGGCCCTGAACGAGTCTCCCGATGGCCTGGCGCGCCATTTCGAAGAGATCGCCATCTCCCACTCCCCTCTTTTCATCCTTGTCGGAACCGCAGACGCTCTTGTCACCTTCCGCGGAGACGACCATAACATGACCCTATACAATCCGGACGATGAGCTGCTGGAGCTGGTCCGTCAGTGCGCCCAGGCGGAAGGCCTGTTCGTTTGGGGTCCCAGACAAACCGAGCCATGACTTTCCTCCTCGAATCCCTCGCCGCCTGCGCCCTCTTCACCCTACTGGTCTATCTGATAGTGATCAAGGGGACGGAGGACATGGTGAAGGACTACCACGACTACTGGTTCCACATCAAAGGGGGCCTTATCGGCATGGTGCTGCCCATCCCCGCCGTCCTGATCGCAGGAGTCATCGTGATACTTTGATACTATTGACAACCAAACCAACTATATGGATAAGAATGAATTGATCCGGCGTGTCAGCCTGATGGAGGACCGCTATGCGCTCGAGGGCTGCCGGAATCTCTTCCGGGAGGGCTACGGCTACAAGAAAGCGGGGGTCGTCATCACGAAGCTCGTGCAGGAGGAAGGCTTTTCACATTCACTTTTCTCGGACATGACGGCACTGGAAAAGGAGTCGAAGCTCTCGTCCAGCATCGACTCCATCCACAAGGCGTTCGGCCGCGGTGCGGTCCTGCTTGGGTCCCAGGGAAACGGCGAGATCAAGATGAGCCGGGAGCACCAGAGCCCGCACTACACGACCCTCTGGAGCGATATTCCGACGGTTTCTGTCCGATGACTGATTCCTTCATCTTCGACTGTCCTTTTTCAGAAATATTGATAAAAATAACCGCCATACTTGTATGCCTTCATCAGGAACAAGGTTGTATCTTTGCATCAAGAAAAAACACACGGACATGGAATACACAACTTTAAGCAACGGAGTTCGGATGCCGCTCCTCGGCTACGGCGTCTTTCTGGTACCGCCCCAGGAGGCGGAACGCTGCGTGTCTGACGCGCTTTCTGTCGGATACAGGCTTATCGACACGGCCCAGGCCTACTTCAATGAAGAAGGTGTGGGTGATGCTATCGCGAAGTCCGGCATTCCCCGCGAGGAGCTCTTCCTTGTGACGAAGGTATGGATCAGCAACAGCGGAGAGCAGAAGGCTGCCGCCTCGATTGAGGAGAGCCTTCGCAAACTCAAGACCGACTACATCGACCTGCTGCTCATCCACCAGGCCTACGGCGACGTGTTCGGTACCTGGCGCGCGATGGAGAAGGCCTATGCTGGCGGCAAGGTCCGCGCGATCGGCGTGAGCAACTTCCAAGCGGGCAGATTTTTCGATTTCGCCCATTACGTGGATGTCAAGCCGATGGTAAACCAGCTCCAGTGCAACGTGATGGTCCAGCAGCGTGACATCAAGCCCATCCTCGCGGAGCACGACACCCGGATGATGGCCTGGGGCCCGCTGGGCGGCCAGGGCGTGGACGGCATCGTGAAAAACGCGAGACTTGCTGAGATTGGCGCCAGGTACGGCAAGAGCGCTGCACAGGTGGCCCTCAGGTGGCTCACCCAGCGCGGGATCGTCGCTATCCCGAAATCGTCCCACAGGGAGCGTATGGCGCAGAACCTCGATGTGCTGGACTTCTCCCTTACACCGGAGGAGATGGCTCTCATCGCCTCACTCAACGAACATGACAGCGGTCTGATCGATTTCGGCGACCCTCAGTTCGTTAAACACCTGATTGAGACATACGGATAATGAAAAAGATTCTTGTTCTATCCTCCAGCGCCCGCAAGGGCGGGAATTCCGACTCCCTGGCCAATGAGTTCATCCGCGGCGCGCAGGAGTCCGGTCATGGGGTCGAAAAGATCATGGTGGACCGGCTTCAGATGCACGGCTGCCTGGGATGCGACGGCTGCAAGCGCAATCCCGGCATCTGCTGTGTCCAGAAGGACGACATGTTCCCCATATATGAGAAGTTCCTCACTTCCGACGTGATCGTCTTCGCCTCCCCTGTCTATTACTATGCCGTCAATGCGCAGCTCAAGGTGGTCATGGACCGCACATACGGGATCCTGGACCAGTTGAAGGGCAAGACCTTCTACCTGATCACCTCAGGTGCCTCCCCGAAGGCGGGTCCTTTCTACGACCACATCAAAGAGGAGTTCCAGCTTTATCTGGACTGCTTCGAGGCTTTGGAGAACGGCGGCGTCATCATTGGCGAGAACGGTATGGGGCGAGGGGTGATGAGCGACCGTGACAAGGCAGAGGCCTATAACGCGGGTAAAAACGCATAAGGACATGAGACCCTATATCATCTGCCACATGATGGCATCCCTGGACGGGCGGATCGACTGTGACATGACGGAAAAGATCAGCGGAGACGAGTACTATGAGGCGCTCGAGACGCTTGGCTGTCAGAGTGAACTCAATGGCCGCGTGACGACACCAGGCCCAAGTTCAAAGGAAGTGTCGAGAATATCTCCCAATACACGAATATCTTTATCGGCGGTCCCGTCTGGTGGGCTGAGCCCCCCATGATCCTTCATACTTTCTGCGAGGCGAATCCTCAGTTGAAAGACAAAACGATCATCCCATTCGGGACGCACGGCGGCAGCGGGGTCGGCAGCTACAAGACAATGCTTCAGAAATACTATCCGGACGCGAAGTATCCGGAGAGTCTGGGTATCAGCGGTGCCTCGGTCCGCAACAGTGACAGCAAGACTGCTGTCGCGAACTGGGTCAAAAAGATAGGATTGGAAAAGAAAACCGAATAACACAATGAAGAAGGAAGTATCCGTTCTGGTCGGGGCCGGTTCCATCGGCCTGGCCATCGCCAGAAGAGTAGGTGCGGGACGCATCACCGTCCTGGCCGATTACAGCATCGAAAACGCAGACAGGGCTGCAGGGATCATGGAAGACGCAGGTTTTGAGACCCGTACCATCCGGATCGACCTCGGCAGCAGGGGCGACATCCTGGAACTGGTGGATTTCGCGACCGGGCTCGGTCCCGTGAAGTACCTCATAGGTGCCGCCGGCGTCTCCCCTTCCCAGGCTCCCGTAGATAAGATCCTGCAGGTGGACCTATACGGGACATCCGTCCTGCTGGAGGAGTTCGGCAAGGTTATCGCTGAAGGAGGCGCAGGCGTTGTTATCTCCTCCCAGTCCGGTCACCGCCTTCCGGCGCTGAGCCTCGAGGAAAATGAAGCTTTGGCGACGTCGCCTGTAGAAGAATTGCTCTCTCTCCCCTTCATCGCCTCCATCACCGACACCCTGAAGGCTTATCAGTATTCCAAGCGCTGCAACGTACTGCGCGTAGCCGGAGAGGCCTGCAGATGGGGCAGGCGCGGCGCTACCGTCAACAGCATCAGCCCGGGTATCATCATCACTCCCCTGGCCAACGACGAGCTGCATGGCCCGCGGGCGGAGGGCTACTTGAAGATGATAGAGGGAATGCCCGCGGGGCGTGCCGGTACGCCTGATGAGATCGGGGACCTGGCGGAGTTCCTCCTATCCAGCCGCGGACGGTTCATCAGCGGAGCGGACTTCCTCGCCGACGGCGGATGTACGGCGTCCTACTGGTACGGCGACCTGCAGTACCTGAAGGCCACGCACTGATCCCTTATCTCCCGGATCGGTACTCGGACGGAGTCATGCCGTGGACGCGCTTGAAATAGCGCGTGAGCATCGGCGGTGCCGGGAAATTCATCCGGTCCGAAATCTCGGTGAGGGTCAGGTCCGGGTTGTTGAGCAACAGAAGGATCTCATGGGCGGTATAGTACTCTATCCAGTACGAGCCGCCCTTTCCCGTCATCTTCTGGCAAATGGCCGACAGGTACTTCGGCGTAACGCAGAGTTTGTCGGCATACCAGGCCACCTCGCGCTGCGCCCGGCAGTTCTGCTGGACCAGATACAGGAAACGCATGAAGATGCGGGCCGACGTCTCGTCCGTATCCAGGTTTTCCATCTCCCGGGAGTAGATGCCCCACATGTCCATCAAAAGCAGTTGGAAGACACGTCCCACTTTGTCATCATAGAAGAGGTCGAAGCGGGAGTGAATCCGGTGGCGGAACTGCTCAAAATCCGCTTCGATGACCTCCCATTCGTCAGGCTCCAGATGGAAAACCGGATGACTCTTGATATAGATGTAACCCTTGGTCGCCCATACTTGCTCGGGGTTGTAGAGGTTTAGGAAAGGATTGGAAATGAGCACGAGATCCGCGTCGAAATCCTCCGAATAACTGACAGAGGAAACCGCCGTCGTCATCTGCCAGATAACAAGGTCTCCGGGACCAGCCATGAAGGTCTTGCCAACGGCATCAAACTGCATTTCACCGCTGCGGCAGAGGATGTGGCAGTGATAATTCTCCTTGTATGCGTCTGGATAATTCCCGTCTTCCTGCGTATTGAATATCAAAAAATCTTCCATACCCACGAAGGTACGGAAGATTTATCGCTTATCAAAATTTCTCAATAGGTGGAGGCCCTGCTGTAAGCGATCCGCCATACCCCGTTTTCCTTGCGGAGCTGCGAGTCCATCCGAAGCCGCCAAGTGTGTCTGCTTCCGCCATAGACCGCCGCATTCACCCTGCTTCTGCCCACCATCCGGGCGGTATCTCCATCCACGGTGATTTCCAGGGAGTCAGTCTCTACGCTGTAGTAATTCAGGACGCCGGAGGCAATCTCGGAGAGATATTCCTTCCGGGGCTGACGGTGCCCTGTCATATGGACCAGTACGCTATCGCCAGTGAGTAAACGGCCAAGCGCCACTGTATCCTTGGCAATCATTGCCCCATACATGGACTCGTACAGGCTCTGGATCAGTTCTTTGTCCGTCATTCACTTTCCTCCGGACACGAATTTCTCGATCTGTGCGTCGCTGGAGCGGGCAGCCGTTCCGCGAAGGGAGAGTCCCTTGGCGACCGTTGCTCCCTGTACGGCAGCCTTCAAGTCGCGCAGTCCGCTACCGAAACCGCTTCCCTCATGGGTCGTGAACGGGATTACAGTCTTACCGTTCCAGTCATGCTTCTCGATGAAGGTGAACATGCACATCGGGAGAGTCCCCCACCAGCACGGCCAGCCGATGTAGATGGTGTCGTACTTTGAGATGTCAATGTCACCCTTGATGGCCGGACGAGCCTTGGCATTCAGCTCCTCCTTCGCCACATCGATGAGATTCATGTGGTCATCAGGATAGGTCTTGACCGTCTCTACACGGAAGATATCTGCCTTCGTGAGCTTCTGGATGCGCTCGGCTACCTCCTGGGTATTCCCTTTTTTCAGGTTGATGATTCCGTCCGGTGTATAGGTCTCACCCGGTTTGGAATAATAGACGACAAGCGTCTGGGCCGATGCAGTCAGTGCGGCAAGGGCAAGGATGGCGGTAAGGATGATACGTTTCATTATTTGGCCTGTGCTAAGATGAGATTCACTTCACGTTCACAGTGGGATGCGGAGGCCCCGTGGATGGCTACTCCGGCGGTAATGTTGGCTTCCGGGACAGCCATCTTAATCTGGCGGATGCTGCCGCCCAGGCCGCTACCCTCGTGGGAGCAGAAAGGAACAATCTTTTTACCGGCGAAGTCGTAACTCTCCAGGAAGGTAAAAACAGCCATCGGAGGAACGCCCCACCAATTGGGATAGCCCAGGATGATGGTGTCGTACTGGTCCATATTCTCCACCTTGCTGGTGAGTTCTGGACGGGCCTTGGCACGGAGTTCCTGCTTAGCCTCCTCGATGCAGACCATATAGTCGTCGGAATATTTCTTCACGGTGTCAATCTGGAAGACATCGGCCTCAGGGAGCTGAGCCTTAATCTTCTCCACGATAACCTCATTATTGCCTTTAGGAAGGTTGCGGATACTGCCGTCCACCCAGTTTTCTCCGCGGCGGGAGTAGAATGCGATAAGTGTTTGTGCCATGATTGTTGTCGTTATTTAGTTCTGGTGCAAAGGTCGGTATTCTTCCCGGGAGGATGATTATCAATTTTCCCGGGAAGTTTATCGTTAACTCACAAAACGGCCGGATCCTGTTTGAGTTTTTCTGCATACCGGTCAATCCGGTGGAGTTCATCCGGGATCTTGATGGTCTGGGGACAGTGGACCATGCACTGGCCGCAGCCGATGCAATGATCGGCCTGACGGAGCGTGGGGATAGCCCGGTCATAGCTGACGAGGTAGGTCCGGCGGGCTTTCCGATACCCCGGATCCTGGCGGTCCGTTGCCATCGTCCCTTCCGTGACGCGTTGTTATCACGAAGCTCGTGCAGGAGGAGTGCTTCTCCCATTCCCTCTTCTCAGACATGGCGGCACTGGAAAAGGAGTCGAAGCTGTCTTCCAGCATCGACTCCATCCACAAGGCCTTCGGCCGCGGAGCGGTCCTTCTGGGGTCGCAGGGCAGCGGCGAGATCAAGATGAGCCGGGACCACCAGAGCCCGCATTACACAACACTCTGGAGCGATATCCCCAAAACATCGGTTCGATAATCAGTGCTGTTTCTTTAAATACCCGGAACGCGCTTTCGCCTCCGTGTCATCAGATTCATCGTATCCGTCATAGGGAGCCCCGGGGTCGTGGACGCGCGGTTTGCGGCGCAGGGAATTGCACACCTCGCTGCGATGGGCGAATGCCCAGTCCAGGTCGTCTGTCCATCCGGTATGGCCGGTGATGACGAGCGGCGAGAGTCCCCGGCTCCGCAGCCTGTTCTCCAGATCTGCCAGGGAGCGCCTGGCCAGTTTGTTGTCAACGGCCAGGACATTGATGAAGCTATAGCCGCCATCTGCCCCGAACCATAGGGTGTCTCCGGTGAAAAGGTACTTGTCGTCAATGAGATAGACCATATGGCCAAGGGTATGTCCGGGGACCAGAAAGGCCTCCACCTTGACGTCACCGATGGTGAACACATCACCGTCCTTCAACAGATGGCGAGGGTTGTCGATATAGACCTGCGGCAGTGCGTAGAAGCCGAAGAATACCTTCCGTCGGACCTCACCGGTGAGATAGCGGTTCTCAATTTCGCCGATGTGCAGGGTGGCATGTGAGAGGAGTCCGTCGCTGTCCCTTTCCAGTGCGCCCACATGGTCCGTGTCCTGGTGGGTGATCAGCACGTCTTTGATGTCGGAGGGATCAATGTCCAGCCAGGACATTTTCTCGGCCAGACGGTCATAGTTATATCCTGCGTCAATCATAATGGTTGTGCCGTTCTTGGTATAGAAGAAGATATTGGCGATCCATTCGCGGATGCAGGAAACGTGCTCGTCTATGCGGCCCGTGTTCAGGGGCTTGAAGATCTCCTTGCCGCGATAGATGCGCGACATGGCTTTCTTTTGGAATTGCGATGCTTTTCTGGACATGTGATATTGTTTCAGACGCAAAAAAAGGGTGTTCTTTTCGCAACCCGGTTGCAAACCATTCTTCGTATTTTTGCAATGTTATGAGAATTGGACTTATCGACAGGGCGATGTTCGCCGTCATGGCGTCGGCCTGTATCAAAGAGCTCAGGAAAGAGCACAACGACTGGAACGGAAGAGCCATCCGGAAGAATTCGCGCAGTCGGTTATCAAAGATGCTGAAGGAGACACCTTCCATCGGTTCCTACCGCAGCAACTGCTGGAAAATGAACCTGGTAGGCGGCGCCGTATGGTTCTCCCTGTATGAAGCGGTGGAAGAGTTGTACGGGAAAATGAGTGACGGTCTCTACGGCAAGATGTGCAATGCCACCTACGCCATCCCCTTCATGGCCCGGAAGTATGCCTCTACGCCTTTCTTCACAGAGAAGTATCAGGATGCCTACATCCGTAAGATCGACAAGGCGAACCATATCAGGTCGGAGTATAACTGGACCACCCATTACGAGAAAGGCCCCACGCCGGATTCGCTGCGGATACGCTTCACCACCTGCGGTCTCTGTGCCCTCGCCACCCGCACCGGTCACCGGGATATCCTTCCGATCATGTGCTGGACCGACTACACAGTTGCGAATGCCATCGGCACATGCCTGCATCGCGACAAGACGCTGGCCACCGGCGACCCCTGCTGCGACTATCTCTATACCCGTCCGGGCTCTGATGCCGAAAAGAGCTGGCTGGCAGAGCACCCGGAGGGAACATTCCATTCCAAGTAAGCCGATGAAGAAGGAATACAAGCCCCTCAATCTCGTCATGAACGGGCGCTATGCCGCACTGTTCGGGAAGCTGTCCCCTGAAGAGCAGCAGGCCATCCTGTGCCGTATCGGAGAGCTTATCGAAGCGGAAAAGGAATACACGGACAAAGGCAACTACGGCCATTTCTGCAATATTCTCCCCACCATCTCCATTGACGAGGTTCTGCAGCGCCACGGCAAGAGCGCCGACGAAGCGTTCATTCCGGCGACCATCAGCCTGCCGAAAAACCCCTGCGGCTTACGCGTGTTGCTGAATATCTTGCTGAGAAGTCCCATCTTATTTCAGGAGTTTGTCTGATTTCTTATCGACTCTGCCGCAAAGCCAGATGCCGAGGACGGCAACGGCTGCGGTCAGGACGATAACGGCTACGAGATGGCCGGGCGTCTGGAGGGCCTTGATACCCTCGGCATAGGCCTGGCCCATTTCCTCGACGGCTCCGTCATAGTAGAACTGCTTGTCGGACCAGAGCCGGATGACCCAGCCTATATTTCCGATGGCCAGCAGCGGATAAGCGCAGAAGAGGGCCTTCCTGGTGCTGTTGCCCGCAAGCTGACGGACGATGTCGGCGAGGAGGCCTCCGCCCAAGATGATTGCCTTGGAGAGCAGTCCCCCAGCCTCTCCGGTAGCAAGGCAGAAAAGGCAGACGAGTGCGGCGCAGAACGTCCCCACACCGAACTTCCGCCAGCGGGCTGCCAGCCAGAAGTAAGGGCCAACTGCCAGGATGGCGGCCAATACGGAGAAATAGGCCCAGCAGGCCGGATGCAGGAAGCCGATGAAACAGGATGCGAATACAAAGACCAGATAAAGCAGCCCCATGCAGAGGATCTGCCACCACTTGAACGAACTCTTTTCCATAGCGATAACTTGTTATATGGCAAAGTTACCGCGCCGGAGAATGCCCGTCAATCCTAATTTATTGGTAAATCGACAAGTATTCCTTATCGGATCGTTTTCCACCAACGGACGATGAACCGTATTCCGGCGGAGAACAATCCATCGCTACTTCCTGTAACCGTCCTTGGTGATGATGGGCTTTCCGTCGGAATCCAGCAGCGGGGTAAGACCGCCGCCGTAACCCCGGTGAACGTAGAGATAGTTCACACCGGTTTCCTTGTCAACGATGACGATGGCGTCTGTCGCGAAGCTCACGCCTTCCCTTTCCTTGATGTCGAATCTGTCTTTTGCCATATTTGAAGGAATTGTCATTATTCTTAGAATCTCGTTTTAACAGCTACATGATCAAAGGCCGGGCAATGCGGTCGAACTCATCGACCGGCATGGGCCTGAAACTGCTGACAAGGGCGATGACTTCCACTTGCCGGTTGAGCGCATAGGTGCAGTCTTCAAGCCGGATGGTGACGTCACAGAAATCTTCATAACTCCATTTCTGCTCCACGATGGTATGCCCGTCACTCAGCCTGTCGGAAATCAGATAAAAGTTATGAAGGCTTACATGCCAGTCCCTGAAGGCGACCTTTTCCACATAGAACTCCTCTCCATCCAAGTTGACCATCTCGCTTTTCACAAGTTTCCCTTCCCGCATGATTCTTTTGGGGCTCTTTTGACTCTTGCCGACAATGATGGCTGCCGCTATGACAATAGCAGAGAGCAATGATATCAACAAAAGCCAACCCATACGAATCTGAATTTGCGGACTTGCAAATGTACGCAATTTCTACGAGACCGGTGTTGCTGCAGCGCCCTTTCTCTTTTTTCTTTTGGGAAGACCGTATATTCTTCCTGGACGTCCCTCTGATGAACTACGTCGCTTTCCGGGGCAAGGGCAATCCCAATGACGAGGACAGTGAATACAAAGCATCCATTGAGCTATAAGGATACGGCAACCGGTCCGACAGGATCGAAGGGAATCGCGAAAAAAGACTACCTTTGTGACATGGAATACCTGTCAAAGCAACGATACGACGAGATTTCGGCCGAGTTGAAGCATCTGATCGGCGAGGTTTATCCCAAGGTGAAGGAAGACCTCGCAGAGGCCAGTGCCCAGGGGGACCGAAGCGACAATGCGGGATACCGTGAAGCCCGGCGGATCCAGGGGAAAACGATCAGCCGCATCCGTTTCCTGCAGAAGATCCTGGAGCATTCACGCGTCATCGACCCTGACGTCCTTCCCAAAGACCGGGTTTGCCTGTTGAGCCGGGTCGAATTCACGAACCTGTCGACAAACACCCGCATGCAATTCGAAATTGTCAGCCCCCACGAGATGGACCTGGAGGCTGGCAAGATTTCGCTGAAATCCCCGATCGGGGCCGCCCTGATGGGCAAGAAGGTCGGAGAAATCGCCGAGGCGCAGGTCCCCTCCGGAATCCTGCGCCTCAGAATCGACAGCATCACGCTTGCCTGAGCTCGTCGCGGACCCTTCGGGCACATAGACATTCATATACTGGTAGGTAGGGTCCTCTACGTTTGTCACGAAACACAGTTTCTCGTAGGCAGTATAGTTTACGTTTCCCCGGTAGGAAGTTCGATGCTCCCCGCCTTTCCGGAGGAGGCATCAAAGGAAAGCCCATCGGCAGGAACGGAAGCGCTGCAAGCAGCTGCTTTTTACGCGTGAGAACGGCCTCCTTTTCTCGCGAAAGACTTAAGATCCCACTTGCGTGCTGCAGCCACGAAAATGCTCTCCAGCAGGGGCACCGAACTGTAAATCTGTCGTTTGAAGCGCGACAGCGCAATGAGGGCCAGCACGCCCACACCGAAAATGACGCTGTAGCCATAGAGTTCCCGAATCGTGAGTTCCAGATCCGGACGGAGGTTCATCAGACCCATTAGCGCCGTGCTGTAGATGGCATCGCCGATGGGGGCCCCGACGCCGGTCCGGATGAATCCAAGCAGGCAGAGAATCTGAAAATAGTAGGTGAAATTGGCTGTCGCCTGCGCATAGACCGTCAAGACGATAAATACGCCCACATGTCCGATTCCGCAGAAGACGAGCGGCAGGTACAGGGCCCGGGTATCCATCCCGTCTGAAACCGCGGCGGTCATTCCCAGCGCGTACAGGACAATGGCGGCGAAACTGATGAACAGGACCAGTTTCGGTGACCATTTCCGTTTTGTGAGCGTCCACCAGCAGAAGACAGCTCCTATTGTCTGGCCAATGAAATCCAGCCATTTGAGATCGGCTGCATGAACCTGATCCATCCCCAGAAAAGCCGTCACTACGGTATTCAGCAGCACCGTCTGGGTGGACAGCAGGATATCCAGGCACAGGAAGATGAACATGATGAGCCAGAAATTCCTCAGGCTGAAGGCTCCTGTTTCAATGAACGGATGGCGCAGGTGATACATGGCCCAGATACCGTAGGCAAAGCAAAGCGTAGCCACACACAGCCCCATACGGATATAGGGCGATGCCAGCCAGCCGTACTGTTCGCCGTACTGCGCCACAAAAATAAGGCTCAGGATGAAAAGGGACCATGTCACGAATCCCAGCCAGTTGATGCCGTAGAGCGGCGCCTTGGGCTGCGGACGGAAGGGACGCATGGTCACCATCACCAGAATGGCTGTCAGAAGCGTCAGGCAGATGGCTGTTGTATGCACATACTGCCAGCCCAGTTCATAGATAATGTGTGTGGAGATGATGTCGAAGACGTTGATGAATCCCAGCACGATCCAGAATACGAAGGACAGGAATACGGCGTAGTTGTATGTCGGTGTAATCTTCGGCAGCAGGTTGGAGAAACATTCGAAGGTCCCGTACAGTCGCAGGAACCCGCCCACGAAACAGACAGCCAGCATGGCCGGCAGGCTGTTCAGATGCGGGAAGACCAGGTTGCAGCAGCACTGGCCCAGAGAGGCAATGAACAAACTGGTCTGGTTGGTGAAACGGAACTTCAGCCGGAACGCCAGCGGAAAGTACATGGTCAGGCCGATGAGAACGGTCTGCCCCATCATGGCCACGTCGTTCTGCGTGATGGAGAACGCCCCCTGCATCTGGGCGAAGGCCGTGAAGTACATGCCGTTGGAGAACTGGAAGGAGCACAGGAACACGAGGTAGAGCACCACGCGTGCCCAGTCCGGGACCCAGTCCCGGAAGTTCATCAGCCGCGGTTTTTCGTTATCCCAGGCCATTACCGGCGCACTTTACAAGTCACATTCATTCCGGAGGAAAGTTTATCCAACGGGCCGTCGGTAAACTTGATTTTCACAGGGATGCGCTGCTCGATCTTTACGAAGTTGCCCGTTGCATTATCCGGGGCCACTGGCGAATACTGGGCGCCGGTCGCATCGGCGATGGCATCTACTATTCCGGTGAATTTCAAGTTCTTCAGCGCATCCACCTTAATATCTACTTTGCAGCCCACGGCGATGCCGCCCAACTGGGATTCCCGGAAATTGGCGATAATCCAGGGTTCTGCATCGGAGACGATGGAAAAAAGCCGCTGGCCGGGCATCAGAAGTTCTCCCTCCTGAATGGTCTTTGCCCCCGTTACGCCCTCACAGGGGGCCGTGATGACGGTGTAGGAAAGATTCAGGCGAGCCAGGTCAAGGGCGGCGGATGCCACGTCAATACCCGCACGGCTCTGCAGACGCCTCAGCTCCTGTTCACTGCGGGCACTGCGCGTTGTGGCGATCTGGCGCTCCATCGTAGCCACCTTGGCTTTCAGACCCTCGTACTGGGTTTTCACCCCTTCGAACTGCTGCTGGGTGACGGCTCCCTTCTCCAACAGGTTCTTATAACGGATGTAGTCGGCTTCGGCATTGGCGAGTTGTATTTTCACCTCCTCGATGGCCGATGGGTCACCAGGATGTTGCTGTCAGTGGTGCGGATACCGGCACCGGCGGCACTTTCTCCAACCTGGGCGTTCTGATAGCCGGCCTCGGCCTGGGCCAATGCCAGACGGAATTCGGCATCTTCAATCAGCAGCAGCGTGTCTCCTTTATGCACCCGCTGGAACTCGTCGAATCGGATTTCTTTCACAAATCCCTGCACGCGGGAAGAGACGGGGACGATGTCCTTGCGTACCTGGGCATTGTCGGTGTACTCCACGCCCGGATGCCAGAAAAGAGAGAGGAACCAGCCCAGCGCGCAAAGCAATAGGGCGATGACGACGGTGTTTACGATGATTTTCTGGGTATGCTTATTCATGGTAATGTCTTATTAAATGATTCCGGCAAGATATTCGAGTTTATAACGGTTGTAGGCGATGCTCATCCGGGCATTCACTTCCTGCATCTGCGCGTCCAGCAGCTGGTTGGACGCATCCAGCAGACTCTCCAGGGTGGCCAGGCCTTCCTCGTAGCGGTAGCGGACCTGGTCATAGTTATCCTGGGCCAGTGAAACACTCTTGGTTTTGGTATCCAACAGGCGGAAAGCATTGTGGTAGTCCGATTCAGCGGCACCCATTGCGAGGCTTATTTTCTCACGGGTGACCTGCAATTGGGCGCGGGCCTGTTCGGTGGCAATCCGTGCCTGGCGGATCGTGCGCGGACTCTTGTACAAACTGGCCAGGTTGTACCGGACACCAACGCCTACCGCCCAATAATTGAAATTCTTGTTGATAGGCGGGATTTCAATGAGGATGGGGCCGTCCAGGTACTCCCCGGCAAAGAGGGCGATCTTGGGAAGGCGCTCTGCCTGGGCGATCTTTTCCTTGTGCTCTCCCATCTTCACAATCGCATCGGACAAAAGGATGGCCGGGGAATTTGCGAGCGCTTCCGACAACCATCTCTCCTCCGTCGTAAAGAAGACGAGCGGTAAAACTCCGCTCGAATGGATTGAGAATTATGTCATCCTGGATGCGAAAGCCCAACTCAGTTCCACGATGAATACGGTTCAGCAGATAGCCTGGAACCTGAATTTTCCGTCACAGAGCTTTTTCGGCCGATACTTCAAGCGGATTATAGGGATGTCTCCCTCCGACTACCGCGCTAATGTACACAAAACACTTTACCCATGAACCAGACAACTCTTACCCTTAACAACGGCGTCGTGATTCCGCAGTTCGGACTCGGCGTCTACTCCATCCCCGACGGGGAAATCACGTACAACTCCGTACTGGCAGCCCTGAGGGCCGGTTACCGGCACATTGATACAGCCCATGCCTACGGCAACGAGCGCAGCGTAGGCCGCGCCATCAAGGACAGCGGCATCCCGCGCGACAGCATTTGGGTTACTTCCAAACTCTGGCCCAACGAGTACGGTGAAATCCTACGCGATCCGGTCATAAACGAAATCGCCAAATCCCACGGCAAATCCGCTGCCCAGGTCATCATTCGCTGGCACATCCAGAAGGGTTTCAGCGTTGTGCCAGGCTCCTCCAATCCCAAGCACATCCAGGAGAACATCGAGGTCTTCGACTTTGAACTTAGTCCGGAAGAAATGGCAAAGATGGCTTCCCTGAATCAGGAGAAACGCTACTTCACCATGAATTACCAGCAGATTAAGGCCTGGATGGAAAACTACGAACTTTGGGACTAAGCCTTCCGGGAACGATGTCTGGGCCGATGCACTCAGTGCTGCAAGGGCAAGGATGGCGGTAAGGAGGATACGTTTCATTTTGCTTGAGCGATAATAAGGTTGACTTCCCGGTCACAATGGGATGCGGCGGCGCCGTGGATAGCCACGCCTGCGGTTAGGTTGGCTTCCGGGACAGTCAGCTTGATCTGACGGATGCTGCCGTCCACATAGTTTTGTCCCCTGCGAGAGTAAAATGCAATCAGTGTCTTTGCCATAGTTGTCATCATTAACTGATGCAAAGGATTATTAAGTCGTTGATTACAAAGGTATAAAAAATCCGAAAGACACGCTTGAGAAAGCCCGCATCGCGGCCATTGTTTTTTTTCGTATATTTGCATTATGAAACTAGCAGAAGCATTGAACCAGCGGGCGGATCTCCAGAAGCGGATCGCCCAATTGAGAGAAAGACTTGAGAATAACGTGAAAGTGCAGGAAGGCGACCAGCCTGCCGAGAGGCCGGAAGACCTCTTCCGGGAACTGGAAGCGTCCCTGCAGGAGCTGGAGACGCTCATCGTCCGGATCAACCGGACCAACCAGGAGACGGAATGGGAAGGAAAGACCCTGACCGGCATGATCGCCGCGAAAGACGTCCTGTCCCTTCATCTTTCCACCCTGCGCGCCACTCTGGACGCTGCCAATGTCCGGAGCGACCGTTTCTCCCGCAACGAGATCAAGTTTGTCCGCACCGTGGACATCAATGCCCTTCAAAAGAAGGTCGATGACCTGTCCAGAGACCTCCGGGAACTGGATTCCAAGCTCCAGCAGGCAAACTGGATGACGGACCTCAAGTAACAGCCGGGCAGGGCGGGCACACCTCCGGACGGGAGGTAAAATCGTCCAACCCTTCAGGTGATCGGGAAACGGAGCCGCTCCCAGTCAGTACCGTACGGCTCAGCATCACGCACAGGCGCACAATTGACGACGCACAGTTTACTACCGCGTGCCGACTGCCAGGCGACCTCCCCTTTCCGGGGAGGTTTTTCAGGTTCCCCTAGCCCAGGAGTTCCTTGACGACGGCGGAGATGGTACGGCCGTCGGACTGGCCGGCAAGGGCCTTGTTGGCGACACCCATCACCTTTCCCATGTCCCGGATGGAGGCAGCCCCCACCTGGGCGATGATTTCCCGGACCTTGGCCTTCACCTCATCGACGGAAAGCTGCTTGGGAAGGTATTTTTCCATGGCGGCAGCCTCGGCCAGCTCGTTGTCGGCGAGTTCCTGGCGTCCGGCGGCGGCATACTGTTCGGCGGATTCCTTGCGCTGCTTGATCAGTTTCTGGACCATCTTGAGGATGTCCGCATCGGTCACTTCCTTGCTTCCGCCCTCGGCGGTCTTGAAAAGAAGGATTTCTCCCTTGACGGCACGGGCAGCGGCGAGCGTAACGGTATCCTTGGCCTTCATGGCGGCCTTGATGTCTTCCTGGATCTGGGATTCGAGTGTCATGGCTTGTCGGTTTTCTTTTGTACAAATGTACGAAAAAAATCCGTTCGTTGGAAACAGGAAGCCGCCGCAGGATTCCTGCGACGGCTTCTCGAAGTCAGGATGGATGGGACGGGCTAGGAAAGGTCGGCACGGGCCATGGCATCCTTGTAGTACTTCTGGTCCACGAAGACGTCTTCCTTGTACGGGTTGATGTGACGCTTCTTGGAGACGGCGATGATGTAGCAGATGGCAATCAGGTTGGTCACCAGGGCCAGGGCGCTGATGACGACCATCATGGTGGGATTGGCGGCCACTACGGAAGGATCCACGGTAGTGCCCACGACCGCGGCTTCGCCGCCGGCCACCTCATAGAGCTTGCTGATGGTATCGACACCTTCGGGATACAGGACCGGCAGCGTGGCCCAGGAGAACCACTGCTGGCCGTTCTTGAAGGTTTCCTGGAACAGCGGGAACACCTGGGCGAACATGCACCAGATCGCCAGGGTGTTGGCCCGGTTCTGGATCCAGCCGCCACGGTTCCACAGGAGGGCGGCCACGGTCGGGGCGAGGAGCAGGGCGATACCGCAGTACCAGCTGTGCGTCGGCAGGCAGTTGTAGGTATAGGCGAAGTTCCAGATGTCGTAGATGAGGATATAGACCCAGGTCATGTCGGCCCAGATCATGTCCTTCTTGTCCTTGGAAGGGTAGACGTTCCACCAGGCGGTCATGCACATGATGTTGATGAGACCGGCCACGCCGTTCATCACATTGTGCCAGCCGCCGTACTGCCAGACACCTTCAGAAGTGAGCCACCACTTGTTCCAGCCCATGACGGCGGACTCGAAGTCGGAGACACAGGCGATGAGGATGTTGATGCCCACGATGATGAACGGGAACGGCTTGAACCAGTGCTTGGCACCGATGCCCCACTTGTACTTGATCATCATGAAGCCGA
>JAFUWZ010000011.1 GCA_017471045.1 Bacteroidales bacterium
GCTGTTGCCGGGAGCCGGAAAGAACCCTCCGGGGAAGGCTCCCGGCAACAGCACCGCCGCCCACAGCCGAGACACGTCAATAGCCCAGCGTCAGGCCCTTTTCCGTCGCGGGGATGCCCTTCTCCATCCACACGGGCATCGGCTCGTCCTTCAGGTAATGACCGAAGAACTGGTCCAGGCGCCGGCTCAGGTCCTTGGAGTTCCAGCGGCCGTTGAGGTTGTGCGCTTCGCGGTTGTACTGAAGCATCCAGGCCGGTTTGCCGCAGCGGCGCAGGGCCGTAAAGAACTCGATCCCCTGCCACCACGGGACGGCGCCATCATTGTCGTTGGACATGATCAGCACAGGGGTCTTTACCTTCGGTACAAAAAAGACCGGCGAATTGTCGTAATACAGGTCAAATCCGGACCACAGGTCCTTGCCGATGCGGCTCTGGCCCTGCTCATACTGGACTTCGCGCACGATGCCGCTGCCCCAGCGGATGCCACCGTAGGCCGAAGTCATGTTGGACACCGGGGCACCGGCGCCTGCCGCCGCATAGCGGTCCGTCTGCGTGATGATGTAGGCCACCTGATAGCCGCCCCAGCTCTGGCCTTGGATGCCCATGTGCGCCTGGTCCACCCAGGCGTTCTTGCAGAGCTCATCCGTCGCGGCCAGGACCGACTCCAGGCCGTCGCGGCCCGGATGGCCGTCCAGCTTGTAGTAGATATCCGGATCGCAGACCACATAGCCGTTGCTCACGAACCAGGGGATGTTGACAATCGAGCGGCTGGGCGCAGGATTGCGGGCGCTGTACATCGTCTGCGAGTCTTTCTCGTAGAAATAAAAGATCACCGGATATTTCTTCGAAGGGTCGAAATCCTCCGGCTTGAACACCAGGGCGTCAGCCTCGATCCCGTCCGCGCGCGTCCATTTCATCAGCTCGACCGTGCCCCAGTTGTAGTCGCGGATCTGGGGATTGGCCTCGCACACCAATTCCCCGCCCCGGGTCAGGTCGGTCGCCGCATAGAGGTTGCGGCCGGTCTCGAACGATTCACGAGTGTAAAACAGGACCGGCTTCTTCGGGGCCCGGGAGATGCACAGCGCATCCCATTTATAGGGTCCGGAAGCGAGCGTCACCAGCGAGGAGCGGCGACGGCTCAGGTCCCGCATCGCCACACCGCCCTCCTTCGTCACTTCGTTCTGTGTCAGGAAGTACAGCGGCAGCGACGGATCGATCCGCGTCGGACGCGGAAAATACTCCGGACGACTGTAGGGCATATTCAGGAAATACATCGTCTTCTCCGCCCGGCCGCGTCCTTCGGTCAGCATATACGGTTTGTCCCGGCCGGTCACATCGATCACCCACACGTCGTAACGGTCCCGCAGCGCGACGTGGCGTGAATCCTTGAACCAGGTCGCCGCGCCCGTCGGCGGCGGCAGGCACGGATGATCATCCTTCTCGTCGAAGAAGTTGACGCCCAGACCTGACGTCAGATCCGTCAGCCCCCCATCGGCGAGTGCATAAGCCATCCAAACGCGCTTCACGGCATCATAGAACACATAGCAGCAGCCGTCCGGCGAAGGGCTGATCCACGTCCAGGGGACCGCCTCGGCGACAAGCGTCCGGCTGCCGTCCCGCAGATCCACGGCATAGACATCGTGACAGGGATCCGTATCCCACTGCTGCCGGATCCGGTAAGGCTTGTCCGTCCACGCCAGCAACCGGTCTCCTTGGAAATCTGTCGGGATGTTCACATCCGGCAAGTCCTCATCCGCCAGGCGGGTCAGGCTGCCGTCGCCGAGGCGCAGCAGCGACCGGTAGGTCCGGTTCTTTTCCGTACCGGAACGGAGCTTTTGCACGGACTGGAGGTAATCCTCGTTCCAGGTCCAGATATCCAGTTGCGGCTGCTCGAAGTCCACCAGGGTCGTATCTTTCTCCCGTGGGACCGGACAGAGACCAACGGTGAGGGCCTGGTCGCCGAAACGCCAGCCCAGGCCGGGATTGTCACTCAGTTTCCAGCCCTCCGGGATGGAGGCATGGGCGTGGTCCAGCACCTTGCTGACCTGACCGCCCGCCCAGGTATAGACGTCAATGCATTTGGATACGGCCTTGGCGGTATCCAGGTTGGCATAAAAGGCGAAACGGTCCCCCGCCTCATTCCAGTAGATCTTGCCGAGCCGCGCCTTCTTGTCCGCCACGAGCAGCGTATCCGTCATGCCGGCAGCCGGATCGTAGAGGCAGACGCCCGCCCGGCGGAGCGAATCCTTTGCACCGGGTGTGCAGTCGTAGGCGATCCGCCGGCCGGTCCGGTTGAAGACCGGGTTGGAGACCGTTTTCAGGGTGTCCCGGGACAGATTCTTGATATTCAGGACGATAAGATCTTCTTTCTTGAGCAGGCTGTCTTTCTTGTCGACATGCTTGGTGTAAGCGATCCAGTCCGAAAGCTCAAAAGGCACGTACAGGGCATTCAGCAACTCATATTTCTCCACGGCGCCGGTCTGCAGGTCCAGGACGGCCAGGCTGTCCTTGGGCATCTGATCCGCCTTCTTCTTCTTGATCTTCGCCTGGCGCGTCTCTTTGTACCCCGGTTTGATCTTGTACACCGCCTTGGTACCGTCCATCGAGATTTTGAAGTCCGAGGCGCGCGGGCAGCTCCACTCGCTGCCGGTCACCGCGTTGACCACATGCAGCACACCGTCCCCCTGCTGGGGGGAAAGCGTATAATACATCCACGCGCCGTCATAAGGAACGGCAGGACGGCTCAGGGTTTTCCAATCATCATAGACCGAATGGTCCAAGGCAGGTTTCTGGGCCTGGAGGCTGAAAGAAGCCAGCAGCACGGCCACGGTACACATCGACACGTTTCGTCTCATCTCAAATGGAAATTAAGGAAACAAATATAAGACATCTGTTCCGCAAAAACCACAATAATTTGCGTATCTTTGGCTGTTGTTTTCCGGTGAAATGGCTACGACACTCGAAAAAGCGATTTACAACCGCACCACCTTGCTGCTCGGGGATCCCGTGATGGAAGCCCTGGGACAGGCCCGGGTCATCATCTTCGGCGTGGGCGGCGTCGGCAGCTGGTGCGCGGAAGGGCTGCTCCGGTCCGGAGTCACACACCTGACCCTGGTCGATTCGGACTGCGTCTGCATCACCAACGTCAACCGACAGAGCATGGCAACGACCCGGACGGTCGGGCAGGTAAAAGTGGACGCGCTCAAGAATAAGCTACTGGAAATCAACCCGAAAGCACAGATCGAAGCCGTGCAGGAAATCTATTCTGAGCAGACGGCATCCCACTTCGACCTCGACGCCTACGATTATGTCGTGGACGCGATTGACTCGCTGAAAGACAAGGCCGCCCTGATCCTGCATGCCTGCCGGAGCCGGGCCGTTTTCTATTCGGCGATGGGTGCTGCTCTCAAACTGGACCCCATCCAAGTCAAGGTGGCGGAGTTTTGGAAAGTCCGCGGTTGTCCGCTCGGCGCCATCCTGCGCAAGCGTTTCCGGAAAAACGGGACCCTCCCGGCGCGCAAGTTCCTCTGTGTCTATGACGAGGAGGTACTGCCCAACCTGGGCAAGGCACAGACCTGCGGCACGGACCAGTGCCTGTGCCCGAAAGCCCGGGTCGGGGTCGGTCGGGCGGATCTCGCCGGCCACGAATGGTGCTCGTCCAAGGCCCAGATCAACGGGACCACGGCCCCGATCACAGCCATTTTCGGCTTCACCCTGTCCGGGCTCATCCTGAAAGACCTCTACCGCAAAGTCCGCGTGCAGGCATCAGCGTCCGCCTGAGGCCAGGATGGTGCCGAAAAAATCCGTCAGCGCATCCCGGATCTCCTGATAGCGGAGGCTCAGGGTCCAGTCGTCATTCAGATGGAGCCTGTGCCGCTTTTCCTTGCAGACATGCAGCACACAAGGGATACCCAGGGCCTCGGCCCGCTGACAGGTGGCCTGGGTGCCGAACACTTCGTCCGTGAAGAGACGGGCCTTCAACGGGTACCCCCGGTCGAAGGGGACGACGGGATCCTGCTCCGACTGGAAAGCGAGGATCGGTACGCGCGCGTGTTCCAGCACGGAAAGATCCCGCACATAGCCCCACAGGTCGCCGACGGCCCGGATCCGGAAATCCGGTCCCAGCCGGGTTTGAAAGCCCTCCGACGGGACATCCCCATAGACCTCATACGCCAGATGAAGCGCCGTCGTCGCACCGGCGCTGGTCCCGGCGACGAAGACCCGCTCCGGATCGATCCGCAGGTCTTCGCGCCCCAGCAGGTAAACCAAGGCGCAATCGGCATCTTCCACGGCATCCCATTCAGCCTTCACAATCGCGGCCTTGTGCGGCCGAAACCCCAGCCGGTAGTCGATCGATGCGGCCACGTATCCCAGCGAAGCAAAATGACGGCACCAGGCGACCTGGCCCTTCTCGCCTTTGTTGCCAATCCAGTAAGCACCGCCGTGCATCATCAGCAGCAGCGGGCGCGTCGCTGACGGATCGCCGGCCGGCTGATAGATGTCCATCTTCAAGTCCAGTGGACGACGCTTCATCCCTTCCCACACCATCATACCGACCGGGAAGGGCCGCCGCTCCGGAGCCTCGCTCCAGTACCCGTCGGCCCGACCGTACACCACGTCCGCCAAGACTTCCACCCCGAAGGACGGAGTCCGGTAGGACAAGGGACGGGCGGGAAGATCGACATGCATGACGGTAATGAGGAAAAGGTCCGGTTCATGGACAAATATCGCAATTTTATTCCTATCTTTACGCTGAAGACGATTCTACATCATGAAAAAACTGAAAGCCGGCCTCTTCGTCAAGGTCCTCCTCGCCATCGGCGGCGGCGCCCTGCTGGGGCTGATCGCACCGGATGTCCTGGTGCGCATTTTCAAGACCTTCAACGTCCTGTTCGCCCAGGTACTCAAATTCATCATTCCTCTCCTCATCCTGGGGCTCGTCACCCCGGCCATCGCCCATGTCGGCAAGGGAGCTGGCAAGATGCTCCTTGCTGTACTCGGCATCGCCTACCTCTCGACCATCTGCTCGGGCTTCTTCGCCCACCTGAGCGCCTCCCGCACGCTGCCGCTCTACCTCAAAGCCGGCGAGCTCTCGTCCGAAGCGGTTTCGGCCAAGGAGTTCCTTCCCTATTTCGACCTCAAGATCCCGCCCGTGTGTGACATCCTGACGGCCCTGCTGCTGTCTTTCATGATCGGTGTCGGCATCATCCTGACGGATGCCGGCGCGCTGCGCAAGGGATTTGACGAGTTCGGCAAGATCGTCCGCCTGACCATCGAGCGCGTGATCATCCCCCTGCTGCCCTGGTACGTCTTCACGATGATCTGCGAGATGAGCGCCCGGGGTGTGATCGCCGTGGTGCTGGGATCCGGTGCCAAGATCATCCTGACGGGCATCGTCCTGACGATCCTCTATCTGATCATCCAATACGGCATCGCCGGAGCGATCGCCGGGAGAAACCCGTTCAAGTGCCTCTGGAACATGCTCCCGGCCTACTTTACCGCCTTCTCGATCTGCTCCTCCTCCGCCGCCATCCCGGTCACCTCGGAGTGTACCCGCAAGAACGGCGTGCCCGACGACCTCGTGGATTTCACCATCCCGCTCTGCTCCACGGTCCACATGTGCGGCTCGACCATCAAGCTGGCCGTCTCCGCCATTGCGGTCGCCTACCTCACCGGGACCCCGCTGCCTTTCGCCGTCTATGTCCATTTCGTACTGATGCAGGGCATCGCGGCTGTCGCGGCCCCCGGCGTGATGGGCGGCGTGCTGATGGCTTCCGTCGGCCTGCTGGAGTCCATCTTGGGCTTCTCGCCCGACCAGACGGCCCTCGTCATGACGCTCTACCTGGCGCTGGACGGCTACGGTCCGGCCTGCAATGTGACGGGCGACGGCGCCATCGCCCTGATCATCAACAAATTTTTCGGAAAGAAACCCCTAACCGCAGTCCAATGAAACGTTTCCTCACCCTCGCGCTGTTCCTCTTCGCGGCACTTCCCTCCTTCGCGGCCCCGATGAAGGCCCGTGTCATCCAGCCGCTCTTCGGCCAGGACCGCCAGGCCCTGGACAAAAGTTTCGAATGGACCCTCCGCCAGCTGGAGAAATGCAATGCCAGCCTGGATATCGTCGTGCTGCCCGAATTCAGCGAAGTGCCGGGCGCCACGCCGCAGCCCGAAGATTTCCTCAAAATCGTGCGCGAATACGGTCCCACCCTGCTCCAGGCCTGCTCCGAGACGGCCCGCCGCTGCTCCACGCTGGTTTTCTGCGGGGCGATCGACACCGATTGGGACGTGCCGCGCAACGCCACCTTCGTCTTCGGCCGGGACGGCGCCCTGATCGGCAAATACTACAAGGAGCACCTGACCGCCGGCGAGTGGCAGAAATACGGTCTGGACAAATCCTACACCGAGCAGTGGACCCAGCCCCTGATGATGGACATCGAGGGCGTGCGCTACGCCTTCCTCACCTGCTACGACTTCTATTTCTACGAGAATTTCGCCAACATCGCGCGCTGGAAGCCGGATGTGATCATCGGCTGCTCCCACCAGCGAAGCGATCCCTTCCGGGCGCTGGACATCATCAATACCTTCTGCGCCTACAACACCGGCGCGTACGTGGTCCGGGCTTCCGTATCGATGGGCCGCCGCTCAAAGCTTGGCGGCTGCTCCTGCATCGTTTCGCCGACCGGCAAGATCCTGGGCAAACTCCGCTCCCAGGTGCGCGTGCTGGACGTGACCTTCGATCCGAAGGAGAAATACCTCAAGCCCGCGGGCTACGGCAACCCGCCCGCCCTGCATTCGGAATACATCGAGATCGGCCGGCGTCCCTGGAAGTACCGTCCGGGCGGCAGCGCCATCGTCCCGCCGCTCAGCGAGACCCCTGCCGAGCACAGTTACCTGCACAGCAACGACCTGGCTGCGCTCGGTGCCGCCGTAGCGACGGGTACGCGGGAGATCGGATTCGACCTGGATCCCTCCGGAGACTGGGAGGCGCATCTGCAGGAGATCCTGCAGCATCTGTCCTGCCACGCGATCATGGACATCCACCTGGCGGGCAACGCTTGGGATGAGGCGGCCTTGCGCCGCTTGTACGCGCTCGTATTCGTCTATGACGCTGTCGCACACACGCATTTCAGCGTCCCGGACGCGGCGGTCCGGGAGCAGCTCAGCGCCCTGGCGCCGAAGATCCCGGTCAGCGAATAACGGTCTCTCGCCGGGGCAGGCTGCTAGATCCGGATGCGGCCCGCCAGGCGGTTGAGCGCGTCCCACCAGCGCGTCGGCAGGACCGCGTGGAAAAAGACCAGCAGGAAAGATCCGGTCCCGATCCGGTACCGCGTCCTCGGACGACGGCTCTCCACCGCCCGCACGATCGCCCGCGTCACGACGGCAGGCCGCGCAAGCAGATTCGACTCGTAACCTTTGCGCATCGTCGCGCTCATCCGAAGACCCGTCTGCTCATAGACCGTGCCCCGTGACGAATCGGCCAGATGATCCGCCGCGATCACGCCCCACGCCGTGTGGATGCCGCCCGGCTCGATGATGGACACATTGATCCCGAAAGGCTTCAGCTCCATGCGCAGCGCGTCGCTCAGCGCTTCCACCGAGTATTTGGATACATTATACCAGCCACCGTAATACATCACGACGCGGCCGGCGACGGAGGCGACGTTGATGATGCGGCCCGATCCCTGGGCGCGCATGGACGGCAGGACGAGCTGGCACAGACGCGCCAGGCCGAAGACATTGACTTCCTGCTGCCGACGGGCCTCTTCCATCGGGACATTTTCGACGGCGCCGAAATAGCCGTAACCGGCATTGTTGACCAGGACGTCGATCCGCCCTTCGGCCTCCAAAACCGTCCGGACGCCCTCCTGCATCGAGGTCTCGTCCGTCACGTCCATCCGCAGCGGCACGATGCCCAGCGGTCGCAAATCTTCCATTTTTTCAACCCTGCGTGCCGCCGCATAGACGCGGTATCCCTTCTGCGCAAGCGTACGGGCCGTTTCGTACCCGATGCCGCTGCTGGCTCCAGTGACTAAAATTACCTTCATGCGCTAAAGGTAAGCAATATTTTGTACAATGAAAACGGTCCCGGGCAGGATCAGAAGTGCCAGCCTAAACCGCCATGGATGAGCGAGGCAAAAGGACTGACGGAATCATCGAGAAAAACATAGAAGTGTTCGCCCCCGAATCGTAATCCGATCAAGGTAATGGAGGGCATGACCGACAGTTCGTCGGTCCACACCAGGCCCAGGCCGATCTCGGAGTACCACTGAACGGCGCGATCCGGACTCCAGACATGGCGGTAGGAGCCGGTAAGGGAGTACGAGTACAGGGGCTTCTCCCATTCCCCCTCTATTTGGGCGAGATTGTACCGGGTCCTTCCTTCGGGATCGACCCCAAACGCAGCGTACTGGGTATACAAGACTTGGGAACGCGTTGCACAGCCCGTCAGGACCAGCTCAGAGCCATATCTTACATGATAGATGCCGGACAGACTGATATTCAACTTGTTTCCATCCATAAAACTCGTCTCTTGCCCCAGCTCGGCCAGGGATCTGTCATACCGGCGTGAGTTCTCCTGCAAGAGTGCATGCAAAGGAAGAAAGCCTGTTCCCAGTTCCAAGGAAAAACGCTGACTCTGGGGCAAACGGTAGGACCGACGGACCCTCGTCGGGCCGGAAGGCCCCACCCACTGAGCCGATGCAGCAAGGCTCCATCCGAGCAGCAGCCAGACAAAAAGCAATCGGACCCGCATGGTTACTGCCCTTGAGGGTTAAGACGGATCACGATCTCGCGCTCACGCAGGTCGGCCAGCATCGTATCCTTGGGAGCCACCTGGCCAGATGGATCCTCGAAGCGAAGGTAAGGTCCCAGTTCATTCCGCTCATAGGGGATCCCCACCTGGCACCGGCCATCCGCATCGGTCACACCCAGCTCCACATATTCAACGTCATCCTGGATCGCTTTTCCCTTTACCCGGATGCCTTCCAACGGCTCTCCGGTCCTGTCCGAAACAAGGGAAAAACTCATCGGTGCCCAGCCAAATTCGACAAGGGCAGGCTGCGGCACGCCATAGCAAGCCTGGAAGATAAACAGGGCCGTCGTCAGGGACGCACCTTTGAGCAGATTGTGCAACCACTTCATCATGTCAAATTTACAAATATTCCCTATCTTTACAAAAAGGAAACGTACATACCCTGGATTTACGTCTTGCTAGTGTGAAAGCTTTTCTCCATCGTCTGTTCCGCGACAACGAAGTGGCAGTCCACGAACTGAACTACCTCTTCTGGGAATGTACGACCCGCTGCAACCTGCATTGCCGGCATTGCGGCAGCGACTGCTCCATCCAGAGCCGGGAGAAAGACATGCCCCTGCAGGACTTCCTCGGCGCCCTGGACACGATTCCTGCCGGGCACCGGCCCGAGGATTTCGTCATCGTGCTGACCGGGGGCGAACCCCTGCTGCGGCCCGATATCGAGACGGCGGGGCAGGAGATACGCCGGCGCGGACTCGCCTGGGGCGCGGTGTCCAACGGCTGGTTCTACGATGAAGCGATGCACGGGCGGCTCATGCAGGCCGGGATACGGTCCCTGACCATCAGCCTCGACGGAGGGGAAGCGTCCCACGACTGGATGCGCGGCCACGCGGGAAGCTACCGCCGGGCACTGCGAGCCATCGGACTTTGTGCCCGTGAGCCCCGCCTGACTTCCGATGTTGTCACCTGCGTCAACCGGCGCAATCTCTCCGAACTGCCCGCGCTCCACCGCATCCTGAGCGATCTGGGTGTCAGGCAATGGCGTCTGTTCACCATCATTCCGATCGGGCGCGCCGCCCACGATCCCGATATGCGGCTCTCCGACGCCGAGTGGCGGAGCCTGATGGACTTCATCGTGTCGAAGCGGCAGGAAGGCGGACCCATGCACGTGACGTTCAGCTGCGAGGATTACCTGGGTCCCTACGAGGAACGGGTGCGGGACAACCGCTTCTTCTGCCGGGCCGGCATCAACATCGCCTCCGTCCTGATCGACGGCCGCATCTGCGCCTGTCCCAACATCGACCGGGACCTCTTCTCCCAGGGCAGCATCTACACCGACAACTTCTACGAAGTTTGGGAGCAGCGCTTCCAGCCCTTCCGCCACCGCGACTGGGCCCGCGGGCACGAAAACGGCCTTTTTTGTGCCCAGGATGCCCCCTGCGCCCGCTGCAAGGAGTGGCGCAACTGCCTCGGCGGGAGCCTGCACAACTGGCACGCCGCCACCCCCGGCGATTCCCGCCCTCGGCTTCTCCAGTGCCACTACGCCGGCTATCCGGAGAAAGCCTGATCACGGGTCGTATGCCTTCACCTCGACTGTCGGGGTATACTTGAACCGACCGATGCGCCAATAGACGGTGAGTCGGAAAGAGCGACCCAGGCGCTCAGCGAAATAATGCTTGATGAAAGCACTGTCATGGATGACACTTTCCCGCATCCCGCCACTGAGAAGAGCCTGGCACAGGATTCGCAGCGAAACACTTGGTGTAGTTATTATTTCCTAGGGATAAAGACAGGGCCATCAAAATAGCGACAGGGTTCACATAGATTAATGATTTATGAAGACAAATATAAGGTTATAGTATTATACGCAACAAAAGCACACGTTTCTCACTTCATTCAGTTTGTGTTCTTATTCTGTTTGTTTTCAGTTGCTCAACAACGAAGCCAGTATCCCCGATGACAAGGCTTCAGACCTTCACTGGATGTATTTAGATTATTATGCCCGCAGTTCTGAATCCGAGATGTACCTGACCGTGAACGATATTCCAAAATTAGGTGAGCCGGTACCGATCCGAGAATGGACAACCAGCCGGCGACGGCCCCGGTATTATCAAGAGAAGCAACGGCTGCTAGATGTTGTCTTTTACGCAGACTCCGACATTATTCGGGAATATCTGCCTGCAAAACCTAGGAGAGGGAAAGGTGATTATCATATGATAGGGCGTTTTGTATTTCAAGACCGGCAAGTCATCGATCGTTGGCCATCACTCATTGTTTTTCCAAAATAATAGAAAAGGCTTGTTTATTCCGGGATTAGAGTATATCTTTGTGATATCAAAATGATATTACTCAAAAATATTCAGACATGGAAAACAAGGAATTCGCCTACAAGGGTTTTGTATTGAACGGCTTTCTGGCCCTTCTGGTGGCCTTGGCCCTCCTGGCCGGCGCCATCTACTGTTTCGTCCTGGCAGACGGGGATGCGGTTTATGCCATCCCAGGCATCATCCTTCTGCTCATTTTCGCCCTGTGCATGAACGGCTTCATCAAGCTCGAGCCCAATGAAGCCAAGGTTCTGGTGTTCTTCGGCAAATACAGCGGCACCTTTTCCCGGACGGGTTTTTATTGGGTCAATCCCTTCCTGAGCAAGAAAGGCGTGAGCCTGCGCGCCCGCAACCTCAACCCGGAGCCGATCAAGGTCAACGACAAGTCGGGAAATCCCGTCCTGATCGGCATGGTGCTCGTCTGGCGCTTGGAAAACACATACAAGGCCCTCTTCGAGATTGACAGCCAGTCCCTGGCCCCCGTATCCGCCGGCCAGAAAGGAGCCAGCGCCGCCCGCTATCTTTCCCAGGCCTTCGAAAACTTCGTCAAGGTCCAGAGTGACGCCGCCCTCCGCCAGGTCGCCGGCTGCTATGCCTATGACAACCCCGATTCGGCCGACGAGCTCACCCTCCGCTCCAATGCCGAGGAAATCAACGAGCGCCTGGTCAGCACCCTCAACGACCGTCTCGCGATGGCCGGCATCCACGTGACCGAGGCCCGGATCAACTACCTGGCCTACGCTCCGGAGATCGCGGCCGTCATGCTGCGCCGCCAGCAGGCGGATGCCATCATCGCCGCGCGCGAGAAGATCGTGGACGGCGCTGTAAGCATGGTCAAGATGGCCCTGGACAAGCTGAAAGACGAAGGCGTCGTCGATCTGGACGAGGAGCGGAAAGCCGCGATGGTGAGCAACCTGCTGGTGGTCCTCTGCGGCGATGAACCCGCCCAGCCTGTTGTCAATTCCGGCAGTCTCTATTGATATGGCCAAGGAAAAAGACAGCGTCAAGAGTTTTGTCTTCAGGGCGGACCCGGAGATGATGGAAGCGTTGGAGCGTTGGGCTGCGGACGAACTCCGCAGTACCAACGCACAGCTCCAGTGGATTCTCCGGGAAGCGCTCAGAAAACACGGACGGATCAAGTCTTCACAGCCATGAACCGAAAGAAACTCCTCCTATTCCTCCTGTTTGCCTTCGCCCCGGTGATGGGAGCCGGCCTCAGCATCCATTTCGCTCCGGAAGGGATGGCCGGCGCTATCGTAAAAGGACTCCTGACCTCCCTGTGCATGTTCTTCCCGCTGATTGCGGTCGTCCTCACGCAAGTGATCTGCAAGGAGCCCGTCCTTCAGGACATCGGTATCTCGCTGCGCCTTAACCGCTGGTGGCTGATCGGCTGGCTGCTGATCCCAGTGCTCGCCTTTGCCATCCTGGGCGTATCCCTCCTGATGCCGGGTGCCCATTGGAGCCCGGACAACCCGATGGTGCAGCAGGCGATGGCCCAAATGCCCGAAGGGATTGGGCTGGGCGGCTTCATAGCCCTCACGACACTGAGCGGGATGTTTGCCGGAATCACCCTCAACGCCCTATTCGCCTTCGGAGAAGAAGTGGCATGGAGGGGCTGGCTGCCCAAACTGTTTGAAGGGAAATCCCTGCCGGTCCAGAGCCTGATCATCGGTACAATCTGGGGGCTGTGGCATTTCCCGCTGATCCTGAACGGCCACAATTATCCCCAGCATCCCGTCGCCGGCGTATTCATGATGGTGCTGCTGTGCATACTGCTGACACCCCTGCTGCTGTATTTCCGCCAGCTATCCGGTTCCGTCATCGTCCCTGCCATCCTGCACGGGACTTTCAACGGGCTCGTCGGCATGAGCAACCTGCTCGTCCAACCTGCCAATGACCTCCTCATCGGCGGCCCGGGACTCGCCGGCATGCTGGTCCTTATGTCCGCCGACCTTGTCATCCTCGCCCTTTACGCACGAAAAAACAGATTTTCGAACTTTTCTCTCGGACGTTCTCGCAGTTGAAGAGTTCTGCCGTCGGCTCGAAGAGCGGGGAGAATCAAAACCGAGGGGAAAGAGCAGAGTGCCTTGCGGCACAGGGCTAAAGCTCCACTATTTTTGGTACCCTTTCAGGTTTGCCACCCATAAATCAGTGAAATACAGCGTGGAGCGCTTTCTGTGCGGATGGAGGGACTCGAACCCTCACGCCTTGCGGCACCAGATCCTAAGTCTGGGTTGTCTACCAATTCCAACACACCCGCAGAAAACCGGAGGACGGCAGCGCACTTCACGTGCCGCGGCCAGGACGACAAAGTTAACAAAAAATACGGAACCCCAAAGGCCTACAACATCCCTTCGATAATCTTGTCGATTTCTTCGTTGAGCGCCGCCGTCTCCTCCTCCAGTTCCTGCTCCATCATGATCCGCTCCAACTCGTTCTGCTCCTGGGGCGTCAGCAATTCCTCCGTCGAGGAATCATAGGACACGGCCCGCTTCCGGTCCGCGATGACCGCCTGCGCTTCGTGGCTCTCCTGCAGGACCCGGTCCACGCCTTTCGTAAAGACGTTCTTGATGGAAGACACCAGGTTGAGCTGCATGTTGTCCACCTCCTCGTTGAAGAGCGGCACCGCTGTCGTGCGGTACTTCGGCTTGCCGAGACGGAACTTCCAGGCATCGAACGACGGCCCGAAAATGTTGATGCCCAGCTTCAGCAGGATCGGTGATTTGATCAGCGAGACGTGGTAGTCGAAACTCTTGTTGAGCCGCTGCACACCTTGCAGGGCCACGGTGTAACGGTCGATCGCCAGGATGAACGGAAAGACCTCCAGGGTGTTGTCCGAAATCACTCCGTTGACCGACATCTCGTCGACACGGCCTGTCATCTGGTCTTTGAACATCAACGTTTTGGCGATCTTCTTCAGGCTGCCCAGATCCTCAAGCACCAACTGCTGACCGTGGATCTTGAACATCCCGTCCAGCGTCGGAAGCAGGAAGTTCATGTTGGTATCGATCTGGGTCGTCGCCGCCATCTCGCAGTCCAGCTTGCCTTTGAATGACTTGAGCATCGGAACGACCTCGTCGATCTTGGGGAAGAAGTCGATCACCTTCTCCGCCGTCACGTCGCTCAGTTTCAGTCCGAAACCGACCGCCAGGTCCCGCTTGGTCTTGGTCGAGTAGAAGGCATCCAGGTCGAAACTTCCCATGTCCGTGCGCGCCCGCGCCCCGTCCAGCCGGATGCAGCGCTGCTGCATTGAGGCATCCACCTGGAAATCCTCCAGCACGGTCGTGGAATAATCCAGATGGCCGACATTCAGGTGGACATCTCCCATCACGTTGGCCGGGACTACGAAGAGATTGAATCTCTCCGGGACCTCCTCGACCACGATCGAATCCACCGCCACCTGCCTGTCATAGGCCAGCGCGTCGATCTGTACAGGTTCATTCTCTCCGGCAGCAGCCGGACGTTCCTCCGTTTTTCCTTTGTCGAAGGCGGCGATGATCTCGTTGAGATTGAACCGGTCCGAGAACGCATTCGCATTGATCCTCAGCATCGTCCGGCCCGCGGTCAAGCCTCTCTTCAGGCCCTCGACCGTGCCGGAGAGCGACAGGTCGGAGGTCCCGGAGGTGATCCGGACGCTGTCGACCTGTATCTTGTCGTCCTTCAGCGAAGCGGACAGACCCGAGAAGCGGCTCCGGAGCGGGAATGCGGGCGAAGCGAACAAGCCCTCCGAGGAACTGAGCTGCAAGGCGGGATTCCACTCCCGGAGCAGTTTGCTCACGGACTGGCTGACCTGGAACGAGATGTCGGATGCCCGAAAATCCTTTTCGCGCAGGAAATCCGGAACGCCGGTACTGTCCACGGATACCCGCCAGCGTCGGCGCGTCGTGTCCCGGGCCGCCTTGGAACGCAGCTGGACCTGTGCAGAGGCCAGGAAAGAGGCATCCTTCGCCGCCAGAAGGGCTGCGGAATTTTTGAAGAACATACGGGAATTGTCACTTTCCAGCCTCATGTACGGCGTCACCTGGTCTTCCTGGACCTGGGGCGTGACCGTAAACTTGTTCTGCGTCGTGTGCATCCCGACAATCAACGAATCCGCACCGCGCACGACCAGCTGGTCCGCCGTGATCTTACCGATCAACGGATGCCACTTCGAACCGGCGCTGATCGCCTTGGTGGAATTCTGGGCAAAGACCAGGATATTCCGCCCCCGGGCGCAGAGCGACGATCCCAGGTCAAAGTCAATGCTGTCGGCCGTGGCCGTGGCCGCGATGGCGCGGTCCTTGGCATCCACGGCGCTCGCCATCGTGCCGAGATTGACCACGGGCCGGCGCAGGTAACACGCAATCGTGTCCCGCTTGTCCTCGACCCGGATCACGTCGCCGGCCAGCCTGCCCTTGAGATCAGCGCCGGAGCACTTGTACAGGCTCAACTGCGACTGCCGTATCGTCCCGTCCAGGTCAAGATCCACCTTGCCGGAAGCCGTAAAGGCGGAACGGAGCGACCGGGGCAGATAGCCGACCGCCTTTTTCAGGTCAGCCGAGCCCTTCGCATCCACCTTGTAAAGCGGATCCTTACCCAGAAGGTCCCGGGCGCCGCCGGCCGCCGACAGGTCGAGGCCGTCGAGGTGGAACACGAAATCGTCCACTGTCACGTTTTTGATATTCGCTTCCGTATTCTCGCCTTGGGCGGTCAGTTGCAGGTCCGCGCCGTCGAAGAACCCCTTCCAGGACCATGTAGATTTGGGCAGGTCCAGGCTCAGCTGGAACGGCGGAAGTGCAGCGAGCGAATCAAGCCGGAGCGGGCCGGCGATCCGGGCATCCATGGACAGGCGGCCGTCCGTGCTGAGCGCGGCGAGCGCAGGACTGAGCGAATGGCCCAGGGTCTCCAGGAGGGTTCCCAGTTCCAGTTCCCGTAAGGAAAAACGGGCGTCGATTGCCGAGCTGTCCGTCCGCGGTACGAACGATCCGTCCGCCAGGAATTTATTCCACACCACCTTGGCCTGCAGATCCCGGGGCCGATCGGAATACACGATTCGGGGCTTGGAAACCGACAGCTCTTCCAGCCGGATGTCCGCCAGGTCAAAGGAGGAGGGCTCCTTCAAACTGTCTTTGGGCGTCAAAAATCTCAGGACCTGCCAGTTGGCGGTGGTGTCGTCGTATCGGCGGGCGAAGGCCAGCGGGCGGTCCAGGAAAAGTTTATGGACCAGCAGGCGTTTCTCCAGCAGGAAAGCCTTTGCATCGGCACCGGCATACAGGTGCACGGCATAGAGCAGGGTGTCCACTTCCGCACCCCGGCCTTCCTCCCCTTCCGCAGCGAGCGGGGCGAAGCGGTCATGCGGGTAAGTAATCAGCAGGTCCTCGACCGACAGGCTCACGTCCGGGAACTGCCGGAAGGGCGAAAGGCGCACGTCACCGATGCTGACAGTCCCGTCCACCTGGGCGGAGAGCAGCTTCTGCGCAGCGTTCTTCAGCGCGGAAGAGTGGAAAAAGACCTGGCACGCCACCAAGACCAGCAGCACCAGTCCCAGTAGCGTCCCGAGGATGATTCCCAGGATCTTGAGCGGCAGATTGCGGCCTTTCGCCATCGCGGGGGAGCGCCTTACAGTCCGAGGGTCTTGAAGAAGTCGTTGCCCTTGTCATCCACAAGGATGAAGGCCGGGAAGTCTTCGACGCGGATCTTCCAGATGGCTTCCATGCCGAGTTCCGGATACTCGACGCACTCGATGGAACGGATACTGTTCTGTGACAAAACGGCCGCGACGCCGCCGATGGTACCCAGATAGAATCCACCATGTTTGCGGCAGGCATCCGTCACCGCCTGGGTGCGGTTGCCCTTGGCGATCATGACCAGGCTGGCACCATGGTCCTGGAATTCATCCACATACGGATCCATGCGGTTGGCGGTAGTAGGTCCCATGCTGCCGCAGGGGAACCCCGCAGGCGTCTTGGCCGGGCCCGCGTACAGGATCGGATGGTCCTTGAAATAAGCCGGCATCGCCTCGCCCGCATCAAGGCGGGCCTTGAGTTTGGCGTGAGCGATGTCACGCGCCACGATAATCGTCCCGTTGAGGTTTACGCGTGTGCCAACGCCATACTTGGTGAGCTCGGAACGGACGGAGTCGATACCCTTGTCCAAATCGATGACGATGCCCTGGGGGCCTTCGCCGGGGCGGCGATAGGCTTCGGGAATGAGTTCCGAAGGGTTGGTGTCCATTTTCTCGATCCATACGCCGTCCGCATTGATCTTGCTCTTGATATTGCGGTCTGCCGAACAGCTGACGCCCATCCCGATCGGGCAGCTGGCGCCGTGGCGGGGCAGACGGATCACGCGGATGTCGTGGGCCATATATTTGCCGCCGAATTGCGCGCCCAGGCCGATTTTCTGAGCCTCCACGAGGAGCTTCTCTTCGAGGTCAAGGTCACGGAAGGCGCGGCCCGTCTCGTCTCCCGTCGTAGGAAGGTTGTCGTAATACTTGATGCTGGCCAGTTTGACGGTAAGCAAATTCTTTTCGGCCGAAGTCCCGCCGATGACGAAAGCGATGTGGTAAGGCGGACAGGCGGCGGTGCCCAGGCTCTTCATCTTTTCAACCAGGAACGGGAGGAGCGTCCCTTCATTCTGGATGGTAGCTTTGGTCATCGGGTAGAAGTAGGTCTTGTTGGCCGAGCCGCCGCCCTTGGCGACCATCACGAAGCGGTATTCGCTGCCCTGGGCAGCTTCGATATCGATCTGGGCGGGAAGGTTGCACTTGGTGTTGACCTCGTTGTACATATCCAGCGGTGCGTTCTGGCTATAGCGGAGATTCTCCTGCGTGTAGGTGTTGAACACGCCGCGGCTCAGCGCCTCCTCATCCTCGAAGCCGGTCCACACATGCTGGCCCTTTTCGCCGTGGATGATGGCCGTACCGGTATCCTGGCAGAACGGCAGGACGCCCTTCACGGAAGTCTCGGCATTGCGCAGGAACTGCAGTGCAACGTACTTGTCATTGTCGGAGGCCTCCGGGTCGCGAAGGACCGCGGCCACCTGCTCATTGTGGGCGCGGCGCAGCATGAACTGGCAGTCATGGAAAGACTGCTGGGCAACCAGCGTGAGGGCCTCGGGGCTGACTTCCAGGATCGTCCTTTCCCCGCTTCCGCACACCTCTCCCAGCTTTACGGTCTTTACCAGTTTCTCCGAATCCGGAATCTTGTAGTATTCAGTGGTGTCCGGCCCCAACTGAAACATCGGTGCATACTTGAACTGTGTCATATTAGTTTTCCATCAAAAATTTCTTCATGAATTCATTGAGGTCGCCGTCCAGCACGCCCTGGGTGTCGGCGGTTTCGTAGCCGGTACGCAGGTCCTTGACCATGCGGTAGGGGTGCAGGACGTAGGAGCGGATCTGGGAGCCCCACTCGATCTTGCGTTTCTGTCCTTCGAGCTCTGCCTGCTTCTCCTGGCGTTTCTTGAGCTCCAGGTCATAGAGACGGGATTTCAGGATGCGCAGGGCGTTCTCCTTGTTGCCAATCTGGGTGCGGGTCTCGGTATTCTCGACCACGATGCCGGTCGGCAGGTGCCGCACGCGCACGCCTGTCTCGACCTTGTTGACATTCTGGCCGCCATGGCCGCCGCTGCGGAAGGTATCCCACTCCAAGTCGGAATCCTTGATCTCGATGTTGATCGTGTCATCGACCAGCGGATAAACGAAGACCGAGGAAAAGGTAGTCTGCCGCTTTCCCTGGGCATTGAACGGGGAAATACGGACCAGACGGTGGACGCCGCTCTCCGCCTTGAGATAACCGTAGGCATAGTCACCCTCCACCTCGATGGTGGTGGACTTGATGCCGGCCTCGTCCCCTTCCTGAAGTTCCGTGATGGTCATCTTATAGCCGTTGCGCTCGCCCCATCGCAGATACATACGCATCAGCATAGCGGACCAGTCGTTGGCCTCGGTGCCGCCAGCACCGGAATTGATGGTCAGCACGGCGCCCAGGTTGTCGCCTTCGCCGCCGAGCATGTTGCGCAATTCAAGGGCTTCCACCTCGGAAAGCGCCGCCTTGTAGGCGGCATCCAGTTCGACCACTTCGGCCAGGCCGTCGGCCTGCTCGGGCTCGGACTGCGCAGCTTCCGCCGCGAAGTCATACAGCACATCGAGATCATCGACGGCTCCGCACGCCTTGTCATAGGCGATGACCCAGGACTTGACGGAACTGATCCCTTTCAGGAAAAGCTCTGCGGCCTTCGGGTTGTCCCAGAAGCCGGCGGACTGGGTCTGCAGCTCTTTTTCAGTTATTTCCGCGCGTTTGCCGGGGATATCCAGATACTTTTCGAGGGCATACACCCGCTCGTGCAAATCCTTGATTTGATCCTGACTTGTCATACTCTTCGTTCAATCTGACAAATATAGGCAAAAGTCCGTTTATTTCCAGCGGTTCTGCCGGACTCCGATCTGATCGAAGGGGATCTTGTCCAACCCGTGCTCTTTCAGCACAGGCGGTTGCAGGAAATGCGTCATCGGGTGCACGCTCTGCATGACAATGTTACCCCCGGTGAGGAAGCCCGGGGACCTTTGCAAGAGCAGGCTCTTCGCATTCACGACCAGGTTACGTTCCACATAATTATATCCTTCCGGACTTTGCAGATGCGGCAACATGTCAGGATACCTTTCCCGCCAGGCGGGCGTGGTCATGTCCACCCGGCTCAGGTACTGCCGGCTGAGTTCACCCTCCAACGCTTCAAACCATTTCCCACGCTGGAAAGCACCGCCCGACACGGCATACGGACAGTCGAAGAACAGGTTGTTGAAGATACGGTTGTCACGGCCGCCATTGATCTGCACGCCGCCGAAACCGCCGCCGCCCGACCAGCCGCCGCCACCGCAGCGCTCAAACACGTTGCCGAAGACCAGCTGGCCGGAAACGAGATCGTCGAAACGGATGCCGGCAGCGCCGGCGTAGGATCCCCCTTTGATGTCCCGCCAATGGTTGTAGCGCAAGACAATGCCGCGGTACGAATAATCCATGAACGTATCGAACCCGCCTTGGTCGTCGCTTTCCTCCACCAAATTGAAACACTGGTTGTATTCGACCGTGATCTCATTGCCTTCCAGGCGCAGGGCCGAAGACGACGAATGGGAGAAGCGGTTGTGCGAGACCAGCAAGCCCACTCCGTGGAAGAAAACGGCCGGCTCATACGTGCGCTTGAAGAGGGAGAAACGGTCGATGATCGTATTGCATACCGTAAACCCGGCAGGCTCCAGCGTTTTCCGGTCTCCGCCGGTCATGGAGATGCCTCCGCAGCCCAGTTCGGTCAGCAGGCAAGCTTCCACGGCATGGCCATGACCTCCTTCGACCACCACCGCCGTCTCCCCGAAACGGGCCATACGGCAATCCCGGATGACGTTGGCTTCACCGCCCCGGATACGGACCGCACCGCGACGGCCCCCTTCCAGCCGGAGTCCGGAGAGGGTCAGCCGGGGACAGTTCTCCCCAAGGATCATGGCCTCATCCTTGAAGACTGAGACCGTCGTTTCCGCTTTTTCCAGTTCTATGGAAGGGATCCAATAAATCACGCCCTTTTCCCGATCGACATAGTACTCGCCGGGAGCATCCAACTCACAAAGCAGGTTGAGCCCGTAATAGCGACAGCTGTCGCGATAGCCGTAGCGGCTCCAGGGTTCGTCCAGGGTAAAGACCTTCCGCTCCGGGTCAAGGGATACCAGCCGATGGTACTGGTCGGCCCAGTCCCAATACCAATATCCGAACAGAATAGGGTCCCGTTCCTGCATCCAGCGCTCCATCCGCTCATCCTGATACTCGAGCCTACCCTCGGCTGTGCCCAGGACATGAATCCAAGTATCCGGCAGGGGCGTCCCTCCGACAGCACGTCCGGCCCTTGTAAATCCCTGGTCCGGCCAGCGGGCGAGGATCTGCCTTACACCGCCGCAGTACAGATCGATACGGTTCGTCCGGTCGATCGGATCGCCGAAATCCGTGACCCCGTTGGTCCTCAAGTCCGCCTGGACGACCCGTCCGGCGGCAGCGGGAGACATCCTGCGCAAGACTCCGGGATCCGTGACCGGCACCCAGCCCCGGATCTCCGTCTCCCCCGACAATACGGCCTCCGCCGTATCGGGTCCCGAAAGCAGCAGCGCAGCAGTCAGGTCTTTAAAGACCAGCGGCGCGCGCAAACTGTAAATGCCGGCGGCAAAAGAGAGCCGCACAGACTCCCCGGGATGCGCCTGCATATAAGCCTGGACCCGGCTCGCCGCCACCTCCGGTGTCCGCCAGGGGCTGGCCATCGAACCGGACGCCGCATCGTCACCGGAAGGAGAAACGCAGAAAACGGCTTCAACAGGCTGCGCCCAGGCGGCAGCGGCGGCAAACGCCAGAAAAAGGGATAAGATTTTTCGCTTCATACTCCAAAGATAGCGATTTTTGGGTTATCTTTGCTTAGAGATGGCTACCATTGGGATTTTCGACTCCGGTATCGGCGGTCTCTCGGTCTTCCGGGAGATCCGGCGCCTGCTGCCCACAGAACGCTACATCTATTTCGCGGACAACGCGTTCTGCCCATACGGCACCCGATCCCCCTCTTTCATCCAGGAGCGCGCCCGGGAAATCACGGAGCTCCTGGTCCGCCGGGGCGCTGAAATCATCGTCGTCGCCTGTAACACCGCCACGGCGGCCGCCATCGCATCGCTTCGGGCGGCCTTCTCCGAAGGCCCGTCCGAAGCCGTCCGGGAATGGTCTGATGGCCGCCTGGACCACATCTGCTTCATCGGGATGGAACCGGCTGTCAAGCCGGCCGCCTTAGGCACGAAGTCCGGCGTCGTCGGAGTGCTGGCGACCGCAGGGACCCTGGCTGCTTCCAAGTATCTGAAAACCAGGGGGCTTTATGAGGATGAAGCCCATATCGCAGAGCACGTCGGGCAAGGATTCGTAGAGCTCGTGGAAAGCGGGGACCTGACCGGCGCCCACGCCGAAGCCGTTGTCCGGGAGAGCCTGACTCCCCTGCTGGAAGCCGGTGCCGATACGATCGTCCTCGGCTGCACCCACTACCCTTTCCTGCTGGAGACCTTGCGAAAAGTCGCCCGCGAACACACGGATACCGAGATCCGCTTCATCGACCCCGCCCCCGCCGTCGCCCGCCAGCTGCTGAACGTGATGGACCGTGAAGGCATCTTCCACGGCCCGGTCGGCGAAGCCCAGCTATCCGGAGAGGCCGACCTCACCCTGCTCTCCAGCGGCCCTTCCTGCGTCCTCTGCGATGCCGCCCGGCTCCTGTAAATAAAAAGGAGGCCGCGGGGCCTCCCTTTTCATTTATGAAGGAATGGGCTAATAAACGTAGCCGTACTGTTTGGCGATCTTGGTCGGCATCTGGCCGAGGACCTCAAGATAAGGCGTACCGTCGACGAGGGTGACCCGATAAACGGTGTTGTCCACGCGGTAGTACTCGATCCCGTTCATCACGAGGGTCTCGTAGTCATCCGGGAGCTCGCTCACGAGCGCGCCGGCCGGAGGGACGATGACCTCGTACTGGCCTTTGGCGTTGACGACGAAGAAGACGCCGTCCTCATAGTAGTATTCCGTCGCGGCATTCGCGTAACTCTGGACCAGGCCGAGCTGGTTGGCGAGCTCGTAGGCGGAATACGCGCGGTTGGCATTCAGCGCCATGGCCGCATTCTGCGCGGCTATGGTCGCGTTGTTGCGTGCGATAATCCTGTTCTGCTCATCGATCGTCCGATAATTGGCGTCGATTTCGCGGTAGGTGTAATACGCGTTGTGGTAGTAGGCGAACCTCAGGGAACTGAGGGTGGCGCTGACCATGGCGCGCTCGACACACACGCCGAAAGGAGGACGGCACACGATATATACGCTGCCCCAAGGGCGGTAGTATACGTTGTTGTAATAGTAGTAGGTCACTCCCCAGTGGACCATCTTGTGCGGCCGCGGAGGCAGGGCCTGGATCCGGTAGCCAAAGTAGTGAGGGTCATGGGTGAAGAAGTGGGCCGGAGCATCGTAAACCATGACGCGCTCACGCTCACGAGGAGGGACGCGCAAGACTTCGTGGTTGTCCAGCCGCATGTTGGCGTCACGTCCTCCGTAGTTCGAGATCCGGGCTTGGGATGCGCTGGAAGCGACCTTGGCGGTCTCGTTGACGGAGGTCAGGCCCTTGCTGGCCGTGGAGGTGGCGCTTCTGCGGGATGCCGTGGCAACCCTGCCCAGATCAGCGCTGTTGATAGAAGTTGCCTCCCTGCCCGCGGTGCCAGTGGCGGAGCGCCGGGCCGTCGTCGAGGTTCCAGAAGCGTTGCTGCCGGAAGAAGCAGCGGAAGAGCTGCTGCCCGAAGTCGTGGTGGCGGAGCGCCGGGCCGTGCCGGACTGCGGCTGGACCGAAGAACGGCTGGCAGAAGTCGAGGACTGCCGGGTCGCGGAAGCCGCGCTTCCACTGGTGCCGGTCGTCGAGCTGCGACGGGTCTGCGTGCTCTGCGCAGCGGTGGAAGAACTGCTCCGGGACGCGGTGCCGGCGCTGCTGCGGCCGGCACTGCTGCTCTGGGTCGCCGCAGAACTGCGGGACACGGTGGCAGCGGAGGAACGGCTGGCAGAAGAAGAACGTGAAACGCTGGAAGAACTGGCGGAGTTCGAAGCGGAACTCCCGGTATTGGAAGACCTGGCCGCGGAGCTGCCGGAAGCCGTTCCGGCCGCACTGCGCCTGGCCTGCGCATGTAAAGCTTCGGGGGTGAATGCCATCGCTATCGCGAGGGTGGTCACCATCAGGGATTTGAGTAAAGTTTTCATAAGGCTAATAGATATAATACTTTTCGGAGATTGACCGGAACTCTGCAACATCTTTGGACCAGTACCCGAGAATATCAGAGACCTTGTACTTCTCCTTGAAATGGACTCTTACATAATCCGTACCACAAATTTTGTCGAACATGGAAAAACTGCCTTTCGCGAACGGATCCCGCTCCGGATACAACTCCTTGAGTGCCTGCATCACATAGAACTGCAGCAAGGTCAGGGAAGCCGCCTCATAATCCGTGTAATAGTATTGCACCCCGTGCAGGAGCTTGCCGGCAGAGGCCCCGAAGAAAGGCTTGTAATGGATCTCCCGGAACGCCACGCCCGGCAGCGCATAGTCTTCCAGGCGCGCCTTGAGCCGGCCGGCATCGATCCATTCCGCCGCGAAGCAGGCGAAAGGCAGGGTATAACCCACACCGATATTGAGATAGCCGGCATCGCCCGCGATTCCGGCGGAAGGATAGCAGCGCGTCGTCTCGGCATACGGGATCTGGGGAGAGGGCATCACCCACGGCAGGCCCGTGTCTTCATACAGCATACGCCGCTCCCAGCCTTCCATCGGAACGACGGTGAGTTTGCATTTCAGCGGAGCCAGATCACCTTTCTGGCCGCAGTTCAAGTCCTCCCCGTTGATCAGGCGCGCGAGTTCGCCCACCGTCAGGCCGTACACATAGGGGATGCGGTACTGCCCGACAAAGGAGAAGAAACCCGGCTGGACATAGGAGCCCTCCACCTTGAGGCCGCCCAGCGGATTCGGGCGGTCAAGCACGATCACTTCGATTCCCTGCTCGGCGCAGGTGCGCATCATCAGGCCCAGGGAGCTGATGAAGGTGTAACAGCGCACGCCGACATCCTGGATGTCATAGACGACCGCGTCCAGGCCCTTCAGCATCTCGGCGGTCGGCTGGCGGTATTTCCCGTACAGGGAATAGCATTTCAGGCCCGTGGCCGGGTCGAAAGCATCCTCCGTGGCGTCGCCGGCGTGGGCATCGCCCCGAACGCCGTGTTCCGGGCCGAACAGGCGCACCAGCTGCACCCCCGGGGCATGGTGAAGGATGTCGATGGTCGTGCGCAGGTGGCGGTCCACCCCGCTCGGGTTGGTCAGCAGACCGATCCGTTTGCCTTGCAGGACATCAAATCCCCGGGCCTCAAGGACTTCGATGCCGGGCTTGACGACGGGAGAGCGCGCTGCGGAGACGGCGAAGCCGCCCGTCCCGCCCGCAGCAGGACGCGTCTGGCAGGCAGCCGGCAGCAACGTCAGGACAAACGCCGACGCGCAGACAAAGTGACGAAGAGAGTTGCGAAACAACATATCATTACCAGAATGAAGAATCCCACGTAGCCCAGCCCCTCCTGCAGATAACCTGCCACGGAGCCGGGGAGCAGCATCGAAAGGGCCATGAAGCCCGTGCAGATCGCGTAGTGCGAGGTCTTGAGCGATCCGTCCGCAAAACGCATCATATAGACCGTGTAAGCCGTGAAGCCGTAGCCGTATCCGAACTGGTCAAAGACCACGCAGGCGCCCACGGTCCAGATGGAGGAAGGCTGCGCCAGCGCCAGAAACAGATATACGGCGCAGGGCAGCGCCAGGCTCAGCGCCATCGGCAGCAGGCACGGCTTCAGGCCCCGGCGTGCGATGTCCAGGCCGCCCAGGATGCCACCGAGCAGCAGCGCGATCACGCCGGCCGTACCATAGACCAGGCCGAAAGCGGCCTTGTCGAGTCCCAGTCCTCCGGCCGCGACCGCATCGCTGAAGAAGGGATAGAGCATCTTGACAGACAACGCCTCGGGAAGGCGGTACAGCAGCATGAAAGCGATGGCGAGACCGATGCCCGGCTTGGTAAAGAACGAGCCGAAGGCCCGGCCGAATTCGCTGAGCACCTCCCGCCCCGTCTTGCGGCCTGCGAGGCGGTCCTCGTCGGGACGCGGCAGCACCAGCGAATGATAAAGCGTCATTACCGCCAGCAGGATCGCCGTCGCCAGGAGCGTCAGGCTCCAGGCCCGCGACACAGCACCCGTGCGCTTCTCCATCCACCCGGCCAGCACCACCAGCACACCCTGGCCGAAAACCATGGCAGTGCGGTAGAAGGTATTGCGGATGCCGACGAAAGCCGACTGCCGCGTCGGATCGAGTGCGATCATATAGTATCCGTCCGCCGAAATGTCGTGGGAAGCTGAGGCAAAACCGGTGATGACAAACAAGATCAACGTCCAGGTAAACGGCGAAGAGGCGGGCAGGGTCACGGCGAGCAGCGCCACGGCGGCCGCCATCAAGGCCTGCATCGTCACGATCCACCAGCGCTTGCTGCGGAAAATATCCACGAAGGGGCTCCAGAGCGGCTTCACCAGCCAGGGAAGGCCGATCAGCGAGGTCAGCAGCGCCAGGCGCCCGTTGTCCATCCCGAGATCTTTCAGGATGATGACGGAAATCGTGTTGACGATGAAATAGGGAAGCCCTTCCGCGAAATACAGCGTCGGCACCCACAGCCAGGGACTCTTGGTCTTCATAAGCGTTCCAGTTGGGATCCCGGGTAATAATGGGCCAGGATCTGTCGATAATCATATCCGCGGGAGGCCATCACGGCAGCACCGATCTGGCAGAGCCCGACGCCGTGGCCCCAGCCACGGCCGTGCAGGACGATGTCGTCCCCGTCGTATTCCACCTCGAAAGCGGAGCTCTTGAGGTGGGAATCGGACAGCCAGCGGCGGATCATCAGTTCCTTGCCGACCGTCAGGGTCTTCCGACTGCCGACGATTTTCAGGCGGCAGATGCGGCCCGATCCGCCCCGCTCCACAGGGACGAACGCCCGGATCTGTCCGACATCCACGCCGCTCCGGCAGGAGACCAGTTCGGACCATCCGGCCCGGCTTCGCCGTACCGTCCAGCGGTAGAAGTCTTTGGTTTCCAAGTCATAATCATTGAGTACCTGGGAAAGGATGGCCGCGTCGGCCGTATCGCAGAAAGGGTCTCCGCCTTCCGCCGGCGTATCCGGCTTGACGGCAAGGTAGGGCAGGTCCCGGTTTTCCCAGCAGGTGGAGAAGCGCTCCATCACACCGCCGCAGCATTTGGAGAAGCGGGCGTCGCAGATCTCACCTCCGAAGGTCAGCACCTGACCCCAGGTCGCATCCACGGCGCGGCGGGCATTGCGGGACAAGGAGCCGCCCAGACCCTGGTAGCGCTGGCAGTGGTCGTCCGCGCAGACGTCGAAACTGGCATGGTCGTCGTGGTCGAACCAACGGATGTATTCCCCGCCGTCCGGGACGTCCGCCGGTTCATGCAGGCCCCTGTCGCCGGCTTTTGCCCCGGCCTGGCCGGGGACCGTCCCTTTCCGGCGCCCGATCTGTGCCATCACCCACGAACGCGAGATGACGGCATGCGCCTTCAGGAATTCGACCGAGGCCGAGCCTTTCATCTCGGAGGAGATAACGCTCAACAGGTAATCCTCCACGCCGACGCGGTTGATGGCCCGGACCTTGTCGCCCTCCACGATGAACCGCAGCGACCCGGCGAATTTCTGCACCTGCTTGCGCTCCCAATGGAAATCCACGCCGATCGTGACATCGTGCAGGATGAAGGTCGGCTCGGCGAAAAGGGAGGACGGCGTCACGGCATCGAAGACCAGTTCGTCGTAAAGCATCCCGTTGTAGTCGATGCGCCCGCCGGCATATTTGACGATTTGCGTCCCCGCACCGTCGGAAATGATCTCGAAACGGATCTCCTTGGCTGCGAGGATGCCCACGTCCAGGGTGCGCTGGGTACGCGTCAGGCGCCAGACCGCATCCTGCTCCGTTTCGGCCGGGAGACTGACTTCGTCCAGCATCTGCTCCAGGACCGGCGCGTCCAGGCGCTCGAATTCCTCCTCCACCGGGCAGATGAAAAAGCCGGCGACGTCGGCGCAGCCGATGCTCATCGTGTAATGCTCCGTCCCTTCGGCACGGAAATGGTGCGAACGCAGTTCGCTGCGAAAGACCACCATAGTCCGGTATTCGCCACCGGCATGCCAGGAGAAAAGGTTGAAACGCGGTTCTTTCTCGCCGGGCAGGATGGGTATGCAGTCCAGCAGCCGGTAGAACAGTTTGGCAGCCGACTTGACGGTTTGGGAGCGGATCAGGAAGATGCCGCGCGTGAATTTCTGGAAGTGATACAAGTGCGCATCCTGGACACAGGTCAGGTGGCGCAGGGCGTCCGCCTGGTCCCGGACGGCCTGGTTGAGCGCGTTTTCCAGCGGCATCAGGCCCGAGGGGCAAGCCTGGAAATGCATGTGGTCAGGCTTGGAGGCGCCGCTCCGGGGTCCGTTGTAGAACACGGTGAAGCCGCGCAAGTCCCGCGCCAGGTCCAGCATATCGACATAGCAGCGCCAGATCGACTGGTCGCAATGCGTATCGCGCGCGATGACCAGATGGTTCGGGAAGATCGGATAGGGGTTGACCTGGATATTGTAGAGGCGGCCTTTACGGCCTTCGAAACGCAGGTGAAACTGCTCTGCGGGGCGGTATTCCTTGCAGAGGAAACAACCCTCGGGCGTGAAGGTCTCATCCGGATCGCCGGCCAGCGAGGACTGGATCCGGGCCGGATTGCATTGCGCCTGGACGCGGATTCCGTTGACAGACAAATCCTTGACGTGCACGGATTTAAGATCCCGGAAATGACGGGCGGCCAGCGGCCATACCGACAGCTGATCCGTGATGAATTTGCCGACCGGAATTGCACTCATTTTACAAGAGGGCTTGGAGGGCAGCGCCGATCCGTTGATATTCCTGCTCGAAGTTGGGCGTCAGGATCCCTTTGCCACAGGCGGCGAGGATCTCTTCCGGTGTCCAATAACGGCCCTCCTCCACTTCATCATTGACCGGATGCAGGTCGAAGTTGCCGACGGCGGCATAGACATTGACCCATTCCCGCTCGGTCTCCGACTCCCAGATATAGGTGTCCAGATCGATCGGATTGAACTCGGCCAGGCCGATCTCCTCGCGGGCTTCCCGGTAGAGCGCTTCCATGACGGATTCACCATAAGTGACATGTCCGCCGACAGCGGTATCCCAGCGGCCGGGAAGGAGTTTCTTGGCGGCCGCGCGCTTCTGGAGGAAAATGCGGCCGAAGCGGTCGATGACCTGCAGATGGACGACGGGGTGCAGGGGTTTGGACCCGTCATGGGCAAAACTGCGGGCCATCTGGGCTTTCACGATCCCATTTTCGTCGAGGACAGGCAGCATCTCTTCCCGCTGCTTGCCGGCGGCGCCGCGAAGGACCGGTGCGATGAAGACCGGATAGAAGATTTCGGACATGGTCGGCTATTTATAGAGGATCTCAAGCTGCTCCCGGCTATACAGGAAACGGTCGACGAAATGGGGAGCGACACGGCCCAGGACGGCGAGCAGGATCAGGAATGCAGCGAACGAGGAGGCCAGGATGATCAGTTCTTTCTTCCAGACGGGCAACTTGTGGCGACGGCTGCGGGAGTGACTGTGGTGATGGCCATGGATATGGCTGCCGCTGCTGCGATGCCGGCGATCCTCTGCGGAGGGTTTGTCCGGAGCAGAAGCTTCGGGGGCTGCGGCGGGGACGACGACGGCTGCTGCGGAGACTGGCTGCGGTTCTGCGACAGGTTGCGGTTCTGCGACAGGTTGCGGTTCCTCCGCCGTCGGAGGTACGCCATGAAGGGCGGCCGTGGATGTCTTGTCAGCCGGCGCAAGTATCGTTTCGGGGTCAGGCACGGATTCAGCCGTTTCGGTGCTGTCGGACGGGATTTCGGACGACGAAGGCACGGACTCGAGCGTTTCGGTGCGGTTGATATCGGCAAGCGCATCGACAGTCGCCGCCAGTTCAACGATCTCTTCCACTTCCTCATGACTCTTCAGCGACACCGGCTCCAGTCCGAAGCCCTCCGGATAAATGTTCAGCTCCTCATCCGGCACGAAGAAAAACAGGTTCTCCTTCGTAGCCCGCAAACGCCCGAGACCCGGGAAAAAGACATACTTTTTCGTTTTCAAGACCTCCTTCATCTCCGACAGGAAGCGCGTCAGGATGTCCGCAGCCGTCGATTTCTCCAGCGAATTGGTCTTCGCATAAAAATCAATCAACAAATCGGGGTCCCCTTCCCGCTGGCGGAATGAAAGTTTGCGGTAAGGCGGATTGATCGTGAATCCCTTGTCGGAAAACGAAGCCCCCACCAACTCGGCAACGAAAGTCCCGACGCCCGGAAGCGCCACTTCGTCATGCTCGAGAATCAAATCCCCCACCATCTTTGCAAGAAGATCTACATCCATAGTATTCGGTTCATTACGGGCCCCACAAACCGGGTAGCCTTTCAAACTTTCAAATATACGACTTTTCCACGACATTTCTGCCCCTCGAAAAAACCAAAGAAAAAACGAGCGTTTTGTTTGCAGAAAACAAAAAATGTCGTACCTTTGCAATCCCGAAAGGAAACATTCCTCCTTAGCTCAGTTGGTTAGAGCACCTGACTGTTAATCAGGGGGTCCTGGGTTCAAGTCCCCGAGGGGGAGCCAAAGCGGACAAATTGCTGAAATCGGCGGTTTGTCCGCTTTTCGGTATTTGATTTCGCCTACAAGTCGATATAATTCATCCTGATCCTTTCCCTGGCACTCTGCGCTCTGTTTGCTTCGAGTTGTGCGACGACGTCTTTCCTCAGCACGACTCCTTCCGCCGTCATCATCGAGTACGACAACTAGCCCGCTACGGAAGCGGGACGGAGACCTCCGCGCCGGCATAGCGGACCACGACATCGCAGGCGTCGCGGTCCAGGGCGGCACCCGCTCCCGGGCGGACCCGGACGATGCGGAAATCCCGCTCGCGGAGCATGCCGGGGAAGGAGCCTTCGCGCGCGGAGATCGTCAGGCGGGATGCGGCGTCGTCCCAGCGGAAACGGATCTCGGAGCGCCGGCCCTGCTCATAGCCGTAACCGTCCCCCTCGTCTTCATACAGGACGAAGGAGCCGTCCGCACCGGGATAGATGCGGATCTGCAGGCTGTCCCAGGGCTGTTCCGAAGCATATTGCACATCCGGACCGACGGGCAGCACGGTCCCGGCCCGCACAAACAACGGAATCCGGTCCAGGGGACATTCGACCGTGAAGGAAGCCTGCGATGCCGCTGCACCGGGACGAGCATCCACCGCCGCCCCGCTCCAGAAGTCGAACCAGCCCCCTTCCGGCAGATAGACCTCGCGCGAGAGCGCATCCGTCACCACCGGCGCCACGAGCAACGAGCGCCCGAACAAGAATTCGTCGGAGACGGACAGCGCCCGCGGATCCGAGGGCCAGTCCTGAAACAGCGCCCGCATCAGGGAGCCGCCCGCCGAAGTGACCTGCCAGGCCGTGCCGTAGAGGTACGGCAGTAGCAGGTAGCGCAAGCGGATGCATGCGCGCTGCGCGTCGAAGTCGAAGTCACCCGGACCGCCGAACTGGAAGATTTCGCGCGGCGTATGGGTCCCGTGTGAGCGCATCATGCCCGTGAAGGCGGCAAACTGCATCCAGCGCAGATACAGCCGGCGGAAAGCCGGATCCCGGAACCCGTCCGGATAGTAGTTGGCGGAGAAGAAGCCCCCGATGTCCGAATTCCAGTAGGGCATCCCGCAGAGCGAGAAATGGAGCGCCTCCGGGATCTGCGCGGCCAGCGCGTCCCAGCCCGATACCAGGTCTCCCGACCAGCAGTGCGCCCCGTAGCGCTGGAGTCCCACCGTTGCCGAGCGGGTCAGGATCAGCACGCGACGGTCCGGCGTATCGGCCCGCTGGTGCTCATACACGCCGCCGCAAGAGTAGAGCGGGAAGGCGTTGCGCATCTGCCCGTAGGTCCCCCCGGCCGTGACGAAGTCGAAGTCGGACGCCTGCGGATTCTTGTGCACCGGCTCGGTCGCATCCAGCCACCACCCGTCAAGCCCGGCGTCCCACAAGTTGCGTTTCATGTACGACCAGTAGATGTCCCGCGCCTGCGGAAGGAAAGGATCATACACTTTCACTCCGTTGTCCAGCGGGAAAGTCTCGATCGGCAGCAGGGCCCCGGCCGCCTCCAGATCACGGTAGAGATTCGTCCCCGGGCCGAAAGAGGGCCAGATGGAAATCAGGGCATGGGCATGAAGGCCGTGCACCTCATCCATCATGCGCCGGGGATCCGGGAACTCCGGGTTGCGGAACTCAACGGCATTCCAGTTGCTGTGGTCGATCCCCCAGTAGCGCCAGTCCTGCACGATGCCGTCCAGCGGGACTTCCAGCTCGCGGTAGCGACGCACGACGCCGACCAGCTCCTCCTGACTGACATAGCGCTCGCGCGACTGGTGGAAGCCGTAGCTCCACAGGGGGCTCAGCGGCGCCTGTCCGGTCAAGGTCCGGATCCCGGCGACGACGCCGTCCGCATCCTCCGCCGCGATCACATAATAGTCCCGCCGCTCTCCCCATTCCGAAGCGAAGCGCATCCCCTCCGGTCCGTCGGAGAAGCGAGTCGTGCTGTAGTTGTCCCAATAGAGCGCATAGCCCTTGGACGAATGGACGAGCGGAAGGGCGATTTCCGTATTGTTGTTTTGGAGCGTCAGGCTGTGAGCGCGCCAGTTCCAGACGCCGCCCTGGTGCTGTCCCAGGCCGAACAGGGACTCTTCTTCGTCCAGGCGGAAGGTCTGCGCGGCGCCTTCACCGCCGGGACATTCGGCCACCAGGACCGTCCCGTCGGGGCGGCAGACCGTCGCCGTCCCTTGCCCACGGTCCAGCCGGACCTGGAGCGCATCGGAGTGCAGGAGCACCCCTTCCGGCGTCTTTTCCAGCCGGACGCGGACGCTTTCAGGCTGTTTCACGACCGAAAAGGAGGGAGCATCCGTGCCTTCGTAGCCATCGGGCGTATGCGTGATCCGTACGATGGAAGGGGTGAAGAATTCGGCCCGCAGGCTGCCGCCGGCCGTATGAACGGCCGCGCCGCCCCGGACATGGCGCACACCCGGGCTGCAGAAGGCCAGGGCAAGCAGGAGGAAGGCCACGGCCGGAAGAAGTGCAACTCTTTTCATGACAAAGACTTTTCTCCAAAGATAAAGAATAATTCGCAGATTCGCACACAGGCCGACCGGCAGAATGATTCCCCGATGTACCATATCGGGAGCAAAGATAAAAGGAGGACCTAAACGCCCGGCTTAATTGATCATTAAGTCGGGCGCCGGATCCCTGATATTTTACGGCAAAAGGCGATGCAGGCTATTTCTTTTCCGCCTTCTCCTCCGAGGAGAAGAACCGCCACTGGAAGAGGATCAGGTAGAAAGCGCCGACGGTGACGCAGCTGTCAGCGAAGTTGAAGACCGGATCGAAGAAGGTGAAGGGCTTGCCGCCGATCCACGGCAGCCACTGCGGCCAGACCGTATCGATCAACGGGAAATAGAGCATGTCCACCACCCGGCCCTGCATGAAGGGCATGTGCGGCTCGAAGATCAGGCCGTAAAAGAGGCAGTCGACGATGTTGCCCATCGCGCCGGCGGCGATCAGCGTCAGCCCGACCAGCACGCCCGCCGGGACATTGTCCCGCTTGATCAGGCGCGAGATCCACCAGCTGAGCGCTGAGAAGAGGCAGATGCGGAAGAAGGTCAGGAGGTACTTCCCGAGCACGCCGCCGAACTTCATCCCGAACGCCATCCCCTCGTTTTCGATGAAGAGGATCTGGAACCAATTGCCGATGACGTTGAAGTGCTGTCCGATCGACATGTTCGTCTTGACCAGGACCTTGATCACCTGGTCGATAACGACGAGAACGATGCCCAGTATCAGCAGTTTCTTTCCCTTGGAGAGCTTCATGGTCCGGTCAGTTCTTGCCGGACTTGGCGAGCATCTCCTTGGCTTCCACCGTCAGCGTGGCGTGGGGGACGAGACGCAGGCGCTCCTTCGGGATCAGCTTGCCGGTCACGCGGCAGATGCCATAGGTCTTGTTTTCGATGCGAGCGATGGCAGCCTCAAGGTTCTGGATGAACTTGTACTGGCGCTGGGCGAGCGCGCTCGCTTCCTCCTTGGAGAGCTGATTGGCACCGTCATCCTCAACCGTCTTGAAGGACGGGGAGGTGTCCTCGATGTCGTTGCTGCCATTGTGCATCACGATGTGACGGAGCTTGTTGTACTCGGAACGCGCTTTCGCAAGCATGTCCTCGATGATCACGCGGAACTCTTCGAGCTCCTCATCGGAATAGCGGGTCTTTTGTGTGTCTGCCATATTCTTTTGTTTTATGACATGGATCTTTATGGGTGTATCGCTCCATTCCACCTCCACGGCATCCCCGGGCGCGGCAGATAACGGCGCGAGGTCCACCGAGACGGCGAGGGTCTGCGATGCAAGGTAATCTTTGTAGGCGGACAGGGACGCTGCGATCTCCTCGGCGTCGGTCCCGTCGGCATAAAGCATGACGGCCACCTTGTCCGTCACCGCGAAGCCGCTGTCCTTGCGGATGTTCTGGATGCGGTTGACCAGTTCGCGGGCGACGCCCTCGCCACGAAGCTCTTCGGTGACGGCGATATCCAGGGCGATGGTGAGCGAGCCTTCCGAGCCGACCAGCCAGCCGGGCATGTCCTCGGATGAGATCTGGTAGTCTCCGGGCTGCAGATCGACGGGACCGGAGGGCAGGGCGAGCGTGTAGGTGCGGTCCTCGGACTCGGCGGCCTGGATGTCGGAAATCGTCTGCTGGCCGAACGCGGCGAATGCGGCGGCGATCTCCTTCATCTGCTTGCCGTAGATCTTGCCCAGGGTCTTGAAATTGGGCTTGATCTTCTTGGTGATGATGCCGGTCGTGTCGGAGAGGAACTCCGCCTCCTTGACGTTGACCTCCCCGAGCAGGATGTCCTTGACCTTCTCCAGCTGGTCGCGGACCTTGTCGGAAATGACCGGGATGACGAGCTTGGAGAGCGGCTGGCGGACTTTGATGCCCACTTTGCGGCGCAGCGCGAGGACCATCGAGGTGGCCTTCTGGGCCAGCGCCATCCGCTCCTCCAGGTCCTTGTCGATCAGGGCCGGATCCGCCTCGGGCATCAGCACGTAGTGGACGGATTCTTCCCCGTCGGGCACGAGGTCCAGATAGAGGCGGTCCATGTAGAAGGGCGCGATGGGTGCCGCCAGCACGGCGACGCTGCACAGCACCTCGTACAGGGTCTGGTAGGCGGCCGTCTTGTCCGCTCCGGCCTCACCGCCCCAGAAACGCTTGCGGTTGAGGCGCACATACCAGTTGGACACGTGGTCGCAGACGAAATCCTGGATCAGGCGGCCGGCCAGCGTGATGTCGTAATCCTCATACGCAGCCCGCACGTCGCGGATCAGGGAGTTGAGCAGCGAAAGGACCCAGCGGTCGATCTCCGGACGCTCCGCGTACGGGACAGCCGGCGCCTTGGGGTCGAAACCGTCCACATTCGCGTACAGCGCGAAGAAGGAGTAGGTGTTGTAGAGCGTGCCGAAGAACTTGCGCCGCACCTCGTCCACGCCGGCCTCGTCGAACTTGAGGTTGTCCCAGGGCTGGGCGTTGGTCAGCATATACCAGCGCAGCGGGTCAGCGCCATAGGTATCCATCGCCTGGAACGGGTCCACGGCATTGCCCAGGCGCTTGGACATCTTTTCGCCCTTCTTGTCGAGGACCAGACCGTTGGAGATCACGCGGCGGAAGGCCGGCGTCCCGCTCACCATCGTATGGATGGCGTGCAGGGTGTAGAACCAGCCGCGGGTTTGGTCGACGCCTTCGGCGATGAAATCGGCCGTGCTGCCGAAATCGGGCGTATCCAGGCCGCGCAGTCCCGTCTGGGCGTACGGCATCGCGCCGGAATCGAACCACACGTCAATCAGGTCGGTTTCGCGCGTCATCTTCCGCCCGCTCGGGCTGACGAGGAAGATCCGGTCCACATAGGGACGGTGCAGGTCGATCTTGTCATAGTTGGCCTTGGACATGTCGGCCGGATCGAAGCCCTTCTCCTTGAGCGGATTGCCTTCCATCACGCCGGCCGCAACGGCCTTTTCGATCTCGGCATAAAGCTCGGCGACGCTGCCGATGCAGATCTCCTCCCGACCGTCGTCGGTGCGCCAGATCGGGAGCGGCGTGCCCCAGTAGCGGCTGCGGCTGAGGTTCCAGTCTTGGATGTTCTCCAGCCATTTGCCGAAGCGGCCCGTGCCGGTGGCTTCCGGCTTCCAGCTGATCTGCCCGTTGAGGGCCATCATCTGTTCGCGCACCGCCGTCGCCTTGATGAACCAGGAGTTCAGCGGGTAGTAGAGCACGGGCTTGTCCGTGCGCCAGCAGTGCGGATAGCTGTGCGTATGCTTCTCGATGCGGAAAGCCTTGTTGGCGGCCTTGAGCATCACGCAGAGGTCTATATCGAGGGTCGGGGCGTCCGGCGCGAGGGAGGCGTCGTAGGCGTTCTTGACGTAGCGGCCCGCCCACTCCTTGTAGTCGTCGCTGACCCGCCCGGCCACATAAGCCGGATCGAGGTCTTCGAGGCGATAGAAGCGGCCCTGAGGGTCCACCTGGGCCTGGGGCGCGCCGTCCTTGTCCGTCACGTACAGGCCCGGGACACCGGCGAGCCGGGCCACCTTGGCGTCGTCGGCGCCGAAGGTCGGGGCGATGTGGACGATGCCGGTACCGTCCTCGGTGGTGACATAGTCGCCGGGAATGACCCGGAACGCGCCCTCATCCGGGCGGAACCAGGGGATCAGCTGCTCATAACGCATGCCGACCAACTCACTGCCCTTGACCGTGCCGGGAAGCACTTCGAAGGGGACCTTGTCGCCAAACCAGGCGCCGACCAGATCCTTCGCGAGGATGTAGGTCGCGGGCGTGCCGGTATAGGGGTTGGTGCTACGCACGCGGACGTAGTCGATGTTCGGGCCCACGCAGAGCGCCGTATTGGAAGGCAGGGTCCAGGGGGTCGTCGTCCAGGCGAGGAAGTAGAGTTCGTCCTCATCGACGGCCTTGAACTGCGCGCAGACCGTCGTGTCCTTGACGTCGCGGTAGCAGCCCGGCTGATTGAGCTCGTGGGAGCTCAGGCCCGTCCCGGCGGCCGGGGAATAGGGCTGGATGGACTTGCCTTTGTACAGGTAGCCCTTGCCATAGATATCCTTGAGCAGGTACCAGAGCGTCTCGATGTAGCGGTTGTCGTAGGTGATGTAGGGATCGTCCATGTCCACCCAGTAACCGACGCGCTCGGTGAGGGTCCGCCACTCGGCGGTGTATTTCATGACCTCCTGACGGCAGGTGCGGTTGTACTCCTCGACGCTGATCTTGGTGCCGATGTCCTCTTTGGTGATGCCGAGCTTCTTCTCGACGCCCAGCTCGACCGGCAGGCCATGGGTATCCCAGCCGGCGCGGCGGCGGACCTTGAAGCCGGTCTGCGTCTTGTAGCGGCAGATCGCGTCCTTGATCGAGCGGGCCATCACATGGTGGATGCCCGGCATGCCGTTGGCCGAGGGCGGACCTTCAAAGAAAATGAACTCCGGGGCCCCCTCCCGCAGGGAAAGGGATTTCTCGAAAGCGGCGTTCTTCTTCCAGCGCTCCAGGATGTCGTTTCCGACTCCGACCAGATCCAGTCCTTTGTATTCTTTGAATGTCATTATTTTTTGGCTAATTTTGCAACTGACAAATATAGTCAATCCAAGGAATTTTTACAATATATCTATGAGTACCCTGGACATTATCCTCCTCGTTTGCTTCGTTCCCGCGATCGTGACCGGGATCCAGCGGGGTTTCATCGCGCAGGTCGTCTCGCTGGTATCCATCATCCTAGGCATCTGGCTGGCCTTCCACTTTTCGGAAATGGTCTGCGAATGGCTGCGGCAGTACTTGCCGAATCTGTCGGAAACGATCCTGAACATCGTCGGCTTCGTCCTGATCCTCACCGTCGTGGCCCTGCTGCTGCACCTGGTCGGGAAATTGCTGATGCGCTTGTTCAAGGCCGTGGACCTGGGTTGGCTGAACTGGATCCTGGGACTGATCTTCTCCTTGCTGAAAGCCGCCCTGATCATCGGGCTGGTCCTGGTCCTCTTCGACACGCTGAACCTCAAGTTCGGGCTCGTCAAGGCAGACACGCTCGACCAGTCCGTCCTTTACGCCCCGCTGCGGGATGCCGCCTACAAGGTGTTCCCCTATCTCAAAGCCTTGCTCTTCAAGCAGTAACGCTCCATGAAAGACAGGATCATATACATCGAAACATCGACTTCCCTCACCTCCGTCGCCCTGTCGGAACAGGGACGCATCGTCGCCTACCGGCAGACCGACGTCCCGCGCAGCCAGGCTTCCCTGACCGCCCCGTTCATCGACGCACTCCTGCGGGAGCGGGGCCTGACGGTAAAAGATTGCGACGCCGTCTGCGTCAGCAAGGGCCCCGGCTCCTATACCGGCCTGCGGGTGGGGTCCTCCACCGCGAAAGGGCTCTGCTTCGGGGCGGATCTGCCGCTGATCGCGGTGGGGACGCTCGATACGCTGGTGGCGCAGGCGCAGGACGACGGCCTCGTGCCTGAGGGTTGCAAATACATCATCCCGATGATCGACGCCCGGCGGATGGAGGTATATTCGGCCGTCTTTTCGGCCGCCGGCGAACGCCTGACGGAAATATCGCCTGTCATCGTGGACGGCACGACCTACGCCGCCCGTCTGGCGGAAGGGACCGTCCTCTTCATCGGCGACGGCGCCCTGAAGTGCCGGGACATCATCTACGGCACGGCGGAGGCAGGCGACTGCGAATACGGCAAGGCCGGAAACGGCACGACGGAGGCAGGCTCTGCACAGGCCGGTGACGGGTTGAGAGGAGCCTTCCCTGAAGGGTCCTCTCCCGGCTCCTCGATGCCTGCGCCGGCCTCGCAGCCGACCGCCGGCGTTGAAGCATATTTCGCGGGCTGCTGCCCGCGGGCAGATGCGATGCTGCGGCCCGCCATGCAGGCGTTGAAAGCAAAACGGTTCGAAGACACCGCGTACTTCGAACCGTTCTATCTCAAGCAATTTGTCGCCACCGTCAGCGCCAAGAAACTCTTCTAAAGATTCTTCTTCAGATAGCCTTTGAGCCCCTCGATACCGAAACCCGGCTCACTCACCAACTCCCCGCCCGCGATCAGGTAGAAAGCCGGCAGCGCCGTCACGTTGTAACGCTGCAGCGCCACGCTCGCCGCACCGAACCCGTCGCACACGTTGATCCAAGGCAGCTGCTGGTTGCGCACCGTCGTGCCCCACAACGTCTTGTCCGCATCCACATTGACGGCATAGATCTCGAATCCCTTCGGATGATACTCCCTGTAGAGCGGCAGGAGCTGGTCGATGTTGAACATCTTCTGCGCCGCATCCGCCGCATTCCAGAACATCACCAGGATCACCTTGGCATCCACCTCGGAAAGCCGGGACTTCCCTCCCTGGCTGTTGGGCATCTCCAGATCCGGGAAACTCATCGCCTGCGCATTCTGCATCTTGAGACCGAGCTCCATCAGGTTGGTCCGGCGGGCAGCCTCTTTCTCCAGCGCCTTGACATAGCCTGACTCCGGCCAGACCGTCTTCAGGGAGTCGCACACGCTGCGGAAATAGATCGCATCCGTATTCTCCTTGAAGATCGGGAATCCCTCATTGATTTTCTGATACAAGACAGGGATCGTGGTCAGGGAATATGGATTCGCCACGACGTAGCGCAGGGCCTTGCGATAATAATCCACGTACTTCCTGGATATCTCGCGGTTGAGCGCGCTGCCGTCCTGACCGGACGCATCGATCGTCGCCGCCAGATCCGTCAGGAAGGCCGAGAAATCCTGCTCCACCTGCTGGAGACGGGCGCTCTCCTCGGAACCCGTGACCGTGTAATGACCGAGCGTATCCGCCGTCACCGTGACCTTGTCTCCCTTCCGGAGCAGCAGGGATGCGACCTTGGTGTCACCGTCATACAGGTACACGAACAGCGGCTGTCCATCCTGGACGTCCAGGGCGTATCTGAAGGCCCCGGACGCATTCGTCTGGACGGTATCCAAGGTCTTGGTCACGTTGACATCCAAGAACTTGACGGCCAGTTTGCGCCCGGGCGCATCGGTCAGCGTACCCTGGATGGACGTATTCTTGCCGCAGGAGGCGGCCAGCAAGGCCAGCAGGCCCAGCAATACGATTCTATAGCTTTTCATATTCTTTCAAGATGGATTCTGCGATGGCTTTCTGCTCCTCGGGGGTCACGGCCGGACGCTCCTTGCGGAAGTCCATGTCCCCTTCGGTCTGCAACGGGACGAGATGGATGTGCGTGTGGGGCACTTCCATGCCCAGCACGGCCACACCGACCCGCTGGCAGGGGACGGCGGCCTTGAGCGCCAGGGCGACCTTGCGGGCAAAGGCCCACAGGCCGGCGTAGGTCTGCTCGTCAAGATGGAAAATATAATCGTCTTCGACTCTCTTGGGGATCACGAGCGTGTGGCCCTTGGCGAGCGGACTGATATCGAGGAAGGCATAGAAGTCTTCGCTCTCGGCGACCTTCCAGGAAGGGATCTCACCGTTTGCAATACGGGTAAACAACGTAGCCATGGCAGTTTAGATCGAAATGTCGAGAATCTTGAACTTCAGCACGCCCGAAGGGACCTGCGCCTCCACGACCTCGCCCTTGGCATGGCCGATCAGGGCCTTGGCGATGGGCGTCGTCGCGGCGAGCTTGCCGTGCGCGAAGTCCGCCTCGGTCTCGCCGACGATGGTGAACTCCATCACCATCTTGTTGGCCAGGTTCTGGACCTTGACCTTATTCATCATACGGACCACATCCGTGCTCAGTTGGGTCTCATCAATGATCTTGGCGTTGGCTACCAGGTTCTGGAGCTTGGCGATCTTGACTTCGAGCAGCCCCTGGGCTTCGCGGGCGGCTTCATATTCGGCATTTTCGGAGAGGTCTCCTTTCTCGCGGGCTTCGGCGATCTGCGCGGAGATGACCGGGCGCTGGGCGAGGGCTTCGGCAAGGTCGGCCTTGACTTTCTCGAGACCGTCCGCCGTCATGTAGTGTACTTGTGGCATATTCAATTTAGGTTTTGTCAAACAAAGTAAGCAAAAGAGAGTTCTGTCTGTACGACAGAACCCCTTCATCAATGCAAAGATACAAAACTTTTTTGATTATCCCAAACCACCGTCCGAATTGTATCGGCAGGTTCCCCTCCCCTGTCATTGAGGCAGGTCTGTCCGTCCTGAAAAAAGTTTACCAAAATGGAATAAACGTATGATGGCTGGGAGCCAGCGCAACACTACGGGTTGCGGACGAAAGCAGGGTGCAGGCAGTTGGCGCCAGGACGACGGGAAGAGCAGACAGGAGACAGGTTGCACGAAGGAGCGGCGGCGGACAGTGGACAGGTGTGGCGGAGGGATGAAGAACAGGAGGTCCGGAACTCTCCGGGCCTCCTGTGACTGAATCGCTGCTGTTTCGAGACGGATCAGCGGACTTCCCAGGTAGAGCCGCTGTGGAGCAGTTCATCCACGGAATGGATCTGGGACTTGGCCGTCACTTCGAGGACCTGGTCCCGGACGCCGTCGTCGTAAGTAACCTGCTTGACGTCGCGGATCACGCCCAGGGCAACGGGCAGTTCCGGACCCTTCATCTCGGCCAGCATCATGTGCAGGCCCATGTTGTCGGCGTGGGCGTCATGCACGAGGATATCCTCCTCGGTGTAGCCGTCCTGGCCGATCGTCACAGCCCGCAGCCCCATGCCGTCCAGCACCAGGCCCTTGTCCCGTGCCTTTCCGAAGATCATCTTCTCCCCGTGCCGCAGCACGATCGTACGGTCCGCCTTGACGGCCGGATCCGACAGGTCCTTGTGCGCCCCGTCGTTGAAGATCACGCAGTTGGTCAACATTTCCACTACGGAAGTGCCGTCGTGCAGCGCCGCCTGCGTCAGGATCTCCTCATTGAGTTTCAATTCGATATCCAACGAACGGGCAAAGAAGGTCCCTTTCGCGCCCAGCACCAGCGAGCCTGGGTTGAAGGGCTGCTCGACGGTGCCATACGGGGACGTCTTGGTAATCGCGCCGAACTTGGAGGTCGGCGAATACTGCCCCTTCGTCAGACCGTAGATACGGTTATTGAAAAGGATGATATTGATGTCGATGTTGCGTCGGATGGCATGGATGAAATGGTTGCCGCCGATGGCGAGCGCATCGCCGTCGCCGCAGGCCTGCCACACCGTGAGGGTAGGATTGGCCACCTTGATCCCGGTACTCACGGCCGTCGCACGGCCGTGGATGCTATGGAACCCATAGGTGTCCATATAGTAAGGCAGACGCGAGGAGCAGCCGATGCCGGATACCACCACGTAACGTTCCTTCTCGTAACCCAGCGCGTGGCTCACTTGCGGAAGCGCCCGCTGCAGGGCAGCCAGGATGGCGTGGTCGCCGCAACCGGGGCACCAGCGGACCGCCTGGTCGCTTTTGAAATCTTGAAAGGTCAGATTAGGCATAGTATCAGATCTCCTTTTTGATCGCGTCCTTGATCTCGCTCACGAGGAACGGCTGACCCTGGACCTTGCCATAAGAAACATAATCAAACTGCGGGAAGATGCCGCGCAGGTAAGCGGCAAACTGGCCGCTGTTGAGCTCACAGACCAGCATCTTGTCGAAACGGCTGAGAACCTCCTCCGTATTCGCAGGCAGCGGATTGATATAATCGAAATGCGCATAGGAAACCGCCACGCCTTCGGCCTGCAGCTCGTTCACGGCGCTGGACAGATGGCCGTAGGTACCGCCCCAACCGACCACCAGCAGGCGTCCGGAAGCCGGCCCCTGGACTTCCAGGGACGGAAGGTCGCAGGCGATGCGCGCCACCTTCTCCGCCCGTTCCGCGACCATCATCGCATGGTTCTCGGGATCGGTGGACAACACGCCGGCGTGGTTCTTCTCCAGGCCGCCGACACGGTGCTCAAAACCCTTCTGGCCCGGCAGGGCCCAGCGGCGCACCATCGTCTCAACATCCCGCTCGAAAGGATGGAACTTCTCCCCTTCCGCCGGCGTCCCCTTGACAAACGGGGGATTGATCTCGGGATAGTCTGCCATCGAAGGGATGCGCCAGGGTTCGGACCCGTTGCCGAGGAATCCCTCGGACAGGAGGATGACCGGGGTCATGTGCTCCAGGGCGATCTTGGCCGCCTGGAAAGCCGCGTCGAAACAACCTGCCGGAGAACGGGCCGCGATGACGGGCAGCGGGCACTCGCCGTTGCGGCCGTACAGGGCCTGGCCCAGGTCCGTCTGCTCCGTCTTGGTCGGCAGTCCGGTCGAAGGACCGCCGCGCTGGACGTCGACGACCACCAGCGGCAGCTCGACCATCACCGCCAGGCCCAGGGCCTCACTCTTGAGCGACAGGCCGGGGCCGGAGGTCGTCGTGACCGCCAGGTTGCCGGCGAAGGAGGCGCCGATCGCCGTGCAGATGCCTGCGATCTCGTCCTCGGCCTGCAGGGTCTTGGCGCCCAGGTTCTTGTGGATCGCCAATTCCTCCAGGATGGCCGTAGCCGGCGTGATCGGATACGATCCGCAGAAGAGCGGAAGACCCGACTTCTCGGAAGCAGCCAGCAGGCCCCAGGCCGTCGCCTGGTTGCCCGTGATGTTGCGGTAAGTACCTTTCGGAAGGTCGGCGACCGGCTCGACGACATAGGTATCGGGAATCGCCTGGATGTTGGCGGCATAGTTGAAACCGTCTTCGAGGACCTTCTTGTTGGGAGCGATGACTTCGGGGTGCTTCTTCGAGAATTTTTTCCCCAGATAGGCATGGATCGGCTCCAACGGCCGGCTGTAGATGTAGCAGGCCATGCCGAGCGTGAACATGTTCTTGCATTTGAGGATAGCCTTCTGGTCCATGCCGCTGTCCTTGAGGCTTTCCTTGGTCAGCGTCGTGATGGGGGCGACGATGAGGGTCCTGTCCCCGACACCGAGTTCCTCGAACGGATTCCCAGTCCGGAAACCGGCCTTCTTCATGCCGGCCTCATCGAAGGCATCCTCATCCACGAGGATCATCGCGTTGCGTTTACACCATTTGGCGTTGGCCCTGAGGGCGGCCGGATTCATCGCGACCAGCAAATCGCAGAAATCTCCGGGTGTCGTAACCTTTTCGCTGCCGATATGCACCTGAAAGCCGGAGACGCCCGACACGGTACCGTGGGGCGCCCGGATCTCGGCGGGATAGTCCGGGAAGGTGGAAAGGCCGTTCCCGTAGATGGCCGAGGTATCAGCAAAAAGAGATCCGGTCAGCTGCATGCCGTCTCCCGAATCTCCTGCAAATCTAATTACAACATCTTTTGTATCAATGACTCTATGTTGCATTGTAGATTATGTGGTTGAAAGATTTTCCGCCTGGGTAGAGGAACTACTTGGCTTGGGCGGCAGCCTCCGCCTCAGCGGCAGCCTGCAATTCAGCCTGGAGGGACTCGAGCGTCCGGCCAGCCGGGATATTGAGAGCCTTACGTGCCTCAGGAGTAAGATCGACGCTCTGGGCCGGATCCAGATACAGGAAAGTGCTCTGATCCATCACATAGATATAACCGCCGGCCTTGGCGATGGTGTTGACCGCCTCCTGGGCCTTCTGGTAGATCGGGGCCATCAGCTGCTGCTGTTGCTGCTGGAGCTCCTGCTGGATGGTCTGGTTGAACTCCTCAAGACGCTGCTGGATGCCGGCAAGCTCCTTCTCTTTGCTCTCCTTGATGGCGGGAGTCCAAGAGGCGGCCTTCTGCTGATACTGCTGCATCTTGGTCTGATACTCTTCGTACATCGACTGGAAGGTCTCGGAAGCCTCCTTCTGGGAAGCGTTCATCGCCTCGCGGGCCTGATCGGCCTCGGGCATGAGCTGGACCAGTTCGGTGAAGTTGACGTGAGCGAATTTGGGCTGAGCAAATCCTGCCACGGTAACAAGTGCCATAGCGGCAAACAAAACGAGTTTTTTCATATTGGTAAGAATTAAAACTAATTTGTCAATAACAACATAGGGTTATCAGAACTGTTGTCCGATCACGAAGTGGAACTGGCTGCCGCCATAGGAGGAATCGTCGAAGCCATAGCCCCAGTCCACACCCAGCAGGCCGACCATCGGCAGGAAGATCCGTACGCCGACACCGGCGCTGCGTTTGATCTGGAAGGGATTGAAATCGCGGATGTCCGCCCAGCAGTTACCGCCTTCAAGGAAAGCCAGCGCATAGATGGTCGACTGGGGCTGGAGGATGACCGGGTAACGCAGCTCCACCGTAAACTTGTCATACACATTGCCGGCGTAGGCATAGCCGTTGGAATTGTAGGCGGAAGGCTGGTATGGAGTCAGGCGGTAATTCTCGTAGCCGCGCAGGGACACGATCTCCGAGCCGTAGGTCGCATATCCGGACATGCCGTCACCGCCGACCAGGAAGCCCTCGAACGGAGAATAGCCCCAGTTGCGGTTGTAGTAGCCGAGGTAACCGAACTGCGCCCGCGTCATCAGGACCAGGTCCGCCACCAGGTTGGTATAGACGGCGCCGGAGAGTTTCCACTTGTGGTATTCGATCCACTTGAAGCGGTGCTGCGTGTCCCAGGTATCGTAATTGATGTCCCGCCAGCTGGAGACCGGCGTCGGATTGCCACTGGCATCCAGGTTGCCCCAGTCCTTCTTGCGGAAGAGGGAATACGGCGGCGTGAACTGCACGGAAGCGGAGAACTCCGAACCCTTACGCGGATACAGCTGCTGGTCGTAAGAGGTGCGGGAGAGCGCCAGGGTGTAGCTCAGATTGTGGGCCAGGCCGTCATCGAAGAAGAAATAGCCCGAGAACCAGTTGGTCAGCTTGTAGGACTGCCAGCTCAAACCGTTGTAGAGCACGAAGTAGCTGTCAGGCCACTTCAGGCGGTTACCCAGGGAGGCGGACAGGCCGTAGATCTCCATCATCTTGTCGTGACTCAGGATGTTGAGGTACAGATAGGAATCGGTCTGGCGCGTATAATAGGCGGACAGGTTGAGGGAGGTCGGCTTCTTTCCGAAGAGCCAGGGCTCCGAGAAACTGGCCGTCAGGGCCGTATAGTAGGTTCCATTGGTCTGGAAACGGAAAGCCAGGTTCTGCGCGTCACCCAGCGGGACCGGCCGCCAGGCGCTCTTGTCGAACATCCGCTTGGTGGAGAAGTTGTTGAAGCTGACACCCACCGTCGCGACGAAGGTGTTGCCGCCCCAGCCGCCGGACAGTTCCAGCTGACTGGAAGGTTTCTCGGTCACGTTGTAGACCACATCAACCGTATTGTTGAGCTGGTTCGGGATGATCGTGTAACCGCCTTCGCCCATAATGGCTTCCGGGTCGAACTGGCCCAGCGAGGCGATTTCCCGGATGGAGCGCTCGAAGTCCGACTGGGAGAAGAGGTAACCGGGCCGGGTGAACACCTGACGACGGACGACATTCTCGTTGGTCAGGTCATTGCCGTTGATGACGATGTTGTTGAGCGTCGCCTGCTTGCCTTCCGTGATCCGGAGCTCCACGTCGACCGAGTCATTCTGGATATTCATCTCAACCGGCGTGATGTTGAAGAAGAGGTAACCGTTGTCCCGGTACAATTTCGACACATCGTACTCGGTCTGCTTGCCGCCTCCCTTGAGGCGGTGCTCCATCGTCACGACGTCGTACACATCGCCTTTGTTGATGGCGAGGATGTTGTTCAGCACATCGGTAGGATAGACGGAGTTGCCGGTCCAGCTGATATCACGGAAATAATACTTGTCGCCCTGATCGAAAGTCAGGTCGATGCCGAGCCGGTTGGGTTTGACATAGTAGATGGAATCCTTGACCAGGCGCGCGTCCCGGAAACCCGCCTCGTTGAAGGCACTGATCACGTTCTTCTTGTCCTTCTCGTACTCTTTCTCGTTGAATTTCTTGCTGCTGAAAAAGTTGTAGATCTTGTTGGACTTGGTCTTCTTCATCGACCGGGCCAGCTTGAACTCCTTGACATCCTCGTTGCCGATAAAGTTGATGTCGCGGATCTTGATCTTGTCGCCCTTGTTGACGGCGAAATTGACCCGCGTGGCATTCTGGATCACCGTGTCTTCCTGGGTCTCGATATCCACGGCACAGTTGAGGAAGCCCTTCTCCGCATAATAATTCTTGATGACGTTGGTGGAGGCTTCCGCCACATAGTCGGAGAACTCGCCGCCCCGGCGGACATGGAGCCGCTCGAGCAGTTCTTTCTGCTCCCCTTTCTTGACGCCGGTGAACGTCCAGCGCGATACGCGGGGACGCTCCTGGACGATGAGTTTCAAGAAAACGCTGTCCCGGGTCGCATTGAGATGATCGACCTCCAGGGAGACATCCTCGAAGAAACGATGGGCCCAGAGCCGGTCGATGATGGCAGAGAGGGCGTCACTGGGGATCGTCACCTCCATCCCTTCCTGCAGGCCCGTCAGCTGGACGACCTGCTGGTCGGTGTAGTAATTATTGCCTTCGACGGAGACGCCGCCCACGTAATATTTATGCGGATTGCCGTAATCGACGTCAAACATGTTCTGCGCTCCGGCCAGGCCAGGCAGGAGCACGATCAACGAAAACAGCAGACGTTTTATCTTGTCCATCAAACTTTATCGCCTATACAAGTTTGCAAATATAATCATTTATTTGACTTTTCCATAACGCCGGTCCCGCTTGGCGTATTCGGCGAGCGCACGGCGGAAGCTATCTTCCCGGAAATCGGGCCATAATTCGTCCACGAAGAGAAACTCCGAATAGGCCCCCTGCCAGAGCAGGTAATTGCTGATGCGCTGCTCGCCGGAGGTCCGGATGATCAGGTCCGGATCGGGATAGCCGGCCGTCACGAGATACCGGTCGAAATCGGATATGTCCTTCACCCCGGAGGGGTCCTTCGCCAGGTCGGCCGCCATCTTGCGCGCCGCCTGGAAGATGTCCCACTTGCCGCTGTAGCTCAGGAAGACGATCAGCGTCATCGCCCCGTTCTTCGCGGTCGCGCGTTCCAGGCCGGCGATGGCCGTGCGCAGCGACAGCGGGAGGCGGTCCCGGTTGCCCAGGACCACGAAACGGACCCCGTTGTCCATCAAGGTCGGGACCTCGTTCCGGATCGAGGTCATCATCAGGGCCATCAGGGCATCCACTTCTTCCCGCGGGCGGCCCCAGTTCTCCTCGGAGAAAGCAAACAGGGAGAGATATTTCACACCCTGGCGCACCGCTTCTCCGGCGCAGGCCCGGACGCTCGACACGCCTTCGAGATGGCCTTTGACACGCTCCAGGCCCCGTTCCCGGGCCCAACGGCCGTTGCCGTCCATGATGATGGATACGTGGACAGGAATCCTGTTCTCCATACGCTAGATCGATTCGTTTCTGACATCTTCGCCCCAGAACAACTTGCTGCGCAAGGCGCCGATGAAGTTGGTCTCCGGAAGCCGCACCCTTTTAAGCGAAAACTGTGCCAGCGAAATGTCGAGCCGCGTGCCGCGGTCCACGGAGGCCGTCCGCGTATCGTGGGTCAGCATCACCTCGGCGTTGCGGGAGCGCAGCGACAGGCCGATGCGCGTGGAAGCCGGCACGATCAGCGGGCGCACGTTGAGGTTGTGCGGAGCGATGGGAGCGACGATCAGCACCTGAGAATCCGGCGTGCAGATCGGCCCTCCCACGCTGAGCGAATAAGCCGTGGATCCGGAGCTGGTAGCCACCAGCAAGCCGTCCGCCCAATAGGTTGGCAGCGGCTCCCCGTCCACCGTCACATCCACGCCGAGCATGGCGGCTCCGATACGGGTCACGGCGATCTCATTGAGCGCGAACCGGGGCTCGCCCCCGTCCACGACACTCTGGAGGACTTCTCGGCCCTCAAGGACGAAACGGCCTGAGAGCAGGGCCGGAGCCACTTTTTCAGGCGGGCAGTCGGACAGGAAACCCAGCCGGCCGAAATTGACGCCCAGCAGAGGAATGCCGGCGCGGGCCGCGATTTCCGCCGCCGAAAGATAGGTCCCGTCCCCGCCGATGCTCAGGATCACATCCGTCCCGGAGCGAAGCGCTTCCAGCGACGCGATCTCATACAAATCGCAGGACGCGAGTCCGCGGACCATATCCCGGAAACGGGGATCCTCGCGCAAAGTTGTCTTGGGAATAAAAATGGCGATCGTCATGGCTGTCTGTCGAAATAGAAGTCAAATTTAACCAATATTTATCATTTTTATATATTTTTGCCCCCAAGAACGAACAAGAAATGACCCGATTCAGCGTCAACATCAACAAGATCGCCACGATCCGCAACGCGCGGGGCGGGCATATGCCGGATGTCGCAAAGGCGGCCGCAGACTGCGAGCGCTTCGGTGCAGAAGGCATCACAGTGCATCCCAGGCCCGATCAGCGGCACATCCGTTACAGCGACGTGCGGCAGATCCGGCCGCTGGTCACGACCGAATTCAATATCGAAGGCAACCCGATCCCCGAATTCATCGACCTGGTGCTCGAGGTCGTCCCGGACCAGGTGACCCTCGTCCCTGACGCCCACGACGCGATCACCTCCAATGCCGGCTGGGACATCCCGGCCCACCGGGAATTCCTGACCGAAGTCTGCCACCGTTTCAAAAGCAAAGGGATCCGTACGTCCATCTTTGTCGATCCGGTCCCGGAAATGGCCCGGGCGGCCCTCAGCTGTGGCGCCGACCGCGTGGAGCTCTATACGGCCGCCTATGCCGAGCTATTCCCCGAAAACCCCGAGGCTGCCGTCAAACCCTATCTGGAAACGGCCCTGGCGGTCCGCGAATGTGGACTCGGCCTCAACGCCGGCCACGACCTCAACCTCGACAACCTCGCTTACTTTATCCGGACCATCCCGTGGACCGATGAAGTCTCGATCGGCCACGCCGTCATCTGCGATGCCCTTTACATGGGCCTGGAGAAAACAATTCAGGCTTATCTGTCGGAGATCAAGATTTTTTGACTATCTTTGTGGGTTACATGAAATTGACAAAAATCAACAACCATAAACAATGAAAAAAGCAACACTTATCTTCGGCCTTGCCGCCGCCCTCCTCGCAGTTTCTTGCAACACCACGCCCGGTGCCCAGAACAATGAGAACAAGGAGGAGACCCCTTCGATGAAGGGCGCCATCGTTTTTTTCAACCTTGACACCGTCACGCAGGAATACGACATGGCCAACGACCTCCGCAGCGTCGTCGAGACCAAGATCAACAGCATCAGTGAAGAAGTCAACCGCAAGGGCAACAAACTCCAGAAAGACGTCAACGCCTTCCAGGAGAAGATCGACAAGGGCCTGATGACCCGCAGCGTCGCCGAAGTCCAGAGCCAGAAACTCCAGAAGCAACAGGCCGACTTCCAGAACTATGCCGCCCAGAAACAGCAGGAAATCAACGAAGAGCAATCCGTCATGATGAACCAGATCGCCGATGCGATCAAGACCTTCGTCGACAAGTATGCCGAAGAGCAGGGCTTTGCGATGGTGCTCACCACCCAGGGCGAAATCCTCCCCGCTCCCGTCGTGACCGGCAATGCCGAGCTTGACATCACCCAGGCCATCATCGACGGCCTCAACGAGGAGTATGTCAAGGAGAAAGCCAAGACCGAGAAGAAATAATCCGTCGGAGGATTGAGGATTGCCATTCTATCCTGCTTCTACCCCTACAGAGGAGGGGTTTCTCAGTTCAACGCCAGCATCCTGAACGAACTGGGCGAGCAACATCTTGTCAAGGCGTTCAATTTCAAGCGGCAGTATCCCGAACTCCTCTTCCCGGGCAAGACGCAGAAAGTCACTCCCGAAGATTCAGCCGTACCCGTAGAGTCCGTTTCTCTGCTGGATACGGCGAATCCTTTTTCGTACCCCGCCACGGCCCGCGCCATCGCCGAGTGGCAGCCGGACCTGCTTGTGATGCGGTACTGGATGTCCTGGTTCGCACCCTCGCTCGGTTACGTAGCCCGCAGGATGAAAAAAAAGTGCAAGGTCGTTTCGATCGTGGACAACGTCATTCCGCATGAGCCGCATTTCTTCGACAAACCGCTCACGCGCTATTTCCTGTCCGGCAATACCGGATGCGTGACCATGAGCGAAGAAGTGGCCAGGGACCTGATCTCGATCCGGAGCGATATGCCCCATACGATCCTCCCCCATCCGCTCTACACCAACTTCGGTGACAAGATGGACCGGGCTGAAGCCGAAAAGGCACTGGGCATCCCGGCCGGGCGCAAAAACATTCTCTTTTTCGGGCTGATCCGGCACTACAAGGGCCTGGACATCCTGCTGGAAGCATTCCGCAGCCTCGGGGACGACTACCAGCTCATCATCGCCGGCGAGCCATACGGATCTTTCGAGCCCTATCAGAAAATCATCGACAGCCTCCCCGGGAAAGACCGGATCCGGCTGATCCCGGAATACATCCCCGATTCGGAGGTCAAAAAGTATTTCTCGGCTGCCGACGTGACCGTCCTGCCTTATCGCAGCGCGACCCAGAGCGGCGTCAGCTCCCTGTCATACCATTTTGAAGTTCCCATGATCGTCACGGATGTCGGAGGACTGACCGAGACGGTCGGAAGACGCGGCACGGGCCTCGTCGCCGCAGAAGCTACCCCCGAGAGCGTGCTGCAGGAGATCCGCCGTTATTTCGCCCAGGAGGAAGTCCGGGAGGAATGCGTCCGACACATCCGCCAGGAAAAAGAGCGCCTGTCCTGGACCCGGTTTTGCAAGGGCCTCGTAGAGTTCGCAGAATCCATCTGATTATGAAAAGATTACTGATCACGGCATTGACAACCCTGTGTCTGCTGCCTTGTGTCCTGACGGCCCAGACATACAAGGCCACGCCTGTCACCCTCTCCCAGGAGAAAGTCAACAAGGACGGCAAAGTCTACTATGTCCATACCGTGCTGGACCACCAGACCCTGTTCTCCATCTCCCGAACCTACGGCGTCACTTATCAGGACATCGTGGACGCCAATCCGGATACGGACCTGAGCAGAGGCCAGATCCAGACAGGACAGTCCCTGCTGATCCCCCTGCAGGGAGTCCAGCCCGTCGCTGCACCCGGGACCGGAACCCAGCCATCATCCACTGAGAGCGTCCCGCCGGCAGCCACCCCGTCGCCGGCCGCCGCACCAGCCGACGGCGACTATACCTGGTATCAACCCAAGTGGTATGAGGACCTGGGCATGATCGCCGCCAAATTCAACGTCCCCAAGGAGACGCTGCTGACGTACAACGGCCTGTCTTCCGATCAGATCGCCAAACGGCAGAAGATCCGCATCCCGCTGCATCCCGGCCAGGCTGAGGCCCCGGCTCCGGAGATGTCTGTCGTTCCCGAGGCCCCGGCCCCGGCCGGAACCGCTGCCACGGAGCCGGCCCCTACCCCCGCCGAGCCGGAAGAACCGGCCGTCGAAGCGGCAGACACCGTACAGAGTCTGGCCGAACGCCTTGGGTTTTCACTCAAGGATCTTTTCCGCAAGAAACAGTCTTCCGACAGAATCTCGGTCGCCGTCATCCTTCCCTTCAACGCCAAGGCCCAGCCCAGCCACTCCGCCTTCGACTTGTACAGCGGCATGCTGCTGGCCGTCCGGGACCTGGCCGCAGAAGGCATCAAGGCCGACCTGACCGTCATTGACAGCAAGAACCCCTCTACGCCCGTGACGGAAGCCGGTCTGGACGGATGTGACCTCGTCATCGGCCCGATCGCTCCGGAAGACCTGGAACAGGTACTCCAACTGTGCCCCCGCTCCACGGCCGTCGTCTCTCCCCTGGACCCCAAGGCCGCAACGCTGGCTGAGACATACCCCAATTTCATCCAGGCTCCCAGCCCTGCCGACGCACAGAATAAAGACATCGTGGTATGGATCCGCGAAGACTTCCGCAGCGATGACAAGGTTTTCCTCATCCAGGAAAAGGACAACGCCCCTACCGCCGTGGCCGGCTATCTCGCGGCATCCGGGCTGGACTATGAAACCCTGACCCTCACGCCAGGCGAAGCGCGCGGCTGCGCTGAGCTGCTGCATGCCAAGGCGGGCCGCAGCACCGGCCGGGTCGTCGTCGCTTCCGAAAAAGAAAGCTTCATCAACGAGGTGATCCGCAACATCAGCCTGCTCAACTTCAAAGGCTACGATTTCGTCCTCTACGGCCCCTCCAAGATCCGCACCTTCGACGTGGTGGAAGTTGAGAACCTGCACCAGGCCAACGCGCATCTTTCCTGCTCCTATTTCATCGATTACGACAACGCCCGCATCAAGAACTTCCTGCTGAGCTACCGGGCCCTGTTCGGTACCGAGCCGACCCAGTTCGCCTACCAGGGTTACGACGCCGGTTCCTATTTCATCCGCAATTTCGCCACTTCCGAGCGCGAACGCGAACGGATGACCCGCCTGGAAGACCGCAAGTACCGCGGACTCCAGTCAGATTTCCTGATCGTTGACGAAGATGGCGTCGGGCACGTGAACCGCGCCGTCCGCAGGGTCGTATATCAGAAAGACTACTCGATCGTCCTGCTCAATCAGTAAGCAGACGGCGGGCATTGGCCACGGCCTCTTCCGTGACGGAGGACCCGCTGAGCATACGGGCAATCTCGAAGACTCTCTCCTCCGGGGAGAGTTTTTTGATGGTGGACACGACCCGGTCGGCGGCCTCCTTGCTGACCAGGAAATGGGCCTGTCCCTTGGCCGCGACCTGTGGCAGGTGCGTGATAGCGAAGACCTGCATCCGGCCGCCCATCGCACAGATCATCGATCCCATCTTGTCGGCGACGCTGCCGGACACGCCGGAGTCGATCTCGTCGAAAACCATCGTGGGCATCTGCATGAAATCGGCCATCGTGGCCTTGAGGCTCAGCATCACACGGGACAATTCGCCGCCGGAGGCGCACTTGGACACATCGGCAGGATGCCGGCCGGTGGAGGAAAAGAGGAAACGCACGGCGTCCGCGCCGTCCCCATCCCCCGGGGCCGGCTCCAGCGCCACGTCGAAAAGGGCACGGTCCAACTCCAGGAAGCGGAGCCTGTCCGCGATCCGGGCGGCCAGTCCGGGTGCGGCAGCCAGACGCTTGCCGTGCAGCTGCGCGCTCAGGGTCTCCCAACGCTCCTGCGCCGCGGCAATTTCCGCATCCAGCGCTTCCGCGCGGTCTTCCAAGGCGGTCGAGTCGTAGAGCAGCGACGAGAGCTGGTCCCGCGTTTCGATCAGCCCGGCCAACGTCTCACAATGATACTTCTTCAAGAGGTCGTACAGGAGCGACATGCGGTCCTCCACGGCCTCGAGCCGTTGCGGGGAGACCTCCACGCCGGCGTCCAGGCGCCCGACCTCCGAGAGGATGTCATCCAGTTCGATCCGGGATGCCTCCAGCCGGGCTGCGAGATCCGCAGCTTCCGGCAGGAAAACGCCCGTCCGGGAAAGCAGGCGCGAAGCCTCCTTGAGGGTCGGAACCAGTCCGGGCAGTTCGCCGGACGAGGGAGACAGCATCTCCCCGACGCCGGACAGGGCCTCCTTGATCTGCCCGGCGTTGGCCAGGCGGGTCTGTTCGGCCTCCAGTTCCTCCAACTCCCCGTCACGCAGCCGGGCCTCTTCGAGGCGCTGATAGCGGGCCTCGTTGTAGTCGCGCTCCGCCTCCAGGCGGTCCAGGCGTTCCCGGATCTCACGCGACTCGGTCTTGCGCCGCTGCAGGTCCCGCCACGCCGTGCGACACGCCTCCAGCTGCTCCTCGTCCCCGGCGAACAGGTCCAGGACCGAGAGTCGGAAGAGCGGGTCGGCAAGCACGAGGCTCTGGTGCTGCGAATGGATGTCCACCAGGCGGGAAGCCAGCTCGGAGAGCACGCCCACCTGCACCGGACAGTCATTGACGAAGGAGCGGGAACGGCCGGAGCGGTGTACCACCCGGCGGATCAGCAGGCACCCCTCGTCCCACTCGACTTCCTGGCGGTCCAGGATCTCCCGGATCCGGGGATCGGCGGAGCGGAATTCGCCCTCCACGACGCAACTGTCCGCACCGTCGCTGATGACGGAAGCGTCGGCCCTGGCGCCCGTGAGCAGGGACAGGGCCCCCAGCAGGATGGACTTGCCGGCGCCGGTCTGCCCGGTAATAATGACCAGACCCTCCGGAAACGCGACGTCCAGAGAGTCTATCAGGATGTAATGGCTGATATGAAGGGCGCTAAGCATCCTCCTCGCCAGCCGTGCGATAGAAGAGGTCGCCGCTTTCAAACTCGGCGATCGCTACCAGATCCGGCTTGGGCTGCTTCTCATAATACTTGGAGATCTCGATCTGCTCCTTGTTTTCAAAGATCTCGTCCATGGTGTCGCGCTCGTTCTTGAAATCTTCCAGCTTCTTGTTGAGCTCTTTCTTCTCGGCGAGGGCGATCTGGTTGGCGCGCTTGTAGAGGATGACGACGGACTCGTAGATGTTGCCGGTCGGAGCGGCCAGGTTTTTCGTGTCCCGGGTGATGGTGTTGGTAGGGACTTTTTTCGTCTTATTTTCCATATCTTGATCGTTTCTAAAACAAATACTCCCGCCGGAGGGCGGGAAGTTTCAAAATTTTTATTTCTCGGCGCCTTTCAGCAGTTTCCGCTCTTTCCCGGCATCCTTCGCGTCCAGGTCCTCATCCCCGTCTTCAGGTCCCGTGTACCGGCCCAGGGCCCGCTGCGCACGCTTGTAGAGGGTATCCATCTCGCGGCGGTAGGGGGACGACTCGTATTCGCCCACGAAGTTGAGATAGTCATCGATAAAGGTCAGATAACGCTCCCGCTGCTTCTCCGGCACGCTCATCTGGGCGTACTTGTAGGAGGCTTTGGCCGCATAGTAGAGGATATCTTCCCGATAGACGTTGTCCGCGTCGTCCTTGAGGACATTCTTCAAGGCCACGCGGGCCGCCAGGTAGTCTTCCATCTTGTAGTACAGTTTCGCGCCCTCGTAGGCCTTGCGGTCCATCCGCTCGCCAAGATCCTTCAGGATGTCCCGGCATGCGTCCAGGTGCTGCGTCCGGGGGTAGCTGGTCAGGTATTCGCCGATGGCCGAAATGGTCTGGACCGAGGAACTCTGGTCCAGCTCGTAGCGCAGCGAGGAACTGTACAGGCAGTCGATCCGCAGGAAACCGGCCTCCTCGGCGAAGGGGCTGCGCGGGAACTTTTCCACGAACTCCTTGAAGTTGGTCTCGGCCGTGAAATAATCCTTGAAGCGGTAGTTGCTCAGGCCCCAATAGTACTGGACGGTGTCGTCCCGCTCCGTACCGCCCGCCGTGACGGACAGGTTTTCGAAGAGCTGGGCCGCCTTGGAGAACTTGCCCTGGTTGAAATAGTCGAAGGCTGCGGCATACTTCGCGTCCTCGTCATACCCTTCGAGCAGGGCCTGATACTCAGACTTGCAGGACACCGCCGCCCAGAGGGCAAGGCAGGCTGCCAGGAAAAACTTGATCTCTTTCATATTCGCTCAAATACTCCTACTTCTGCTTGAGGAAGCGCTCCGCGTCCAGGGCGGCCTTGCAGCCCGAAGCCGCGGCGGTGACCGCCTGGCGGTAACGGGGATCTTGCACGTCGCCGGCCGCAAAGACACCCTCGACGTTGGTACGGGAGGACTTTCCATCCGTCACGATGTAGCCTTCGGCATCCGTTTCAATCCAGCGGGAGAAGACTTCCGTGACCGGATGATGGCCGATCGCAAGGAAAAAGCCGTCGAGTTCCACATCAAAAACAGTACCATCCTTGCGCAGCAGGCGAACGCCGGTGACCTTCTCGCCGTCGCCGAGCACCTCCTGGGTGTTGCAGTTCCAGAGGATCTCGATATTCTCCATCGCACGGACCTTCTCCTGCATCGCCACGGAAGCGCGCAGCACGTCGCGGCGCACGATCATGTACACCTTCTTGCACAGGCCGGCCAGGTAGGTGGCCTCTTCGCAGGCCGTGTCTCCGCCTCCGACCACGGCGACCGTCTTTTTGCGGTAGAAGAAGCCGTCGCAGGTCGCACAGGCCGACACCCCGCGGCCCCGGTACTCCGCCTCGGAGGGCAGTCCCAGGTAACGGGCGGTCGCGCCGGTCGCGATGATCAGCGACTCGGCTTCGATCCCGGTCCCATTGTCGATCTTGACCCGGAAGGGACGCGCCGACAGGTCAGTTTCAGCGACCGTGCCCCGGCGGATGTCCGCGCCGAAGCGGGCGGCCTGCTTCTTCATGCCGTCCATCAGCGGGAAGGCTTCCACCCCTTCGGGGAATCCGGGATAGTTTTCGACCACGGTCGTGGTCATCAGCTGCCCGCCGGGCTCCATCCCCTCATACAGGACGGGCGACAGGGAGGCGCGGGAGGCGTAGATGGCCGCCGTGTAACCGGCAGGGCCACCGCCTATGATCAGACACTTGACTTTTTCCATTTCCGAGTTTGTATTGTAACTGACAAATATAAGAATTATTGTCTATCTTTGGAAAACAAAAACCGAATGTAAGCATGAAACGGATCGTCTTGTTCCTGGTCCTGTGCGTCAGTTGCCTGCAACTGAACGCGGCCAAGCCTTTCTTTTTTGTCCAAATCACGGATCCCCAGCTGGGTTTCAAGGAGAAAAACTCGATCGAGGTTGGCGTCAAGTTGCTGACGGAGACGGTCGAGGCGATCAACCGGATCCACCCCGACTTCGTCGTAGTCACCGGCGACATGACCAACAACCGTTTCAGCGAGGAGCAGTGGGAGGCCTACCGGAAGCTGATCGGCCAGATCGACAAGGACATTCCGGTCTGGCACATTCCCGGCAACCACGATCTCAAGCCGCAGGAAGAAGGCGACCTCGAGCACTATCTGGCGCGTTACGGCTACGACCGCTTCTGCTTCCGCCACAAGGGCTGCGCCTTCATCGGCGCCAACTCCTGCTTCCTCAAGGACAAGTGCTTTGCGCAGGAAAGGGAGCATTACATCTGGCTGGAAGAGCAGTTATGGCGCAGCCGCAAGGCCCGCCATGTCTTCGTCTTCACGCACTGTCCCGTCGTCAAGGAGCGTGTGGACGAGAAAGAGGACTACTTCAACTTCCAGGCGCCTTACCGCCAGCTCTACCTGGATCTGTTCCGGCAGTATCAGGTGGACGCCGTCTTCTCCGGACACCTGCACCGCAGCCGCTTCTGCGAGGACGGCGGCGTCCCCTACTACACGACCAGCGCTTCCGGACTGCCCCTGGGCGACGGGACCTCCGGCCTGAACATCGTCACGGTCTATCCGGACCATTTCACGGCCGAGTTCGTGTCCGCCGCCGAAGCACGCAATCCCCTCCTCCGGCCCTGAGGCGCCCCTCCGCAAGTCAAACCACAAACCCACAACATCCATGGAACTTACAGAAGCCATCAAGACACGGCACTCCGTGCGGAAATACACGGACCAGCCCATCGATACGGCCAAGGTGGCCATCCTTCGAGCCGAACTGGAGAAATGGAACGCCGGGAGCGGACTGAACATGCAACTGGTGCTGGACGAACCAAAGGCCTTCTCCACGGGGATGTGGCGATACGGCCAGTTCTCCGGCGTGAAGAACTACTTCGTGATGGCCGGTCCCGCGGGCAAAGCGGCCGGGGAAAAGATCGGCTACTACGGCGAGAAGCTGGTACTCCTCTCCCAAACCCTCGGCCTGAACACCTGCTGGGTGGGGCTCACCTACAAAAAGATCCCGGGGACCTACCGGCTCCGCGAGGGGGACAAGATCCACTGCGTGATCGCACTGGGCTATGGTACGGTCCCCGGCGTCCAGCATCCCATGAAACCCGCTGACGGTTTTTATGAGCCCGAAGGGCCCAAGCCGGAATGGTTCATGGCCGGGCTGCAGGCCGCCATGCTGGCCCCCACCGCCGTCAACCAGCAGAAGTTCAAGTTCATCCTGCACGAAGGCAACCAGGTGGAAGCCAAGGCCTTGTTTTCCATGGCCGGCTATACGGACATTGACCTGGGCATCGTGAAATGCCATTTCGAGATCGGCGCCGGGGAGCAGAATTTCACTTGGGTGTAATCCCACGGGGCACGGCTCCGGCAAAGACAGGGAAAAGCGGCAGAATCCATCATAATCCGGCGACATCGTTGCTGATCCGGGATATTTTCAGTAACTTGCCCGAGTTTATATAACAGTCGAGGCCCATGACCCAAGCCATCCATACTCCGGATCTGAACGATTTCAAGAAAGCCCTCAAGAATCACGGGCTCAAGGCCACCGGCCAGCGCCTCGCCATCCATGCGGCGATGATGGAGCTCGGTCACGCCAGCGCCGACCAGGTCCGGGAGCACATCCTCGCCCACGGCGGCGCCGTCACGGTCGCTTCCGTGTACAACACACTGACGCAGTTTGCGCTGCTGGGCATATACAAGCACCGGCTCAGCGCCAACAACAAGATGTACTTCGACGTCAACACCGTCCGCCACATCCACCTCTACGACGTATATAACAACCAATACAAAGACGTCTTCGACGACGAATTGCTGGCCACCGTGGAGTCCGCCTTGAAACGACGCCGCTTCCGGGGCTTCAAGGTGGACGGCATCGACATCCAGATCCTCTGCCACCCGTCCCACCGCAAGACTCCCTTATCTTTCTGAACATGAAAAACAGATTCATCCATTTCCTGCCGCTCCTCTGCCTGACGGCCCTAACCGCTTGTTTCGACCCATCCGAACCGGAATACCTCTACACCAACCTCTACGCATTCGGCATCGTCGAGGGCGGACAGATCCGCATTGAGCCCGACGGGATCACCTTCGCCGTCGTCGAGGACAAGTCGGACCAGCACTGGATGGCGCATCACCGCATCTTCCTCTGCTGCGACGTGCTGCGCATGACGGACGAGACGAGCTATGAAGTCCGCCTCAACTCGTACGAGACCGTCAACTCCAAGCCCGTCCTGGTCAAGAGCGAGACCGACGAGAGCGTGTACGGCACCGATGCCGTCTCGTTCGACCAGGACTGGGGGCTCGACTCCCGGCAGCGCACCCTCAACATGGCCCTCCGCTTCACGGCCCTGAAAAACTCCGAAACGACGCATACGATCGACCTGGTCTATGACGACCAACGGAGCCACCGCGACACGATGTTCTTCGCCCTGCACCACCAGGGGCACGGCGAATCCTACGAGAACACGGACCACGAAGCCACAGACTTCGAGATCCGGCCGGCCTACATGACTTTCTCCCTGTCCAATGCCCCCGTTCCGGAGGGAGCCGGATCGTCCATCGTCATCTGCATCGAGTGGGACTGGTTCGTCCCCAACGGACTCCAGTTCCTGAGCCGCGAGACCCGCCGGGAAAAAGTCTGCGGCACCCTGTATCTCCCCTGAACAAACAGAAAGACACCCTACTGAACCATGGACCCACAAACCCAAAAGAAGTACAACTATTGGCAGTGGCGCATCATCATCGTCTCGATGGTCTGCTACGCCATCTTCTATTTTGTACGGAAAAATTTCTCCATCGCGATGCCGGGCCTTACGGCCGAATACGGCATCTCCAACACCAGTTTCGGCATCATCATCGGCCTCGGCTCGATCGTGTACGGCCTGGCGCGCTTCATCAACGGCTTTATCGTCGACAAGGTCAGCACCAAGGTGTTCATGGCCATCGGCCTCTTCCTCTGCGCCGCGGCCAACTTAGCCTTCGGCTTCGGTGCCGACCTGAGTTACCTGATCACAGGCGTGCATGAAGGGCCGCAGTTCGTCAACATGCTCATCCTCGTGATGGGCATCACGATCGTACTGAACCAGTATTTCCAGGGCATGGGCTACCCGCCCTGCGCCCGCATGCTGCCGACCTGGATCCCGCCGGGACAGCTGGCCACCAAGATGAGCATCTGGAACACCTCCCACTCGATCGGCGCCATCGCCGCATCTGTCGTCTGCGGCCTGATCATGTCCAATATGGGCGCGGACCTGAGCGGTGACTCTTCCGTGGTCCACGCGATCACGCAGAATCTCGCCGGTTCCATCAAGGGCTGGGAGTCCCTCCCGGCCGCCGAACAGACCTCCCGCGTCCTGTCCTATGCCGGCCACTACGGCGCCTGGCGCTGGTGCTTCTGGATCCCGGCCCTCTTTGCCGTCTGCGGCGGCATCATCATCCTGCTCGGGCTCAAGGACAAGCCCCAGGACGTCGGCCTGCCCGAAGTCGAGGGCACGCACACCGGCAAGGACGACACCGCCGGGCAGAAAGGGGCCCACAGCGCTTTCCTGCGCCACATGGTCTTCAAGAACCGCTGGGTCTGGACCCTTTCCATCGCCAACATCTTCGTCTATGTGCTGCGCGTCGGCGTCCTGGACTGGGGCCCGAAATTCCTGACCGAGCACCGCGGCATGGACATCAAGTCCGCCGCCTGGTCCGTCGCGTTCTTCGAGCTGCTCGCCATTTTCGGCACCATCTTCGCCGGCTGGGCCACCGACCACCTCTTCAAGGGCAAGGCGCACCGGATGTGCGTCGTCAGCATGGTCGGCGCCGTGATCTTCTTCGGCCTCTTCGCCCTGCTGCCCAACATCCCCACGGCCTTGTCGATCTTCATCCTCGCCCTCGGCGGTTTCTGCATCTACGGACCGCAGGCCTTGATCGGCATCGGCGCGGCCAACCAGGCGACCAAGGAAGCCTCGGCGACGGCCAACGGCCTGACCGGCATTCTCGGCTACGTCGGTTCGGCGCTGGCCGCCATCGCGATCGGCCTGATCGCCGACCACTTCGGCTGGAACGCCGTCTTCCTCACCTTCATCTTCGTCGGCATCATCGGCGTGCTGATCTTCCTTTCGATGTGGAATGCCCCGCGCGACGGGTACGCCCGTGCCCAGGCCTTCACAGCCTCGCTGGTCGAGAAAGAAAAAGAAAAGGAATAGACCCCTGCCGCTACCGCCAGATCCCGTAGAGACCCTCCGGAGAAAGGCTACGGGTGCGGCCGGAGGCCTTCAGGATGCCGCTGTATCGACCCGATACGGCGGCATCGGCTTTCTCGGAGAGGATCACCGCCGCACCGTCGGGAATCACGGCCGGATCCTCCAGGAAAGCGTCGGGATCCACGGCTTTGACCGGCCGGTGGAGGTAAACGTCAATGTTCTCCCCGCCCTTCAGGCCCAGGGTGCAGACGGAGGCGTCAAGCGCCACTTCCTCGCTGAGCTGACGATAGCCGATGCGGGCGTTGACCTGCGGGAGAAGGGGCGAAGCGAGGGCAAGGGTCAGCATCAGGGAGGCCGACAGGGCCAGGACCGGACGCTGCCAGCCGGTCTTCAGGGAGACGAGGGCCAGGATCGCCCCGGCGAGCAGGACGCAACCGGCCGGGATCAGCAGCGGCGTGCGGATGAAGTCGTATTCCGCCGGGACCGACAGGAGACCGAAGCAGAAATACGCCGCGGCGACGGCCGCCCCGACCAGTGCCCAGAGGGCCGCCGTCACCCCCATCGTCCCGCGCATCCAGGGCTCCCACCCCCGGCGCTTCCCGACCTGCACGAAGAGCGAGACCCAGAACGGCACCTGCGGAAGCAGGTAGATGGCCAGCTTGGAGCTGAAGAGCGACAGCAGGACAAGACCGGTGAGCACCACCGACAAATAGAAGCGTTCCGGCCGGGACCGGCGCGTATCCGGCTTCTGCGGCAGGCAGGCCACGACGATGGCGGGCACCGTCAGCAGGCACCAGGGAGCCGCCACGCCCCAGATCACAGCCCCGTAATACCAGAAAGGCGCCTGATGATGGAAAGCATGAACCGCCCGGTCGAAGGTCTGGTGGAAGAGCAGGTTTCCCAGATACTCCGGCCCCGCTTCCGCATAAACCCCGCCCAGCCACAGCAGGCTCAGCCCGCCCAGGATGGCCCAGAAGGGCCAGTTGAAGACCTTCGCAAGCGAAATGTCCCGGCCGCCGGCCACCCTATACACCAAGACGGACAGGATCGGGAGCAGCAGGCCGACCGGGCCTTTGGTAAAGAGCGCCAGGAAGGTGAAAAAACCGAACCGGCCGCACTTCCCCGTCCAGGCCGCGCGAAGCGCCAGCACGATCCAGAAGCACATCAGCAGGTCCATCCGCAGATAGACAGACGTCCCGAGGAACAGGCCCGTCGTCAGCAGCATCGCGGCCGCGGCGGCCCGGCTCAGCGCATGCTCCCGCCGGAAGGTCCAGCGGTCCATCACCGCGACGATCCCGAGGGCCGGCAGCAACGAAAACAGCGCCAGCGCCGGCATGCTGTGGGTCCCGAACAGGCGCCGGCACAGCATCACGATCCAGAAATACAGCGGCGGCTTGTCCGCATAGGGGATGCCGTGGTTGGAAAAACTCAGCCAGTGCCCGTCCGCAAGGGCCTCGTCCGCGATGCTCAAATAGCGCAGCTCGTTGGCCGGCGTGAAATCCCGCAGGACCAGCACCGGCAAGAGGCACAACAGAAACGGAAGCCATACGGAAAGCAGCGGGTGACGCTCAAACAGGGTCTTCATTTTTTCGGTGTGCCAAGGCGATCATGATGTTGCGGACGGAGGCCACGATGCCGATCTGGCCGGCGACGAGCACCCAGTCGTGGCGGATCAGGCCATAGACGATGATCATCAGGGAGCCGGCCACGGAGAGGATCCAGAAGGACATCGGAAGGGAGGATTCGCCGTGCCGCACGCTATAGAACCATTGGAAGAGGAAACGCGACTTGAAGACGATCTGCCCGGCGATGCCGAAGCAGAGCAACGGGCCCGTCACTTCGGCGTCCCGGAAGAAATCTGTCGTGAAAGAGTCCGAACGGGCCAGCATCAGCCCCACCGCGAACAGGGGAGCCACGGCGACCAGCAGCGGCACGACCCGCGGCATACGGTCGAACAGTCCCTTCGTCCGCAGGTTCCACAAATAAATATAGAAAGAGATGCACTCCCCGATCAGGATCGCGAGATCCCGGCGCAGCCAGCCGTACCAGAGCAGGATCAGCGAACCCACGATGCTGAAAAGCCAAAACAGCATCGGGGACTCGACCTTCCGGTGCTTTTCGGACAGATACCACTGGACCAGTACCCGCGCCGTGAAAAACAGCTGGGCAGCAAATCCGACGCAATAGATCCAGAGCGGACTGTTCATGGGCGCTTACTTCAAGTTGGTATGGGCCACAAGATAAGAAATATGCCGGGATTTCATCCAGCGGAAGGCGAAACAATCAGCCAGAGGCCCCCAGAAACGATTCCACAGATGGTATTTGGACCGGCCGGCGGTACGAGGAAAATGGCGGACCGGGATCTGCCGGACCCGGCCCCCTTCGAGCTGGACCAGCGCCGGCAGGAAGCGGTGCATCCCGTCGAACAGGGGCAGTTTCCGGGCCATTCGGGTCCGGATCACCTTCAGCGGGCAGCCGGTGTCCGACACGCCGTCATGCGTGAACCAGCGCCGCCATCCGTTGGCGATCCGGCTCTGCAGGCGCTTCCAGACACTGTCCCGACGCCGGCTGCGGATGCCCGTCACCAGTTCGTATTCCCCTGTCCAGGGGAGCAGGAGGTCGAAATCCTCCGGAACCGTCTGCAAATCGGCATCGATATAGCCGCAGAGAGCCGACTCTGCGTGGTCGAATCCGGCTTTCAGCGCCGCGCTGAGTCCCTGGTTGCAGGCAAATCCGATGTAGAAAAAATCCGGATGACGCGAGCAGGCTTCCAGGATGCGTGCTTCGCTCCCGTCCGTCGATCCGTCGTTGATCAGCAGCACGCAGGAGCGTACCGGGCATTTCGGCAGATAGGCCGCCAGCCGTTCCTCCAGCGCAGGCAGCGCCTCCTGCTCGTTGAAGACGGGCACGAGGATGGTCAGTTCGTATGCAGCGGTCGGATTCATTTTCGTTCCGTCGCGGGCACGGAAATGCCTTGTTGGGTGCCCAAGCGCTGACAGGCGGCGGCGCGGAGCGCTTCGCTGGCTGAGAACAGCACGCCGGCGGTGCCGCGGTAGGTCCCGGAACCGACCGGCGTGCCGTCGAGCTTGTACCACTCGTAGAAACCGCCGTGGTCCACGACCCGCTGCAGCATGGGCCGCAGCGCATCGTACGCTTCTTGCAGCATCCCGTTCTGTACCAGGGCCCGGATCCAACGGGCGCCGAACCAGGTCCAGTCGCCGCCGTTCTGATACTGGTACGCCCCCATCATCGGGTTGGCGAAAGTCCCGGAGGGGTAGGCCGGGTACAAGGTCAGGCCGACGGACTGCGCCCCGGCCGCCGCGACATGCTCCAGCATCCGGGCATGGGTCGCAGCCACCTCTTCCGGGCTCAGCAGGCCTGCGAGCGCCGCAACGGCCGTCCCGCCGTGATACCAGATCGCCTCTTCGTCCAGGTCCGCCGGGAAGGGAGAACCGGCCAGATAGAGGTGGGGGTGGAACTTCTGCCGCTCCGGATCCCAGAGGTGCGCGCGCACGTTGGCGCAGACTCCTTCCTTCAGGGCGGTCCAGGGCGCGGCGAGGCTGTCCGCCCCGGCAGTCCGGCAGAGGGCGGCCAGGTCGTCCAAGGCCAGGACGAACATGGCGTTGTCGTAGATATCGACGGTATAGTGGGTGTTCTCATCGATCTCGACGCCCCAGCCGTGCTCGGGCTGCACGTCGCCCCAGTCCGCGGTCGTCGCCCCGGTGATCAGTCCATATCCGTCGTCCCACTTGTGTTTCCGGAGGTAGCCCATCGCGTCTTCCAGGTGAGCGAGCACGGTCTTGCCGCCTCGCACGGAAGTGAGCCAGGCCACGTCGCCGGTCCGGTCCACATACTGCCGCACGGCCTGGACCAGGGATGACTCCTGGTCGGTCTCGACGGTGTTCTTGTGGGCCGCCAGGCGGGGACGCGCCCGGCTGTAGCGGTAATGGTAGTGGACGGCGTTGGTATCGACGTCGGAGACAAATGCGTCGGGGATGTCTCCTTCCGGCCCTTGGAAGTCCAGGAAGGTCTCCAGCGCGTCACGGACCTGGGCCGTGTCGCAGACCGTCAGGGACAGCGCGACGAAGGTGTTGAAGTCCCGGATCCAGACCTCCTTGTACACCGATCCGGCGTTGAACCCCGTGGCGGCCAGAGCCTGCGCCATCGAGTCCACCTGCGCCATCAGCGGGTCCTGCACGACCTGCCGCAGGAAGAGGGTCTCCCCGTCTTCCCGGCAGGAAAGCAGCAGGACAGGCAGCAGCAGGAGTATGAGCATCCGGCGGTTCATAGGATCATCCGACCTTGAAGAGCGATGCGGCTCCGATCATCGCGGCCTGGTCGAGCAGGGTGGAAGTGCGGACTTCGACCCCTTCCGGCATCCCCGCAAGCAGCGGCTCGCAGAAGAGCGGGTAATTGCGGGAGATGTTGCCGCCGAGCACCAGGGTGTCGGCGCCGAATTTCTCCAGCACCGGCGCGGCGAAGGCGGCCAGCCGTCCGCCGTATTCCCGGAAAAGCTGCCGGGCCTCGGGCTCCGTCGCACAGGCCTGGGCGACTTCCTTGGCGCCGGGGACCGTCTTGCCCGTCAGGGCCAGGTAGCGGCCGACCACCCAGCGGGTGGAGAAACTGGCATCGACGACCGTGCCCTCGAAGGGCAGGTTCCAGACTTCGCCCCCTTCCGGCACGCGGTCGGAGTGCTCGACCAGGACCCCGTCTTCGACAAATCCGGATCCGACGCCGGTACCGAGGGTCAGCGCCAGCACGCGCCGGCGGTCGCGCCCGCTGCCGCAGAAGCATTCGCCGAGGGCGAAAGCCGAGGCGTCATTGATGAACTTGAAGGAGATCCCGGCGTCTTCGAGCTGCCGGTGGAGCTCATCCGGCATGTTCAGGCCGTAGAGGTGCTGGAACTTCTGCTCCATCCACGGGATGCCTTTCTCATAATCAAAGGGACCCGGAAACGCGAGACCGATCTGGTCCACGCGCTCCCCGAAAGCGTCCATCGTGCCCTGGAGGTTGGCCTTGAAGCAGGACAGGATGGCTTCGGCGGGACCGCTGCTGTCCATGGGGGTGAGGACGGGTTCGCTGCAGAGGGCCTTGCGGTCGAGATCGACTACGGCGGAGCAGAGGTGGGAACCGCCCACATCCACGCCGATCGCATATTTCTTGGGATTCATCTGGATATTGGTTTTTGATCGTTACTATCTTATCAAACAAATATACAACCTTTCCACAATGATTGCAACTCTCCCCTTTTTTCAAAAAAAAGCAAAAAAAATGAAAATATCGCTTGCGATATAAAATTTTTGCTGTATATTTGTATCGCAAGCGATATAAGCCAATCAAACATACACAGCATGAACGCACAGAAATCCATCGAAATCCTGCAGGCCTACGCCACCGGCCTGGCCGCCCAGTCCCTCGCCCACAAAGTCCAGGGAAAAGTCTTCGCTTCCCAGGGCCTGGGCAAACTCGCCGAAAAGTACGCGGAACACGCGGCGGAAGAGATGGGCTGGGTCGACCAGTTCATCGGCCGCATCCTCGACCTCGGCGGCCAGGCCAAGGTCGAGGCCGCTCCTGCGTAGCCCATTTACACCGATCCCGTCGAGTTCCTCAAAGCTGACCTCGAGGTCTCCGAGCGCGAAGTCCCTGTCCTGGGTCAGGCCGCCCTCTCCCTCGCGGAAGACATGACCACCTTCGACCTCCTCAAAGCCTACTACAAGGATGAGGAAGAGGACATGTACTGGAGTCAGGAGCAGCTCGGCCTGATCCGGCTCATCGGCCGGGAGAACTGGCTCACCAAACAACTCTAAATAAATGAAGTTCAAAATCCTGGCGGTCTTGACGCTGCTGCTGTCGGCCGCCGCTTATGCACAAAACGACATGGCAACTATCTATGATTTCAAAGCCCTCGACAACAAGGGCGCCGAGGTAGACTTCTCCCAGTACAAAGGGAAGGTGCTCCTCATCGTCAACACTGCTTCCAAATGCGGTTTCACTCCCCAGTACGACGGCCTCGAAGCCCTCTACAAAAAGTACAAGGACCAGGGTCTCGTCGTGATCGGCTTCCCCTGCGACCAGTTCGCCCACCAGGAGCCCGGCACGGACGAGGAGATCGCCCAATTCTGCCGCCTCAACCACGGCGTCACCTTCCCGCTGATGAGCAAGATTGAAGTCAATGGTGACGGTGCCCACCCGATCTACAAATATCTCAAGGGCGAGGCCAAGGGCCTGCTCGGCAGTGCGATCAAGTGGAACTTCACCAAGTTCCTCATCTCCCGCGACGGCACCCGGATCGAGCGTTTCGCTCCGACCACCACGCCGGAAGCCCTCGACGACAAGATTGCGGCCCTGCTATGAGAGAAGAACTGAGACTGGACAACCAGCTGTGCTTCCGCCTCTATACGGCGTCGCGCCTGCTTACCCAGGCGTACCACCCGCTGTTGTCCAGGCTCGGACTCACCTACCCGCAGTACCTCGTCATGATGGTCCTGTGGGAGACGGATGCCCAGCCCGTCAACGACATCGCCAAACGCTTGCTGCTGGAGACCAACACGGTCACTCCCCTGCTGAAACGCATGGAGGCGGAAGGCCTGGTCCGAAGGGAGAAGCCCACCGGCAACGGGTCTGACGGCCGTCAGGTGATCGTACGCATGACCCAAAAAGGACGCGACCTCGAGTCCGACGCCGCGTGTGTACCATACCAGATCAGCGGCGCCGCCGCGTGCCGCAGCATCACGGCACAGAGCGCCCCGCAGCTCTACGGGATGCTGGACGACTTGATCGCCACGCTGAAAAGATAATGCTCAGAACGACAGGAGCGGGGTGGCGAGGGCCTTTTTCAGCTGATCATCATAGCGCAGACGCACCTGGATCCCGGCTTCCTGATAGAAATACCGGACGGCGATTTCCTCCTCGATAAAGGGGAGGATTTCGTCTTTTTTCAGGCGCAGGAATGCCTCCTTGTCCATATCCAGCGCCTTTTCCACCGCCGCAAGCCGATCCGTCATCGCTTCGGCGAGTCCATCCTTTTCCAGTTCCTTTTTCATCTGGTCGAAATAGGTCCGTGCGCTGGAGCGGTAGTCGAAGGTCTTGTCCTTCGCGAAGGCGATGAAGTCCTCGTAGTCCGCATCGCAGAAATGGAAGTCCGCGACCGCCGGGATGCTTTCGTGCGAGCGCACGAAATGCAGCGCATACTGCTCCAGGATGCCGCCATAGACCAGGGAATAGACCAGGCGGCTGTAATCCTTGACCGGCAGTTCGATGTCCGGCGTGATGCCGCCGCCGTCCCGCACGGTCCGTCCGTGGGCCGTCTTGAACTCCGTGGTCAGCGAGTCGGGGATGTGGCCCACGCTGCCGTCCTCGTTGCGATGGCTGTAATCGATCGCCTGGACGCAGCGCCCGCTGGGGGTGTAGTACTTGGCCGTCGTGACCTTCATCGTGCCGTTGTACGGCAGCGGCCGCATGCTCTGCACCAGGCCCTTGCCATAGGTCCGGCGGCCCATGATGGTCGCGCGGTCGTAGTCCTGCAGGGCGCCGGACACGATCTCGGAGGAAGACGCCGTCCCGGAGTCCACCAGCACGATGACAGGCAGCTCCGTATCCACCGGATCGAAAGTGGTCTTGTAGGCCGTCTCCTGGCCCTGGTTGTTCCGGGCCGTGACGACGACCGAGCCTTTCGGCACGAAGAGGGAGACGATGCCCACCGCCTCGCTGAGCAGCCCGCCGCCGTTGCCGCGCAGGTCCAGCACCAGGCGTTTCATACCCTGGTCCTTGAGCGAGAGCAGGGCCGCCCGCACGTCGTTGGACACCTTCTCGGTGAATCCGGTCTGGAGGATGTAGCCGGTCGTATCGTCCAGCATGGCGGCGTATTCGACGTCCGGCAGGTGGATGCGCTCGCGCACGATGGTGACGTCCTCGACCTGACCGCCACGTACCTTCCGCACCTTGAAGCGGACCGGCGTGCCGGGCTTGCCTTTCATCCTGTCGCTGCACTCCTTGGTCTCCAGGCCGGCGACGCTGACCCCGTCGATCTCCAGGATCTCATCCCCGCAGACCAGGCCGCCCTTGACGGCAGGCGAACCGGCGTAGGGCTCGTTGATATAGACCGGGCCGTCCTTTTCGGGCTTGAAGATGATCGCGCCGATGCCGCCGTAGGTCTTGCCCAGCATCATCTGCAGGTCCTCCGTCTCCTCCTCCGGGATGTAGATCGTGTAGGGATCCAGCTCTTCGAGCATCGCGTCGATGCCCGCCCGCTCGATCCGGCCGACCGGCAGGGAGTCCACGTAGGAGCGGTTCAGCTCTTTCAGGATGGCGTTCTGGATCTCGGTCCACTTGCCGAGTTCGAAATTCTTGGTCTGCGCATAAAGGCCCGTCGCCCCGCAGAGCGAGAGGACTGTCAGGAGTATGGTAATTCTTTTCATGATCATCTGAGTTTCAGGCTGATGGTACAGCCGGCGGACAAAGGGTTCTGCAAAAACTGTACGAAGTCGTACAAATTTAGTATTTTTGTCCTTATGAAAATCATTTTTGCGACGGCCAACCGCGGGAAACTCCGCGAAGCCGGGGAAATCCTGGGAGAAAAGTTCGAACTCCTGACGCCCCACGACCTGGGCATTGACGAAGAGATCCCGGAGACGGGCGACACCCTGAAAGAGAATTCCATCCAGAAAGCGCAGTACCTGTACGAGCGGCTGGGCTGCGACTGCTTCGCGGACGACACGGGCCTGGAGGTGGATGCGCTGGGAGGTGCCCCGGGGGTCCACAGCGCCCGCTACGCCGGCGAAGGACACGACTTCGACGCCAACATACGCAAGCTCCTCTTCGAGCTGGAGGATGTCCCCTACGACCAGCGGACCGCCCGCTTCAAGAACGTCGTGACACTGATCCTTGACGGGCAGATGCACTTCTTCGAGGGCTGCCTGGAAGGGCACATCGCCCTGCAGCGCTCCGGCACACAGGGCTTCGGCTACGATCCCGTCTTCGTCCCGGACGCCTACCCGGACCGCACCGTCGCCCAGCTGGGCGAGGAAGTCAAGAACGCCATCTCGCACCGCGGCAAGTCGCTGCGCGCGATGGCCGCCTATCTGGCGGAGAACCTGCCCGGAAACGAAGCATAGCGGCCCATGACGACCAACGCGCGCCTCATCATCCTGGGCTACACCAAGATCAAGGACTCGGCGATCGTGGTCCACACGCTCAGCCGGGAATGGGGCCGCCGCAGTTTCATCGTCCACCTCGGGAAAGGCGCCTCGCTTGCGATGTTCCAGCCCCTGGGCATCGTCGAGGCCGACATCACCCAGAACACCAAGTCCGAGCTCTGGCGGGCCGCCCGCTTCACGCAGGCATGGCCCTTGCTGAGCCTGCGCACCGACCTGTACAAGAACGCCATCGTCCTCTTCATGAGCGAAGTCCTCTTCCGCGCCGTGCGGGACGGGATGGCGGAAGAAGGCCTCTATGCCTGGTGTGAGCGAAGCATCCTGACGCTGGACGCGCTGGGCAAGGACTTCTCCAACTTCCACCTGCGCTGGCTGCTGGAGCTCACCGCCGAGATGGGTTTCGCCCCCAGCGCGGAAGACCTCGCCCCCTTTGCAGGAGAGCGGCTGCGGGATGTACGCGCCCTGCTGGGCGCCCGCTTCGAAGAGGCGATGCTCCTGCCGCTGAGCGGAGAGCGCCGCAGCGAGCTCTGCGAGATCTTCCTCCGTTACCTTTCGCATCACACCGAATCCAACCTGGACATCCGCTCCCTGCGGGTCCTGCGGGAACTTTTTTGACATGGAAAAGAAAGAACTGGAGATCATGGCGCCCGCAGGCAGTTTCGACTGCCTGCAAGCCGCCGTGCAGGGCGGCGCGGACGCCGTCTATTTCGGCGTCGGACGCCTCAACATGCGCTCCCATTCGGCGAACAATTTCGCCGTCGAAGACCTGCCGGAGGTGGTGCGCATCTGCCGGGAGGCCGGCCTCAAGAGCTACCTGACGCTCAACATCGTCCTCTACCAGGGGGACCTTCAGGATGCGTACCGCACCCTGGACGCCGCCCGGGAGGCCGGGGTGACGGCGGTGATCGCCTCCGACATGGCCGCGATCGCCTACTGCCGGCGCATCGGCCTGGAGGTCCACGCCTCCACCCAGCTCAACGTCTCCAACCTCGAGGCCCTGCGCTTCTGGGCGCAGTGGTGCGACGTCATCGTGCTGGCGCGCGAACTCGACCTGTTCCAGGTCCGGGAGATCCACGAGGCGATCATGCGCGAGGGGATCAAGGGCCCCTCGGGGGCGCCCGTCCGGATCGAGATGTTCGCCCATGGGGCGCTGTGCATGGCCGTCTCCGGCAAGTGCTACCTGAGCCTGCAGGCAACCGGATCTTCGGCCAACCGGGGCGCCTGCATGCAGATCTGCCGGAGAGGATATGAGGTGACCGACCTCGAGACCGGCTACAAGCTGGACATTGACAACCAGTATATCATGTCCCCCAAGGACCTCTGTACCATCGAGTTCATGGACAAGATCGTGGGGGCCGGGGTGCGGGTATTCAAGATCGAAGGCCGCGCCCGCAGCGCGGAATACGTCCGCCGGATGGCCTCCTGCTACCGCCGGGCGGCCGACGCCGTCTGCGACGGAAGCTATACCCCGGAACTGGCGGCCTCCCTGAAAAAGGAACTTGCCGAAGTCTTCAACCGGGGATTCTGGGACGGCTACTACCAGGGTGCCCGGCTCGGCGAGTGGAGCGAAGTCTATGGCAGCCACGCCACCAAGATGAAAGTGTATTGCGGGAAGGTCAGCAACTGGTTCGACCGGATCAATGTCGCCGAGATCACCGTCGAGACCCGGCCGCTGCGCAAGGGGGACGAAGTGATGGTGATCGGCGCGACGACGGGTGCCGTACAGTTCGTCGCAGAAGACATCCGGGTGGATTTCCGGCCCGTGGAGGAGGCCGGCAAGGGCGTCCGCTGCTCGCTGGCGGTGCCGGCGGGCACGCGGCTCCGGCGCGGGGACAAGTTCTACCTCTGGGTGGATTCCGGCCGGGGCGGCTGTTGATAAATATGTAGATAAGTTCTGCGGAGGGGCTCGGACTCCCGCCCGTTTTTAATTATTTTTGTAAGGAGGAAAACTTTTTCTAACGATACACTAATCTTATGAAAAAACCTGTCATCCTTGTGGCGCTCGCCACGCTCGCTTTCGGCTTCACCGCCCAAGCCCAGACCAACTTCCAAACTTTCTACGACTTCGGTCGCAAGCACTTCACCACCACGTTGGAAGGTTTCCACACCGACAAGTGGGGCAACACCTTCTTCTTCATCGACTACGACTACAACAACCGGTCCGACAACACGGTGGTTTCTCCCAGCGGCTCGTATTTCGAGATTGCCCGCTGCCTGAACTTCTGGCAGGACAGCGCCCTCGCCCCGCTCAGCCTCCATGTGGAGTACAACGGCGGCCTGGGACTGGGCTTCGGCATCAACAGTGCTTTCCTGGCGGGCGTGGACTGGTTCCTGCACAGCAAGGATTTCAAGAACACGCTCAACCTCAAGCTCCTCTACAAGCAGTTCGTCCAGATGGAATCCAAGATCCCGATGCAGTTTACCGCCGTATGGGGTTGCCAGGACCTGTTCAGCCTGAAGGGCGTACGCTTCTCGGGCTTCCTTGACGTCTGGAGCGAGTTTGACCATGTCGTCGTCCTCTCCGAGCCCCAGCTCTGGTACAACTGCGGCACCGAGCACTTCAACATCGGCGGCGAGGTGGAGTTTTCCTACAACTTCGGCGGCATGGAAGGCTTCCATGTGATGCCTTGCCTCGGCTGGAAATGGGTCTTCTAATCTGATCGCGCCATGGCTACCTTCCTCCAGAAATTGTTCGGGTTCAATCCCGGCCAGCACAAAGTCCGCACGGAGATCGTGGCGGGGATCACCACGTTCCTGACGATGGCGTACATCCTCGCGGTCAATCCCAACATCTTCAGCGCCCTGGACATGCCCCGGGGCTCCGTCTTCACCGCTACGGCGCTGGCCGCCATCATCGGTACGCTCGTGATGGCGATCTACGCCAAGAAGCCCTTCGCCCTCGCTCCGGGCATGGGGTTGAACGCCTTCTTCGTATTCACCGTTTGCCTGACGATGGGCCACAGTTGGCAGTTCGCGCTGACCGCCGTCTTCATCGAAGGCCTCCTGTTCATCATCCTGACCCTGACCAAGGTCCGCTCCTGGATCCTGAACGCGATCCCGCTCTCGCTCAAGCATGCGATCGGTGCCGGTATCGGCCTGTTCATCGCCTTCATCGGACTGCAGAACGCCGGCATCATCGCCAACAATGACGCCACCCTTGTTTCCCTGGGCGACCTCACCCACGGCGCGGCCCTGCTCGGCGTCATCGGCATCATCATCACCGGCGCCCTGATCATCCTGAAAGTCCGCGGCGGGATCCTGCTCGGCATCCTCGCCACGACCCTCATCGGTCTCTTCATCAAGGGACCCGACGGCGCGGCCCTCACCCATTTCAACGGCTTCATCTCCGCTCCGGACAGCGTGGGTCCCATCTTCTGCCAGTTCGAGTGGGGCAGCATCCTGAGCTGGGACATGCTCGCCGTCGTGTTCACCTTCCTCTTCATCGACATGTTCGACACGATGGGCACCATCATCGGCGTCTCCCAGAAAGCCGGCATGGTAGATGAGAAGGGCAACGTGGACGGCATCGACAAGATGTTCATGGCCGACTCCATCGCCACGGTCTGCGGCGCCTGCCTGGGTACATCCACCACGACGACCTACGTCGAGAGCGCTTCCGGCGTCGGTGAAGGCGGCCGGACCGGCCTGACGGCCTTCACGGCTGCCCTCCTCTTCGCCCTGGCCCTGCTGTTCTCGCCCGTGTTCCTCGCCATCCCCGGCGCCGCCACCGCGCCCGCCCTCGTGATCGTCGGCGTGATGATGATGTCCCCGGTCGCGAAGATCGACTGGAACGATTACTCCGAGAGCATCCCCGCCTTCATCACCGTCCTGATGATGCCCGTCGCCTACTCCATCTCCGACGGTATCCTCCTCGGCGTGATCTCCTATGTGCTGCTGAACGCCTGCGCCGGCAAGGTCAAGAAGATCTCCGCCACGATGTGGATCCTCGCGGCGTTGTTCATCTGCAAGTATATCTTCATCTAGGGGCGGACGGACGCTATCCGCAAACACCTGACTATCAACTGCATATCAAATTCACCTTTGTCCTGCAGGACGAAGGTGAATTTGTTTTCTACTATCAGTCAGCGACTTACGAAAAACACACCATCTCCCCGAGGAAGTCCCGAAAAATTACTATCTTTATAGTTTGTAGAAAAGTTAGTAATAACATCCAACATGAAACGACTCTTTCCCCTCCTCACGGCCCTCATGACCGCCCTGACCCTGTTTTCCTGCCAGAGCGATCCCCGTCTGTCGGATAACGATCCTGCCGCCTACGTCGATCCCTTCATCGGCAGCGGCGGACATGGCCACGTCTTTGTCGGGGCATGCGTGCCCTTCGGCCTGGTCCAGCTCGGCCCCACCAGCATTCCCCAGCAATGGGACTGGTGCTCGGGCTACCATGAGAGCGACTCGACCGTAATCGGATTCTCCCACACGCACCTGAGCGGCACCGGCATCGGCGACCTGTTCGACGTGACGGTGATGCCTGTCGTCGGGACGGACCTGACCTACGCCCGCGGAGAAGCGGATAAGCCCGGATCCGGCCTGTGGTCCTACGCCGACCGCACGAAAGAAGTCTGCACGCCCGGCTACTACAGCGTCCCCCTCCCCCGCTACGGAGTCACGGCCGAAATGACCGCCACCGAGCGCGTCGGCTTCCACCGCTACACCTTCCCCGCCTCGCAGCAGGCAGCCCTGGTCTTCGACCTGGAGAACGGCGGCTGCTGGGACCATCCCAAGGAGACCCACATCGAGGCGGACGGCCGGCGCATCAAGGGATGGCGCTTCTCCCGGGGCTGGGCCAAGAACCAGAAGATCTGGTTTGTCGCCGAGTGCGACAAGCCTTTCACCTTCGAGGAGGTGAACCCGCGTTATGCCCGCCTCAACTTCGAGACGTCCCAGGGTGAGGCCGTCCAGCTCAAGGTGGCCCTCTCCGTCACCGGGATCGAAGGAGCCGAGAAGAACCTGGAGGCCGAACTGCCCGGATGGGACTTCAAGGCCACCTGCCGGGCCGCCCGGCAGAAATGGAACGAGGAGCTGGGCAAGGTCAAGGTCACGACCTCCGACGAAAAGGCCCGGAAGATCTTTTATACGGCCCTCTACCATGCTTTCATCGCTCCGGCGCTCTTCTGCGACAACGGAGCGGATCCCGAATATACCGTCTTCTCCCTGTGGGACACCTACCGCGCCGCCATGCCGCTCTACACGATCCTCCAGCCCGGGCTCGAGAGCGATTTCATGAAGTCTTTCCTCAAGATCTACGAACGCCAGGGCAAGCTGCCCGTCTGGCACCTGCACGGCAACGAGACCGACTGCATGGTCGGCAATCCGGGTGTCGCCGCCATGGCGGACGCCATCACCAAGGACATCCCCGGCTTCGACTACGCCCAGGCCTTCGAGGCGATGAAAGCCTCCGCCCTGCGTCCCGACCGCGGCCAGGATCTCCGGATGAAATACGGCTACATCCCCGCCGACCTGTACAACCACTCGTTGGCCACCGACATGGAGTACGCCATCGCCGACTGGGCCCTCGCCCAGGCGGCCCGGAAGATGGGCGCCGAAGCCGACTGCGACTACTTCCTGGAACGCAGCCGGAGCTACCGGCACTTCTTCGATCCCGGGACCGGCTTCATGCGCGGCAAGGACAGCCGGGGCCGTTTCGTCGAGCCTTTCAGCCCGTACTACTCCGACCATACCGACTCCCCCTACACGGAAGGCAACGCCTGGCAGTACACCTGGCTGGTTCCCCACGACCTCAAGGGCCTGACGGAGTGCTTCGGCGGCAAGCGCCGGATCCTCAAGAAACTGGACTCCCTCTTCACCGTCTCCTCCGAGATCGAAGGCGAAAACAAGTCCGGCGACATCTCGGGCCTGATCGGCCAGTATGCCCACGGCAATGAGCCCAGCCACCACATCCTCTACTTCTACACGATGCTCGGCCAGCCCTGGAAGACGGCGGACCTGGTGCGCCGCGTCATGGCCGAGCTCTACACGGACCGGCCCGACGGTCTGTCCGGCAACGAGGACGTGGGACAGATGTCCTCCTGGTACGTCCTGTCCACGCTGGGCCTCTACCAGGTCGAACCGGCCGGCGGACGCTACTGGTTCGGGGCGCCCCTTTTCGACCAGGCCGAACTGAGCCTGCCCGGAGACCAGACCCTGAAGATCCTGGCGCCCGGCGTCAGCGCAGACAACAAATACATCCAGCGGGTCTGGCTAAACGGCCGGCCCTACACCAAGCCCTATATCCTGTACAAGGATCTGATGGCCGGCGGCGAACTGAAATTCGAGATGGGTTCCCAGCCCAAGATCTGGTACTGTCCGGACGAGCCCGAGGCCTACGTCAGCCAGCGTCCCGCCCCGGAAGACCGGCTCTTCACGAGCCCGTCCGTCGAAGCCAAGATCGCCGAGGTCCAGGGCCTGCTGACCAATCCGCGCCTGCGCTGGATGTTTGCCAACTGCTTTCCCAACACGCTCGACACGACGGTCCATTTCACCGAATCCGACGCCGACGGGCATCCCGACACCTTCGTCTATACGGGCGACATCCACGCGATGTGGCTGCGGGACAGCGGCGCCCAGGTCTGGCCCTACCTGCGTTTCGCCTCCGGCGACGAGCACGTGCGCAAGATGCTGGAAGGCACGATCCGCCGCCAGTTCTTCTGCCTGACCATCGACCCGTATGCCAACGCCTTCAACATCGGCCCCACGGGCAGCGAATGGGAGAGCGACCACACCCGGATGAACCCCTACGACCACGAGCGCAAGTGGGAGATCGACTCACAGTGCTATCCCATCCGCCTGGCCTACGCCTACTGGAAAGAGACCGGCGACAGCGGCATCTTCGACGGGACCTGGACCGAAGCGATGGGCAACATCCTACGCGTGCTCAAGGAGCAGCAGCGCAAGCACGGGCACGGTTCCTACACCTTCGCCCGGGTGACGGACCGCCAGTTCGACACCAAGAGCTGCGACGGCAAGGGCAATCCGGTCAAGCCCGTCGGCCTGATCGCCTCGGCCTTCCGTCCTTCCGACGACGCCACCGTCTTCGAGTTCCTGGTACCGTCCAACTTCTTTGCCGTCACATCCCTGCGCAAAGCGGCCGAAATCCTCGATGAGGTCAACCACGACAGCGCCAAGGCCGGCGAATGCCGCGCCCTTGCCGACGAGGTGGAAAAAGCCCTGCGGGAATACGCCGTCTATGACCACCCGAAATACGGCAAGATCTACGCTTTCGAGGTGGACGGCTTCGGCAACCAGCTGCTCGGCGACGACTCCAACGTCCCTTCGCTGCTCGCCATGCCTTATCTGGGCGACGTGCCGCTGGATGATCCCATCTGGCAAAACACCCGCCGCTATGTCTGGAGCGAAGACAACCCCTGGTTCTTCAAGGGGCGCGCCGGCGAAGGCATCGGCGGTCCGCACATCGGCCACGGCTTCGTCTGGCCGATGAGCATCATGATGAAAGCGTTCACCTCCACCGACGACGAAGAGATCCGCGACTGCATCATCTCCCTGATGAACACGGACGCCGGCACGGGCTTCATGCACGAATCTTTCCAGCGCAACGACGCCTCGCACTTCACGCGGTCCTGGTTCGCCTGGCAGAACACCCTCTTCGGCGAGCTGATCCTCAAACTGATCGACGACGGCAAAACCGATCTCCTCAACTCCATCCTTTAATCCCCATTTTCTATGAAAAAACTCATCGCCTTCGCACTGGTCCTCTGCGGACTGGGCCTGAACATCCGGGCCGGAGAGACCCGGAAAGACTTCAACCCGGAAGAATATGTCTCCACCCTCATGGGGACCCTGTCCGATCCGAGTTTCTCCAACGGCAACCAATATCCCGCCCTGGCCCTGCCCTGGGGCATGAATTTCTGGACGCCCCAGACCGGCAAGAACGGGGACGGATGGATCTATTCGTACACGGCCAAGCGGATCCGCGGCTTCAAGCAGACCCACCAGCCGAGCCCGTGGATCAACGACTACGGATGCTTCAGCATCATGCCGATCCGGGACACCGCCCAAACCGACCAGGACGCCCGGGCCAGCTGGTTCTCGCACAAGAGCGAGGAAGCCCGGCCCTACTACTACCAGGTCTATCTCTGCGACCCGGACGTCAACGTCGAGATGACCCCGACCGAACGGGCCGCGATGATGCGGCTTACCTATCCCGACAACCGCACGTCGGGCTTTGTCGTGGATCCGATGTCGGAAGGCGTCGAGATGAAGATCCTGGACGAAGGCCAGACCATCACCGGTTATACGACCTACAACCGCGGCGGCGTGCCGGAAGGATTCCGGAACTGGTTCATCATCCGCTGCGACAAGCCCTTTGCCGGATGCTTCATCAAGGACGGCATCCTCTGCGTCCACTTCGACACCCGGCGCGGAGAGCAGGTCCATCTGCGCATCGCCTCTTCCTTCATTTCGCCGGAACAGGCGGAGCGCAACCTGGCAGAGCTGGACGGACGCAGCTTCGACGAAGTCCGTTCCGCCGCCAAGGCGGTCTGGCACGAGACCCTGGGACGGATCGAGATCGAAGGCGGCAGCATCGACCAGCTGCGCACCTTCTACTCCTGCCTCTACCGCAGCACCCTCTTCCCCCGCAAGTTCTACGAGATCGGGGCGGACGGCGAACCGATCCACTACAGCCCCTACAACGGGGAGGTCCGCAAGGGCTACCTCTACACCGACAGCGGATTCTGGGACGTGTTCCGCGCCCAGCTCCCGCTGCTGGACCTGTTCTACCCTTCCATCAGCCATGAGATCCAGGAAGGACTGGCCTGCATCGCCGAAGAGAACGACTTCCTGCCCGAGTGGGCCAGCCCCGGCCACCGCGCCTGCATGGTGGGCAACAATTCCGCCTCCATCGTCGCCGGGACCTACCTGAAAGGCCTGGGCACCGAACGCATCGCGAAATTGTATGAGACGCTGGTCCATGCGACCGGGCACGTCCATCCGACCGTCCCCTCGTCCGGACGCCTGGGACACGAATACTACAATTCCCTGGGTTACATTCCCTACGACGCAGGCATCAACGAGAACGTGGCCCGCACCCTGGAGTACGCCTACGACGACTGGTGCCTGCTGCAGCTCGCCCGCAGGCTGGGACGCCCGCAGGCAGAGCAGGACCGTTGGGCCGCCCGCGCGATGAACTACCGCAACGTCTTCGACCCGTCCGTACGGCTGATGCGCGGCCGCAACCGGGACGGCAGCTTCCAGGAGCCTTTCAGCACCTACAAATGGGGCGACGCCTACACGGAAGGCAACGCCTGGCACTACACCTGGTCGGTGTTCCACGACCCGCAGGGCCTGATCGACCTGATGGGCGGCACGGAGAGCTTCGTGGAGATGCTGGACTCGGTCTGGGTCGTGCCGCCGGTCTATGACGACAGTTACTACCACGCCCGCATCCACGAGATCACGGAGATGCAGGTGGCCAACATGGGCAATTACGCCCATGGCAACCAGCCGGCCCAGCACATGATCTACCTCTACGACTGGGCCGGGCAGCCCTGGAAGACGCAGATGCGCGTCCGCGAGGTGATGGACAAACTGTACCGCTGCACCCCGGACGGTTATTGCGGCGACGAGGACAACGGCCAGACCTCGGCCTGGTACATCCTGTCGGCGCTGGGCTTCTACTCCGTCAACCCGGCTTCCGACCAGTATGCGATCGGTTCTCCCCTCTTCCCCAAGGCGACCATCCACCTGGAGAACGGCCGCAAGATCGTCATCACGGCCAAGAACAACGCCCCCGGTCGCGTGTATATCGCCAAGGCGCGGCTCAACGGCCGCAACTGGACCAAGAATTACCTGCGCTACGAAGACCTGCTGCAGGGCGCCCGCATCCAGTACACGATGAGCGATATGCCCGTCCAAACCCGCGGCACGGCCGGGAGCGACGCCCCTTATTCTTTCTCCCGCGAATAATCGTTCATCCTGCCTGATATGAGACACAAATTGTTAGGGGCGGTCGGTGATCATCCTGACTTCCGACCACGGCGGCATTGACCACGGGCACGGAGGCCCTGCCAACCGCACCCGCACACAGAAAAAACCAAAGCCGGCCCGGGATCGGGTCGGCCTTGTTGATCAGGACAGTTCGCTTCGGTTAGAAGATGCAGAGATTGCCATCCCACTTCTCGGCGGCGTTGTCGGCGGCGGAGGAGAGATCCAGCTCCTTGCGAACGGTGTCGCCGTCCATCTGCTGCGCCTTGCTCCAGTCGATGTCGTAGGCAGTGTCACCGGCCATGTTGGGGGTCTTGCCGTTCTCCGTGTCACCGAAGATCCACTTGACCATCAGACCTTCCGCATTGTTATCCACGTCGCACAGGCCCTTGGCGATCTCGGAGGCCGCCAGCGGGCGGGTCCACACGCGGGCATAGTCGAGATAACCGTTGAACAGCTGGCTCTTGGAATAACCGGTGTTGTCCCAGCGATCATCCCAAGACATACCTACCTCGAAACGCTCGAGGAAGAAGTCCGTCACCTTGGAGGCGTCGAAGGGATAGGAGTTGATGAACTCGCCGTTGTCGTAGATGTCCAGCTTGCCCTCCGGGTTGATGACCATCGTCAGCACATGCCACTGCTCGGGAGCGCAGATGTAGTAGTCAGACTCGCCCTCCTTCGTCACTTTCAGGTCCAGGCCCCACTCGTTGTTGTTGATGCGGAGTGCACCGGGAGCCGTGTTGTCACAGCTGAAACGGACCAGCATCGCAGGATTCTCGTCGCGTGCCTCGAAGGTGCACAGACGGTCTACCTGGTTGCCGGACTTCCACGCATTGGCGTAGAACTTCACCTCGAAGGTTCCGCCCTGCTTGAAGTTGTGCGGATCCTCCTTGGTGAACAGGAAATTCTCAGACAACTCGGGGCTGATCTTGAACGCATAGCCCTCACGCTCAAGGACGGCGTCAGCCGGGAAATCGGGCTCAGACGGGGCTTCCCCGGCCTTCTGGGCGACGGTGACGGTCTGGAGGACCTGGTCAGTGCCGGCACGGAAGATCTTCACCTCGCCGGTGCGGATCTCGGTCGTCGGGTTGTCATCGACGCTGAGGACGATGGTGTAATTGGTGGCACGGGTCTCAACATAGTGGATCCAGTCGACCTCGGGCTTGACCTCAAAGGCGAGGTTGGAGACGGCGTGGATCTCCACGCTGGCGTCCTTGGCCTCAGCGACATAATCGACGGACTCGTCGGAGATGGTGAAGGTGTCAGGCTCGGCCTCGGCGCCGAAGGTCAGCTTCACGATGGAAGTCAGGCCCACCTGGGAGTCGGCATAAGCCAGGGCCATGCCCTCGACAACCGCCTTGGGCGTGATGGTGATCTTGGACTCATCGACCGCGGCGGAGAAGTTGGCATCCGTGAAGACATCGACCACGGTGTTGGCCGTCTTGTTGTCCACGGTGTAGGGGATCTCGATGGGATCGGTGTTGGGGACAGCATACTGGGTCTTCGCGATCACCAGGCGGAACGCCTTGGCGAAGGGAATCTCGATCTTGCTGCCATCGTCCAGGGTGAGGACGACCGCCTTGTCGGTGACGACGATATCCTTGAAGATCGCATCACCCAAGCCGCCGGACATCGGACCAATCTCGGTCTTCTTGCCATCCACCGTCATATACAGGACACCGTCCTCGATGGAGAAAGAAGGCGTCTGGGCAACCGTAAGATCCTTGCCGTCGGGATCCTTGAGGATCTGGCCGTTGAGCGTCCAGCAGAGCTGGCCCGCGCTGTTCTTGGTGACAGAGAGGTTGGTCTCTTCGCCGGCACCGGAGATCTGGAAGGTGACGACCTTGCCGGTCGTATAAGTTACGGTCACGCCGACCACCTTGCCATCCTCGACGAGTTCTTCCACTTTCTGGACGAACATCCCGTCCACGTCCGAGATGGCCTTCATGTTCGCTTCAAGGTTACCCACCTTGGTCTCGAGCGTGATGACCCGGTTGCGAAGCTCGGAGTCATCATACTGCTTGGCACATCCGGCGAGGATGAGCACAGCCGCTGCGAAAACAGTAAAGATTTTTTTCATTTGTCTCTTTATTTATTGTTATTGATTATGCGGTTGTTTATTGGGCGCATTTGTTCTTCTCGTCTTTGACCCACTGCACGGCAGCGCCGGCATTCGGATTGGGGGAATACTGGCTGGGGTCATGGCCTTGGAAATCACGCTCGGACTTGTCCCAGTCCATGTCGTTGCCTGCGACGGAATCGTGGAAGACGTGGCCTTCGCCCTCGTTCATCTTCCAGTAACCCAGCAGGCCTTCGGACTTGGCATCCACGGAGCACAGGGTCGAAGCGATGTCGCTCTGGCTGCGGGCGATGTTCCAGATCCGCATCTCGGCCATGCGGCCGGTATAGCTCTGGGAACTGCCGTAACCACCCCATGACATGCCGATTTCGAAGCGGTTGAGATGGAAAGCCTGGCTGCCGGAGACGGAGTTTTCGCTCGGGGAGTCCTTCTCGCCGTTGATGAAGACGGACATGTCGGAGCCGTTCCATACGATGGAAATCATGTACCACTGATTCTGCTCGAAGGTGCCGGTCGCGGGATCGCCGATCGCGCCCGTGACATAACGGCCGGTAGGGGCCACGATGTCGAGGGTCTTCCACGGCTTGCCGTTCTCGTTGAAACGGAGCAGCACCTGTCCGCCGCCGTCTTCATTCCAGCAGCAGAGACGGCAGAGCTGATCGCTGCCGCGGGATTTCATGTTGTAGGGATGGGCCTTGATCTCCAAGGTCCACTCTTCACCCAGCGCATAGCCGGAGCCCAGGCTATGAGTGCTGTACACGCCCGTGCCCGGGATATCCAGGGAGAAAGTCTCCACGGTCTTGCCGATCTTGATGAAAAGATTCTTGGACGCCTCCAGGATGCCGGCCTTGCCACCGTCCATATAAGCCACGGCGAGCGGGATCACGTAATTGACGCCCTCCTCGATGAAACGGTTGTCACGAAGCGTGACAGAAGTCATCGGAGAAGTGGCCGAGCCTTTCTTAATGGTGACAAACTCGTCGTTGATGACGAAAGTGTTGCGGGGGACGGCTGCATAGTTGGTCTTGTTGATGGCATTGTAGCGCTGGACAGCCAGGCTGTCGTAGGCGATATGCACGTTCACGTCCTCGTCCGCGAGACCGGTCAGGGAGACGGAGAAGTTGTAGGAAATCGGGATTTCGTCAGCCAGGATCTGATCCTTGGACAGAGGCGACGCATCGGTCCCGGTGATGAGGGCGATCTCCTTCTGATAGTCGAACTTGTCGGCATTCAGCGTACACGCGGTGAGGCAAGCTGCCGCAGCGCAAATGAGTAAGATGCTCTTTTTCATTTCTTTCCTCTTTATTGGGCAGGGTTTACGATCTGGATGGCGCGGCGCAGGAAAGCGTAGTTGGCATAGCTGCCCGAATAACCCTTGGCCTTGAGCGCGTCCACACCGTTGTCGTAATCATTGTCGATATAATAGGCACCGAAGCCGCCGGCGCCGTTGCCGGCCTCGTTGGCATAGCGGGCATAGCGCTCAAGGGTGTACATCTTGGCACCGCCCTCGGTCGTGAACGAAGTCGGATAGCCACCGTTCAGGTAGTTCATACCCTCACCGGAGGACTGTTCGTACTGCTCGCAATAGACCATCTTTTCTTCGGGGCACCAGGACGGGCCGCCGACGGAAGATCCCTGTGCAGAGTAGGCCTGCTTGACCAAGTAGTCGATGTAAGGCTCGACTTCAGGACCCGGATAACTGCCGAAATAGTCGATGATCAGGAGTTTCGAAGGATCGGAGCCCTTGGGGCCGAAATATTCGCCGGCTTTCTGGATGGCGACGGCCATGTCACCGGAATCCCAGCCTTCATAGTCGAAATCGACGCCGTCCAGGCCGTGGGTATTGACGATGTCCACAACGAGCTTGGCATACGCCTCGATGGAAGCGCGGTCGCCGCGCGCGACGACCCAGTGCTTCACTTCACCGGTCGCCTCGTCCAGCAGATCGAACTCCTGGCCGTAGTGGGACGCGTCCGCGTGCATCACGAAGCGCGTGCCCTTCACCTTCTGGCAATACTCCAGGTCGGCATAGGCGTTGGGCGAATAATCATAGGTGTGCAACGGTGCATGCTCGATTTCACCCGTCTCGGCATTCTTGACATTGCCGTAGAAACAGGCATCGGTGTATTCCTCCTTCATGGGCGTACCCATCCAGAGGTTGACGATGTCCAGCGAATCCGGCAGGGCCATCAGGCGCGGACGCATCGTCTTGTATTCGATGAAGAGGCTCGTAGCGCCCTCCGGCGGAGCCCAGCGGGCGAAATACACATACGAAACGGTGTGCCGGGAAGCCTTCCACTCGCGGAGATTCACATAGTAGGAATCCTGCGCGTCCGCTTCGAGATCGTATGTGTTGAGATGCTGGATCTCAAGCTTCTCCACCCGGGTATCGCAGCTGGCAACCGCAAAGACGGCCAGCAGGACAGGGAATATGCTCAGTATCTTTTTCATGGTAACGCAGCTTTAATTGTTAAAGGGCTTGGCATCCCACCAGAGGCGGACTCCGGCGTTGTCCGTTCCGCCGAGCGCAGCCACGCCGGAGGCATAGCCTTCGGGGTTGTCGGTCTGCTCGGAAACGGGATACGGTACGCGGCGGATTCCCTGGTTGGTATTCACGATACCTTCGGCGAAGTTCTTTGCCGGAGGGATCAGCACCGGATAATGGAGGCGGCGCAGCTCGGCCCAGGCTTCGGCGCTGTTGGGGAAGAGGGCGATCCACTTCTGGGTGGCAATCTTCTCCAGCTTCTTCTCATAGGAGTCCGCATTGTTCCAGGCGATGGTCACCGTGGAAGGAGCGGAAGCATTGGCCTTCGCGACGTTGTCGGCAAAGGCCGCCGGCTTGGCCGTCGTGTTGGCAATGTAGGCGGCTGCGCCGTCGGCACCCCACTCCTCGAAGGACAGCTTGATACCTTGCTCATAGAACTCCTGGGCGGTACCGCCGCCCATGTTCCAGCCCTTCAAGGCACCCTCGGCGCGCAGGAAGGCCACTTCGGCGGCGTTCAGCCAGGTAATCTTATAGATGCCGGCATTGGGAGCCGACACCTTGCCGGCCGGATTCTTGTAGTTGGTCCAGGCGCTCGGGGAGATACCCGGCCGGACACCGTGCAGCTTGCCGTCGCCGGCAGGCTTGGCATACAAGAACATGCGCGGGTCGTTGTAACCATTCAGGTAAGCATCCATCGATGCGCCCATCTGGGTATCGGCATCGTTGAACTCCACGTTGATGGTATAGATCGGATGACGGACGCCGGATGCGGCGATGATGGCATTGCCGGCGTTGCTCTCGACGACGCCATAGGGGCTGGCGATGGATTTCTCCGCTTCTTCCCGGGCTTTCTGAGGATCCGCATAGCTGGCACGCATCGCCAGGCGCAGGCGCAGCGAATTGGCAAACTGGACCCACTTGGTGGCATCGCCGCCATAGATCAGGTCATAGTTTTCCAGGAGACGGGCTCCGGAGGCTGCGACCTGCTCGAGCACCTCGATGGCACTGTCCAGCTCGTCAAAGAACTGGCCGTACACCTGATCCAGGGGATCATAGAGGTTGGTGATGGAACCGAACTGCGAATAAGCGATGGGGCCGTAGTAGTCGGCAACCTGGTGCATCGTCGTGACTTTCAGGATCTTGGCGAGAGCAATCTCGTTTTCGAGGCCCAGCTCTTCCGCTTTTTCGGCAAAATCCTTGTAGGCGCCCATCCCATACTCATACTTGACGGTAAACATGCGGCGATGCCAACCGTCGTTGACATCCCAGCCGGCGTGGTGGCCGTCGCTGAGGGTAGGGGCCATGTAGCCGCACCAGGTCTCAGCGCAGAGGTTATACATGATCTGATAATCAGAATCCAGATAAGTCCCGTCCCGATAAATGATGACGGAACGTTCCAGCTGCTGAAGCATGCTGCCCACCGCCAGACCGTCTTTGCTCAGATCCTCTTCACTGACGCCGAATATGTTTTGATTCAGCTGTTCGAAGCCCTTGGTGCAGCCTGTGGCCACGGAAGCGGCTGCTGCGAAGGCAAGGAAACATTTCACGATATTTTTCATACTCATAACGATCTGATTATTTAACGATACACACGGCGACGCGGTTGGACTCGGGGCTCAGGTTCTTGTCGCGGTCACCGCCGACATGGCCGGAGATGATCCGGGAAGCGGCGATGCCGGCCTGCTTGAGCAGATCGACGACGACCTGGGCGCGACGCGCCGAGAGATCCTCGTTGATCTTGTCGGTACCGGTGCCGCTGTCGGCATAGCCGGTCACAGTGATCTTCGCATCGGGATTCTCTTCGAGCACGCGGCACAGACGGCCCAGCTTGAAGGCCTCCATCGGACGGAGTTCAGCCTTGTTGATGACGAAGAACAAGTCGTCGGACAGGGAAGCATCCAACTTGTTGACAGGGACTTCAACCCGTTTCTCCACGATCTTCTCGACCGGTTTCTCGATGATCTTTTCGACGATCTTCTCGACCACCTGCGGCCCGCGGACTGCGGAAGCCAGGTCGTGGGAAGCGGTGCTGCCGCCGAACTTCACCTTGACGGAGAAGCCAAGGCTGCGGGTGGAAGGCTGCATGAAGTAGTCCACCCCCTGGTTGTAGGTACCGGCGCTGGCCGTCAGTTCGGGATCGAACGGGGCCTTGAGGTAGAGCATCGCCAGGTTGTTGCCGACGACGGAAACGTTCAGGCCCTTGACCCAGCTGTTCCACTTGGAGACCGGGAAATCATAGCCCAGGGAAACCTCCGCCAGACGGACGTTGGTCGCGTCATAGACATACTGGCTCATCACGCCGTCGTTGCGTCCGATGACCTGGTAATAGCCCTGGATGTCGGTCGTCTTCATCCCGTTGAATTCCATCGAACCGATTTCGCGGGCTTCGGCCGTATCCCGGGAGATGCCGTAGTAGTCCATCACTGCCTGGGTCTTGGAGATGGCGACGCCGCCGAGGCGGGCCGTGAAGAGGAAGCTGGCCGTCAGACCGCCGTAGCCGACGTGGCCGCCCCAGCTGAAACGGTGCTTGGCGTCAGTGGAGCCGGCATAGACCATGTCCTTCTCATTGTAATCGGCCTTGATCATGCCTTCGCCGTTGAGATCGTAGTAGCCATGTTCGTCGGTGGCGATGGTCGTGACATACACGTCACCCAGCGAACCGCCTTCGTACAAGACGTTGTGGACACCGCCGAAACCGCCGACGGAGATGCCGTCACGGCCGTACACCTGGCCGTCCTGGGGATCGACAAAGCTCAGGTCAATGATCTTGTTGCGGTTCCAAGTCCAGGTGAGATAAGTCCCGTAGTTGAACTTGCCGACACTGTCGTCAAAGCGCAGGGCCATTTCAATACCCCGGTTGTTGACCTGTCCGCCGTTCAGGATCATCTCGCTGTTGGTGGAGGTGGAGCTCAGGCGGGCGGTATAGAACTGGTCGAAAGTATTGGCATTGTACCAGGTGGCGTCGATCTGCAGCTTGCTGTCAAAGAAATGGATGTTGGTACCCACTTCCCAGGACTTCGTGCGCTCGGGATTGAGCTGCAGGTTCCGGCGCCGGACGTCCGTCTTCATGGATCCGCTTTCCTGCTCGTAGCGGGGATCCAGGACATAGTCAGCGGGATTGGGCGTATTACCTACCTCGGAATAGGAGGCACGTATTTTCCAATAAGGGAAGAAGCTGCTCTTAAGGCCCGGGATGATCTCGGTCACGATGCCGGACAGACCCACGGTCGGATAGGTGATGGCACCCGCCGTCCAGAGGGTGGAATTCCAGTCCACGCGATAGGTCATATCCAGATACACCTTGCTGCGATAACCGACCTGGGCGTTGGCGAACACGGACTGGTTCTGGGAATGCCATCCCCGGGATCCGACATCGGTGTTGGAATGACCGCGGTCGATGTTGTTGAGGTCGAACTTGTTGTTCACCTGGATGAGGGGTCCTCTGATATAATCGGTCCGGAAGGCGATATCGTCGATGTTGGCACCCACGACGCCGGACAAGTTGACCACGTTGTCACCGAAGTACTTATTGAAGGTAGCGAGGACTTCGCCGAACTTCTGCTCGGTGAACTGGTTGTTCAGCTTGTACAGGCCGTGCGTGGAACCTTCGGTGAAGAGGGTGTTGGTGCCGGCATCGAATTTCTGCTCCTGCTTCTCGTCCGTACGGTCGTACTTGGCACGGGCGCTCAGCGTGAGCCACTTGAAAGGCTTGTAAGACAGCTGGGCGCTGCCCATCAGGCGCGTCTTGGCGTTCTGCCATTTCTGGTGCTCCGTGATCCAGTACGGGTTCTGCATCGACTGGACGAAGTCGTAAGGCCAGTACTGGGTCTTGAAATTACGGCCCGCATCATAGCGCTCGTAAACCTGCAGTTTCGAGAAGTCGTCGCCTGCCGGGAAGAGATAGACCGGGACGACGGGGTTGCCGAATTCGCCCTGGGCGATCATGTTCTGCTCGTTGACCCGTCCGTAGGTCAGGTTGACGTCCATCGTCAGGAGGTCCTTCACCAGATCAGTCGTGTTGCGGAAAGAGACGTTGTAGCGGCCCACGTTGTTGTTGTGGACGATACCACGCGCATTGGCGGCACCCAGGGACAAGTAGCTCTGGCTGCGGTCCGTACCTGTGGACAGGCTGACGGAGTTGACCTCGTTCACACCCGTCTGGAAGAAGTCGCGCGGGCTGTAGGTGGACGGCGTGTCAAGCTTCGCCCCCCAGCTGTAGTAGGAGCCGGGAGAAGAAGGACCGTAGGTGTTCTGGAACTCGGGCATCACATAGGCGCGCGAGAAAATCGTGCTGTTGGAATAGTCGATGTCCAAACGGTCCTTCTGGCCCTTCTTGGTCGTAATGATGATGACACCGTTGGCCGCATTGGCACCGTATAGGGCGGCCGCGGACGGGCCGGACAGGACGGAGATGGACTCGATGTCTTCCTGGTTGATCGTACCCAGCACGTCACCGGTCTGGCCGGCGCCCGCATAGGTTCCTTCGGGCTGTTCGCCACGCAGGGACTGCATCGGGATACCGTCGATCACGTAGAGGGCGTTGTTGTTGTTGGAGATGGACTTGGAGCCGCGCATCACGATACGCGAGGTACCGCCCACACCCGTGGAAGACTGGTTGATGGAGACACCCGCCACCTTGCCGTTCAAGGTATTGACGAAGGAACCCGCCGGGCTCACCGTCTCCAGTTTCGCCTGCTGCACGTTGTAGGACAGCGATTTCTCCTCTTTCTTGATGCCCATCGCGGTGACGACGGTCGCCGTGAGGGCGACGTTCTCGGACGCGAGCGTCACGTCGATGACCGAGCGGCCGTCGATCGGGACCACGGCGTCCTTCTGTCCGATGTAAGAGAAATGCAGGGCAGTGGCCGATTCGGGCACGGACAGTTCATAGTGTCCGTCCAGGTCGGTCACGGCGCCGATGGTTGCATTTCCTTCCACGACGACGCCGGCCCCGATGAGCGGCTCGCCATAGTCATCGGTGACAATACCCGTGATGACCCGGTTCTGGGCCAGCGCCAGTCCGCCTGCGATGAACATCCCCGCGACGGTCGCAAGGGCCGCCGTGAAGAGTTTCTTGAGTTGGAAATTCATAAAGTTGATGATTAAGTATGATGGTTAATGATTATTGTTTCCGATAGGCACGGATGGTCAGGACCTGCTCCGTGGGGCGGCCGTCCATCCGGGGCTGAACGGTGAAATCGACCGTATCCACCCCTTCGGGCATCGAGAAGGAGACGTGGAGCGTGTCCCGCTGGTCCGCCTTCATCCGGCCGGGGGAACGCAACCCGAGATAGGGTCGCCACGGCTCCGGTACATCGAAGGTCAACGAGGACTTGTGTGCATTGCCGTTGCCGTAACGGAAGAACAGGTCACCCGTTTCCCCGGGACGACGGTTGCCGTAGTGCAGCAGCATGTGGCTCATATACAGGCCCTCCCCATAGTTGTAGGGCCGGTCTTCCTCGATCGGGTGGTTGTATCCGATCACCTCTCCCTTGATCGTGTAGGAGTGCAGCTTGACCGGCGAGTCCTGATACCGGACTTGGACCGACTCCCGCATCGGACCGGGACGGTAGGCGGGGTTGTAGGTCACTTCGATGACCTCATCCTCTCCCGGCGCGACCGGCTTGGGATCGAAATGCCCTTCCGTACAACCGCAAGGCGTATGGATCGAGACCGGACGCAAAGTGTCGGACAACTCGTTGCGCACCAGCAGGCGCACGGTCACGGGACCGTCGATCTCCCGGATCTTGCCCAGGTCGGCTTCCCGGTCGGGGGCGGTACGGATCGTCCGGATTCCGTCCTGCGGGGTGCAGGAGAGTGCCAGCGCCATCGCGGCGATACCGATCAACAGGATCTTTCTCATAGGCCGGAAACGGTGTCGTTGTACAGGCCGAAGCCGTTGAGTACCGGGCAGGCCCGGGAAGCGGTGATCCGGATGCGCACGGCATCGGCCGTGACGGAACTGCCCGTCAGGATGCGTTTGTAGCCGATGGTCGTGCCGCGGCCCCAGGTGGACCAGGAGCCGTTGCGGCGGACCTGGATCTCGAAGGACTGCACGCGCTGCCCCAGCGGGATGTACTCCTGCAGCTGGACGCGGTTGAAGGTCTGCGCGCCGCTGAGTGCCAGTTCGATCTCCACGGTCCGGACATCGTCGTCCGTACAGAAATAGGTGTCATAGTCGCCGTCCAGCAGGAAGCGGGGACCGTATTTGGCGTCGTTGCTGCCACGCACGGAGCTGGCGGTCGCTGTCGCACCGTCGGCGAGATTCTTGCCGAAGATGCTCTGACGCATCCGGGTAAACTCCTCGATGATGGCGACTTCCTTGCTGTCGATGACGCCATTGTCCGAAGGCGGGACATTCATCAGGAAGACGCCGTTGCGGCCCACGCTCTTGTAGTAGAGATCCATCAGCTCGCGGGCGCTCTTGCGGCTGTCGGAGGCGCCGTAGAACCAGCCGTTGCGGTCCCCGATCGCCTGGATCGAGAAGTCGCATTCGGCGGGGCACCACGATGCGGCGCCCTCGTCGCCGGAACCCAGGTAACTTTCATAATTGCCCGGCAGGTTGGACGGGGACAGACCGCGGCCCGCGATGTCGAGCGTAGCCCAGTTGGTCTGCTGCGCATCTCCGTTCTCGTTGCCGACCCAGCGGCAGCCGGGGCCGCCGTTGGAGAAGATGACGCACTCCGGATTGGCGTCATAGACCACCTGGTTGACCGACGGCCAGTTGAAGCCGCCCGCATGATTGCCGTCGAACCACATTTCCACCACCGGGGCATAACGGGTCATCAGGTCTTTGAGGGCGTTCTTGTATTTCGTCTCATAGGCGCTCAGGCTCAGACCCGCCGTCTCGATCATCCGGTCCCAAGGGGAAAGGTAGATCCCCATCGCGACGCCATACTTGTTGCAAGCCTCGCGCAGGCCCTGAAGCACGTCCGTGTGGTTGGAGCACCGGGCGTTGGCGACGTCCGTCGTACTCTCGGGATTGTCCCACAGGCAGAAGCCGTCGTGGTGCTTGGCCGTGATGATGATTTCGCCGAATCCGTTGTCGGCCGCGACCTTCACCCACTGATCCGTATCGATCGTCGTGGGTTTGTAATTCTGGAGCAGCAGTTCCTCCGTCCACTGGCCGATCCCGATATTGCGGGCTTCGTTCTCTCCGTCATAGCCGGAGAAGGTCGCCTGTCCGTAGTGGTAGAACATCAGCAGCTCGCGGCGCTGCCAGGCCAGCTGGCCGGCCGTGGGCGTGGCTCCGGATGCGGCCGGTTTTCCGGGATCGGAAGGGGTCGGCGGCGTCGGCGGTTCGGGATCGGGGTCGGATTTGCCATTGACCTTGACCGGACAAGCCGCGGTGAATCCGCCGTCCACGGTCATAGCGGTGATAACGGCCGAGCCGGGGGCCACGGCCTTCACCTGCCCCTCTTCACGGGACACGGTGGCGACGGACTCATTGTCCGAAGTCCAGGTTACGCGGGGATTGGTGGCATCCTTCGGCAGGACGCGCACACCCAGATGGAAGCCGTCTCCGACATTGAGTTCCAAGTCGGCCCGGGTGATCTGGACACCGGTCACGGCGACCGTCCGGGGCTCTTCCGCCCCGGTTTCTTCCGCTGGGGTCTTGGGCGTACAGGTACAAGACAAAAGGAGGGCGAGGACGGCTATGGCCGTCGCTCGGACACGATTCAGGCGGAGAATCATATGGCTATCAGTCAAGCTTATAATGTGGTTATCTGATAAAAGCCTGCAAAGGTAATGATTCTCGCCCTAAATTCCTAATACTTATCTCAGATATGAATTATTTTGCCGGATTTTGTAACAATCTGTTACTTGACACGCGCCGTCGGTCCCAGATCGAAATACAGGCCGGCCGTCTGCTGCCACCCCATGTAGCCGGTCGAGGTGAAGTGGGCCCGGACCCCGATCCGAAGCCGCACCGAGGGGGCGATCCAGGGCTCCCAGCCCAGGGCGACCCGGTCGTAGAAACCCGTGTAGAAGCGATGCCCGAAATAGAGCTGGTCCGCGTAAGGGTGGCCGGCCAGGTCCACGCCGTCATAGAGCGGGAGCAAGTCCGCGCCGAAATAGATGTTGCTGCCCAGCGTGACATTCCAGCGGCGCAGCGTGAACGTCACTTCCCCGCCGCACGGCGTGGATGGCGTGTCGGAGCGCCGGCGGTCCCACTGGTAAGAGAGCAGGGTGCCCGCACGAAGGGACAGTTCCTGCCACTGCGTCCCCGCGGCGAAGTCCAGCTTCAGCCAAGGCTCCAGCAGGCCGTGATCCACTACGCCGGGCGCCAGCTCCGAGCCTGCATAGTGATAGTAGTCCGCCGTCCAGCCCAGGGCCAGGATGCGTCCCGGCTGCCACGCTCCGGCGCTGATGACCTGGAAACGCTCCTTGCGGTCGTAGCCCCGTGCTCCGAGCCAGTCCAGCGCCGCCTCCGTCCGGAAACGGCGGCCTGTCCACTGCAGCAGTACGCCTTCAAAAAGACGATCAGTGAAGCGGTTCAGATCCGAAAAGAACGCCTCGGAATAATATTCCCGCAACAGCGTGCGCGGATAGATGCCCGCCACACCTTCAAACAGGCCCTTCCGGGTCCGGACCCGCCCGTCGTAATAGAGGATCCCTTCGCGGAATGTCCCCGCCCAGGTCCCCACGCCCATATCGTGCTGGAGATCCGCCCCCAGCGTCAGGCTGTGCTGCACCCGGCGGGACGGTCTCCACTGCGCAGTGACAGTCGGCGTCAGGACCGCCGCGTGCGTCGTCCCCGATGGCAGCAGATACGGCTCCGACGCATCATACTCCCGGTTGTCGAAATAATACTGGAAGCCCAGATCGTAACGCCACTGTATCCCCTCACGTCCGGCCGGTTCCTGTAGCCAGACACGGGTCGGCTGCGGCCACGCCACCCCGGTCGTCATCCCTGCCAAAAGCGCCACGCACGCCCATCTGTAAATCCCGTTCATTTGCATAAAGTAGATTTCGCAAAATGTGAAACGCAAAATGCGTCACACTTAGAGCTTATAGTAGCTCCCGAGGATACGGGCGAACCAGGAGGGCGGAAGGATCTTCTTGAGCGTCACGGAGAGACGCTGCTCCAGGGTGGAGATGACATAGTGGTAGCGCGGGCGTTTCTTCGAGACGATCTTCGAGACTTTGTCCGCCAGGTATTCGGGTTGGAGTCCGCCGGTTTCGTCCTTTTCGATCGACGCGAGGGCACGGGACCAGGCCGGATAGGCGGCGTCGGCCTCGGGATCGGAAACGCTCTTGCGGCTTCCGGTGAAAGCGGTCGCGAAGTCGCCCGGCTCGATCACGACGACCTGGATCCCCAGGCCGCGCGTCTCCAGCCGCAGCGACTCGCAATAGCCTTCGATAGCGAACTTGGAAGCCGAATACAAGCCCTGGAACGGCAGGCCCATCAGGCCGCCGATCGAACTGAAGCACAGGATCTTGCCTCCGCCCTGACGGCGCATCACCGGCAGGACCCAGTGCAGCATCCGCACCATGCCCATCCAGTTGATGTCCATCTGGCGCTGGGCATCTTCCAGGGAGGAAAACTCCAGCGGGCCGCCGATCCCCATCCCCGCATTGTTGATGAAGACATCCAGCCGGCCTTCGGCCTTGACGACTTCCGTGACGGCCGCTTCGCAGTCCGCGTCGGAAGAGACATCCGCCCGCATATACGCTACGCCGGGCAGCCGCTCGGACTCCCGGCGGTAGGTCCCGTACACCTTGTGCCCGTCAGCGGCGAGCCGCCGGGCCATCGCCCGGCCAAATCCGGACGTGATGCCTGTGATCAGGATAACCATGGCCTTTACCCGATGATGCCCAACTCCCGGAAGATACCGGTCAGCACGGAAACGGCCTCGTCCACCTGGGCGAGCGAATGGGTCGCCATCAGGGCGAAACGGATCAGCACGTCCGACTCCGGCACGGCCGGCGCGATCACGGGCGTGATGAAGACGCCTTTCTCGTAGGCCATCTTGACCACCTTCATCGCCTTGACCGTATCGCGCACAAAGAGCGGGATGATCGGGGACTGGGTGTGGCCGATATCGAAACCGGCCGCACGGAAAGCCTCCTGCGCGTGGCGGGTAACCTCCCACAAGTGCTCCCGGCGCTCCGGCTCCCGGATCATGATGTCCAGCGCCGTGGAGGCGGCCGCCACCGCGGCGGGTGTCATCGAAGCGCTGAAGATCAGCGAACGGGAGTTGTGCTTGATGAAATCGATGACCGTATGGTCGCCGGCGATGAAGCCGCCCAGCGAGCCGAAACTCTTGGAGAAGGTGCCCATGATGAGGTCGGTCTCCTTCGTCAGCCCGAAATGGCTGGCCGTACCGGAACCGTTCTCGCCGATGACGCCGAGCGCATGCGCGTCATCCACCATCACGGAGGCGTTGTACTTCCGGCACAGGGCCACGATTTCGGGCAGGCGCGCCAGGTCGCCCTCCATCGAGTAGATGCCGTCCACGACGATCAGCTTGTGAGCGGACCGGGGGGTGCCGCGGAGCCGGCGTTCCAGGACCGCCATGTCGTTGTGCGCGAACTTGCGCACATCACCGAATCCCAGCCGGCTTCCGTCGATGATGCAGGCGTGGTCCAGGGCATCCAGGAAGACGTAACCGCCCCGGGGAGAGAGGCAACTGACGACACCCAGGTTGACCTGGAATCCAGTGCTGTAGGTGACCGCCTCCTCCTTGCCGACGAAGCGGGCCAGCTTGGCCTCCAACTCTTCGTGGATATCCAGCGTCCCGTTGAGGAAACGGCTTCCGGAGCAGCTGGTGCCATATTTTTCGATCGCCTTGATGGCGGCTTCCTTGAGGCGCGGATCGTCGGACAGACCCAGATAGGAGTTGGACCCGAACATCAGCACCTCGCGTCCGTCGGCCATCTTGACGAGCGGATCCTGCCCGGATGAGATGGGACGGTAGTAGGGGTAAATACCCTGCGCCCGCACCTCGTCAGCGAGGGTATAGCGAGCGCATTGGTCTTTCAAAGTAATGTTTTTCATCTATTTATGGTCAGGGTCGCCGAAATTGACGGCGGTGTCGCCTTCCTGGCGGGTGCCGAACTCATAGTCCTTGCCCGGCAGGATGGCATTGAGAATAATGCCCACCAGGGCCGCGACGGCCAGGCCGCTGAGACTGGTGAAGCCGATGGAGATCGCGTCGCCCGCGCCGTACTTGATGCCGATGGCGAGGACCAGGATCAGGGCGGCCACGATGACGTTGCGCGAATGGGTGAAGTCCACGCGGTTCTCGACAACGTTGCGTACGCCGACGGCGGAGATCATACCGTAGAGGATCAGGGAGATGCCGCCGATCGTGGCGGCAGGCATCGAGCTGACGACCGCCGCAAACTTCGGGCTGAAGCTGAACAGGATCGCGAACACGGCCGCAATGCGGATCACGCGGGGATCGTACACCCGGGTCAGGTTCAGCACGCCGGTGTTTTCACCGTAGGTCGTGTTGGCGGGCGCGCCGAAGAGCGAAGCGAGCATCGTCGCAGCACCGTCGCCCATCAGGGTCCGGTGCAGGCCCGGATCTTCCAGATAATTGAGGCCGGACGTCGAGGAGATGGCGCAGATGTCGCCGATGTGCTCGACCATCGTAGCCAGCGCGATCGGCATGATCGTGAAGATGGCACCCCACACCAGGGACGGGTTGGAGCCCGGGAAGACGCTCAGGACCGTATCCTCTCCCTTGAAGGGGAGGCCGATCCAGGCCGCCTCGCGCACGGCGGAGAAGTCCACGTCGCCCAGGATGGCGGCGAACACATAGGACACCACGACGCCCAGCAGGATCGGGACGATCTTGACCATGCCCCTGCCCCAGATGTTGCAGACGATGACGGTCACGATCGCGACGAGGGCGACCCACCAGTTGGCATTGCAGTTGGAGATGGCGCTGCCCGACAGGGTGAGGCCGATGGCGATGATAATCGGGCCCGTCACCACGGGCGGGAAGAAACGCATCACTTTCCGGATGCCGAAAGCCTTGATCAGGCCGGCCAGCACGAAATACAGCATCCCGGCGCAGAACACGCCCAGGCAGGCGTACGGCAGGGCCTGTGCGGCCGTCAGTCCGGACTTGGCGCCCATCTCGACCACGGCGGCATAACCGCCGAGGAAGGCGAAGGACGAGCCGAGGAAAGCCGGGACCTTGAACTTCGTGATCCAATGGAACAGGAGGGTGCCGAGACCGGCGAACAGCAGGGTCGCGGAGACGGACAGGCCGGTAATCGCAGGGACGAGGACCGTCGCTCCGAACATGGCGAACATGTGCTGGAGACCGAGCACCGTCATCTTCCCGCCGCCCAGCTGACGAGCGTCATAAATTCCTTGAGGAGCAGCCATAATAAGACTCGTTTTTAGTTGACGTTCAAAGGAGAGTCGCTATTCGGCCGGCGCTTCCGCCGCTTCCGGTGCAGATTCGGCGGCCGCTTCTGCCGCAGCCTCGGGCGCCGCGGCGACTTCCTCGACCTGCGCCTTATGGCGCGGCAGGCCGATGCAGCCCAGCTGGTCCGTGAAGTACAAGCAGCCGAACGCGACGATCAGCAGTGCGATCAGCCAGCGAAGGATCTTGCGCCAGAGAGGCGTCTTCTTCACGAAGGGATCGCCGCCCTTGACGATGGGATACTTCGCCACGCTGGTGAGGGTTTTGCCGAAGAGGATGTTGACGAGGACCTTGGAGTTGACGGCCCAGCCGTTGGCGTTGAGCACGGGACCCAGGTTGCGGCGGCGGAGCTTGCGCCAGGCGATGAAGCAGGCCGGGCCGGAGATGATCAGCATGATCGCCGCGATGACCAGCAGCAGCTGCCACCACTTGAGCGCGAAGATGCCGCGGAACAGGGCGGCCAGGGCAACGCCCAGGGCGCCGACGGCCATGCCGATCGCGGCGAAGATGCCGGCAAACTTGGCGATGTCGAAGGGTTGTTTGCCCGCGGCGGGCGCAGCCGGTACGCCGGCATCGGCGTTGGTCTGCAGCTTCGCGACAGCGGCGCTGTCCTTTTCGGCCGCATTCTTGTCGATCTTGTCAGAGACAAATTTCGCCAGCTTGCGGTAAGGGCTCCAGAACGCCTTCTTGATGCTGATCGGGTTCTCGACCACCTTGGTCACGACGGCATCCCAGTCCAGGCCGTTGCGGTCATAGAAGAGGGCGTTCTTGCCCGGACGCAGGTCGTCGGTGTCCCCGGCGGTCATCGCGGCCACGACATTCATCGTCTTGCCCGTCGCTTTCTGCGTGCAGGTGCAGTAGATCAGGAACATGTTGCTCAGGCCGGCCATGTCGCCATGCTGGCCCATGTCCTCGACCCGGACGCAGAAGTTGCAGCAGCGCTCGTCGATGTAGAGCTTGCCGGCCTCGAAGATGGCCGTCGGCTTCCCGTCACGGGAGTAGTATTCGGAGAAATTGACGTAGTTGCGCAGCAGGCGGTAGAAATCACGGTACAGGTGCGTGAGTTTGTCCACGGCATCGATCCCGGCCGCTTCCTCCTCGAGGGCCTTGTCCTCGGCGATAAGGGCGAGCAGCGCTTCCTTCTGGCCGGCGGCGAGCAGGGCGCGGATGCATTCGCCGCCCAGCGGCTCGACCTCGGAGCCCTTCTTGGCGTCCATCCAGGACGTGTAGGGCGCAAACTTGGCCAGGATGGCCTTCCATTCGGCTTCGGTGAGGGTGTCTTTCCCTTCGGGGAAATCCTTGTCGAGGACCAGGGTCTTGAGGGTCCCGAACGCAGCCTGCCAGGCCGGGTTGAGGGCCTTCAGCGGCAGGACGCTCTCCTTCTCGGGACGGGCCAGCGGGTAGGTCGCGATCTCCGCTTCATTGGCGACCAGATCGGTCCCGCTGATGGCGCTGACCTTCTCCACGGACACGTCCAGGGCGTCGGATACGGCCTCGTCGAAGTTGATGAGCTTGCAGCGCATAAAATAATCCGCGACCTTGTCCTTGACGGCGTTGACCGCATCCAGGGCGGCGGAAGTGTCGTCGCCGTAGGGGCGGACAGCATCCAGGTCGGCTTCGGCGGCATCCAGCCACGCGGCATAGTCGGCCAGGGCGGCATAGAACTGCTCCACGAGGTCGGCGTCCACGCCCGGCTCGCCGCTGCGGTCGGTCTTAGACCCGACGGTCCCCACGATGGTCTCGATCGTCTTCTTAAGCGCCTCGTCGTCGGTGGAAGCGGGCGTGACGATGCCGTCGCCGTTGAGCTTGGTCTTGGCGAAGATCGCGACGCTGTCGGAGGTGTCGGCGACACTGATGCTGTCCTTCTCAAGACCGAGATTGGAGAGGATCTGGCGGGCCGAATCATAGAGCTTCTTGCCGGCTTCGCACCCGGTATTGATCTGGTCAAGCGGGATCGTGTCTTCCCCCTTGAGGATGGCATCCCTGTCTTTCAGGACGGAGGTCAGCCACTCGGCGGCGGCGACCATCTCTCCGACCCGGATCTTGCCGTCGGCGTCCGTGTCGATCATCGAGAGGGTCTTCCCGTCAAACTCAAGGCCACCCACCGGGCAGCTCAGGACGGTCCATTTTTTTTGGTCCAGTTCGCCGAGATGGGCGATGTCCTCGCCGCTGGTGATCTGGACGCGGGTGACGCCTCCGAGGGAGACGTATTTCCAATCGTAGGGTTTGTTGGCCATAGGTGTTAGATTTTATTCCGTTAAATATAAATATTTTTTTTCACTTTCATTCACTTTTTTCAAGGGAGACGACGGATCTCCGCGCTCGGCGGACAGCCGAAGGCCTCCTTGTAGGCCCGCGAAAAATAGGACAGGTTGCCGAATCCCGCGTCCGCCATCGCATCCTGGACGTGTCTCGACCCGCCACGGAGCAAGTCGCGGGCCAGTTCCAGACGCTTGCGGATCAGCCACTTCTGTGGAGGAGTCCCGAAAATGCGCCGGAAATCCCGGTTGAACGCAGACAGGCTCCGGCCTGTGTAGTTGGCAAAGTCAAGCAACGAGAGCTCCAGGCAGAAGTTTTCCTCCATGAATGCCTTCAGGTCGATCTTCCAGCGGCTGGTAAAGTCAAAGAGGGAAGCATAGATGTTCCCGTCGGTCTTCAGCAGGCAGCGCAGTCCCTCCGTCTTCTTCATGTCCGCCCACTCCCGGTCCGGTTGCTCGTCCGACCAGAAATAGGGCAGCAGCGACTGGAAGAGGCCCGTCACGTCCGGCCGCGAGGGGATCCTGCGCAGCGGACTCTCGGAACGGACGGCGCCGGAGGGGATTTTTCCGGACCGCGAGCGGCGGTAATAATCCAGCAGGAACTGCCGTTCGAAAGTCATCGTCACGGCCTTGTAGGGCGTACCGTCCGCGCTGCAGGATTTGGAAAGCAGGAGCTTGCAGTCCTTTCGGACGAAAATGCACTCTCCCGGCCCGAGACGGATCGTCCGCTCCGGCCCGGAAATCTCCAGCGCGCCTCCGATCAGGTAGATCAGCGCATGGTCCCGCAGCATAAACTGCTCCCGCAGCGTCTCATCGTGGATGCAGGAGAAAGAGATGCCGTGGTACTCCAAGACCCGGGACTGTCGGTAGGTTGGCATGGTCAGCAAAACGATTTGGTACGTACAGCAAAGTTAGTATAAGTTTTCCATTGTTCCTTTGTAACTGAAAAAAAGTTGATGCATATGAAACGGATATTCCTTATTTCCAGCGGTCTGGCCCTTTGCTCCGCGCTCCTTGCCGCGACCCACGGCCCGGATCCCGCTGACCGCGGCGACACCCTCCGCACCTCGGTCGTCACCGGCACCCGCGTCTCAATGCTCCGGGACCAGGTCCCCGCACCGATCAGCGTCGTCGGGCGGCAGACCCTCGGACAGTCCGATGAAAACGTCCTGATGCCCAGCCTGATGGAGCAGGTCCCGGGGCTCTTTGTCACTTCGCGCGGCGTGACCGGCTACGGCGTCTCGGGCGGCGCGGCCGGCGCCATTTCGCTGCGCGGCTTCGGCGCGGGCAACGGCCGGGTCGCCATCCTGATCGACGGACATCCACAGTTCGAGTCCATCTACGGCCATCCCGTCGCCGACGAATACTTTGCCGCCAACGCAGCCCGCGTGGAAGTTTCGCGCGGAGCAGCCTCCGTCCTGTACGGATCCAATGCGATGGGCGGCGCCATCAACATCATCACACGCCAGCCCGTCCGGGACGGGAACGAGCTGGGCGTCAAGCTGATGGGCGGATCCTACGGCACCTGGCGCGGCCATGTGAGCGAGGCGTACCGTCACGGCCGCTTCACCCTGCTCACTACGCTGAGCGCCGACCGGACCGCCGGACACCGCGACAACTCCGCTTTCCGCTCCCTCGGCGGTATGTTCAACGCCGGCTACCAGATCAACGACGTGTGGAAGGCCTCAGCCCGGCTCAGCCTGTCGGATGCCTATTCGGAGAATCCCGGCACCGTCGCCGAACCGATGTTCGACGGCACGGCCCGCACCACCCGCAGCATGGCGGGCGTATCCCTGGACAACCGGACCGGGCGCAGCAGCGGCACCATCGACCTCTTCTACAACTGGGGCGACCACCTCATCAATGACGGGCACACCGCCGACAAAGCGCCCCAGGAGTATCTTTTCCACGGTACGGATTTCACCGCCGGCCTGACCGCCTACCAGACTTTCGGCCTCTGGGAGGGGAACGACCTCACCGCCGGGCTGGACTACCTCTACTACGGCGGTCATGCCTTCCGCAATCCCGTCACGGAGGTCTATGCGAACCACCGGCACCTCAACGAAGAAGCCCTCTACCTGCTGGACAAGCAGGCGTTCGGGCCCTTCCTCGTCAGCGCAGGCCTGCGACTGGACCGCCACAGCGCCTACGGCGTGGAATGGATCCCGCAGCTGGGCGCCAGCTGGACCCCTGCGACCGGTACGACGGTCAAGCTGTCCGCCTCCAAGGGCTTCCGTATGCCCAACATGCGCGAACTGTACATGTACGCCGTGGCCAATGAAGCCCTCCTTCCGGAAAAGGCCTGGAGCTATGACCTGACCGTCGGGCAGCATCTGCTGGACGGCCGTCTCAACCTTGAGGCCAGCGCCTTCCACACCCGGGGCAGCAACATCATCGAAGTCAATGTCGTGGACGGCATCCGGCAGAACCGCAACGTCGGTGCCTTTGCCAACACCGGTGCGGAATTCGCCGCCGACTGGCGGATCGCCCGTCCGCTCCTGCTCAACGCCAACTACAGCTACCTCCACATGGACACGATCTACACCGGCGCCCCCGTCCACAAAGCCTGGCTCGGCGCCCGCTGGACGCCCGGCCGCTGGTCCGTGGACCTGGGAGCGATGGGGATCGCCGGCCTGTACCTTACGACGGGAGAGAATGCCCGCACGGCCGATTACATCGACCTCAAGCTGCGCGTCGCCTTCCGGATCCGGGACGGATTCGAGCTCTTCGTGCGCGGCACCAACCTCCTCAACCGGCAGTATGAGACGATGGACGGCTTCCCCGAGCCCGGCATCGTCGCCCTCGGCGGCCTCTCCTGGTCCGTGGCATCCAAGTGACTTATACTTAGCAATATAAGTAGTATGACGGGGGTCTGCTTTAGGCCCCCGTCATACTATATATTTCTCTCTGGAACAATTATTTAGCTGCCACGGCGATCATTTTGCGCGGGAGACGAGGCGGTCGGCGAAGTCGCGCAGGCGGTCAAAGGCTGTCGTCCCGGGAAGGCCCAGGCCGGCATCCAGTCCGGAAATGGCATCGAGGGCCAAATCGCTAAGGCGACGCACTTCCCCGCGGGCGTCTTCCCCGACGCCGAGGGCATCATAGATCGCGCGCACCGCCGCGATCTTGGCAACCCGCTCATCAGCCGAACCGACCGGCAGCGCCAGGGCATTCTGCAATGCTTCCTGACGCCGGATCTTCTCCTGGGCGCGGGTCAGCAGCCAGCTTTTTTTGTTGAGGACGATATCCCCGCCGATCGGTTTGCCAAAGACAGCGGCATCGCCGTACGTGTCCAGATAGTCGTCCGCGACCTGGAAGGCCAGTCCGAGCTGGTACCCATACTCGTACAGCCGGTCCGCCACATCCGGACCCGCCCCCCCGATCAGGGCGCCCATCTGCGCCGCACAGGCGATCAGCACGCCGGTCTTGAGCCCGATCATCCGCATGTAATCCGCCATCGGGACCTGCGGCAGATCCTCGAAGTCCATGTCCAGCTGCTGGCCTTCGCACACCTCGGCGGCCGTCTTGGTAAACAGCGCAAGGACGGGGCCCAGGGCTTCAGCCGGTGCCTGGGCCACACGCCGGTATGAGTCGATGCACATCACATCTCCGGAGAGGATGGCCGTGTCTTCGTCCCACTTCTTCCAGACCGTATCGCAGCCGCGCCGCATCGGGGAACGGTCCATGATGTCGTCATGGATGAGCGTGAAGGTGTGGAACACTTCCAGCCCGGCGGCCGGCCCCAGGACGGAGGGTTCCAGGGTGTCCCGCAACAGCGAATAAGTCAGCAGGCAAAGCTTCGGCCGGAGACGCTTGCCACCGATCGCGATCATATAGCGGAGCGGGTCGTAGAGCCCGGCGGGCTCCCGGGGAAATTCGATGTCTGCGAAAAGGGTGGCGATGGCCTGGTCCAGGATGTGTTCTTCAATCATGGCGAATGGGGATGTTTGTGCAAAGATAAGCAGAAAACTTCTATCTTTGCACGGTATGGAACACAGCGGCATCGCAACCGTCGTCAAGAACGCAGGCAGCCAGTACCTGCTCAGCGCCCTCCCGGAATGGAATCTCATCCCGGCGGTGCTGCGCGGCCGGATCCGGCTCAAGGGCGGCGTCGCGACCAACCCCGTGGCGGTCGGCGACCGGGTCCGCTATGCCTGCGAGGGAGAGCCGACGCCCGCACACCCCGCCACGATCACGGAGGTGCTGCCGCGCAAGAATTATGTGATCCGCCGCTCCACCAACCTCTCGCGCCAGGCCCACGTCATCGCAGCCAACGTCGATGCGGCTTTCCTGATCGTCTCGCTCTATTTCCCGGAGATCAAGCTCCCCTTCCTGGACCGGCTGCTCGTGACCTGCGAGGTGTATGGCGTGCCGGCCACGCTGGTGCTCAACAAGGTGGACCTCTACCGCGACGAGGCGCCGGAACAGATGGCCGCCTTCCGGCGCATCTATGAGAGCGCGGGCTACCGCGTGATCGAGACATCCACCGTCACCGGCGAGGGCGTGGAAACGCTGCGTGCGGCTTGCCGGAGCAAGGTCTGCCTGCTCTCCGGCGAATCGGGGGTCGGCAAGTCGAGCCTGATCCGCGCCCTCGATCCGGAGCTCGACCCCAAGGTCGGCGAAATCTCGGAGGTGCATCTCCAGGGCAAGCACACCACGTCCCTCTACGAGATGTACCGCACGCAGGACGGCGCTTTCCTGATCGACACGCCCGGCCTGCGCGGCTTCGGTCTCGTGGACCTGAAGAAGGAAGAGATCGCCCTCTATTTCCCCGAGATGCTGAAGGCATCCCGGGAATGCCGCTTCACCCCCTGCACGCACACCCACGAGCCCGGCTGCGCCGTCAAGGACGCCGTCGGGGCCGGTACGATCAGCGTCGAGCGTTACAACTCGTACCTGGGTATGCTCGAAGAAGATACCAAGTTCCGCTAGATGAACGCGCTCAACAAGGAGATCCTCCGCCTGGCGATCCCCAGCATCCTCGCCGGCCTCACCGTGCCCCTGGTAGGCATGGTGGACATTGCCGTCGCCGGCCACCTGCAGGGAACCGGGGGCGCGGCCGCCTTTATCGGCGGCATCTCCGTCGGATCGATGCTCTTCGACCTGCTGTACTGGAATTTCTCCTTTCTGCGCGCCGGCACCGGAGGCCTCACCGCACAGGCTTTCGGCCGGAACAATCCGAAGGAATGCGCCCGCCTGCTGACGCGCGGGGTGGGATTGTCCCTCGCGATCGCCCTGCTGGTCCTCGCGATCCAGTGGCCTTTCGTCCAGCTGGCCTTCCTGGTCGTGGACGCCTCGGAAGAGGTCCGCGCCCTGGCGCTGCAGTATTTTTTCATCCGGATCTGGGCGGCTCCCGCCACCCTTTCGCTGATGGCGCTGCGGGGCTGGTTCATCGGCATGCAGGATTCGGTCAGTTCGATGCTGACCGACCTGGTGGTCAACGGGACCAACATCCTGCTGAGCATCCTCCTGGCCCTGGGGGCCGGGGCCTGGCCCGGCCTGGGATTCAAGGGCGTCGCGCTCGGCACCCTGATCGGACAATACACCGGCCTGCTCTTTGCCGCCCTGACCATCCTTGTCAAATACCGCTCCCTTTTCGGCGGATTCACACGCGATGACGTCCGGACGGCCTTCCTGGGCCGGGAAATCCGCCGCTTCTTCTCGCTCAATACGGACCTGTTTTTCCGCTCGCTGGCGCTCACGGCGATTTATATCGGATTCACGACCCTCTCCGCCCATTACGGCGACATGACCCTGGCCGCGGGTGCCATCCTGATGAAACTGTTGATGGTCTTCTCCTTCTTTACGGACGGTTTCGCCTACGCCGGACAGGCCCTGGTCGGCAAGTTCATCGGGATGGGATCCCACGAGATGACGCGCAAGTCCGTCCGTTGCGTCTTCGCTTGGAGCATGGTGATTGCCGTAGGATTCATCTTCATCTACCAGTTCGGCGGGATGCAGATGCTTCGGATCATGACCTCGGACGGGAGCGTCGTGGAGGCCTGCCGGCCTTACCTCCCCTGGTTGATCCTGATGCCGCCGCTGGGCTGCGCGGCCTTTACCTGGGACGGAATCTACGAGGGAGCCACCTCATCCCGGCCCGTCCGGAATGCAATGCTGGGGGCCATGGCGGGTTTCTATCTGACCTGGTGGCTGCTCAAGGCCCTCTGCCTGCCGGTGGAGGGAGCCTCCATCGATCCGCTGACCCTGGGCGGGGCTGCGCTCCACCTGCTGATGGCCGCTTATTTCATCCACTTGCTCGTCCGCACCGTCTGGCTCTCGGTCCTCTACCGCCGCTCCATCCTCGATCAGCCTTTTACGCGATATAGCTCGTCAGAAGTTTGACCTGCGCGTCCGGGACGAATTCCAGGGCCTCAACGCAGGCGGGGACCAGGACCGTCTCTCCCTGACGGATGGGCATCTCGACAAGCTGCGGAGCCTCCAGCGCCTTGGCGCGGCGCGTGAAACCGAAGGCCTTCTTTTCCCGCAGCGGAGCGGGTTCGACACAGCGCAGCACGCCGCTGCCCTCCACACAGATGACCGTCAGGAAGGAGTCGATGTTGTGCAGGTCCTTCACGTACGGCTCCGTCAGGTCATAGAGCGAAGTCGTGAAATAGGGGCAACGCACCAGGATGCTCTCCTGGTTCTGCGCCTTCTGGTAGAAGGTCCGGTAGTCCGGCCGCACCGAATAATCGATGGCGTCTTTCGCCAGCTCCGTATGCAGTTCGCGCGGCTTGCCGTCCAGACCCGGCCGGCCATAGTCATAGATGCGGTAGGTGATGTCCGACGTCTGCTGGATCTCGGCCACGAAGCAGCCGGCGCCGATCGCATGGATGCGCCCGGCCGGGATGAAAAACACATCGCCCGGCGCCACCGGGTAGTCGCACAGCACGTCCGTGATCGTACCCTCGGCGACCCGCGTGACATATTCCTCGGGACCGATCCGCTTCGACAGGCCCGACATCAGATGCGCGCCCTCGGAGGCTCCGACGACGTACCACATCTCCGTCTTGCCCTTCGAACCGTCGTGCCGGACAGAAGCGAGCTTGTCATCCGGATGCACCTGGATGCTCAGGTCCGACTGCGCGTCGATGAACTTGATGAGCAGCGGGAATTCGGTCCCCGTCCGCTCGTACACCTTCGTTCCGAGGAGCCATTCCTTGCGCTCCGCGCAGAGTTCGGTGACGGTCTTGCCGTCGAATTCACCGCCGTCGATGACGGACTCGTGGCCCTTGACGCCGGACAGCTCCCAACTCTCGCCGATGTGCTCCTGCTCCGTCTGGATGCCCTTGAACGGGGCGATCTTTTCCCCGCCCCAGACCACGGTCTTGAGATAAGGCTTGAACTTGTACATGGGGACTCAGATCAGCGGTTCGGCGGTCATCGCCTCCGGCTGCGGGATGCCCATCAGCTTGAGGATGGTCGGAGCGACGTTGCACAGGGCGCCGTCTTTGACCGTCTTCACCTCGGGGCCGGCATTGATGACGATGAACTGGACCAGATTGAGCGAATGTGCCGTATTGGGCGTACCGTCCTCGTTGACCGCATAGTCGGCGTTGCCATGGTCCGCGGTCAGCAGCACGACATAGCCGTGCTCGACGGCGGTCTTCACGACCTGGTCCACCAGATTGTCGATGGTCTCCACGGCCTTGCAGATCGCGTCATAAACGCCGGTATGGCCGACCATGTCGCCGTTGGCGAAATTCAGGATGATGGCGTCCTCCTTCTCGGTCTGGATCGCCTCGATCAGTTTCTCGGCCACCTCGGGGGCGCTCATCTCAGGCTGCAGATCGTAGGTCGCCACCTTCGGGGAATTCACGAGAATGCGGTCCTCGTTCTCGAACGGGGTCTCACGGCCGCCGTTGAAGAAGAAAGTCACATGGGCGTATTTCTCCGTCTCCGCGATACGCAGCTGGTGCTTGCCATATTTGGCGAGGGTCTCGCCCAGGGTGTCGGCGACCACTTCCTTGTCGAAGAGGATGTGCAGGCCCTGGAAGGAGGCATCGTAGGGGGTCAGGCAGCAGTAATAGAGCGGGATCGTATGCATCCCTTCCTCCGGCATATCGTTCTGTGTCAGCACGTTGGTCAGCTCGCGGGCGCGGTCGTTGCGGAAATTGAAGAAGATGACGGCATCCCCCTCTTCGACCTTGGCGAGGGGCGCTCCGGCCGCATCGGTGATGACGACAGGCTTGATGAATTCGTCGGTGACGTCGGCGTCGTAGGAGGCCTGAATGGCCTCGGTGGCGGAAGTGAAGCAGGCACCCTTGCCCTCGACAAGCAGGTCGTAGGCCTCCTTGATGCGGTTCCAGCGCTTGTCGCGGTCCATCGCGTAGAAGCGGCCGCAGACCGTGGCGACCCGGCCGGTGGTCTGAGCCATCTTCTCCTCCAGCTCGGCGACGAAGCCCTTGCCGCTGTGCGGATCGGTGTCGCGGCCGTCCATGAAGCAGTGGACGAAGACCTGCTCCAAGCCCTGGCGCTGCGCCTCGGCGAGGAACTCGTACAGGTGGTCCAGGGAGGAATGGACGCCGCCGTGGGAGGTCAGGCCCATGAAATGCAGCTTCTTGCCGCTCTGTTTGACATAGTCGTAGGCCGCCTTGATCTCGGGATTGTCGAGGAGGGCGTGCTTGCGGCAGGCCATGTTGATCTTGACCAGGTCCTGGTACACGATGCGGCCGGCGCCGAGGTTCATGTGACCCACTTCGGAGTTGCCCATCTGGCCGTCCGGCAGGCCGACGTATTCGCCGCAGGCGTGCAGGTGGCTGAAAGGATAGTTCGCGCGCAGGGCGTCGATGTGCGGCTGCCCCTGGGTGTAGATGGCGTTGGAATGGTCGTGTCTGCCCTCGCCCCAGCCGTCGAGGATCATGAGAAGTACTTTTCTGTTCATATCTGTTTGCTTTGTTTTGACTTTTTCAATCTTGCAAATTTAGTAATAATCCGCGAGGAATTGAACAAACATCTTGCTACCTTTGCAGGGGGAAACGAACCAGACCTCCCTCTCCAGCCGAATGAGCAGAAAAAGCAGCCGCAACAAAGGCGGCAATTCCAGGAACAGCCACCACAGCGCCCGTCACAAGGCTTCCAAAACCTATCCCGAATACACCGGCCGGGTCCAGATGACCCGCGAAGGTTTCGTCTTCGTCATCGTCGAAGGCATGGACGACGACATCTTCGTCAAGGCATCCAAGACCCGCCAGGCCCTCAACGGGGACACTGTCATCGTCGCCGTGACCCGCGAAGGCGGACGCGAGCGCCGCAAGGAAGGCGAAATCGTCAAGATCGTCGAGCGCTCGAAGCGCCCCTTCGTCGGCGTCTTCCATACGGTCGGCGCACAGGCCTGGGTCCTGATGCAGAGCAAGTCGATGCCCTACGACATCGAAGTGGACGCGGAGGAAGCCGCCGCCCTCGGCGCGCAACGCGGGATGAAAGTCGCCGCCGTCGTGGACAGCTGGAACCGGAACGATCCAGCCCCCCACGGCCACCTCGTGGATGTGCTCGGTATGCCCGGCGAGAACGAGACGGAGATGCACGCCATCCTTGCCGAATTCGGCCTCCCCTACCGCTTCGAGAAAAGCGTCAACGACGAGGCCGAGGCCATCCCGGACAAGATCACGCCCGAGGACCTCAAGGGCCGCAAGGACTTCCGGGACACCCTGACCTTCACCATTGATCCGGCCGACGCCAAGGACTACGATGACGCGCTGTCCTTCAAGGTCTTGAACAATGGAAACTTCGAGATCGGCGTCCATATCGCGGACGTCTCCTGGTACGTCAGGCCCGGCACCCTGGTGGACAAGGAAGCCCAATACCGCGGCACTTCGGTCTATCTGGTGGACCGGACCGTCCCGATGCTTCCCGAGAAACTCTGCAACAACCTCTGCTCCCTGCGACCGGACACGGACAAACTCACATTCTCCGCCGTCTTCGAGATCAGCCCGAAAGCGGAGATCAAGCGCCGCTGGTTCGGCCGGACCATCATCCGTTCCGACCGCCGTTTCAACTACGAGGAGGTCCAGGCCTTCCTGGTATCCGGAGAGCCGGCCGACGAGGTCGAGCGCGCCGTCATCGAGATCAACAAAGTGGCCGCGGTCCTGCGGCAGAAGCGATTCGACGCCGGGGCGATCAGTTTCGACCGCCCGGAGATGAAGGTGATCGTGGACGAGACCGGCAAACCCGTGGACGTGCGCGAAGTCGAGTCCAACGAGTCCCACTGGCTGATCGAGGAGTTCATGCTCCTGGCGAACCGCAATGTCGCGGAGTGGGTCGCCACCGCCGGAGCGATGAACGGCGTGGTCTCCAAGAAGGCGAAAACCTTCGTCTATCGCACCCATGCGGAGCCCAACTCGGAGAAAATCGAGAACCTGCGCCGCTTCGCGGGCAATTTCGGCTATGAGATGGGAGAGACCGGGAGTCCGTCCCAGACCGCCCGCTCGCTGACGGCGCTGCTGGGCTCCGCCAAGGACAAGCCCGAATACCAGGCGATGCAGATGATCGCCTTGCGTTCCATGGCCAAGGCCTCCTATACAACCGACAACATCGGCCACTACGGCCTCGCGTTCAAGTTCTACACGCACTTCACTTCCCCGATCCGGCGCTACCCGGACCTGATGGTCCACCGGCTGCTGTCCACCTACCTCGCGGGCGGCGAGAGCCAGAATCTCTCCTACTACGAGGAGCAGGCCAAGCACGCTTCCGAGCGGGAGGTCATCGCTGCCGAGGCGGAGCGTGCCAGCATCAAGTACAAGCTCGTGGAGTTCATGCAGGACAAGATCGGGCAGGAGTTCGACGGGGTCGTGTCCGGCGTGACGGAGTGGGGCATGTACGTGGAGATCGAGCCGACCAAGGTCGAGGGCATGGTCCCGCTGCGCACCATCCGCTCCGACTACTTCGAGTTTGACGAGGAGCGCTACCGGCTGGTCGGCCGGCGCACCCGCAAGGTCTATACCCTGGGGGACAAGGTGCGTATCCGGGTCAAGGAGACCAACCTGGAGCAGAAACTGCTGGACTACGAGCTGGTCGAGCCCGAGATTCCCGCTCAGGCCGGGGATGACGAAGCGGCCGGAAAGGCCGTCAGGGCCGGCCGTAAGAACGTCAGGGCCGGCGCGGCCGGTCACCCTGACGAAGGTCTTTCGCGGGAGCAGGCCGAGCTGGAAGCCATGACCGAGCGGCCCTTCTACGAGGGCGTCGCCCGTCGGAACAATAAAAAGAAGCCGGCCAGGAAGAAATCCTGACCGGCCCTGATTCGTTTCATTCCGGGAAGAGGCGGACCCTACCTGCTACGGTCTGGCCTTGATCTGTTCCGCATAGATGACCCAGCGTCATCCGTCTTGTAGGTCTCCACGGCCGAAGCAGGCACATAGATCGTACAGGAAGTCCCCTCCAACAAATCTTCGCCGGCAGAAGGCATCGGAACCGATCTCCTGTATATTTTCACCGAGAGCAATAGATGAGAGACTGCTGCAATGATAAAAAGCGCCAGCGGGTACGGCTATCAAACTATGAGGGAGCCGGATAGATTCCAGTTGCTCCCAATTCTGAAACTGTCCCTGTTCAATCTCTTCAATCCCCTTAAAATAGACAAACTCATCAAAAAAGGCAAAGGAATCAGTCATCGCGTTTCCATCATCAACCACCCATTCAAAGAACCCTTCGAAAGCGGTACACTTCGTTGCGCCGGACCGGGACCTGCAGCAACAGCACCTGCAGCAACAACACACGCAGCGACAGCACCCGCAGAACCAACGCCCGCATCATCAGCAGTGTGCCGGCAGTTATCTCTCTCCTGCGGCTGCCTGTGCCGGCCAGGGATAATAGCTCAAACCATGGAAGCAGCATTGCGGGAAGCGGCCGGGGCTTTCATTTCTAAAGAAAAACTACTTCTTTCAAAAAGGAATTCATATCTTTGTGCACCGTTTTGTAACAATTTGACTGAAACTGATATGAAAACAGCTGAAATCATGGCCCGTCTCCAGGCCAAGTACCCCGGCGAAAGCGAGTACCTGCAGGCCGTTCAGGAAGTCCTGGAGTCCGTCGAAGAAGTCTACAACCAGCATCCCGAGTTTGAGAAAGCCAAGATCGTGGAGCGGATGGTTGAGCCCGACCGCATCTTCACCTTCCGCGTGACCTGGGTGGATGACCAGGGAGAGGTCCAGACCAACACCGGCTACCGCGTCCAGTTCAACAGCGCGATCGGCCCCTACAAGGGCGGTCTGCGCTTCCACCGCGCCGTGACCCCTTCGATACTCAAGTTCCTCGGCTTCGAGCAGACCTTCAAGAACGCGCTGACGACCCTGCCGATGGGCGGCGCCAAGGGCGGCTCCGATTTCGATCCCAAAGGCAAATCCAACGAAGAGATCATGCGCTTCTGCCAGGCCTTCATGACCGAGCTTTGGCAGTGCATCGGCCCTGACCAGGATATCCCGGCGGGCGACGTGGGTGTGGGCGGCCGTGAGATCGGCTACCTCTACGGCATGTACAAGAAGCTGGCCCGCGAGTACAACACCGGCATGCTGACCGGCAAGGGCTCCACCTGGGGCGGCAGCATCCTGCGTCCGGAGGCGACCGGATTCGGTGCCCTCTATTTCACCCAGGATCTGCTCCACAAGGCGGGAAAGGACATCGCCGGCTGCAAGGTCGCCCTCTCCGGCTTCGGCAACGTAGCCTGGGGCGCCGCCACCAAGGCCCTCGAACTGGGCGCCAAGGTCGTGGCCATCTCCGGCCCGGACGGCGTCTGCGAGATCCCGGACGGCATCACGAAGGAGATGATCGACTACATGCTCGTCATGCGTGCCTCCAACCGCGACCGCGTCGAGGACATGGCGACCCGTTTCCCGGGCAAGGCCTTCTTCACCCCCGGCAAGAAAGCCTGGAGCGTCAAGTGCGACATCGCCCTCCCCTGCGCCTTCCAGAACGAACTCTCCGAGGAAGATGCAAAGGAACTGAAAGCGAACGGCTGCTGGTGCTGCTGCGAGGTGTCCAACATGGGCTGCCAGCCCGGTGCCATCCACTTCTTCCAGCACAACGGGATGCTCTTCGCGCCCGGCAAGGCGGTCAACGCCGGCGGCGTGGCGACTTCCGGTCTGGAAATGACCCAAAACGCCTCCCACATCAGCTGGAGCGGCAAGGAGGTCGACGAGAAACTGCACTTCATCATGGATTCGATCCACGAGGCCTGCGTCAAATATGGCACGCAGCCCGACGGCACGGTCGACTACGTGAAGGGCGCCAACATCGCCGGCTTCATGAAGGTCGCCACCGCGATGCTCGAGCAAGGCATCATCTAGCGAGGAGGGAAAGGCAGCGGTCGCGGTCGAGAGTCAACTGCTGCCGCAGCTGGGCCAAGGAACCGAAACGGCGTTCGACGCGGATGCGTTCCAGGAACTCGACACGGATGTCCAGGCCATAGATATCCTCGCTGAAATCAAAGATGTGCGTCTCCACCGTACGGACTTTTTCGGACAGGGCCTCCCCTTCCGAAACGCCCGTAACGGTGGGGCGCGTACCGACGTTGGTCATCCCATAGAAGTCTTGAGCCACTGTCCGCACCCGGCAGAGATAAACCCCGTTTGCCGGCACCTGCTTGAGCGGATCGGAAGCCTGGATATTGGCTGTCGGGAACCCGAGGGTCCGGCCGAGCCGGTTTCCCTCCACGACGATGCCGGAAAGCGGATAAGCATAACCCAGCATCCGGGACGACCGTAGGACGTCACCCTCTCCCAGCGCCTCCCGGATCTTGGTCGAACTGACCGTCACACCGTCCAGGACAAACGGCCCGGTACGGATCACCGTCAGTCCCAGACCCTCTGCGATCCGTGCGATCTGGTCGGTCGTACCGGAATTGTAGCCGATACGGTTGTCAGGGCCCAACACGATGGTATCGGCCCCGAAACGGCCCATCACCAGCGACGTCAGGTACTCCTGCGTCGTCAGATGGCTGAACTCCCTGGTGAACGGCACGACTTCGATCCGGTCCACGCCGAGCGAACGCAGCAACGCTTCCTTCTCGGAAGGGGAACTCAACAGGCGCAGCCCGCGCGCCCCGTTCTGCAGGACATTGCGCGGATGGGGCCAGAAGGTGATGACGACACTGTCCGTGCCCCGCTCCCGCGCGGCACGGACCAATGCGTCAATCACAATCCGGTGTCCCAGATGGACCCCGTCGAAAAATCCGGTAGCTACGACCATCTCACTGGGACTACAGCCACTTCACCAGCGGGAAATCCTGCCGGTGGGGCAGATCCGCATTCTTGGGATACACGCGGGTGGCCACCTGGTACAGCCCGGTCACATCGGGAAGGATGGAAGCCTGGAAAGTCGCTACGCCGTCGTTATACTCGACCAGGTCGAAGGCGAAAAGACTGCTCAGGTGCAGACGGCCCTTGCGGTCGGAAGCCGTAAAGAGCATCTCCACGCCGATATCCTCGGGCCGGAGGTCGCCCAGGTTGAGTTTGACTTCCGCCTTGAGATCGTTGTCCGGAGAGACGGAATAGGAAGAAGCCGGTTGTGCAAATGAGACCACGGAGAGGTTCTCCCAGCTCCGCCGGATCTGCTTTTTCCAAAGCGCAATCTCACGCGCCTTGGCGAAGTCGTCGGCATTGATCTGCGCGGAACGCTTCGCCTGCGGGATGTAGTACTGGTTGCAATAGTCCGTCAGCATCCGGTTGGTCGTGAAGTTGCACGCCACCTGCGCGACGGTGTTCTTGATATAACCGATCCATTCCGAAGACAGGCCCGTCTTGGCATCCCGGGCGTAATAAGCCGGGGCGATCTCGTTCTCGATAATGTTGTAGATCGTCGCCGCGTCGAGCTCGTTCTGGTAGCTCTGGTCATCGTAGGTCCGCTCCTGCGGGAGGGCCCAGCCGGCGCCCGGCTTGTAGCCTTCGACCCACCATCCATCGAGGACGGAGAAATGCATCACGCCGTTCATCGCCGCCTTCTCGCCGGACGTGCCGGACGCTTCCTGGGGACGCGTGGGGTTGTTCATCCAGACGTCGACGCCCTGGACGAGGCGTTTGGCGAGCGAGATGTCATATCCGGGCACGAAAACGATCTTGCCGATGAAACGGTCCTGCTTGGAGATCTCGATGATCTGCTTGATCAGGTCCTGGCCGGCCTTGTCGGCGGGATGCGCCTTGCCGGCAAACACGAACTGGACGGGTCGCCGGGGATTGTTGACGATCGCGTCGAGCCGGTCGAGGTCGGTGAAGAGCAAGGTCGCGCGCTTGTAGGTCGCGAAACGCCGGGCAAATCCGATGGTCAGCACGTCGGGACGCAACGTGTCTTTGATCTTGACGATCTGACGCGGAGAGTAGTGGCTGCTCAGGGCCTGGTTGCCGAGGCGGTCGCCCACGATGCGGACCAGTTCCTTCTTGAGGATCTTGCGTACCTCCCAGACCTGCTCGTCGGAGAGGTTGTAGATCCCCTCGAAACATTTCTTGTCGTAATGGTGCGTCCGGAACTCCTCGCCGAAGACCGTGGCGTGGAGGGCTTTCCACTCCTTGGATGCCCAGGTCGGATAATGCACGCCGTTGGTGACATAGCTGATGTGGAGTTCCTCCGGCAGGTAACCGGGATACATGTTCGCGAAGATGTCCCGGCTGACCGTGCCGTGCAGCATCGACACACCGTTGACATTCTGGGACACGTTGGCAGCCAGGATGCTCATGGAGAACTTCTCGCCCGGATCCGAAGCATGAACCTTGCCCAGGCCCATCATCGTCTCCCAGCTGATCTTGAGACGCTCGGGATAGTGGCCGATGTACTTGCGCAGCAATCCCTCGTCAAAGGCGTCGTGCCCGGCCGGGACCGGCGTATGGGTCGTGAAGAGCGAGGAAGCCTTGACGACCTCCATCGCTTCGGCGAAATCAAGGTTCCTGTCCTGGATGTATTCGCGCAGACGCTCCAGGCCGATGAAGGCTGCGTGGCCCTCATTGCAGTGATAGACTTGCGGATCAAGGCCCATGGCACGCAGGGCGCGGATGCCGCCGACACCGAGAAGCAGCTCCTGCTTGAGCCGGTTCTCCCAGTCACCGCCGTAGAGGTGATAAGTCACCTGACGGTCCTCCGGCAGGTTGGCCTCGAAGTCGGTGTCGAGCAGATACAGGTCGGTGCGGCCGACGGCCACCTTCCAGATACGGGCCGTCAGGGTCCGGCCCGGGAAGGCGACCTTGGTCGTGAGCCAGTTGCCGTCGGCGTCGAAGACCGGCTTGGCCGGGATGCGCAGGAAATCCTGCGCGTCATACTCGGCTACCTGGTCGCCGTAGGCCGTGATCTTCTGCGTGAAATAGCCGTAGCGGTACAAGAGGCCGACCGCAGTCAGGTTGACATTCATGTCGCTGGTCTCCTTGAGATAGTCGCCGGCCAGGATGCCCAGGCCGCCGGAATAAATCTTCAGGGAAGTATCCAGCCCGTATTCCATGCTGAAATAAGCGACGGAAGGGTCGGTCCGACCGGCCTTGGCAGCCATATAGCTGTCAAACTCGGCCAGGACCTCACCCAGCCTGGCCAGGAACTCGGGATCCTTGGCCAGCTGCTGGAAGCGCTTGAGGCTCACGGTATCCAGTACCTCGCGGGGGTTGTGACCGGAATTGTGCCAGATCACCGGATCCACGGTCTTGAACAGGGCCTTGGCGGAATCATTCCAGCACCACCACAGGTTTTCGCTCAGTTTCTCCAACCCGGCCAGCGCATCTGGCAGATGCCGGGTGACCATCACGCTTCTCCAAGTCGGGGCGCTGATCTGCATTTCGTTTTCTTTCATTAAGGTTTCTTCTTTTAGGGACGGGTATTCTCCCATCCGGGACACTACTTTATCTATGGCAAGCGCATAGGCTTGCTTGTAATATTCGATCTGGTTTTCCCAGAGCGCGATCCGGGACACCTCCCGGGCATTTTCCATATAATGCAGCCGACCCTCCTTGTCCAGGGCGGCCATCTCCCGCATACGGTCCCTGACGGCGGCGACCACCTGGTCGTAGTTGTCATCGTCCCGGTCCACCACGGCGATGCCCGGATGATCCCCGGCATAGTGGCTGCGAACCCACAGGCCGAAGCCGGCCAGGCTCGTCGTCAGGGTCGGGACACCGAACGCCACGCTCTCCAGCGGCGTATAACCCCAGGGCTCATAGTAAGACGGGAAGACGGTCAGGTCCAGGCCCGACATCAGGTCATAATAGGTCTTGTCGAAGATGCCGTCCGAACCGTTCAGGTAGGAGGGGACGAAGAAGACCTTGACATTACCGTCCGGGCGGTTGACCAGCCCCTGCTCCGCCATGCGGCGGGTGACGGTATCCCATTCCGGGTTCATCAGCTGATGGGTGACCTGGGTCGTATAGTCGGCGCCCCCCTCTCCGGAGAGTTTCCGGATCAGGTTGCGGTCCGGTCCGTTGTGGCCGGAAGGAATCATGATGAAAGCGCAGACCTTGCGTTCCTTGCATCCTTCACGGTCCAAGGCCGCCAGGGCGTCGATGAAGACATCGATCCCCTTGTTGCGGAACTCATATCGTCCGCCGATACCCACGAGCAGGGCATCTTTGCCGACCGGCGTCCCGCACATGGCGGAAGCCACTTCAACCAGCCGGGCGCGGGCGGCGGCACGTTTCTGTCCGAATTCGGCCTCGCCGGCCGGTGTGATGCTGTCTTCGAAACCGTTGGGCGTCACGATGTCTACCGGCCGGCCGTCGAAGTGCCCGCACTCGCGGGCCGTGATTTCGCTCACCGTCGTGAAGACGTCGGCGTTCTGCGCGGACTTGGATTCCAGGCTGTGACGCGCCTTGACCCCGAGCCGTGCGGCCATCTCGTCCCCGTCGTATTCGTCGAAACGCCCGTAGAGGGGATAATTGTTGCCGCAGATACAGCGGCCGACGATCGTCGCGTGGGTCGTAAAAACCGTACCCACGGCGGGACAATGCTGTTTCAGATACAGCAATCCGGCACCGGTCTGCCACTCGTGAAACTGGGCGACGACCTTGTCGGACGCATAGAGATTGTGCTTGTAGAAGCTCTCGATCGCCCAACCGGCGACATAGCCGAAGAGGGCGGACTCCTTATAGTCCCAGTTGCCGGTGATCGAATCGACCTGGTAGGTCTCCCACAACTGGCCCAGGATCCGGTCCTGCCGGTCGATGAAACTCTTGTAATCGATCAGGATCGCAACCGGACGGCCCGGGACATTCCAGCGTCCGATCCGGACCCGGAGCCCCTCGGCGGCCGCCTGTGCCTTCCACCTGGCATACAAGGAAGGATCCTCCGTGAAATCCGGATTGGCCTCCACGTTCATCCACACATCGGGACCGATCAGGATGTGGTGACGCTTGAGCTCCGGTTTCAGGTAGAGCGCCTTGGTGGAAACGACGGTGTATATGCCACCTACCTTGTTGCAAACTTCCCAGCTTACCTCAAATAAATAATCAGGATGGTTCCGTACTGTCTTACCGCTCATCTCTCACCGCCATTGCATCGTTCACCCGGATGATGAAATCACTCAGGATATTCATATAGTTGATAAAGGCCTCGTAAGGCGTCTCGTACTGGTTGACGTATTTACGTGCCGCACCGTCGGAGAAGAACTGCGTGCTCATATCATAGAAATTCGCACTCTCCTGGAGATGGCCGAAGTCCGCCCAGAGGACGGGATCGTTCAGGATGGACAGTTTCTCGGTCAGGTCATAGAGCTTGTTGAAGGCGTCCTGCTGGAGCTCGTTGCCCAGATAGACGGACATATCACTCTCGACCGTGGACCAAGAGATCGCATCCTCCACCTCGACGGGGCCTACGCACTTGAGGTTCTTCACGGCCTGCGCGGGCGTGACGAACTGCATCGAGCCGTCGGCAAGCACCCAGGCCGGCAAGGCCCGCATGAAGTCGAAAATCCCGCTCCCTGCCGGGTGGAGCAGGCCGAAGGCCTCATAGTCCATGAAGAGGTTGACAATCTCGCCCTCGGCGCCGCGCAGCCACTCTACATATTTCTCCGCCGTCAGCGGCCAGACATCCCAGGACGTATTGGAGAAGCGCACCGCAATGTCATCGCTGAGCGAATAGTTGCGCATCAGGAGGTTCAGCTTGGGCTGGGAGGCACAACTGTAAACATAATTGGGGCTCCGCCAGCCCAGAACCTGTTTGGCGCCCTCGGTCAACATCGTCTTGAAGCCCATGTCATAGACGGCCGCACCGATGCTGTCGGAATAGATCAGTTCGGTGTTGCGGAAGGTGACGGGCTTGACCCCGAAGAGCTGCTCGATCTTGTCTTTCTGCTTGAGCACCTGATGCTTGAATTCGGCCTGGGAGGCTACGGAAGCCAATGAGTGATAATAGGTCTCGCAGAGGAACTCCACCCAACCCGTATCGGCGAGTGCCTTGAAACTGTCGATCACCTCCGGAGCATAACGCTCGAAGAGTTCGAGCGTCGAGCCAGAAATAGAGAACGCCAGCTTGAGCTTGCCCTTGTGGGTCTTCAGCAAGTCCAGCAGGATGGCATTCATCGGAAGATAGCAGTCCTGGACGGTCCGCCGGATGACGGTCCGGTTGGCGAAGTCGTCATAGTAATGGGAATCCTTCCCGATATCGAAAAACCGGTACAGGCGGAGCCGGGTCGGCTGGTGTACCTGGAAATACAGGCAAATGCTCTTCTGGTTCATATCAGTGATTCGTAAACTTTTTTCAACTTGGCGGTGGCGTTGTTCCATTTGAGGGCGTTGACCTCGTCATAACCTTTCTTGACCGCAAACTCGGACAAGACGGGATACTGGAGCAGCGCATAGATGTCATCAGCCATCGCATCCACATCCCAGAAGTCCACCTTGAAGGCATATTTCAGGACCTCTGCGGCGCCGGACTGGTGTGAGATGATCGAAGGAACCCCCGTACGCATCGCCTCCAGCGGAGAGATGCCGAAAGGCTCGGAGACGGAAGGCATGATATAGACGTCGGACAGGGCGAACATCTTCTGGACATCCGCGCCCCGCAGGAAACCGGTGAAATGGAAACGGTCCGAAATCCCGAGACGCGCCACCTGGCGGATCGCCCGGTTCATCATATCCCCGCTGCCGGCCATCACGAAACGCACGCCCTCGGTCCGCTTGAGGACCTTGGCCGCCGCTTCGATGAAGTATTCGGGGCCCTTCTGGAAGGTGATGCGGCCGAGGAAGGTTACGACCTTGTCCTTGACCCCGCGCTCCACCTGGAGGTTCTCCCGGCCGCTGAAATCCACGGCGTTGTGGACCGTGACGACCTTGGCCGGATCGATGTGGTAGCGGTTGATCACGATGTTGCGGGTCAGGTCGCTGACCGTCACGACACGGTCCGCCGCCTGCATGCCACGCGTCTCGATGTCGAGCACACGGGTATCGATATGCTTCTCGTCGCCGCGGTCGTAAGAGGTCGCATGGACGTGGACCACCAGGGGCTTGCCCGTCAGTTCCTTGGCGGCGATGCCCGCCAGGTAGGTCAGCCAGTCATGGGCGTGGATCACATCGAACCGGTCGGCATACTGCATCGCAATGGTGCCGCCGACCTGGGCGTAGCGCGTGACTTCCTCCATCAGGGAGGCGCCGTACTTGCCGGAGAACTTGAACTTCTGTCCGAAGCCCACCGTCGTCTGGAGCGTGCGGTTGCGCTTCATCTCCTCGATCGCGGAGAAATACTCTTCCGGATCGACATAAGGAACGAGATTGGAATCCACATACAGGTATTGGGTCCTGTCGATGAACTCCTCGACCGTAGAGCTGACATTGCGCACCTCCACGTCGCTCGCATTGAGGATGGTCGTTGCGCTCTGGTCCTCGTCTCCGGAAGCGGAAGGCATCACGAAGAGCGTCTCCACGCCATTGTAGGCGAGCCCCTTGACGATGCCCTCGCAGGCCGTGCCCAGACCGCCGGCGATATGGGGAGGAAACTCCCAGCCGAACATCAAAACTTTCATAGCCGTCTAGCGCTTTAGGTTCAACTTATATTCTATGGCGAGCAGGGCGGCCGTACTGAGGGCCGAAGAGATGGCGCCGTGCGGCTCCTGGGGCGGATCGCCGTCGTACAACTCGGAGAAGGCACCGACGCCGTGCTTGCCCAGATCCTCGTAGAAGCCGTCCACCAGCGCGCGGGCCTTCCCGAGGAAGGATTCGCCCTTCACCCGGAGACAGACATCCACGTACGGTTCCAGCAGGAAGGGACGCGTGCTGCCGTTGTGGTAAGCCAGGTCCCGCTCATGCTGAGAACCGTCATAGACGCCTTTATAGCGGGCGTCGCGGGGAGACAGGGTGCGGATGCCGCGCGCGGTCAGCAGCTCCTTGTCCACCACGCGCACGACTTTCGGGACGATCTCGTCCTCGACCGGAGCATACTTCACCCAGACGGCATAGAGCTGGTTGGGCCGGATCTCCAGATGCTGGCCTTCGTTGTCCACATAATCACACAGGCAGCCGATGGAGTCATTCCAGAACAGTTTCTGGTAGTTGTCCCGGATCAAGTCCCGGACGCGGGACCAGCGCGTCACGAAGTCGCCCGTGCCGGCGCCATACTGGCGCTCCATCTCCAGGGCGAAGCAGATCGCATTGTACCACAGCGCGTTGGTCTCCACCTGGAAGCCTGCACGCTCCGTGACGGCCCGGCCGCCGATGTAGGCATTCATCCAGGACAAGGCGACACCGTCCATCTGGGCCCAGAGCAGGCCGTTCGGCTGCAGGGCCACTTCCTTGCGCTCACCCGGCACGTAACTCTCGATGATGCCGCGGATGACGACGCCGTACTTCTTCCAGATCCGGGCCGGATCGGCTCCGAAATCCAGGTAGGCCTGCAAGGTGCAGGCCATGAAGAGCGGCGCCTCGACCTGCGTGGTCCGGCAAAACAAGCGCTCCTGCTCGTCCGCGACGATGTTGTCCAGGATTTCTTCAAACTCAGCCGCGTCGCCCTTGGCGTAAAGCGTCAGCCCGGCGAGCGACTGCAAGGTCTCGCGCAGCAGGCCGGTGTACATCCAGGAAAATCCGGCGTTGATCTTCTTGCGGTAATTGTGGTTGCAGACGAGCGTGTCGGCACAGCGGACCAACTGGTCGCGGCCGTCCGTGACCGGCGGCATCAGCCGCAGGCGGTCGTTGAACTTGCGTTTCAGGCCGGCGGGCGCTTCTTCCTTCATCGAGGCGGAAAAGACCACGGAAGCACCGGGAGCCAAGGTCAGCTCGAACCAGCCGGGCACGAACAGGTCCTCCTTGCAGTCAAAGCCCCGGCGGTACTCGTCGGAATAAGTGATGCCGTTGTACCAGTAAGGGGCGGAGACAAAGGCCGCCTTGGCGTCGCTGACCTGCAGGTTGAGATCCGGGAAATTGGGATACATCCGGAAGGAAACGCCGTTCGCGACCGCCTCGAAAGTGGTGCGCGCGTCCGCATTCTGCTGCGTCAGGGCGTGGATGTTGCGGAAAGCCAGGAAGGGGCGGAGCTGAAGCGTGGCCTTCGCAGGCGCCGCCAGCAATTCGAACTTGACCAGCACCTGGTCCTGGTCCGGCACCAGCAGGATGCTCTTGCGGAAGACGATGTCGCCCACCTTATAGGTGATCTGCGGGACAGAATCGCCCGCAAAATCCACCACATACTTGTGTCCGCGGGGCTCATAGACCTCTCCGTAGCAGTGGATGCCGAGATTGAACTGCTTGCCGTTGACGATCAGGCTCTCGTCCAGTGCGGACAGCAAAAGGAACTTGTCTCCCCCGAAACGGTCCAGCGTCACGGCGAGAAGGCCGTGATAACGCCGGGTATTGCAAGTCAAGATGGAGGTGTTGCAGTACGCACCTGTCTTGTTGGCCGCGAGGATCTCCCGCTTGAGCGAATAGGACAAGTTGACCAGCTCGGACTTGTTGAATTTCAAAAAGGCCATATATTATTTCAGTTTTTCATACACCATCGCGCAGCGGCCGGGCAGGTAGAGGTAGAGCGTGTCCTCAAAAGAGGGGTTCCCGTTCGGGGATTTGACCGGGACGGAGATGTGCGTCTCACCCACGCGCAGGCGGTCGAAACCATCGAAACGCGCCTCGTCCGTGCTCAGGACCAGCCGGTAGGTGCCGGCAGGCGCCGAGAACCCGTAATCGGCAAAGGAGCCGGCCGGATGGAAGTTGAAAGCAAAGATACTGTTATTTCTGCTGAATATCAATATTTTCTTTTCCTCGTCCGCAACCAGAAGGACCGGCCGGTCGGACAGGATGCCGCGCCGCTTGAGATAGTGGACCATCGCCTTATCGAACGCACGCAGATACTTGTAGCGCAGGTAGTCCGGTTCGGCGAGCGACCACTGCCGGCGGGCATGGGCGTAGGACCAGCCATTGCCTTCGCGCGGGAAATCGATCCACTCGGGATGACCGAACTCGTTGCCCATGAAGTTGAGATACCCGTCGCCGGAGGTCGCCGCCGTGACCAGGCGGATCATCTTGTGCAGGGCGATGCCCCGGTCCACGACCAGGTTGGAGGACTTCTTGTCCATCGAGAAGTACATCTCCTTATCCATTAGCCTGAATATCAGTGTCTTATCTCCTACCAGCGCCTGGTCGTGGCACTCGGCGTAACTGATGGTCTTCTCGTCTTCACGCTTGTTGGTCAGCTCCCACCAGATCTCTCCGGGCGACCAGTCTTCGTCCCTGCGCTCCTTGATCCACTTGATCCAATGGTCCGCCACCCCCATCGACATCCGGAAGTCGAACCCTATGCCGCCTCGTTTCAGGGGCGCCGCCAGGCCCGCCATGCCGCTGACATCTTCCGCGACCGTGAGTGCATTGGGATCGATCTCATGGACCAGCAGGTTGGCCAGCGCCAGGTAAGTCACGGCATTCTCATCCACGCCTTCGTTGAAATACAAGGCATAGTCGCCGAAATCCTTGCCCAGTCCGTGATCCCAGTACAGCATACTGGTCACGCCGTCGAAACGGAAGCCGTCCAGGCGGTACTCTTCCATCCAGAACTTGCAGTTGGAGAGCAGGAAATGCTTGGTCTCATCCTTGCCGTAGTTGAAGCAGCGCGACCCCCAGGCCGGATGATGTCCCTGCGGGCCTTCGTAGAAATACAAGTCCTCCCGGCCGTCAAACAGGCCCAGACCCTCGGCTTCGTTGCTCACGGCATGGGAATGGACGATATCCATCACGACGGCGATTCCCTTCCCGTGGGCATCGTCGACCAGGGCCTTGAACTCCTCAGGCGTGCCGAAGCGCGAGCTCAAGGCGAAGAAGTTGGATACCTGGTAGCCGAAAGAGCCGTAATAGGGGTGCTCCTGGAGCGCCATGATCTGGAGGACATTATAGCCCAAGTCGGCCACCTTCGGCAGGACATCCCGCCGGAAATCCTCGAAGGAAGCGACTTTCTCTTCCTCCGAACTCATCCCGATATGACACTCATAGATCAGGGGATGGGGCCGCTTGCCGGCCCGGCCGTGCTTCCAGACATAGGGTTGCGCCGGGTCCCAGACCTGGGCGCAGAAAAGCTTCGTCTCCGGGTCCTGGACGCAGCGCGTCGCATAGGAAGGCAGGCGTTCGGCCCCTCCGCCGGGCCACTCGATGAACAGTTTGTACAGTTGCCCGTGGTGCAGGAAAAGGGGCGGTAGACGCAGTTCCCAGGTCCCGCCGCCGACCGGCTGCAGGGCATAACCCGCGGTACGGCACCAGTTGTTGCACTCTCCGATGAGGTAGATCCGGGCGGCATGGGGCGCCCACTCGCGGAACACCCAGGATCCGTCCGCTTCCCGATGCAGACCGTAATACAGGTGATTGTTGATGCCTGCGGAGAGCGACCCGCCCACGGCGAAACGGTCCCGGGTCTCCAGGATCCGCCGGTGACGCGCATCGATCGCGTCCGCGAAGGGCCTCAGGTACGGATCCGCCTCGTAAATCATTTTCGTTTTCATAGCGTTCAACCGTCTATGGCGTCCACCTTGTCGCGCACGCCGCGCAGGTATTCCCGGCAACGGGCGGAGAGTTCCTCCGCCTGATGCACATACTTGTCGATGTCATCGATGCCGGTCGCCGGATCCTCCACCTTGGCCAGGATATCCTCCAGGGCCGCGACCGCCTTGGCATAGTCAAACTTTTTTTCCATCTACCGTACAATTCAATTGTCCGTCGGCGAACAGCACGTTCACCCGGTCGCCGACCTGCACAGGGGCGGCCTGCTTGAGAATGACGCCCCGCCCGTCCGTGGCCAGCGCATAACCCCGGGACAGGATGCCGCGGGGGTCCGCCGCCTTGATCCGTGAAGCGAGCAGCTCGACCTGCGAAGACATCGCATTGAGCTTGTTCACGAACGCCAGGCGCAGGCGCGCAATAAAACTCGAAATACGCTCATCCTCAGCCATATATGCATCCAGGAGAAGATCCGCCAGCGCGGTCGGGGTCTTGACGTCGCGGTAGGCGACCAGGTCCGCGACATGGCGGTCCCGGTCGTGTCCGATCGCCGTAAAGACCGGGATGTCGCAGTTCGCAATGTTCCAGCACAGGCCGTAGTCGTCGAAACAGGCCAGATCGAAGTTGGATCCGCCGCCCCGCAGGATCAGGATGGCGTCGTAGGGATCCCGGGCGGCCATCGCCGCATCCAGGGCGTCCGAAATGGACGCGGGCGCCGCCTCTCCCTGCATCGTCGCCTCGAAGAGGTCTACCCGGAAACGGAAGCCGTACTCATTCTCCGTCAAGTGATGCAGGAAATCCCCCCAGCCGGCGGCCGTGGGGGCCGAGATGACGGCCAGCGCGTAAGGCAGGTCCGGCAGGGTGAGGGCCGTCCGCTGGCGGTCCAGCAGGCCCTCCGCCTCCAGCCGGGCGAGGGTCTCGCGCCGGAGACGCTCCTGCTCGCCGAGGGTCAGCCCGGGGTCCAGTTCGTCGATCGTCAGGGACAGGCCGTACAGCTCGCTGTAGCCGACCTGCACCCGCGCCAGGATCGTCATCCCGGCCTGCAGGTCGGAGCCGGTCACCTCCCGGAAATAGCGCGACAGCAGGCCGTACCGGGACTTCCAGATGATCGCCTTGGCCTTGGCGACGGCCCGGCCGCCCTCGCTCTGGACCAGGTCGAGGTAGCAGTGGCCGCCGGCCTTGATGCTGATGGAACTGATCTCCGCCCGCACCCGGATCTTGTCCGGAAACAGGTCCTCGATCCCCCCTCTCAAACCCCGCTGCAAAGTCAGCAGATCTACAAAATCGTTTTCCATCACAAAGCGTTACGAACTCATGCAAATGTAACAAAAATTAAAGGGTTTTTGCTATCTTTGCGAAGCAATTGAGGAAAGGATATGAAGATTGTTTCAGCCCGATTCGCCGGAAGCAGTGTCCGGACTGACCGGAAACCGGCTCCGGCTCTGCCGGAGTTCGCCTTCATCGGCAGGTCCAACGTCGGCAAGTCGTCCCTGATCAACATGCTCACCGGCCACAGCAAGCTTGCGATGACCTCTTCGACGCCCGGCAAGACCCGGGTTGTCAACCACTTCCTCATCAACGAGCGCTGGTACCTGGTGGACCTGCCCGGATACGGCTACGCCAAACTCTCCCAGAAAGGGCGGGAGGAGCTGCGCGGCATTGTCCGGGACTACATCTTCCATTCGCAGGAGATGGTGACGCTTTTCGTCCTGATCGACAGCCGCCATGATATCGGCGCGGCCGACTGGGACTTCCTCTGCGACCTCGGCGAGAACGGCATTCCCTTCTCGATCGTTTTCACGAAGTGTGACAAACTGGGGCCCGTCGCCCTGGAGCGCCAGATCGCCCGCGACCGGGAAAAGCTGCTGAAACTGTGGGAAGAACTGCCTCCCTGCTTCCTGAGTTCGTCCGAGACCGGACGGGGACGGGACGAAATCCTCTCCTATATCGAGTCCATTTTATCTGCAACATAGTCATGATCAAAGAACACCGCATTGAATTGTTTGCCTGCCGCGCATCCAAAGATTTTGCCCTCAAAGTTATTGACGAGCTGAACTCGTCCCGCGAAGAAGGGGAAGGGTCCTACCGGCTCGGAGACTTGGTTGTAACTCCTTTCAGCGACGGCGAGTTCCAGCCCGCTTTCACGGAGAGCGTGCGCGGCGCCACGGTCTTTGTCATCCAGTCCACTTTCCCGCCGACCGACAACCTGATGGAGCTCCTGCTGACCATCGATGCCGCCAAGCGCGCCTCCGCCGACAAGGTGATCGCCGTGATCCCTTATTTCGGCTGGGCCCGCCAGGACCGCAAGGACCGGCCCCGCGTCTCGATCGGCGCCAAGCTGGTCGCCAACCTGCTCAAGGCGGCCGGCGCGGACCGCGTGATGACCTGCGACCTCCACGCCGACCAGATCCAAGGTTTCTTTGATTTCCCCGTCGACCATATCTATGCCAGCAAGGTGTTCATCCCCTTCATCAAGTCGATGAACATTGAGAACCTGGCGATCGCCGCCCCGGATATGGGCGGCGCCAAACGGGCCAACTCCTATGCCCGCGAGCTGGGATGCCCGGTCGTGATCTGCCACAAGACCCGCGAGCGCGCCAACGTCGTCTCCTCCATCACCGCCATCGGCGAAGTGGAGGGCAAGAACATCATCATCGTCGATGACATGATCGACACGGCGGGCACGCTGAGCAAGGCGGCCGACGTCCTGATGGCCAAGGGAGCCGCCAGCGTGATGGCCTGCGCCAGCCACGGCATCCTGTCCGGCAAGGCCTACGAAAACATCAACAACTCGGCCCTCAAGGAAGTCTATATCACCGACACCATTCCGCTCACGACCGATCCCTCCGTCGATACGGGCAAGATCAAGGTCATCTCCATGACCGGCGTCTTCGCCCGCATCATCCGCAAGATCTACAACTACGAGCCGATCAGCTCCGAATTTATCCACTAGTCCGCCCATGACCCTTTTCCTTGTCACACTCTTCCTCGTCGCGCTCGGCGTCTTCGGAATGTGTTTCAACATCATTTTCCGGAAAGACGGCGCGTTCCCCGAATACGAGGTCGGTTCCAACAAGGAAATGCGCAAGCTCGGAATCCGCTGCATGAAAGAAGAGATGGCCGAGCTGGACCGGACATCGGCCCCAAGCCCGCACGCAGGGTGCACCGGCAGCCCGGACCCTTCCTGCGAAGGCTGCAGCCTGTACAAAAAAGCATAACACCATGGCACTCGTCTCCATCGTCGGCCGGCCGAATGTCGGCAAGTCCACCTTGTTTAACCGCCTCGTCGGCATGCGCAAAGCCATCGTCGACGACACTGCGGGCGTGACCCGCGACCGGCACTATGGCCGCTGCGAGTGGTGCGGCCGGGAGTTCTCCGTCGTCGATACCGGTGGCTACACGACCAACTCGGACGACGTCTTCGAAGCTGCGATCCGCCGCCAGGTCCAGATCGCGATCGACGAGTCGGACGTGATCCTCTTCATGGTCGAGGCCGCGACCGGCATCACCGATTACGACGCCGACATCGCCGACGTGCTGCGCCGCTCCCAGAAGCCCGTGGTCCTCTGCGTCAACAAGGTGGATACCGGCGCCAAGGTCTTCGACACCTACCAGTTCTACGGGCTGGGCCTGGGCGAGATCTGGAGCATTTCCGCAGCCAACGGCAGCGGGACGGGCGACCTGCTGGACGAGATCGTGCGCGTGCTGCCCCCGGACGAAGGGCCCGAACCGGTGGACCGGCCCGACCTGCCGCACGTGGCGATCGTCGGCAAGCCCAATGTCGGCAAATCCTCGCTGACCAACGCCCTGCTGGGCGAAGAGCGCAACATCGTCACACCCGTCGCCGGCACGACGCGCGACTCGATCACGACCCATTTCAACAAGTTCGGGCACGAATTCATGCTGGTGGACACCGCGGGCATGCGGCGCAAGTCCAAGGTCCACGAAGACCTGGAGTTCTATTCGGTGCTGCGCTCCATCCGCGCCATCGAGAACGCCGACGTGTGCGTGCTGATGATCGACGCGACGCAGGGGATGGAGGCGCAGGACATGAACGTGTTCAACCTGATCGTGCGCAACCGCAAGGGATGCGTGATCGTGGTCAACAAGTGGGATCTTTTCGAGAAGGAGAGCAACACGATGCGCGACTACACCGAGGCTCTGCGGCGGCGGATCGCCCCGTTCGACGACGTGCCGATCATCTTCACGTCCGTGACGCAGAAGCAGCGGATCCTCAATGTGCTGGACGCCATCGCGGACGTGGCCGCGAATTATGTGCAGAAGATCCCGACGGCTCGCCTGAACGAGGCGCTGCTCCCCGTCATCGAGGAGACGCCTCCCCCGGCGTGGAAGGGCAAATATGTGAAGATCAAGTATATCACGCAACTCCCGACCCGCTTCCCGTCGTTTGCGTTCTTCTGCAACCTGCCGCAGTATGTGAAGGACCCTTACAAGCGCTTCCTGGAGAACCAGTTGCGCGACCATTTCAACTTCTGCGGCTGTCCCATCCAGATCTTCATCCGGCAGAAATAGCAGCCGGACACGGGAAGCGCCTGTGCACGGCCGGAAGCGGAAATGAACCCTGTCGGGGAATGCTTCCAGCCATGCACAGGCGCTTCCCGTGCCGGCACCGTCCCGCCGCTAACGGGGATAGCGGATGGTGAAACAGGCGCCGCCCAGCACGAAGGAAGTGGAATACGCGATGGTCGCGCCGCATTTCTCCAGGATGCTGCGGCTGATGGCCAGGCCCAGGCCTGTGCCGCTGCTCTTGGTCGTGAAGTTGGGCGTGAAGAGCCGGGAGCGGTTCTCTTCGGCCACGCCGCGGCCGTTATCCTCCACGACGATGTCGTAGAACCCATCCTCCCGGGACTGGCGCAGTTGCACCAGGATGTGTCCCAGGACGGGTTCTTTGCCGTCTTCCACCTCTTCCTGCCGCCGGGCTTCCACCGCTTGTACCGCATTGGCGACCAGGTTGACGATCACGCGTGTCAGCTGGGGTTTCGGCCCCATCACGGTCGTCCCTTCCAGGCCCAGGTAGGAGAATTCGATCTCGTCCTTGTTGTCGAACATCGATATTTCTTCCCGGATCAGGGCATCCAGGTCGATCGGCGTCGATTCTTCGCTGTACAGCTTGGCAAAGGTGGAGAACTCATTGGCCGTCTCCGTCAGGATGTCGATGTGGTCCAGGACGACCGAGGAGACTTCGTCAAACTTTTCCTCCCAGTCGGGAGCGTTGCGCTGCTTGAGCCGGATCAGGCGCTGGATCTGGAGCTTCATCGGGGTCAGCGGGTTCTTGATCTCGTGGGCGACCTGGCGGGCCATCGCGCTCCAGGCCTTGTCCCGCTCGGCCTGCGCCAGCTGCTTGGTGCTGCGCGTCAGGTCTCCGACCATGCGGTTGTAGGACTGCACCAGGGAGGTGATCTCGTCCTCACTGTCGTACTGGATGTATTCCAGGCTCTCGACGTCCGCGGCATTCATCTTCTTGCCCATGAGCTCCAGGGGCTTGAACATCTTGCCGACGATGGCACGGATCATGAAACGGGCGATGATCAGCAGGATCAGGAAGACGGTGAGCATCGTGACGAAGTGCATCACGGCATCCATGTTCAGGTCGTAATTCTCCTCCGTGTAGGGGGAGCTCATCAGCGCGAGCATCTTCCCTTCCGCATTGCGGACCGGGGCATACAGGGCGTTGTACGGCTTGCCGCTGATCCGCTCGAGCTGGATGAAGAAGCGCTTGTTCTCGTGCGTGACATGGTGGAAGGCAACCTGGTTGACGCGGCACCCCAGCAGCATCCGGTCGAAGATCTCGGGCGTCGTCGAGTCAAAGACCTTGCCATCCGTCCCATAGAGGGAAATGTCAGCCTTCATCGCATTGCTCGTCGCTTCCAGGGCGTCCCTGAACTCCTTGGTGCCCAGATCATCGGTACCCTGCGCGTCCCGGCAGGCATCCTCGAGCATCGCCCGGATGGAATTGACCTTGTCCGACATCATCGCATCCAGGTTCTCCCGGCTCCGCTCGTACACGAAAAACACGCTCACGGAGGCCATGGCGACCAGGGTGACCACCAGGGACAGGACCAGGATGCTGGACACGCGGGAGCGGAAATAATTCTTCTCGAACACGCTTGCGGGCGGGCGGCGCCGGGTCAGGACCAGCAGGGTCAGGGCGAAAAAGGCGACCAGGGCCAGGAACACGACGCCGACCACGTAGCGGGTCGCCTTGACCCGCGGCCGGGAAATCAGGATGACATCCTCGTCGGAGATACGGTTGATGAAATGAAGGAAACTGTCCTCGACATAGCGGGACTGCGCCGTCTCGTAAATGATATGTTTCTGCTTGTCGTTAAGGAGGGTCGGATACGCGAAGTTGCCCCGCAGCGCCACCAGTTCGCGGTTGGAGTATTTGGCGTAGTCGTAATTGGAGGGGATGAGCACCTTGCCGGGAGCGGATACGCCCAGCAGCGTCGAGTAGCCTTTGTCCTGTTTGTTGGCCTTGGGCTCCAGTTCGACCAGCATCTGCGTCACCCCGGAGTATGCGTTGTAATAACGGAACAGGCCTTTATAGACGGCGTGGATGCCGGCCGGATTGGAATACAAGAAGCGGGATCCCTTGGCAACCGGCTCTCCCCCTTCCAGCTTGCGCCGCAGGAATTCGGCCGCTTCGGGCGTCGCGCTTTTCTCATTGAGCAGATAGACCGAGATGTCATAGTCCTGGACGAAGCGGGACAAGTAGTTCTCCGTCATGCGGTTCAGGATGAGGCTGGCGCTGTTGGGCAGGCCGGCGACAGCCGCGAACACGCCGTCACGCTCGATCGGGCGTTCGAGGGAGCGGAGGTTCAGTTCCGCGACGATGTCCCGGTCGATCGACAGGCGGTTGGCCCACACGGCCTGGCGGTTCTCCTCCCGGTGGTACCCGGCCACCGCGGCCACGAGGATCAGCGTGAGGGAGAAAACCAGGGAAAGGACGATGCGGACGGGGGCGGAAAAGGCATCCACGCGCAGGTGCAGCCAGCGGACAAGGGCCGGACGCAGCATCTGCAGCAGCAGCGGGACCAGGACCAGCAGGCCGATGAAAAACAGATAGACCAGCCCGGTATAGAGCGACAGTTCGTTGAGCTTGTAGATCTCCAGCGAGATCCCCGAGTTGAGCGCGATGCTCCGGACCGCGAAGACCGCATAGACCCAAATCCCCACGATCAGCAGGAGGATCAGGACGGCGGAAAGGGCGAGCAGGACCGTGCCGTGCCGGGATGCCCGGATCCGGCGGTACAGATCCATCCGGATGAAATACGTGCCCGTCACCAGCAGGATGAGGCCGATGTTGATGATGAAGACGGCGCCCAGGGAGTACAGGATGTTCCCGTCGGCATAGACCCCGGGAGAGAAAATGCTGCCTGGCGCATAGGAGGCCATGCGCCCCCAGACATACAGGGCCATGGTCGCCGCCAGCAGGAGGGGCACCACGAACGCATAGCGCCGGAGCGACTTCCTGTTGTGCAGGAAGAGCAGGCCCGCCGCCGCGAAAAAGGCATAGGCGATCCAGATGAAGGCCGAATTCTTCAACGGGTCCCGCTGCAGGGACTCCGACATCACCTTGAAGACCGGCTTCCCGTCCAGCTCGACCGTCGTCCCGCCCGAATAGGAGAGTGGACGGATGGCATAGCGGGCCGGCAGCTTCAGCCGGCGGTTGACGCGGTTGGACTGGCGCACGTTGTTTTCGTCCAGCAGTTCCAGCCCCCCGATGACTTCGATATCGTCCTGCACCCGGCTCTTGACCAGGTACCACTTCGGCCCCATGCAGATCAGGGAAGGTTCGCCGGTCACGGCGGTCAGGGGCGACTCGTACTGCGCCTTGGGATTGGCAAACATCGGATACACCATCCGGTGCGAGATGTCGTCGTTCTTGAGGGAGAACTGGTTGCACCAGGAACGGAGGGTGTCGCCGACGTACTTGTAGATGACCATGTCCTCCGGCAGGGAGACCAGCTCCAGCCAGCTCTCATCGGGCTCGCTGAGCGTCTCCAGCATGTAGGCTTCCAGCCGGATCATCCGCTTGGAGACCCGGCGTGCCACCCGGTGCGCCTCGCCCTCGGTATCCACGCTGCCGGCGTTGAACGGCAGCGTAAACAGGAGGAAGCCCACGCTGACGGCCAGCAGGGCCAGGGCGATGTATTCTCCGAGACGTATGTTTTTCCAGCCGGTTTTCATTCGTGGTGATAGGGTTCTCCTTTGAGGATCGTAAAGGCGCGGTACAGTTGCTCTGCAAAAATCGTTCTCACCATCTGGTGGGAGAAGGTCATCCGGGACAGGGACAGCTTGCCGTCCGCCCGGGCATAGACGGCGTCGGAAAAGCCGTAGGCGCCGCCGATGACGAAAACCAGGTCGCGGCTGCTCCGGGAGAGTTTCTCCCCCAGCCAGGCAGAGAGTTCGACGGAACGGAATTCCCTGCCCCGTTCATCCAGCAGGATCAGTTCGTCGCCGTCCTTGATCCTTTTCAGGATCAACGCCCCTTCCCGGTCCTTGATCTGCCCCTGCGTCAGCGAGGAGGCATTGCGCAGCTCCGGGATTTCATCCAGGGTGAAAGGAATATAATGGGAAAGTCTGGACACATACAGATCCAGCCCCTCCCGCACCCAGTTCACATCGGTCTTACCGACGGTGATCAAAGAAATCTTCATACTTTCAAGCAAAGATAAGCAGGTGGCTTGATATTTGCAATCAAATCCTTACGCAGTATGGAAAGAAGCCTCAAAATCATCGCCCTGTCCCTCGGCCTGCTGCTCGCTCTGCCGGGGATCGCCAGCGCCCAGAACGGAGAGTACGACGTCTTCGTACCTATCTCCAAATATATCTCGCAGGGGGATGCCGAGAGTTTTTCCGCCTGGTTTGCCGACAATCTGGACGTCAGCATCGGCTCCCGCTCCAACAATTGCAGCAAGAACCAGGCACGCCAGATCGTGAAGGGCTTTTTCGAGAACAACCCGCCCCGCTCCTTCAGCATCTCCCACACGGCCGGCAAAGGCAACATGAAATACGCCATCGGCACGCTGAAAACCGGCGGCGAAACTTTCCTGCTCACCCTCTTCGTCAACATCGACGGAGCCGGATACAAGATCCAGCACCTCAAGATCGAGACAATGCCCTAAAAAATTTGCGCGATCAGTTCAAAAAATTGTATTTTTGTATCCCGGTCCTACCCAAGGGCCGGTTTTTTTGTGCATCTATGAGAGCGAACTTACTATTGGAAGACGGTTCCCGTTTCGAGGGAGAAGCCTTCGGCTACCCCGGGACCGTATCGGGGGAAGTGGTATTCAACACCGCGATGACCGGCTACCCCGAAAGCCTGACCGACCCGTCCTATGCGGGCCAGATCCTCGTCAACACTTTCCCCCTCATCGGCAACTACGGCGTACCCTCCCACCGGCAGGAAAGCGACGGGTTGGAGGAGCATTTCGAGGGCAGCCACATCTATGCCCGTGGCCTCGTCGTGGCGGATTACAGCCAGGCCTACAGCCACTGGGACGCCGAGGAAAGCCTGGATGCCTGGCTGAAGCGGGAAAGGATTCCGGCCCTGACCGGGATCGACACCCGTGCGCTGACCCGGCGGCTGAGGGAGCGGGGCGTGATGCGGGGATGGATCGTCCCGGCCGGCAAAGAAGCGGAAACCCTCCCGGCCGAGGATTATGACAAGATCAATTTTGTGTCGGAAGTCTCCTGCCGCCAGCCGATCGTTTACCACCCCTCCATCCCGTCTGCCCATCCCAAACGGGCCATCCTGGTGGACTGCGGCTGCAAATACAACATCATCCGCTGCCTGCTGGGCCGCGGGATCGAGGTGGTCCGGGTCCCTTGGGATTATGACTACTCGGAGATGGAGTTTGACGGGATCTTTCTCAGCAACGGGCCGGGCAATCCGGAAGAATGCGTCCCCACCGTCACGATCCTGCGGAAGATGATGGACCGGGGCTGGGAGGACGTCCGGGCAGGGCGCGCGCCCAAACCCATCATGGGCATCTGCCTGGGCAACCAACTGCTGGGCCTGGCCGCCGGAGCGTCCGTGCGCAAACTCAAATACGGCCACCGCGGCCACAACCAGCCCGTGCAACTGGTCGGGACGACGCGCTGCTTCATCACCAGCCAGAATCACGGCTACGCGCTGGATGAGCAGACGCTGCCCCAGGGATGGCGCCCGCTGCTGGTCAACATGAACGACGGCTCCAACGAAGGACTGGAGCACGAGTCGATGCCCTGGTTCTCAGTCCAGTTCCATCCGGAGGCCAACGGCGGTCCGCTGGACACGGAGTTCCTGTTCGACCGTTTCGCCGCCCTGATGGAAGAGACGGCTCCCGTCGGACAGGCACCCATCAGCGCCCATCTGCCTGAAGGCCCCCTGCCCGGGCTGCCCCGGGATGTCCGGAAAGTCCTCATCCTGGGCTCGGGCGCCCTGAAGATCGGTGAAGCCGGAGAGTTTGATTACTCCGGATCTCAGGCGCTGAAGGCCCTGCGCGAAGAGGGCATCACCACGGTCCTGATCAACCCCAACATCGCCACCGTCCAGACCAGCGAGGGCGTGGCGGACAAGATCTACTTCCTCCCCGTCACGCCGGACTTCGTGGAACGGGTCATCACCAAGGAACGGCCGGACGGGATCCTGCTCGCTTTCGGAGGCCAGACTGCGCTCAACTGCGGCATCGTCCTGTACCAGAGCGGAGTCCTGGAGCGCTACGGCGTCCGGGTACTCGGCACACCCGTCCAGACCATCATCGACACCGAAGACCGGGAGAAGTTTGTGGAACGGCTCAACGAGATCGGCGTCCACACCATCCGGAGCGAAGCCTGCGAGACCGTCAAGGCCGTCCGGGAAGCTGCGGCGCGGCTGGGTTATCCGGTGATTCTCCGCTCCGCCTATGCGCTCGGCGGGCTGGGGTCCGGCTTCTGCGACGACGAGAAGCAGCTGCTCCGCCTGGCGGAGAAATCCTTCTCCTTCTCCCCGCAGGTCCTGGTCGAAAAAAGCCTGAAAGGCTGGAAGGAAATTGAATACGAAGTCGTCCGGGACAGCTACGACAACTGCATCACGGTCTGCAATATGGAGAATTTCGATCCGCTCGGCATCCATACCGGGGAAAGCATCGTCATCGCTCCTTCCCAGACCCTGACCAACCACGAATACCATTTCCTGCGGGAGCTCTCCATCCGCATCGTCCGGCATCTGGGAATCGTCGGCGAATGCAATGTCCAATACGCCTTTGATCCGGATTCGGAGGAATACCGGGTCATCGAGGTCAATGCGCGCCTGAGCCGCTCCTCCGCCCTGGCATCCAAGGCGACCGGCTATCCGCTCGCATTCATCGCCGCCAAACTGGCTCTGGGCAAGGGTTTGTTCGAGCTGCGCAACAGCGTCACCCGGACGACCAGCGCCTTCTTCGAACCCGCGCTCGACTACGTGGTCTGCAAGATCCCGCGTTGGGATCTGGGCAAGTTCCACGGCGTGGACCGGGAGATCGGATCCAGCATGAAATCCGTCGGCGAAGTGATGGCGATCGGCCGCACCTTCGAGGAGGCTATCCAGAAAGGCCTGCGGATGATCGGGCAGGGCATGCACGGCTTCGTGATGAACCATCCGCTCCCCATCCGGGACCTGGACAAGGCGCTCAGCGAACCGACGGACGTGCGCATTTTCGCCATCAGCGAGGCGTTGCAGGCCGGCTACGGCATCCGCGAGATCCATGCGCTCACCCGGATCGACCCCTGGTTCCTGCGGAAGCTCCAGCACATCGTGGATATCGCCCGCGCGCTGGGTGGGAGGGGTCTCTCCGACATGCCCGCCTCGCTGCTGCGGCAGGCAAAGGTCTACGGGTTCTCGGATTTCCAGATCGCCCGGGCCCTCTCTACGCCAGGGACAGAGCTCAGCCTGACGGACATCCGCGCCTGGCGCAAGTCGCTGGGGATCGTGCCGGTGGTCAAGCAGATCGACACGCTCGCCGGCGAGTTCCCGGCCCGGACCAACTACCTGTACCTGACGTATCAGGGCACGGAGAGCGACCCGGTCCGGCCGGCGGAAGACAGCCGGAAGAGCGTCATCGTCCTCGGCTCCGGAGCCTACCGGATCGGCTCTTCCGTCGAGTTCGACTGGTGCTGCGTCCAGGCTCTGCACACCCTGCGCAAGCACGGGTACGGCAGCGTGCTGATCAACTACAACCCGGAGACCGTCTCGACCGACTACGACAACTGCGACCGGCTCTATTTCGACGAACTGACCTTCGAGCGCGTGATGGACATCGTCGAGCTGGAGCAGGGCGAAGGCGTGATCGTCTCGACCGGCGGCCAGATCCCCAACAACCTGGCGCTCAAGCTCTCCCGCTGCGGCGTGCGCCTGCTGGGCACGTCGGCCGAAGACATCGACCATGCGGAAGACCGCAAACAGTTCTCCGCCCTGCTGGATTCGCTGGACGTGGATCAGCCGGAATGGGGCGAACTGACTTCCCGCGACGACATCGACCGTTTCATCCGGCGGGTCGGATTCCCGGTGCTCGTCCGTCCTTCGTATGTCCTGTCCGGCGCAGCCATGAACGTCTGTTCCAATGAAGAGGAACTGGAGCGTTACCTCCAGCTGGCCGCGACCGTCTCGCAGGAGCATCCCGTCGTCGTCAGCCGCTTCATCGAGAACGCCAAGGAGATCGAGTTCGATGCCGTGGCCAGGGACGGCGAAGTCATCGTCTACGCCATCAGCGAACATGTCGAGTTCGCCGGCGTCCACTCCGGGGACGCCACCATCCAGTTCCCGCCCCAGAAACTCTATGTCGAGACCGTCCGGCGCATCAAGCGCATCAGCCGCCGGATCGCGACCGCCCTGCATATCTCGGGTCCGTTCAACATCCAGTATCTCGCCAAAGACAACGAGATCAAGGTCATCGAGTGCAACCTGCGCGCGAGCCGCAGTTTCCCCTTTGTCAGCAAAGTACTCAAGATCAACCTGATCGAGCTCGCGACGGAGGTCATGCTCGGCCTGGATCCCGCCCCGCCCTCCAAGGACCTGTTCGACCTGGATTATGTCGGCATCAAGGCCTCGCAGTTCTCCTTCAACCGGCTGCAGAAAGCCGATCCCGTCCTCGGCGTGGACATGGCCTCCACGGGCGAAGTCGGCTGCATCGGCGACGATGTCCCTTCCGCCATCCTCGCCTCCATGCTCTCCGTCGGCTACCGGGTCCCCCGGCAGAACATCCTCCTCTCGACCGGCACCGCCCTGCAGAAAGCGGGCATGCTGGAAGCCGCGCGCACGCTCCATCGCCACGGATACCGCCTGTTCGCCACCGGCGGCACGTCCCGTTACCTCTCGGACAACGGCATCCCGAACACGCTGGTCCACTGGCCGAGCGAGCCCGAAGGGCAGCCCCAGGCCCTCGACCTGCTGCACCGGCGGGAGATCGACCTCGTCGTCAACATCCCCAAGGACCTGACGCCCCGCGAACTGTCCAACGGCTACCAGATCCGCCGCGCCGCCATCGACCTCAATATCCCCCTGATCACCAATGCCCGGCTCGCTTCCGCCTTCATCACCGCCTTCTGCACGGTCCGCCCCGAAGACATCCCGATCCGGAGCTGGGACGAATTCGCCTGATATCCTTCCGCCCTTGAACACCAAATATATCTTCATCACCGGATGCTGCTGCTCGGACGGACCGGCGAATATGACGTCATCCTGACGGAGATCGGCGTCCAGTTCCACCCGGAGTACAAGAGCACGCCGGAACGCCCGCACCCCTTGTTCAAAGGGCTGGTCGCAGCGGCCATCCGGCGCCGGGACGGGAAAGACAATTCAATTTTTTAAAAAATGCTTTGATTTTTTCCGGACCGGTGCTATCTTCGCAAAGAGAAAACAAGTCATTCCTTATCCTGAATATGAATTTCGTTTTCAAGCAGCAGCAGTCTGGGATTACATCTGTCCAACCGGTCGGATAGGATGAGGTTTGTATAGCAGATACGAAAGAGACCGGGACGGATGGACCGGCCTCTTTTCTTTTTTGGATATTTCTAACCTTTTAAGATAAAACGGACATGAGCAAACTGAGATTCGATGTCGTGCAAGGTGCTTTCAAGAAGAAAGCCGTCGAAGTGGAAGCCCCCGCGCTGAGGCCCTCCCTGTATTTCGGGGACCTGGTCTTCAACCGGGAAAAGATGCGCAAGTACCTGGACATCCGTACCTATGACGCACTGATCGACTGCATCGACAATGGCAAGCCGCTGGACATGGAGACGGCGGACAAAGTCGCGGACGGGATGAAAACCTGGGCCCTCGGGCACGGCGTCACCCACATCACGCACTGGTTCCAGCCCCTGAATGACCTCACCGCCGAGAAACACGACTCCCTGCTGGAATACGACCAGAAAGGGGGCATGATCGAGGCCTTCAACGGCAAATCCCTGATCCAGCAGGAGCCGGATGCCTCTTCCTTCCCGAGCGGCGGCCTGCGGGCCACCTTCGAAGCCCGGGGCTACACGGCCTGGGATCCCACCTCTCCCGTTTTCATCCAGGAAGACACGCTCTGCATCCCGACGGTCTTCTTCTCCTACACCGGCGAATCCCTGGACTACAAGACTCCGCTCAAGAAGGCCCTGAAGGCGGTCGGCGACGCGGCGCTGCCTATCTGCCAGCTTTTCGACCCGAAAGTCCGCAAGGTCTATTCCTACCTGGGCTGGGAGCAGGAGTATTTCCTTGTCGATGAGGACCTTTTCGCAGCGCGGCCCGACCTGATGCTGACCGGACGCACGCTGATGGGACATGCCGCCTCCAAGAACCAGCAGCTGGACGACCACTATTTCGGTGCCATCCCGTCCCGCGTCGCCGCTTTCATGCGTGAGCTGGAGATCGAGGGCCACAAACTCGGCATCCCGCTCAAGACCCGTCACAACGAGGTCGCTCCCAACCAGTTCGAGCTCGCGCCCGTGTACGGCGACGGCAACCTGGCCAACGACCAGAACCTGATGATCATGAACACGATGAACAAGGTCGCCCGCAAGCACGGCTTCATCGTCCTGCTTCACGAAAAGCCTTTCGATGGCATCAACGGCTCGGGCAAGCACAACAACTGGTCGCTCGGCACGGACACCGGCACGCCGCTGCTCGCTCCCGGCAAGGATGCCATGGGCAACCTCCAGTTCGTCACTTTCTTCGTCAACGTGCTCGCCGCCGTCCAGCGCCACAACGCCCTGCTGAAGGCGTCCATCGCTTCGGCCACCAACGCCCACCGGCTCGGCGCCAACGAGGCGCCCCCCGCCATCGTCTCGGCTTTCCTGGGCCGGGCGATGACCGAAGCCCTGCACAAGCTGCTGGACTGCCCGTCCGACACGCCGATCGAGATCGCCGGCAAGACCGGCAAATCCATCGGCATCGTGGAGATCCCGCAGGTCTTCATCGACAATACCGACCGCAACCGTACCTCGCCCTTCGCCTTCACCGGCAACCGTTTCGAGTTCCGTGCCGTCGGATCGAGCGCCAACTGCGCCGGTGCCATGACTGTCCTCAACGCGGCCGTCGCAGAGCAGCTGCTCCTGTTCAAGAAAGATCTGGACAAGGAGCTCTCGACCGGCAAGGACCTCAACATCGCGGTGATGGACACGCTCAAACCCATCATCCGGGAGATCCTGGATGTCATCTGTTTTGACGGCAACGGCTATACGCCCGAATGGCAGCGCGAGGCTGCCCGCCGGGGCCTCGATACCGAGACCAGCGTGCCCGAGATGATCAAGGCCTTCACGGAGCCTTCGTCCGTCAGGCTGTTCACCTCCCTGGGCATCCATACCCGCAAGGAGCTGGAAGCCCGCAACGAAATCAAATGGGAGATCTACTCCAAGAAAATCCAGATCGAAGCCCGTGTGATGGGCCGGATGGCCATCAACCACATCATCCCGGCCGCCCTGACCTACCAGAACCTCCTGCTGAAAAACGTATCCGTGATGAAAGACATCGATCCGGACGGGTATCGCTCCCAGGCGGCCGTCCCGCTCGAACTGATCGGCCGGATCTCCACGCTGGTGTCCGACATCCGCACCAAGGTGGAAGCCATGGTCGAGGCGCGCAAAAAGGCCAATGCCCTCCAGGACGAATACGAGAAGGCCCGCGCCTACCACGCCATCGCAGAGAGTCTCAACACCATCCGCAAGCCCATCGACAAACTCGAAGAGATCGTGGACGACAACCTCTGGCCGATGCCGAAATACCGTGAACTGCTTTTCATCAATTAGTGGATTATGAGCCGGAACAGCATCCCCTTCACCAAGATGCAGGGACTGGGCAATGATTATATCTACATCAATACCCTGGAGCACCCGGTCCCGGATCCCGCCGCCTTCTCGCGGCGTTGGAGCGACCGCCGCACCGGGATCGGATCGGATGGCCTGATCCTGATCGGAGGGTCGCAGCGGGCCGATTTCTCCATGCGTATCTTCAACGCGGACGGGTCCGAAGCCCGGATGTGCGGCAACGGCGCCCGCTGCGTGGGCAAGTACCTCCACGACAAGGGACTGACCGACAAGACGGAGATCTCCCTGGAGACGCTCTCCGGGATCAAGACGCTGACGCTGCTCCCGGATGCGCAGGGCGCCGTCTCCCGGGTCAGCGTGGAGATGGGAGCCGGCCTGCCCCTGGCCGTCCGGAGGGCGGAGGGCGTTTTCCTCGAAGAGGAGATCGAAGCTGCCGGACGGGTCTTCAGGGGCTCGGCGATCGACGTGGGCAATCCCCACCTCGTCCTTTTGGTCGAAGACGCCCTGGCTGCGCCCGTCGCCGCGGCGGGGCCCGAGCTGGAACGGCATCCCATGTTCCCCGACCGGGCCAACATCGAGTTTGCCCAGGTACTGGACGAGCGCCACATCCGCCTGCGGGTCTGGGAGCGCGGCAGCGGCATCACCGCCGCCTGCGGGACCGGAGCCTGCGCCACGGTCGTCGCTGCGGCGATGGCCGGCAAGGTGTCTCCCCAAGGCTGTTCCGTCCTGATGGACGGAGGAGTGCTGGAAGTTTCCTGGGATCCCCGTACGCGCCGGGTCACGATGACCGGCCCGGCCGAAACCGTTTTTGAAGGCACGATCGGCCTATGACCCAGATCAAGAAAGGATTCCTGGACCTGGAACACCACTATCTGTTCCAAGAGACCGCGCGCAGGGTCGCCGCCTTCCGTGAGTCGCATCCCGGCGCCAACCTGATCGCGCTGGGGATCGGCGACGTCACGCGGCCGCTGGCCCCGGCCGTCATCCGCCAGGGACTCTCCGATGCGGGCCTGAAGGCCTTCGGCGGCGAGAATGCGCCCTATGTCTGGGTCCGGGAAGCCATGGAACGCATCAAAACCTGCCTGCATGGACTTTAAACTCGATAACCGGGAGTTGCATGAGGAGTGCGGGGTCGTCGCCCTGTACGGTGTTGAGGACGCTGCGCGGAAAGCATATGTCGCGCTCCGGAGCCTCCAGCACCGGGGGCAGCAAGGCTGCGGCATCGCCACCCTCGGCCCGTCGGGCGCCATCCGGCTGCACAGGGGGCCGGGACTGGTACGCCAGGTATTCTCTGACGCGGACCTCGAAAGGCTTCCGGGATCTTCCTGCATCGGACACGTGCGCTACCCGACGACCGAAGTCGGCGGTCCCGAGAACATCCAGCCGTTCCAGATGACGGACAGCCAGGGCTGTTTCGCCTTGGCGCACAACGGGAACATCATCAACGCCGGCATCTTGCACCAGCGGCTGGAAAGTGAGGGCCGCCTCTTCCTGTCCACTTCGGACAGTGAACTGACCGGGCATCTGATCGGGGAAGCCCAGGCCCGGCTGGGGCTGGCCGAAGGCATCCTTTCCGCCATCCGGGTCCTGGATGGCGCCTTCGCCCTGGTGATCCTGACGCCCGACGCCATTTATGCGTGCCGGGACCGCTACGGCTTCCGGCCGCTTTCGATCGGCACGCTCGGCGACGGGTATCTCATCGCGAGCGAGACCTGTGCCTTCCGCGAGTTGGGCGCCCGTTTCCTGCGGGATATCGAGCCCGGGGAAACCGTCGTCGTGGATCGGGGCGGGCTGCACAGCCTCTATCGGACTGAGTCAGCCCGGCGCGGACTGTGTGCCATGGAATATATCTATTTCGCCCGTCCCGACAGCATCCTGGAGGGCTTGAGCGCCTATTCGTTCCGGAAAGCGGCCGGGCGTCTCCTCTGGGAGGAACATCCCGTGGAAGCCGACCTGGTCACGGGCGTACCCGAGTCCGGCCTCGCGGCCGCCCTGGGATTCGCCCAGGCCGGCCGGATCCCTTTTGAGACTGGCCTGATCAAGAATTTCTACGTCGCCCGGACCTTCATCCAGCCGGCCCAGCACATGCGGGACCTCGCGGTCCGCATGAAGTTTTCCCCGCTCCCGGAGACCCTGCGCGGCCAGCGCATCGCCGTCATCGACGACTCGATCGTCCGGGGAACGACGCTGCGCCAGCTGGTCCGGATGTTCCGGGATGCGGGGGCAAAGGAGGTCCACGTCCGCATCGCCAGTCCCCGGTACGCCTATCCCTGCTATTACGGCATCGACACCGGTTCCCGCGCCCAGCTGATCGGCGCGGACCACGACGAAGCGTGGATCTGCCGCTTCCTGGGAGCGGACTCGCTCGGCTACCTTTCCGAAGAGGCGGTGCGCACTGCGGCGGGCGGACTTCCGCTATGCACGGCCTGCTTCAACGGACGCTATCCCACCGACCTGTACGGTCACGATCCTTTTACCGAATAAATCATTGACAGAAAGATATGGAACCCAACAAATTAGACGTAGTCCTCGGCCTCCAGTGGGGCGATGAGGGAAAAGGCAAAGTGGTGGACGTCCTGACGCCCGCCTACCGGATTGTCGCCCGCTTCCAGGGCGGCCCGAATGCCGGCCATTCGCTGGTCTTCGGCGGGAAGACCTTCGTATTGCACACCATCCCGTCCGGCATTTTCCGCGACGGCACGCTCAACGTGATCGGCAACGGGGTGGTCATCGATCCGGTGATCTTGATGGAGGAGGTCCGCCAGATCCGCCCGATGGGCATCGATGTCGCTTCCAAGCTCGTGATCTCCAAGCGCGCCCACCTGATCCTGCCCACGCACCGGATGCTGGACGCCGCCAGCGAAAGCGCCATGGGCAAGGCCAAGATCGGTTCGACCCTCAAGGGCATCGGCCCCACCTATGCCGACAAGACGGGGCGCAACGGATTGCGGGTCTCAGACCTTCTGGCGCCGGATTTCACGGCCCGCTATGCTGCGCTCAAGCAGCGGCACCTGGCGCTGCTCGCCGGCTACGCCCCTCTCTCCTTTGACCTGGAACAGGCGGAGCGGGAGTGGCTGCACGCGGTGGATGAAGTGAAACAGTTCCGGCTCGAGGATACGGAGTTCCTGCTCAACCAGGCCTTGGACGAGGGCATCCCCGTCTTGGCGGAGGGCGCCCAGGGCTCCCTGCTGGACATCGATTTCGGCGCGTACCCCTACGTGACTTCCTCCAATACCCTGGCGGCCGGCGCCTGCACCGGACTGGGGATCGCCCCGGGCCGAATCGGATCGGTCTATGGTATTTTCAAGGCCTATTGCACCCGGGTCGGCAGCGGTCCCTTCCCGACGGAGCTCTTCGATGCCGACGGAGAGCGGCTGCGGGCGGTCGGTCACGAATTCGGCGCCACGACGGGACGGCCCCGCCGCACAGGCTGGCTGGACCTCCCCGCCCTCAAGTATTCCGTGATGATGAACGGGGTGACCGACCTGATCCTGATGAAGTCCGACGTGCTGGACGGGTTCGATGCCATCAAGGTGGCCGTCGGCTACCGCAAGGACGGGCAGATCCGGGAGCGCTTCTCGTCCGATTGTGAAGACGCGGAGCCGGTTTTCAAGACCTTCCCCGGCTGGAAGACCGCACTCGGCGGCATCCGTTCGTACGAAGACCTGCCCCAGGCCTTCAAGGATTTTCTCGCTTTCATCGAGCAGCAAACCGGCTGTCCCGTCCGGATCGTCTCCGTCGGCCCGGACCGCGACGCTGTGATCCGGCGGTAGCGCCGACGGGGTCTTGGCTGTGCGCATACCGTTCCCTCCGTCCCAAACTGACGGACGGAGGGAGCAAAAACCCAGGTAAAACGTCGCCTACGTCCCGCCAAAGGGGACAGAGGGAACGGTATTAGGTTGACTTTACACTTATATATAAAATCCGGCCACCGAAAGGATGGCCGGATTCATGATTGGATCGAATCGAGGGACTATTTGACCCGCTGGCCGTAGCTGCGGTCGGTCGTGTTGACCGTAATCGTCTCACCGGTCTCGATGAAGAGCGGGACCATGATCTTGGCGCCGGTCTCGAGGGTGACCTCCTTGAGGGCGCTGGAAGAAGCGGTGTTGCCCTTGACGGCGGGTTCGGAATAGGTCACCTGAAGGGTCACGTAGGTGGGCAGTTCGCAGGTCAGGCAGCGCTCCTCAGGCTCAGTGAGGAACATCATCTCCACGTGCTGGCCTTCTTTCATGAGGTCGGCATTCTCGACGACCTCGTGGGGCAGGGTGATCTGTTCGTAGGTCTCTTCGTGCATGAAGTTGAAGGCTTCTCCGTCATCATAGAGGAACTGGTAGGGACGACGCTCGACGGAGATGACGTCGATCTTGGCACCGGCGGTGAAAGTGTTCTCCAGGATGCGGCCATTCTCGAGGTTGCGGAGTTTGGTCTTGACGAAAGCGGGGCCCTTGCCCGGCTTGACATGCTGGAAATAGACGACCACGCACGGTTTGCCGTTGTAGTCGATGTAAAGACCGTTCTTGAAATCAGCTGTTGTTGCCATATAAACTCAAATTATTGTTGATTGCAAGTGATTTGACCCGCAAATGTAATCATTTGCCGGATAACTTGCAAACAGTCCGCACCGCCATGCCCGGCCAAAAGGGAGGAGTCAGCCCGACACTACAGGTTGCGGACGAAAGCGACATGCCGGCAGCATCGCGGCGGCGAGCGGTGGAAAGGGACACTAGCGTTTCCGGAGCGCGGCAAGGAGAGTGCCGGTGAGGAAAAGGGTCAGTGTGCCGAGGGCGATGGAGAGGTTGACGTGGATGAAGGGGGAAAGGCCCGGCAGTCGCTGGCCGAAGGTGATGAAGACCACGACGAGCAGGCCCAGCACCGTGGCGATAGCGGCCTGCGAGGAGGTCGTCCGCTTCGAGAAGGCGCCCAGCAGGAAGAGGCCGAGCATACCGCCCGACAGGACACTCTGCATCCCCCACCAGGCCGTGAGGGCGCTTTCCACATTCATCACGGCCACGGCCACACAGATCGAGGCGGCCGTCAGCAGCACCGTCATGGAGCGCAGGAAACGGATGTTGCGCCCGGCGACGGAAGCCTTCGACGGGAAGAAGCGCTTGTAATAATCTTCCAGGAGGACCGTGGAGCCGGAATTGAGGGTGGCCGCCACAGTACTCATCGCCGCAGCGATGATCGCCGCGACCAGCAAGCCGCTGATCCCGTGCGGCAGGCGATGGACGATGTACCAGGGAAAGACCGCATCGGACTGCGCCACCACCTCGGTCGGGATCAGCCCCGGATGCGTGGCGCTGAACATCCACAGCAGCGTGCCGACCAGCACGAAAAGCAGGGTGCCGGGAATATACATCATGGCCCCGGAGAAAGCCGACTTGACAGCGGATCTCTCATCCTTGGCAGCGACGTAGCGTTGCGTGAAGCTCTGGTCGATGCCGTAGTTTTGCAAGTTGATGCAGAGGCCATACAGGAATGAAACCCAGAACGTTTCGATCCCCCATTCCTTGAGCGAGAAGGAACCCAGGCTGAACTTGCCCGCATCCCAGGCCATCCGGAAGCCGTTCCCGAGCCCGCCGGGGATGTTGAAGCACAGGCTGACGATCACCGCCAGCGTGCCGAGCAGCAGGATCAGGGACTGGATGGCGTCGGCCCAGATCACGGCCTTGAAGCCGCCCAGCATCGAATAGAGCATCGTCACGATGCCCGTCACGACAATGATCCAGAAACAGGAGAAGCCCAGGGCGGATTTGAGCGTCAGCGCCAGCAGGAACAGGATGACGCCACTGCGAGCTGTCTGCATGATCAGGAAACAGGCGCTGGCGTAGATGCGCGCCCAAGGGCCGAAGCGCTCCTCAAGGAAGCTGTAGGCACTGACCGAAGCCGAACGGCGATAGAAAGGCACGAACCATTTCGCGGCCACGAAGGCCGCGATCGGAATGGTCAGCGTCAGGACGAAACAGTTCCAGTTGCTCAGGTAGGCCTTCGCCGGCAAGGCGAGGAAAGAGATGGAACTGACCTGCGTCGCAAAGATGGACAGGGCGATCGCCCAGCCGGGAATGTGACCGCCGCCGGTCGTGAAGGTCCGGGCATCCCGGCCTCCTTTCCTGAAATAGAAGGAGCAACCGAAAAGCGTGATGCCGATCAGATAAACGGCGATGATGACGAGGTCAAGGGCGCTGGTCTGCATGGGCGTACGGGATCAAAGGGTCAGGCTGGCTATCCGGCCGGCGACTTGATCAAGCAGCCATTTCGGCGTGGAAGTGGCGCCGCTCACGCCGACCTTGTCGTCGGGGCGGAACCACTCTTTCCGGACCTCCGCCTCGGAGCTGACAAGGAACGTCCGTATATTCAGCGACTTGCAAAGACTGAAGAGGACCGTCCCGTTGGAGCTGGTCTTTCCGGCCACGAAGATGACGACGTCATGCTGCGTCGCAAAGGCCGTCAGGTTCTCGTGCCGGCGCGCCACCTGCGTGCAGATCGTATCATGTACGGTCAGGGCGGCGGGATCTGTCAGGGAGACGCGCAGGAGAGAAGCTACCACCGCATACTCTTCCGGGCTTTTGGTCGTTTGTGAGAAGAGTTCTATCCGGCCGTCGCGGCGGATGGTCCCGTCGGACAGGAAAGCGCGCAGCATGTCCGGGGCTTCGACGACGATGGCGTCCCCGTCGACCTGGCCGACCAGGCCCAGCACTTCCGCATGGCCGATCCGGCCGAAAATGACGATCTGGCCGGGACGGCCCGACGTCTGCAGGCGGTCATAGGCAGCCCGGATGTCCTGTTGCAGTTTCAAGACGACAGGGCAGGTGCAATCGACCACTTCAAAACCCAAGCCGGCCGCCCGGCGGTAAGTGGACGGAGGCTCGCCGTGGGCGCGGATCAGCAGGGAAAGTTCCCCCCGGGCTGCCAGGCTGGGCAGGTCTTCCTGGGAAACCGATACCAGCCCCCGGCGGGAGAGCCGGCTCAACTCTTCGTCATTATGGACGATGGATCCAAGAGAATACAAGGTCCGGCCGGGATGCTCCGACAGGAAGCGCTCCGCACTGCCGATGGCACGGATCACGCCTCCGCAAAACCCGGACTGCGGATCGATTTCGACCAGGAGACCCATCAGTCAAGGATGCCGAAACGACCGTGGATCAGGCCCTCGGTCCAGACGACCTCTTCCTTGAGGGTCATGTCGGAATTGTCCAGGATGAAGGCATCCCCGGCCCGTGCCAGTGGAGATACCTCCCGATGGGAGTCGATATAGTCGCGCTCCAGCAGGTTGGCCTTGACTTCCTCCCAGTCGGGCGTCTCCCCCTTGCCGACCATCTCGTCGTAGCGGCGCCGGGTACGCACTTCGGTCGAGGCGGTCATGAAAATCTTCAGCTCGGCATCCGGAAAGACGGTCGTGCCGATGTCGCGGCCGTCCATCACGACCCGTTTGGCCGCACCGGCCTCGTGGAGTTTGTCGTCGACAAAGGCCCGCACGAAGGCGATGGCCGAGATGGGACTCACCTGGCCGGACACTCTCAGCGAACGGATCTCAGCCTCGACGCAGCGATCCCCGATGAAGGTCTTGCTGCCCTCCGGGGTGTATTCGAAATGCAGGTCCAGTTCGCCCAGATGCGAGCGGAGGGCCTCCTCGTCGATGACGCCGTCCTCCGTGATGTAGCCGTGCTCCTGCGCGAACAGGGTCACGCCCCGGTACAAAGCGCCGGAATCCAGATACAGGAAAGAAAACTCCTTGGCCAGGAGCTTGGCGAGCGTACTCTTGCCCGTGGACGAATAGCCGTCGATGGCAATGATAATATCGGGAACTTGCATAGGCGGCACTTACTTTTTCGTGGTGGCCACGTACGCATCCGCCTTCGCCTTCATCTTCTGGGACCGGAGGGCGCTGTCCGGATGGGACGAGAACATCTGCTGGATCTTGGTCTGGCTCTGGCTGTTCTGGGTCACGAGCTTGGCCAGGGCGTTGCCCATGCTGTAGGGGCTGTAGCCGTTGCCCACCGTGAATTCGAAACCGAACTCGTCGGCCGCAAGTTCCTGCTTCTGGGAATGTTGCGAATTGAGGTACGCTTCGCCCAGGTCGCCGAAGAGACCGGAGGTGACGGCGCCGAGCGAGCCGGCGGAAGCGACGGCATCCCGCAGCGCTGAGTTCATGTAGGCTTTCTTCATCGCGTTCTTGGAGTCCTTGTGGACGACGTGGCCGATCTCATGACCGATGACGGCCAGCAGCTCGTTGTCGTCCATCAGGTCCATCAGGCCCGTATAGACCCGCACGGAGCCGTCGCCGCACGCGAAGGCGTTGACCTCGTCCTTCTTGTAAACCTTATAATTGAGGGTCAGGCCGGGGACCGTGATGCCGGAGACCAGCTTCATCAGGCGCTGGTGGTACTTGCCCGTCTCAATGACATTCTGGGCATCAAGCTGCGCCACGCTCTGGCGGCACAGTTCCACAATCTGCTCATCAGAGATGGACGCGGCCATCGCCGCCTTGCCGACGGCCGAAGTCAGCGCATCCGTATTCCAGTTGACGTTGGACAACACGCTGCAGCTGCACAGCATCGAGACGGCGATCAGAAGCGGGAAAAGTTTTTTCATATCATTCGCATTTATCATTTCTTGCAGTTAGTAAAGGTAATACTTTTTTTTCAAAATGCTTGCCCGTTGCCCAAAAACTGACTATCTTGCTTCAAACAACCCCTTGGAAACGACTTATGAAACAAATCCGCCTGATCCTCGCCTGTATTGTTCTATTTTGCTGCGCCGGGGCTCCCCAGAGCAGCGCGCGGCGCCGCGCCAAAGCGCCGGCCCCCCGGCCGGAAATGTATGTCTGCGCCTACGTCTGGCCCTCCTGCCACGATGACTCCCTCGCCCATCGCTGGCTCTGGGAAGAAGGGATCGGCGAGTGGGAAGTGATCCGGCAGGGAGACAAACGCTTCCCGGACCACTACCAGCCCCGCCAGCCACTCTGGGGCTATGAGCTGGACAACGACCCGGCCGTCGTGGAGAAATGGATCCAGACCGCCCTCCGCTACGGGGTCAATACCTTCATCTACGACTGGTACTGGTACTCCGATCCGGACGGCTACAGCGGCCCCTATCTGGAAAGCGCCCTGAACGACGGCTTCCTGAAAGCGCCCAGCCACGAAAGGATGAATTTCTACGTCATGTGGGCCAACCATGACGTCAAATACAACTATTGGAACTATCACAAATGGGGTAAGCGGGAGGACCGGCTCTTCAATCCCGACGTGGACTGGGAGCAGTTCCGGCAGGTCGTCGCCCGGCTGATCGGCCAGTATTTTACCCAGCCCGGCTATGTCAAGATCGACGGCTGCCCGGTCCTGGGCATCTTCTCCCTGGGCAATTTCGTACGCGGCTTCGGCTCGCTGGACGAAGCCGCCAAGGCCATGGATTATTTCCGGGACGAAGTCCGGAAAGCCGGATTCCCCGACCTGCACCTGCAGGAGATCCACGGCGGCGGCTATCGCCTGGACGACGGCCTCGCCGCCTGGCTGAACGACCGCATACGCCGGCTGGGCGTGCGCAGTGTCGCCCTGTACAACATGGGGGGCTTCGACCCCGACTATCTCCTCCACGGCCGCAACGCCCTCGACATCCGGGCGCAGTGGGACGAGGTGTTCGACGTCCCGGTCTTCCCCTGTGTGTCCGTCGGCTGGGACGACACGCCCCGCTTCCCCGACAAAGGGGCGGATGACGTGACCCGCTGGCACCAGACCCCGCAGGCTTTCGCCGGCTTCCTTCAAGAGGCCCTGAACTACGTCCGCAGCCATCCGGACCAGCCGCCGATGCTGATGATCAACGCTTGGAACGAGTGGGTCGAAGGCAGCTACCTGCTCCCGGACCGGCTCAATGGATTCGCTTACCTCCAAGCCGTCCGGGACGTACTGGACGGAAAATGATAGAATCGTTGTATTTTTTCTCCGTATGTTGTATTTTACTTCTTCAGGGTTGACTAATTTTGCTTGTCGAAGCATAATTAATAATGAATACACTACGGACCCGCAGACACTGGACCGCCTGTCTCCTTCTGCTGCTGTTGTCTGCCGGCCTGCCGGCAAGGGGAGCCGTGGATCCGTCCCTGATGTATTTCAACCACTTCACGCCGGAGGAAGGGCTTCCCGCCGACAACGTCCTGGGCGTTGAGAAGGATCCGAAAGGCTACCTCTGGATCGCCACCTCCAACGGACTCGCCCGCTTCGACGGCCTCTCCTTTTCCTGTTTCGGCAAGGAAGATCTCAAACTCCCTTCCGCCTATATCCGGAGCCTCTTCAGCGACCCGGAAGGACATGTCTGGGTCAATACGCCGGAAGGGGTGAGCGTCTACGATCCGGCCCGGGGCACCTTCTCGGAGGCCGGCACCCTGCTGGGGACACAGATCCCAGGTCCGGTCACTGCATCCTGCACGGACGAGGACGGCCGGGTCTGGATCGCCCTCCGGAATCAGGGTATCCTGGAGATCGAACCCGGTTCCTGGCGCTGCCGCCGGCATTTCTACCCGGACGAGAAGCAGTCGTTCCGGCCCGACGTCACCGCCCTTTCCCTCTCCCGCCGCCGGCCGCGCTGCCCGATCGGCCTGACCCACAAGGGACTTTGGGTGACGGACACAAGCTTCACCCGGCTGGTCCCTTTTACCACTGCGGACGGCACGGTCCCCTTCAACAACGCCCACATCAAGGCGATCCTCCCCGACGGTGACGACAGCTACTTTATCTGCAGCGGCGCCCGCTCGATCTACCGGATCGATCTCGCGGAAAGCAGCTGCGAACGGCTGGAAGTCAGCCTGGGCATGGGTGTCAAGGTCCGGGACCTCGTCAGCGTCTCGCCGCAGGTCATCGCCATCCTGACCAACGCCGGACTCTTTCTCTACGACACATCCGACGGGACGCTCGCCCGAACCGGCTACGACCCGGCCGAAAAAAACTCCCTGCCGGGCAACAGCGTCCTGGACCTGGAAGGCAACCTGCAGGACGGCCTGATCCTCGCCATGGGTTCCGACGGACTCGCCATCCAGCTGCGCAACCCGCTGTCCACCCGCCGCGTCCGCTCGGCGGTCCTGCCCTCCGGCGGCTCCCTGCCGCTTTCCGGCAGCCACGTCTGCGGCTTCGCCGAAGATGCAGGCGGTACCATCTGGGTGGCCACGGAACAGCAGGGACTGTTTACCTACCGGCCCGATACTGACATGCTCACGCCTTACGTCGGATCCGGCCGCTTCCCCAAGCTCCTGATCACCTTGTCTGTCCTGGGCGACAACGTCTGGGTCAGTTCCACCCAGGGTCTTTTCCGCATCCCGGCCGGAGGCGGGGAGGCCGAACGCTTCCGGCGCTATTCCCCTTCCGTCGTCGCCGCAGACGCAGAGGGAAATCCGCTGCTCGGCGGCGACGACGGCCTGACCGGCTACGATCCCGAATTGAAGGGCTTCCGCCACCTCTTCCAGCCCCCGCTCAGTGAACTCCGCGACATTTGCGATATCCTGACGGACTCGGAGGGCCGGATCTGGTACGCCACCCGCGCCGACGGCCTCTGGAGGCAGGATGACGACAGCGTAGAGAAGGTCCGTCTCCGGACGGAGGACGGAGAGGAAATCCACTGGATCCACGCCCTGTCGGAAGACGCGCAGGGACGGGTCTGGGCCGTCATTCCCGAGCGGGGCCTGGCCCGCATCGAGGAAGACGGTACAGCCGTATTCCCCCAGAAAGGAGCCCGGCACTCCGAAGCGCTCATGTGGGACGCGCTCGAAGGGGGCGACGGCGACTTCTGGTGTACCACCAACGACGGACTCCTCCGGATGGGGCCCGACGGCAGTTTCTCCTTATACAACCGGCAGGACGGCCTGCTGGACGACCGGTTCACCCCCAATGCGGCTTTCCGGGCCAGGGACGGGCGGCTGTACCTGGGCTCCCGCAACGGATTTGTCATTCTCCAGCCTGGGAATGCCCGTGCGGACATCCCGGCCACCCACCTGGAAGTCTGTGACTTCTTTCTCGGAAAGAAGCGGGTGGACGCCGAAACGCCCGGCTCACCGCTGCACGAGGCCATCTGCGACACGCGGCGGCTCGTGCTGCGCCACAACCAGAACAGTTTCGGCGTACAACTCGCCCTGACCGGCCCGGCCTCCTACCCTTCCGGCGAAGTGCGCTACCGCCTGGACAATTACGACTCCGACTGGACGCTGCTGCGCGCCGGCGGTTCCATCAGTTATTCCAACGTCCCGCCGGGCCGCTACCTGTTCCGCGCCACCGCCCGGTCCATCCAAGGCAACTGGCAGCTGGAATCCCGCCCGCTCAAGATCATCATCCGCCCGCCCCTGTACCGCAGCGCTGTCGCAGGAGTGGTCTATGCCCTCCTGCTGGCAGGGAGCCTGCTGCTCCTCCTGCTGCGCTACCGGCGCCGTGAGAACGCCCGGCGGCAAGCGCAGGAACTATCCATGAAGCTGACTCTCAACGACGAGAAAGTCCGTTTCTATACGACCGTCGCCCACGAGATCAAGACGCCCCTGACCCTCATCCAGACCCCGATCAAGCATATCCTGGAGCATGAGCAGGTCCAGGGAGAGTTGGGAGAAGACTTGCAAGTCATCGAAAAGAATGCCGGCTACCTGGGCCGCCTGATCGATGAATTGCTGGATTTCTCCCGTTTCGGCAGCAACGAATACGCGCTTTCCTGCACCCGCCTGGACCTGGGCGAGGAGGTCCAGGTCCTCGGATGGTCCTTCCAGGGAGAAATCACGGCCCGCTCGCTCCAATACAATCTCCAGCGTCCGGACGCTCCCCTCTGGATCCAGGCCGACCGCTCGGCGCTCGCCAAGATCCTCAACAACCTCTTCCTGAACGCCGTCAAATATGCCGCTTCCCGGATCGATATCCATCTTGAACAAGACGGGGACCGGGTCCGGGCGGTATTCTCCAACGACGGGCCCGTGGTCCCGATCGAGCGCAGGTCCGCCATCTTCGAGCCCTTCGTCCAGGATGATGCCGGATCCCGGTCCCGGGGCGGTTTCGGGATCGGCCTGTCGGTCGCCTCTTCGCTCTGCCACCTTCACGGAGGAAGCCTGGAGATGGACTCGGACCTGGAGCGCAACAATTTCATCCTGACCTTCCCGCTCAGCCCGGATGCGCTCATCCAACCGGATGACGGGGCACCAAGCCCGGACGTCTCCGGGACCGATCCGGACCGGACCGTCGTGCTGCTCGTCGAAGATGACGAGGGACTGCGCGAGTGGTTGAAGGGCAAGCTCGAAGCCCGATACCATGTCCTGACCGCCGCCAACGGGGAGGAAGCCCTCAGCGTCCTTGCGACGGAGGAAAGGGTGGACGTCGTCATCGCAGACATCGTGATGCCCAAAATGGACGGAATCACCCTCTGCAGCCGCCTGCGCGAAGATTTTGAGACCTCGCACCTGATCATCATCATCCTTTCGGCCAACCTGGACGAATCCCGCCGGATCACCAGCATGAAAAGCGGGGCCGACATGGTGATGGAAAAACCCTTCTCCCTGGACTTCCTCATCTCCTGCATCGACTCGCTGGTGCGGGGCCGCGCCCTGCTATTCAACCGGCTGATCGGAGCCCAGGACGAGACGGCGTCTCCCGTCGAAGAGCCTGCCGCCCTGCCGGACCGGGACAAACTGTTTTTCGAGACCCTCAACCGGAAGCTCATCGAGAACCTCTCCAATCCCGATTACTCGATCGGGCTGCTGGCCTCGGAGCTCAATGTCAGCACCTCCCATCTTTCCCGCAAGATCAAGAGCATGACGCGGCACTCTTTCGTCGAATACGTCCGGGAGTTGCGCCTGACCCGTTCAGAAGCCCTCCTGCGCAAGGGAGAGCTGCGCGTGGCGGAGATCGCCTACAGCGTCGGTTTCCAGACCCCTTCCTATTTCATCAAACGTTTCAAGGAGAAATACGGCCGGACCCCGAAAGAATACCTGGCCGAACACTTCCCGGAATCCAAAGACAAGCTACCATGAGACATCCCCGCTTACTCCTGACGGCCATTCTCTGCCTGACGGCCGGCGCTTCGTTGCACGCGGAGCACCCCTGGCGCTTCCTGCACAACAATGACGGGACCGACCTGCTGTCCAACATCTGGCACGGCCGGCGGCCGATCTCGGTCGCGGATGTCAACGAATGTGTCGACCTGATCGCCGGGACCGGCGTGACGACCTACCTGATGTGTACCGGCAGCGATTTCGCCTTCTACCGGAGCCGCTATGCACGGGTGCTCGGAGACGACGAGGGCGGCTCCCTGGACAGCCGGGGCGACACGCTCTTCCTCAATTATTACCGCAACCACCGGCTGCTGGAGCAGGAAGGGACGGACATCGTGCGCGCGGCTCTCTCCAGGGCCCGGGCTCGGGGCATGGAGACGATGATCACCTACCGGATGAACGACCTGCACTTCAGTGCGCCGTCCTACCGGGGGACCGTTTACAGCTCGCGCTTCTGGAACGACCACCCCGAGCTTTGGATGAGCGACGGGTCGCAAGGCTGGAACAGCAACGGGGCCCTGGACTTCGCCCGGCCGGAGGTCCAGGACCACAAATATGCCATGCTTGCCGAGCAGCTGGACCTGTACGGCGCCCTTATCGACGGGCTGGAGCTGGACTTCATGCGGATGATCGTCTATTTCCGACGCGGCGAAGGGCCGCAGAAGGCGCCGCTGCTGACGGACCTCGTGCGGCGCATCCGGGTGCGCACCGACTCGCTCGGAGCGGTCCAGGGCCGAAAGATCCTGCTGACGGCCCGCGTTCCGGTCGATTACGACGATGCGCTCGCCAAAGGCCTGGATGTGCAGACCTGGGTGGACGAGGGCCTGGTGGACTTCCTGACCCTCGGCGTACACTGGTGCGGCGATCCGGCCATTGACGTGTCCGCGTTCCGCGCCCGCCTGGGGAAAGCCGGACGGCAGATCCCGATCTATGCTACCCTCGATGACGGAGGTTTTGCGCCCCGCGAAATATTCTCCCACGGCACGCTGCGTGGCTCGGCGGAATACGCCCTCGCCCACGGTGCCGACGGGATCTATCTGTTCAACTATTTCCTCGCGGAATACCTGCAGGGCGGCCGGGAGGTACATCCCGCGCCCGGGACGGACTGCTGCCGGACACGCAGCCGCGAGCTGCTGGACGAACTGGGGTCGCTCCGGACGCTCCGGGGGCGCAACAAGATCTTTGCCTGGAGGGCCTCGTCTCCGGAATTCGGCCTCCACTCCCGGACGCCACTGCCCCTGGACCTGCCGGGCGAAGCGCCCCTGCCCCTGGGACGCCGCCTGCGGGGCAAGGACCGGCCCCGGGAGGCGGTCCTGCTGGTCCGGCTGACCGGCGATCCTGCAGCGTGGACCTTCTCCCTGGACGGCCGGACGCTTCCGCCCCTGGGCGAGGAAGTGGTACGGCGTTACGGCCGCCTCGCTCCGATCGCTCCCGGCGAGAAGGCATGCGCCTATGCCGTCCCGGTGGGCGTGCTCTCCCGCCGTCCCGACACCAGACTGACGGTCTCCCGCACCGCGCCGGACCTTTCAGAGACCCCGGCCCGGCTCACCCGGCTCGAACTGGTGCTCAACTATGGGGACCCGGAAGAAAAAGGATGGTTTTGATAGATAGATATAAGGACATTATTTGTGTTTTGTACCACGGATGATATGAATGCTCAACAGTCAATGATCCCTATGATGAATAAAGGCTTATTCCGGACAGGATGGGCAGTCGCCGTCTTCGCCGCTCTTTTCACCCTGGCTTCCTGCCAGGAGACGAAAGAATCGGAGGAAAAAATAGAAATCACGGTCTATGGCTTGCCTGACGGGGCCGTTCATTTCAGTGCAATCCCCGCCTCCACGTTCACCATCCAGGTCGAATCGACGGTCCAGTGGACCATCAAAAAGACGGACCTGGACTGGTGCACCATCTCCCCGATGAACGACCTGGCCGGGCAGGCCGAGGTGGTCTTCACGGCCGTCCCCAACGAGACGGATCAGCCCCGGGAGGGACAGATCACGATCACGGCCGGGGACCAGGTGGCCCGGACGGTCCGGGTGAGCCAGGATGCCGGTTCGACGGATCCCTTTGTCGTATCCGGGCCGGAGAATGGCAAAATGACGCTCTCGGCGGATGCGGAGTCCGCCTCCTCTTTCATCGCCTACGCCGGTACCGACTGGACCGCCTCGCTGGAAGATCTGGACTGGTGCACCGTCACCCCGCTTGAGGGCGGCCGCAAGCAGTATGTCACCCTCACGCTGGATCCGGTCAAGAACTGGAACGAAGAGCCCCGCAGCGGATGGATCGTCTTCCGTAACGGAGAAACCCCATACGCCCGGGTCGAAGTGGTACAGGAAGGGTTCGAGCCCAAGATCACAGTCGCGCCGGAGAGCCTCGCGGCAACGGCCCGGGGCCAGATGGAGACATCCGTAGTGAGCGTCACGGCCAATGCCGACTGGACGGCATCGGCTTCCGAAGAGTGGGTCACCCTCGAGCCCGCTGCCGGCGGGGAAGGGACCACGGAAGTCACCGTCACGGTGGATGTGCACGAAGCCTATGAGGAGCGCAGCGCCACGGTGACCTTCCGCAACAAATCGGCCGAGGCGACCGTCCTCCTCACGCAGGCGGCGCGCCTCGAAGACAAACTCGAACTCGATACCGGGACGCTCCAGTTCCCGAACCTGAACGCACAGCCCCGGACGGTACAAGTCACCTCCAATACGATCTGGACCGTCAGCACCGAGGCCGGCTGGCTGGAGATCAGTCCGTCGAGCGGCAACGGGGACGGCTCCTTCAGCATCAGCGCCCCGGACAACCTGGGCCCGGCACGCAGTGCGACCCTGACCGTCCAGGCCGGTACCGTCACGCGGACGGTCAGCGTCAGCCAGGATGCCGGGTTCGATCCTGCCTTCTTCATCGACCTTTTGCAGGAGAGCCTGCAGTGGACGACGCAGACGGTCAGTCCCGCTCCGGAACCGACGCCTTGGGACGGACAGCACCGCATCTATCCCGACACGCGCGCCAACCTCTCATGGGCCGAATGGACCTGGAACAACGGTGTCGAGCCGATCGAGTATCCCGAAGGCTATCCGGGCCTGGACGTGTACAACCGCCGGCTGCGGGTCAACCGGGCCATTTTTGACGATGACGCCCTGGTCTTCACGGTGCCGGTCGCCTACCTCCCCGCCTCCAGCACGCTGGTCTTCACCTTCGCCCTGCGCGGCGGCAGCCGCATGCCCGCCTATTGGACGGCCGAGACCTGCCTGGACGGCAAAAACTGGGTGGAAATGCAGGTCAGCGGCAACAAGGAAGGCAGCACGGGCATCCTTTACACGGGACGGGACGGCGAAGAGCATATCGCCCCGGTCTTCATGACCAAGAAAGACTCCGAACACGAGTATCAGGCTACCCTGACCCTCACCGAGCCCCTCGTCGGCCAGGTGATCCAGCTCCGTATCCGCGTCCTGATCGCCCGGGGTATCAGCGGCAGCCTCGTCACCAAACCGGAAAACAACAGCAACGTTACGATGGCCCTGCCGCGCTTCACCTATGGCGGCATCACCTACAGCGGACCGAACATCACCGCCCGATGACGGCACCCCAAAACCTGCGAAAAGACATGAAACACCTTTCCCGATACCCGTTGCTCCTGCTCCTGACAGCCGCGCTCTCCTGCGCGGAGGACGGGCTGGACCTGAAAACTTGGAATGCATACCGCAACCCACTGGTCCTAAGCGCCGTACCAAATCCAGACATACTCAAGGAGGGCGATACCTGGTACCTGTATTCCGACGCTGCGGCCGAAGATGAAGTCATCTCCCTGATGTCCTCCACGGACCTGGTGACCTGGGGACGACTGGACCCGCTGTTTGACGAAGACACGAAACCTTCCTTCATCGTAGACGGGACCGTCAGCGGGCCCTCCGTCATCAAGGTCGGCGAGCAGTATCTCCTCTACTATTCCCTGCGCAAAACGGACGAAGAGTGCGGCATCGGCGTGGCCAGCTCAGCGACCCCCACCGGCCCCTGGATCGACCACGGTGCCCTCCTGCTCGCTTCCGTGCCGGATCTGACCGCGCTCTGCCATCCGTTTGTCTTCGAGTCAGACGGGAGCCTGTCCCTCGCCTTTGCGGCCGCCGACGGGATCTATCTGCTCCCGCTCTCCCCCACGGGGCTCTCCCCCGCCGGCGAGCCGGTCCGTATCGTCGAGGGCCCGGTCTCAACCCCGGTCCTCTTCCAGGAAAGCGGACGCTGGTACCTCCTGTCCACGACCGGCAGCGAGAGCGGCGACGCTTCGAGTACGGCCGTCATCACCGTCTGCTCGGCACAGACCCTGACCGGCCCGTACGGCGAATGGAAAAAACTGATCGGGCGCGGCACCAAGTTCGCCGGCCCCGGCTCTCCTTCCCGGCTGGTACGGGACAGCGAAGGCAACGACTGGCTGTTGTACAATGCGTTCGACTTGAGCGACCTCTCCTCGGGACGGACCTTGATGCTGGACCGGCTTCACTGGGATGGCAACGACGTACCCTGGGTACGGGGCAGTGCCAGTTCTTTCTATACCGACGCTCCTCACGTTCAATTGAATTGACCTTGAACTCCTTACGAAAGTTATGAACCGACTCCTATCCCTACTGGTTTTCATCTTGCTGCTCCCTGCCCCGATCCTTTCAGCGCAGACAGCCTCCGGATCCATCCTGGTCCGGGGCACCGTCGTGGACGAAGAGGGCGCACCGGTCCCGATGGCGGCCGTCCAGGTCAAAGGGACGACCCAGGGTGTCGTCTCCGACCTCAACGGTGTCTGGTCGATCCGCGTCCCCGCCGGCAGCATCCTGGTCGTCTCCAATATCGGCTACGGCGAGCAGGAACGCCGCTTCACCAGGGACGCCACCTGGAACATAACCCTCGAAGAGGATGCCGAGATGCTTCAGGACGCCGTCGTCGTGGGCTATGGCGTCCAGAAAAAAGAGAGTGTACTCGGGGCCATCTCTCAGATCGAATCCGCCGCCCTGGTGCGCTCCGGCCAGACCAACATCACCAATGCCCTCGCCGGCAAACTGTCCGGTGTGCTGACCTACCAGAGCAGCGGCCAGCCCGGCAACGACAACGCGACCATCCTGATCCGCGGACTGTCGAGCTGGAACGGCTCCTCCCCGCTGACGATCGTGGACGGTGTGCAGCGCAGTTTCAACGAGCTGGACCCCAATGAAGTCAAATCCATCTCCGTGCTGAAAGACGCTTCGGCGACGGCCGTCTTCGGCGCCAAGGGTGCCAACGGCGTCATCATCGTCACGACCAAGACCGGCATGAAGGGACGGCCCAAGATGAACCTGACGGCCAATTACGGCCTGAGCAACCCGACGGAACTGCCGCAGTTCGTCCCCTCCTACAAAGTCCTCGAAATGGCCAACGTAGCGTACCGCAACGAGCAGTCCTGGGGTACGATCATCCCGGACAGCCGGATCGAGCAGTTCCGCGCCGGAACGGATCCCGTCCAATACCCCGACAACGACTGGTTCCGTCTCCTCCTGCGGGATTTCGCCCAAACGTTCGACGTCAACTTCAACGTGTCCGGCGGATCGGACCGGGTCCGTTACTTCGTCTCCGCAGGCTATGCCAACGACGGCTCCATCGTCAAGCAGCTCAATGACTGGGACTACACCAACTTCAAATCCCACAAGATCAATTACCGCTCCAACCTGGATTTCGACCTGACCCGGAGCACGACCCTGTCCTTGCGCGTGGGCGGCAGCACGCTCATCGTCCAGGCCCCGGATGCCGTTTCCGTCCCCAACCTGTTCACCTACATGTATGGGGCCTCTCCGGCGATGTTCCCGGCTTACTACCCGGCCTCCGTCCTGGAGCAGATCCCGGACTGGGATTACCCCGAGGCGCATGAGCTGCGCCTGACGCAGAGTTTCAACTCGCACATGCCCAACCCCTATACCCTCCTATCGTATGGCAGTTACTCGCAGACGACCAGCAACCGGCTCAGCACCGACCTGGTCCTGAACCAGAAGCTGGACTTCATCACGAAAGGACTGTCCGTCAAGGGGATGGCAACTTTCACCTCGGTTTTCAGCCGGATCTCCCAGCAAGCCGAGCAGACCTTCCCGACCTATTGGCTGGACTATGAGAAGCTCGCCATCGGGCTCGAGAACCCCTGGAGCAGCACCGAGAAAGGCAACGAGATCTACGTGCAGCCGCCCTATGCCGTCAGCCAGAACAATGCGGCTTCGGGCACCTCGGTGGTTTTCTACTGGGAAGCGGCCATCAACTACGCCCGCAAGTTCAACAAGGTCCACAACGTGACCGCCCTGGCCCTTTTCAACCAGCGCCAGAACATTTCCGGCGCTGCCTTCCCCCGCCGCAGCGAGGCGCTTGTGGGCCGCGTCACCTATGACTACAAGGGCGTTTACCTGGTCGAGGCCAATATGGGCTATACCGGCAGCGAGCAGTTCTCACCCAAGAACCGCTTCGGTCTCTTCCCTTCGGTCGCCGTCGGCTATATCCCTTCGAAGACCCGCAAGTGGAAGAAGGCCCTGCCCGCCTGGAGCACGCTGAAATTCCGCTATTCGGACGGCATCGTGGGAAGCGACGCTTCCAGCGCCACCTGGCTGTACTACAGTTCCTTCTCCAAGAGCAAGGGGCTGATCTTCGAGGACGAGATGGCCAACGCGACCGCCCGCTGGGAGACCGCCCACAAGCGGGACCTCGGCATCGAACTGGGCTGGTGGAAGGATGCCCTGACCCTGAGCGTGGATCTGTTCGACGAGCAGCGGCGCGACATGCTCGTCAGCCCGGTCGAGTCCCCGCTGGTCGGCATCACGTCCAAGGACGTCAACACCGGCCGGATGAAGAAGCACGGCTTCGAGATCGAGGCCAAGTACCGCAAGACCCTGCCCAGCACCTTCTACTATGAAGTCGGCGCCATGTTCGGGATGAACGAGAACCGCATCCTCAACTACGAAGACGCCGTCTCCACGCCCGATTACCAGAAATATGCCGGCAAGCCTTACGAGGCCGCCCGCACGGGCATGAACCTGATCGATTCGGGCTACTATGGCAGCGTCGATGAGATCCACGGCTACCCCAACGTGCTCGGCACAGTCCAGCGCCTCTATACGGGTACCTACAAGATGCTGGACTACAACACCGACGGCATCCTCACTTCGCAGGACCTGCACTCCATCCCGGGCGTGGCGTACTCGCCGGGCGTAGGCTCGCTCAGCCTGGGTGCCGGCTACAAGGGCTTCTCCGCCTACGTGATGTTCTACGGAACGGGCGGCAAGTACATCTCCTTCAACCGCTACTACTGGAAGGAATTCCTCAAGCAGGACCTGACCGTCCATGTGGCCCAGCTGAACTACTGGCGTCCGGACAATCCGGACGCGACGCACCCGACCGTGTCCATGGACGACAAGACCTATTCGATGCTCGGCGGCTCCTCCAACGACAGCTACGCGATGCGGATCATGGGCCAGTCCTGGCGCAAGTCCGACTACCTGACCCTCAAGGAAGCGTCCCTGTCCTACCGCTTCGACAACAAGCAGATCGGCCGCCTGCTGGGCCTGAGCGGCCTGACCCTGACCCTGACGGGGACCAATCTCTTCACGCTGACCGACCTGCTGGAAGGCAGCCCGCAGCGCCTGACCCTGGCGACAAGCTACTATCCGGTCATGCGGACGGTCAAACTCGGTGTTAAAATGGACTTTTAAACGGCTGTCATCATGAAAAGAATCCATCGAATCCTCCTGTTGCTGGCTGCCTGCACCGCGCTGACTTGCAGCTGCGGCTTCCTCGACGTCAACCCCGAACTGGGACTGACGGAAGAAGATGTCTTCACCACCTACAAGAATTATAAGTTGTTCTTCGATACCCTCTGGTCGGACGACGGAGACTTCAGCAAGACCAACCTCCACGAAGGCTTCCCGATGTATGTCGATTTCAACGACCGGCGTTTCGTCTTCGCATCCACCACGGACGCCGCCGATGCGGGCCGTCTGCTGCGTCCCCAGACCGAGATCAAAATCTGCAACCTCGCCCAGGAGACCTGCAACGACTTCTCCTTCGGAAGCCGGCGGCCCATCGCCAAAGCCATGTTCAAGTCCATCCGGATCTGCAACCTCTCGATCGAGAACATCGGCATGCTGACCAATGCCAAGCCCTCGGAAAAGGCGGACCTGCTTGGCCAGGCCTACTTCGCCCGGGGATTTGCCCACTTCGTCCTCTGCCGTTTCTTCGGCGGCATGCCCTACATCGACCGGACGGACTACGACGACTGGGATATGGAGCGTCTGTCCGCCCATGACACCTACGTCCGGGCCGCCGAAGATTTCCAGACCGCCTATACTTACCTCAAGGAGGCCGGCAAGATGCGCCGGGATGCCCTTCCGGGTGTCGCCGGACACCTGACGGCGACCGACATCGACCGCCCGAACGGCTGCACAGCCCTGGCATTCCGGGCCCGCGCCCTGGTCTATGCCGCCTCGCCGCTCAACAACAGCGAAGGCGCCACCGACTGGGAAAAGGCGGCCGACGCCTGCGCCGAAGCCCTCAAGGTCGCACTGGAATGGCAGTATGAGCTCCAGCCCTGGGAGAGTTACACCGACAACTTCTTCGGGATGGCCCTGACCAATGAGGTCCTCTGGGGCTACCACCACCGCGGCACCAGTTACCACGCCAACTACACCGGCTTCTTCTGCTATCCGCAGTCCAATTATTCGACGGCCTCGGGCCTCTGCCCGACGCAGAATTTCGTGGACCGTTACGAGACCCTGTACGGGGATCCGCTCCTGACGGAGGCCGACCGGGCCGCCGCCCAGGCCGCCGGCCACTACCATCCGCAGGATCCGTACGCCAACCTGGACCCGCGCTTCGAGACGACCATCGTCCACGACGGCAGCACGACGCCCTATGTCGAAGGGACGATCAATATCTATTATGACCCGGAGACGGATTCGTATCCGTCCACGCTGATCTCCGGCGCGGCTTCCTCCTTCGGCATAGCCTGGGGCACCAACGACGGCAAAGGCTACTCCAACACGGGTTACTACTGCCGCAAGACATGGCGGGGCGCCCGCGGAGACAAGGAGACCGGCTACCAGCACCTGGACCCGCTGATCCGTCTCGCGGAACTGTACCTCAACTATGCGGAAGCGGTCAACGAAGCCTACGGCCCCGACGGCCACGCCGGCGGTTTCGAACTCAGCGCCTTGGAGGCCGTCAACCGGGTCCGGGCCCGGGCCCAGATGCCGCCCGTACAGAGCCGGTTCACCGGCAGCCGGGACGAGTTCCGCGACCGGATCCGCAACGAACGGGACGTCGAACTGGCCTTCGAAGACAACCACTACTACTTCGACATCCGCCGGTGGAAAGTGGCTCCGGAGCGCATGACGCGCACCTTGGAGGGTATGTATATCCAGTCCTGTCCCGTAGATGAGGCGCATCCCAAGGGCCGCATCTACGAGCGCCGCGCGATCCCGGCCAACCGCCAGTGTACCTGGCGCGAGCAGATGTACTGGTGGCCGTTCCCCGACGAGCAGGCCAACAAACTGATCCATTTTGTCAATAACCAGAGATGGCAATAAAGAGCGAAAAGGATATGAAGAATATACAACATAACGACTTCCGGCACTTTCTTGCTGTCTGTCTCCTCGCCGTCCTGGCCTGGCAGACCGGAGCTGCCCAGCAGCGGGACACCCTGGTCCTGCTTCCCTGGGGCGAAACCGTCCCGGCAGACCGGACCAGCGTATCCTCGGCCATCGTGACCGGAACGCAACTGGAGAGGACCCCCTACCGGGACGCCTTCACCGGCCTGACCGGCCTGATCCCCGGCATGGAACAGACCATGGGCGGCAACTGCTCCGTCTCCTTCGGTTCGAAGGCACTCGCCACGACCAGCTGCGTCATCGACGACGTGCCACTGGACTACTACGTCGTCAACCTCGAAGCCAACCAGATCGAGTCCATTTCCTTCCTCAGTTCAACGGTGGAAAAAGCCAAATACGGTCCCTATGCCACATCCGGCGTCCTGTACATCCGTACGAAGAAAGGCGGCTATGACACTCCCTTCACGATCCATGCCTTCGCCGAGTCCGGCGTCGGCCATGCCGACTGGCGGGCCGAGTATGCCGGTGCCGTGGACTACGCCCGGCTCAACAACCAGGCCCGGGCCGCTGCCGGCTACACCCAGCTCTACAGCGAAGAGGCGATCGCAGGATTTGCCAAGGGAGATCCGCTCGACCGACGCTATCCGGCCGTGGACTGGAAGTCGCTCCTCATCAAGGACTGGCGTCCCACCACCCGGGCCGGCATCGAAGCCTTCGGGGGCACCAGGAACATCAAGTACCATTTCGCCCTCAACGGCCTGGCCGACGGTGATTTCTACAAGATCGGCCCCGACACCTTCAGCGACCGGGTCAACCTGACCACCTCCATCACGGCCCGGATCGACCGCTACATCACGGCCGGAGCTTCCTTCCGGGGCATGCTGGCCTACCACCAGGAAGGCCGGGGCGGCCTCTACGGCTATACGGCCGCTTATCCGGTCGCCTTCCCGGTCGCCTTCGGCCTGAGCACCGGCACCACCGACCTGGACGGCGACCGGCTGGGCATGCCGGTCTATGCGGTATCCCGCACCTGCCCGACCAACCCTTACGCGTATGCGATGGAAGGCGGCTTTACCCTGACCCGAAACCGTACCGGCATTTTCGACGCCCACATCGACGTGGACATGGACTGGCTCCTGAAGGGCCTGACCCTGCAGGGCGTCGTCAACCTGGCCACCCAGTACTCCCTCGCCAGCGGCAAGAACGAGGATTACCTCGCCTATTACTGGGACGCCACGTCGGACATCACGGACCTGTCCACCCACCAGGGCGTCAAGTCCTCGTCCAAGAGCGTCTTCAGCACCTCCACCTACCAGAACCTGTCCACCTTTGCCAAGGCCGCCTACAAGCGTGAATTCGGGGATCACGCCCTGGACATGCACGTGGTGGGATACCTTTCTGAGATGGCCCAGTCTTCGCTGAGCTATCCATCGCGCTTCGTTTCCCTGATCGGTTCCCTGTCCTATGTCTGGAAGCAACGCTACATCCTGGACCTGACGGCCAACCGCAGCGGCAGCAGCCAGTACGCCCGGGAAGGGCGCTACGGCACCTTCCCCGCTGCCGGACTGGCCTGGATCGCCTCGAAGGAGCCTCTCCTGCGCGAGGCCCGGTGGCTGGACTACCTGAAGGTCTATGCCCAGGGCGGACTGCTGGCGATGTATTCCCCTACCGGATCCAACTTCCTCTATGAAGGGAGCTATTTGCTGGGGTCCTCCCTCACCTACGGACCGGCCCCGGTCGGCCAGTGGTTCGGCATCGACACCCAGTCGGCCTCCACGACGGAAATCAGCCGCCTGCCCAACCGCGGCCTGACCTATCCGCTCTTCCACCAGTACGAGGCCGGTTTTGACCTGGACTTCTCGTGCGGCCTGGGACTGAGCGCCAACATCTATCAGATCGAACGTACGGGCTATGTCGCCAACCTGATGAGCCTGTATCCGAGCCTGTACGGCTACGGCTCGGCCGTCTGGTACGACAACTACACCGAGAACCTGATCCGCGGCGCCTCCCTGACGCTGCGCTACAACCGTCACCTCGGCGAAGTGCGGATCGGATCGGCCCTCAACCTGATGAGCTGGGACAGCTGGAGTACGAAACTGGTCCTGGACGAGTATATCTACCCCTGGCAGAGGCAGACCGGCCGCTCCACGGCCGATTATGTCGGCTATGTCTATGCCGGCAAGTTCGAGACCGGGGAGCAGATCGAGACCCTGCCCAAATATGACCAGACCGGCACGCAGGTCGGCGACCTGCGTTACGAAGATCTCAACGGCGACGGGGTCATCGATGCCAACGACCAGCGGGTGATCGGCTATGTCATCCCGAAACTCCGGTTCAACTGGGTGGTGGATCTCAGTTGGAAGGGTTGGGAGCTGAACCTCACCGGCCTGGGCCAGAGCAGCCGCGACGTCTATCTGACAGGCACGTATTTCCGGGGTGGCAGCGGCGACGGCAACTATTCCGCTTTCATCCGGGACAACATCGGCGGCGCCTACCCGCGTCTTTCGTACATCGCTTCCGCTACCAACGGGCTCGATTCCAATTTCTGGCGGCGCAAGTGCTGGTTCCTCAAGCTGCGCAACGTCGAGCTGGCCTACAACATCCCCTGCCGCCGTTTCGGCGTGAACAACGTGCGCGTGTCCCTGAAGGGAGCGGACCTGCTGACCCTGACCAACCTCAAGGAGGCAGACCCGGAGTCGCTCACTTCGGGCCTGTCCGCCTATCCTTTCACCCAGTATGTTTCACTCGGAGCCAAACTTAGCTTTTAGGAGATGATGAAAAGAACAATCCTCAATTTCGCGCTGGCCACCCTGCTGCTCGCCGGGTGTGACAAGTTCCTGGACCAGTTCCCGAGCGGAGCCTATACGGACGAAAACTATACCGACTACCCGGCCCTGGTGCGCGGCTATGTCGAGAAGGCGTATTCCCTGCGGCCCAACCACTATCTTTCGTCTCCGGGCATGGCCTGCGACGGCTACGCGGACAACATGGCGTGGCGGGCCCATGACAATGCGATGTGGCGTTACTGCAGCGGCTCGGCCACGATGACCGACGACCCCTTCACGGGCCTGTGGACCCGCTGCTATACCGGCATCTACTATTGCAACCTCTTCCTCCAGGAGGGCCTGGGCCTGAGCGAACGCTACATGGTCAACCAACAGGCCGACCGCAACCTGCGCCTCGCCCTGCAGGGGGACGCCTATGCGCTGCGCGCCTACTATCTGTATGAACTGCTGAAATACTACGGCGGCCGCTCCACGGCGGGCGACCTGGCGGGTGTCCCGATCTTTACGGAGCCGGTCTCCCCGGAGGAAGCGGATCCGAGCCGCGTCCGCCGCTCTACCTTCGACGAATGCATGGAGCAGGTCCTGCGGGACTGCGATTCGGCCCTGCTGTATCTCCCGCTGGCCAACCGCGACTTCCTCAAGGATCAGGAAATGATCCCCGTGCTCGGCGCCGTACGCTACCGCCGCATGGACGGGATCAGCGTCAAGTGCCTCAAGGCCCTGGCCCTGCTGACCTGGGCTTCGCCTGCCTACAACCCGCTGGACGACCGCTCCCGCTATGACGAGGCCGCCCGCACGGCCAAGGAGGTGATCGACCACAAGCTCACGCTCGAGAGCGCTGACAAAGTGAGCGGCGGCTTCAGCCTCAGCAGACCCTTCTCCTGGTGCGATCCCAACGATCCGGAGGCCATCTACATCTCCCAGATCTTCCAAAGCTCCCTCTACGAGGGTTACTTCTACCCGCAGGGCTTCAGCGGCCAGGGCAGCTACGGACCTACGCAGGAACTGGTGGATGCCTACCCGGCCTCCAACGGCTATCCCATCACGGACCCGCGCAGCGGCTACGACCCCGCGCATCCGTACGACAACCGGGATCCCCGCTTCTACCAGACCGTATTCTACGACGGCAGCCAGGTCGTCCGCAACACCAACGAGTCGGACGTGATGTATATTTTCGACATCGCGGAAGGCGGCAAGGATGCCCCGGGGCTGGTCAACACCTCCCCGACGGGCTACTACATTCGCCGGCATCTGTACCTGGGTTGGAACGCATCCGACGCCGTGGTACAGGACGTCTATCGCTGCATCTTCATCTATCGCTGGACCCACATGTGCCTGGCTTTCGCCGAAGCGGCCAACGAGGTCGCCGGCCCGCTGGATGAGACCCGCTACGGCTTGTCCGCCAAGCAGGCGCTCGCCTACGTGCGCAACCGTCCCCAGGAGGGTGACGTGCCGGGCGTAGGCGCGGCCGGAGACCCGTACCTGGACGAGTGTGCCCTTGGCGGCGCCCGCCCTTTCCGCGCGCTGGTGCGCAACGAGTGGCGCCTGGAGACGGCCTTCGAAGGCTTCCGCTACCACGATGTCCGCCGCTGGGCCACGTCGGCGGACGAGATCAACATCCCCATCCACCGGATCAAGATTACGGTTGAGAACGGCGTCAAGCGCTACGAATCGGAAGAGCTGGAGCGACGCTCCTTCCCTTCGCTATGGACGCCGATCCCCTCCACGGAGATCCGCCGCACCTCCCTGCTGCTGCAGAACGAAGGCTGGGAGGCCTGGAAATAGATAATCCCTGAAGAGAACATGAAAGGCAAGAAACAATACCTATGGGCTGCATCCCTGCTGACACTGCTGCCGACACTGACGGGATGCTATGAAGATTATGTCACCGACTACGACCGAAGTACCATCTATACCGCGTACCAGTGGGACCTGCGCAGCTTCGTGGTCGGCGAGGACCAGGCATTCAAGTTCACGGTGGCCCTTGCCGGCGTGATGGACAACCGGCAGGACCGCGCCGTACGCGTATCCGTCTTGGATGAGCTGGTGACGGAGAACATCGCGGACATCATCCCGCTGGAAGTCTCCGGCCTGCAGGCCATTGACGGCCTGGGCGGCCAGGCCGCGGTCGGCACCCTGTCGGGGGAGTATGTGTCCACGGCGCTGTCGGAGGCCGGCATCACTCGCCTCGCGCCCCTGCCGAAGGATGCCTACACGCTGGAAGGCCTGGGCGGGCTGACAATCCAAGCCGGCGCACATACCGCGATGGTTACGGTCCGGGCCACGGACGCATTCATCGCCGGGAGCGCGGCCTATGTACCGGGCTTCGCGCTGGGCCTGCGGATCGACGGAGCCGACGCCGACCGGGTGCCGGCCGAGAAGAGCTTCGCCGTGATCGCCGTGCGATGCGAGAACAAGTTCTACGGCTACTATTCCCGGGCCGCCCATGTCGTGCAGGTGGACGCGGACGGTAACGTTTCCGAGACCGACGTCGAGCCATCGCTGGTGGACGATTTCGTCTACAACCTGACCACCGTGGACGCTACGACCGTACGCAGCGACAAGGTTGCCGGCGCTGCCGGGGAGATGCGGCTGCAGTTCAACGGCGACCAGATCACCGTCTCCTCACCCGACGGGCGGGTCAGCGGCACGGGCCGCTTCAACGGCGCCGCCCTCCTGCAGGACCGCGAGCTGGAACTGCAATACACCGTCTCCCTGCCCGACGGCGGCCGGACCGAGGTGCATGAGACCCTGCACTTCCGCAACCGCATCCGCGACGGCGTCAACGAGTGGCAGGACGAACATCCCGAACATTATCAATAAAACGGCAGTTTCTTAATCTGTTTTTGTCCCGATAGAGACTATAACCATTACCATTATGTATACATTCGAAAAGAAAAAGGCTTACGAAGCCCCTCAAGCCTGTACCACAGACTTCGAGATGGAGAGTTCCGTGCTCCAGTCCTCCACGGAAGATCTGTTCAACGGGGATCCCCTCAACTAAAACTCACACACGATGAAACGCATTCTTTTCTTTTTTGCTTCCTCCGCCTGTGTGCTGACGGGATGCACCCTGGAGCCGGCCGAGCGCCTGCTCAGCACCCAAGCCCCCGTATTTACCGCTTCCTTCGAGACCGGCGCCACCCGCACCCAACTCGAGGACAACCAGCTCTCCGTCCTCTGGAGCGAAGGGGATGAGATCTCCGTCATCGACGGGAAAAGAGCCAACCACGCCTATCGCATCGAAGGTCTGGCAGGCAAAACAGCTACCTTTGTCCTGAAAGGCAGTGAAGAAGTCCAGCAGGCCAGTTCCTGGCGCGCTCTTTACCCTTATGATCCGGATGCTGTCTGGAACGGCGCCTTTTTTACCACCCGTCTCCTCAGCGGGTACTCCGTCTCCCGTACCGGCACTTTCGCCGAGGGGATGAATATTGCCATCGCCCAGAGCGAGGGTTCTTCGCTGAGCCTGCCCTTCAAGAATGTCCTGGGCTACATTGCGGTCGCCGTCAAGGGCGCCTCTGACGTGACCAAACTCGTCTTCAGCGGCAACAATGGCGAAACAGTCTCCGGCCCGCTCCAGATCGAACCGGGCCTGCAGGCAAGGCTTTATGGAGACACACCTGACACGAAGAACCTGACGCTGAACATCGAGCATTTCGAGGAAAGCGCATCGCGGGAAGATGCCAAGTATTACTATATTCCGGTCGTGCCCGGAGGCGCCTTCGCGTTGGGTTTCTCGATCGTCGTGACCAAGGGCGACGGGGACTACACCTTCACCTATGACCAGGCCGTCACCTTCGCCCGCGGCGAAAAGCGCGCCCTCTTCATCGAAATCCCCGGCGGCGAATCCGGCGAAGGCAATTATGTCGATCTGGTCAACGAACCGCTGCTATGGGTGACGCAGACGGCCAGTCCGGATCCCGAACCGGCCAATTGGGACGAGAAGCACCGCATCTACCCCTCGGCCCATGCAGACCTCTCCTATGCCGAGTGGACCTGGAACAACGGTCCGGAGGAAGTCACCTATCCCGAAGGATACCCCGCCCTGGACGTTTATAGCCGTCGGCTCCGCATCAACCGGGGCATCTTTGATAACGACGCGCTGGTGTTCAACGTACCTGTCGCCCAGATCCCGGCCGGTAAGTCTCTCGCGCTCACTTTCGCCTTACGCGGCGGAAGCCGGATGCCGAAGTACTGGACAGTGGAGGCCAGCCTGGATGGGAGCACCTGGACAGCCATGACCGTAACTGGAGAAAAAGAAGACAGTGAGAACATCTCTTATGAGGGCCGTGACGGACAAACCTATATAGCTCCCATCTGCATCACGAAGAAAGACTCTGAACATCCCTATCAGGCAACCCTGCCCATCACGACGGCCATTTCGTCCCAGGTAATCCAGATTCGCGTCCGGGTCCTGGTATTGCGCACCATTGCCGACGCTTTGGTCGGCGCCCCGGAAAACAACAGCAATGCGACTGTGGCGCTGCCCAAATTCACATTTGGCGAAGTCAACTATCCCGGACCCTGCATCAGTGTCCTCTAAGGGGACGGAACGCTCCCCTTCCGATAGTCTGGCAGATGTGAGACCGATACATTCAGCACGGCGGGATGTGTTGATGGTTGTGATGGATTTGTCTATTTTTGTCTATGGGTATGAGAAGATTCCTTTTACTTCTGCTGATTCTTTTGGCGACACGGGGTCCGCTACGCTCCCAGCCGAGGGCGCAGTATGACGTCGCGGCCTACCTGTATCCGGCCTATGCCGCCGACGATCCGAGGCTGCGGCCGTTCTGGCCCATGGGCATGGGCGAGTGGGAGACGGTCCTGACGATGCAGAGCCGCAATCCCGGGCATTACTGGGACCGGCGGCCGCTCTGGGGCTACGTCAACGAGGCGGATCCGGCCGTGATGGAGATGGAAATCGACCAGGCGGCTGACCACGGAGTCAATGTCTTCATTTTTGACTGGTACTGGTACGACGGGCGTCCTTTCATGGAAACCACCCTCACGAACGGCTTCCTGAAGGCCCGCAACCGCGACCGGATGCAGTTCTACCTGATGTGGGCCAACCACGACGTGGTCAATGTCTGGGACACTCGCATCTCGCGTCTCAAGGAGGACAACGTGATCTGGACCGGCCGGATCGGCCGGGACGAGTTCGAGAAGATCTGCCGGCGCAACATCGAGCTGTTCTTCAAGCAGCCCGGGTATTACAAGATCGACGGCAAGCCCGTCTTCATGATCTACGACGTCAAGAACTTCATCGACGGACTCGGGGGCGTGGAGCAGGCGGCCGATGCCGTGCGCTGGTTCCGCAAGGAAGTCCGGCGGGCCGGATTCCCGGGACTGGAACTCCAGTTCACGATGTGGGGACCGAACCTCAACTACAGCGGCTTCGACAGTTCGAAGTCGGACCGGCCGGCGGAAGCCCTCGTCCGGAAGATCGGCTTCGACAGCAGTTCCCACTACCAGTTCTGCCACTTCATCTATATGGATGACGAGTACGACAAGATCGTGGACCGGGCCGCAGCGGAGTGGGAGCGGCTGGACCGGGATTTCAGCCTCCCATACTACCCGCATGTCAGCATCGGCTGGGACAACAGCCCGCGCATCGGGGAGAGCCCCCGCGTGCGGGGCAATACACCCGAGGCCTTCGAGGCAGCCCTGCGCCGCGCCAAGGCCTGGGTCGATGCCCATCCGGGACAGCATCCGCTCATCACCGTCAACTCCTGGAACGAGTGGACGGAGACCAGCTATCTCGAGCCCGATAACGTCAACGGCTACGGTTACCTCGAAGCCGTCCGCCGGGTGTTTTTAAACGATGAAAAGTCAAACTGATCTATGGACAGGAGAGTATTCTTGAAGACCGGCGCGGCCGGACTGGCCACCCTGGCACTCAGCGGCCCCGCCGCGGAAGCAAAAACCCGGAAAGTGAACACGCCCCTGGAGACCCAGGGGTATGTGCGGGAGCCCGCCCGGCAGATTCCGGTCGTGGACAATGCGGACGTCGTCGTCATCGGCGGCGGGCCGGCCGGATTCGCCGCTGCCGTGGCGGCGGCCCGGGAAGGAAGCGACGTGCTGCTGCTGGAACGGCTGTACTTCCTCGGCGGCTTGTTTACGGGCTGCGGCGTCACCCCGATCATCAACATGTTCCACCCGGATTCCGCCCAGAAGAGCCGCCAGGCCGTCTTCGGCATCTGCGATGAGCTGTACCGGCGCCTGGACGAGGTGGGGATGATCTGTTGGGACAACATCCGGCCCAAGGTGGACCCCGAAGCGGCCAAGTATTTCATGGAAGACTTCTGCGCCGGGGCCGGCGTACGCATCCTCTACGGCGTCCAGGCCGCCCAGGTCACACAGTCCGGCGGAGGGATTGACTCCGTCATCGTGGAGGGCAAGAGCGGCCGCGTCGCCATCCGCTGCCGCTTCGTCATCGACGCTTCCGGCGACGGAGACGTCCTGGAGTGGGTCGGGGAAGACTTCACGGTCCACAAGAACGACATCGGCGCCATGTGGCGCATCGGCAATGTCGGGCAGATCAAGAAAGGCTCTCCGACGCCCGTCAAGGGCGTCCGCACCCTGCATACGGCAGGCGAAAAGAACCAGGACGGCCTGGACATGTACAACCTCACGCGCGTCCAGCTCGGCCTGCGCAAACGCATGTGGGAGGAAGTGGCCCAGTGGCGCTCGAAGCCGGGCGGCGAAGACCTGTATCTGGTCGATACGCCCGCGCTCGTCGGCGTCCGGACGACCCGCGTGCTGGACAGCGTCGCCAATGTCACGACCGAAGGCGCCGCCACCGGCAAGGTGTATCCGGACGTGGTCGGTATCACCGGCGGAGACTCCAACCTCAACGCCCCCGGCGGCAAGATCCTGCGGAAAAACCGCCTGATGTGGCAGATCCCCTACTCGTCCCTCACGCCCCGGCATATCCCCAACCTGCTGGTCGCCGGCCGCTGCTTCGGTTTCGAAAAGGAACTGACCTACGACGCCCGGGAGATCGGTACCTGTCTCGTGACGGGCCAGGCCGCCGGCGTGGCCGCTTCCCTGGCCGTCAGGAAGCGGCAGTCCAACCGCGACATCGACATCGCCGAGCTGCAGACCCGTCTCCGGGCCCAGCACGTCAAGCTGGAAGCCTAGGGGCATTGCTTTTGCAATTCCTCCGGGAAAATGGTAACTTTGCCCCGTTATGAAGATACTGGTAGTTGATGACGAGCGGGCGATCCGCAATTCCCTCAAGGAGATCCTGATGGACGAAGGTTATGAGGTTGATACCGCGGAAGACGGTGCCGTCGGCTTCGAGATGGCGGAAAAGGACCGCTACAACCTCATTTTCTGCGACATCAAGATGCCCAACCTGGACGGCCTCGGATTCCTGGACAAGGTGACGGAGGCCGGACTGGACAGCGCCGTCGTGATGATTTCCGGCCACGGGGACATCGACACGGCCGTCGAGTGCATCAAGAAAGGCGCCTTCGACTTCATCCAGAAGCCCCTCGACCTCAACCGCATCCTGATCACGATCAAGAACGCGACCGAAAAGGTCTCGCTGGTCAAGGAGACCCGCATCCTCAAGAAAAAAGTCTACGGCCAGCGGATGATCGGAGAGTCCGAGGCGATCTGCAACATCAAGGACATGATCACGAAGGTCGCGGCCACCGACGCCCGCGTCCTGATCATGGGTCCCAACGGCTCCGGCAAGGAACTGGTGGCCCGCAGCCTCCACGAGCAGAGCACCCGCAGCGCAATGCCTTACATCGAGGTCAACTGCGCGGCCATTCCCTCCGAACTCATCGAGAGCGAGCTGTTCGGCCACGAAAAGGGATCCTTCACCTCCGCCATCAAGCAGCACAAGGGCAAGTTCGAGCAGGCCGACGGCGGCACCCTCTTCCTGGACGAGATCGGCGACATGTCCCTCGCGGCGCAAGCCAAGGTGTTGCGCGTCCTGCAGGAGAAAAAGCTCTCGCGCGTGGGCAGCGACAAGGACATCGAGGTCAACGTGCGCGTCATCGCCGCGACCAACAAGGACCTCCGCGAAGAGATCGAGGCCAAACGCTTCCGTGAGGACCTCTACCACCGCCTCAGCGTCATCATCATCCGCGTCCCCTCCCTGGAGGAGCGCACCTCCGACATCCCCTTGCTGATCGACTACTTCGTCAAGCAGATCACCACCGAGACCGGCATGCCCAAAAAAACGTTTTCTCCCGAAGCGGTCGCCCTGCTCCAAGAGAAAAAGTGGCCCGGCAACATCCGGGAACTCAAGAACGTCGTCGAGCGCCTGCTCATCCTTGGGGATCCGACGGTATCGGCCCAGAATGTGCGGGACTTTGTGACGCAGTAGTTGTTTCAAACAAGGCGCGGGTGCGCCTCCCGGTCCACGGACCCTTTGTCCGCGCCAGGAGCAATCATGCCTCTGGAAGGCACGGCCCAGTACGCTCCGGTTATCGATTTGGGCCCTCCGGTATGATAGGCCTTACCTTTGGCTCATTATCCGGATTTGTTGAAGGGTACATACAAGATCAGCCAACACGCCTAAAACAAAACGAAAACTATTCAGCAAATACTAATGGTGGGAATCGCGTATCAGACCACGCCAAGAAAAGAATGGGAGAGAAGATCGGTATCTGATTCCAGCGTACAAGATGCCATTAATAACCCTCTTAGCATTCAGCCAGGAAAGACCACGAAAAATGGTCCATCTGTGAAATATATTGGAAACGAAGCCACAGTACTGGTTAATCCAAATACTGGCACGATTATAACCGCTTTCCCGACAAGTACACAGCGTCGCAATAAACTTCTTCATAAGAAATAAGATGAGAATTCAAAAGATGATCACGCTTGAACAATATGAGGCCCTTCTCTACATTGCAGCAAGCAATCCCTTATTTTATAAGGAAGGCATTGAGCATGTCCAGCATAACAGAAAAGGAGAAATAAAGAGATTTGTGCGCAGATGAGATTTGGCCTCATTGTGATGCTGAATACAATCCTGATAGAATTGGTGAGATCTTAGAAGATCTGATTGATGTATTGTATGTTTGAGTCGACTTTAAAAAGATAGTATTCCAAACCGGCGGTGACCATCGCGTGGCGAAAGAGGGCCGTTATGTTCTCCCGTAATGCCTCCCGGAGCATTTTTGCTTTGGAAGAGCACGATTCTGCGCAGATTGATCCATGCGCTGCGGACAAAGGCCCACAGTTCGTGCTTCCGCTTGCCTCTGTAGCGGGTCTTGTTGTTCCGGGTGTGGAAGCAGAGCTGGAAGATGGAGGCCTCGACATTGTTCCGTTTATATCACCGTCATGCGCTCTTCTGGAGTCAAATACACGACGGAAGGCCCCGTACGTACGATAACGGACAACAAGGGGCAGCAGATCCGCCTTCAGATAGCCAAGGTGGAAGGCGTCACGGACACGGTGCTGCTGGTTGACAGCGACGCCCGCATCGCCAAGGAACGCAGCATGTACAACCTGTATGTGGGCCGATATGAGATGGGCCTTGAAAAGATCAAGGCCGGCATCGAGGGGCGTGGGACGAAGAAGCGCGACAAGGTCCAGAACCACCTGGGCCGGCTGGATGCCAAGTTCGTTGGGATGCGCCGGCTTTACGACATCGACTTCACCTATAATGATAAGGATGTAGTCACGGCATGTCCTGGTCAAGGAATGCCGAGGCCGACGAGGCCACACGCATGATGCATGGCAAGTACCTGCTCCAGACCTCTCTGGATGAGAAGGATGAAGAGAACATCTGGACCTACTACAATGTCATCTGGACCGTCGAGGAGACCTTCAAGACCTTGAAGTCAGACCTGGACATACGACCTGTATACCACAAGACCGACGATGCATCAAAGGCTCATCTGAACCTCGCCGTGCTGGCCTTCTGGGTTGTCTCCACGACCAAGTACATGCTGAAAAAGAAAGGAATCAACGTCCGATAGGAAGAGCTGCTTCGCATCATGAGCACACAGCAGAGGGTCACGATGGTCGCGCCATACAGCTTTTACCCGCAAGCAAATCCGGCTGTTAAAGACGGCAAGAAAGAAAAGCGCATCACACGTGAAGGTGGAGACTTTGATGTCCACTAAGTTATTTTGAAATAGTCTCAGGGGCCGTTGCCTTATCAACACTAGAATAGCCCAATGACCGGCTTCTATAGCCGGTCACGGTGTCCAGGAGGACGGTTCTGGTATACACATAATGAACTAATTTTATTTTGAAAAATTAACTCATCAATAGTAATTTAGAACAATTATTTACAATCTGTCTATTGCATATTAATGACTATTTGGGTATATTGACACTGTTTATCAATGAGTTTAGTTGAATATTGGCCCGTAACTTAAATGATTGACTATCATAAAGCTACGAATAATGTTCCGATTAACATACTGATCTTCAACATATTACGCCATCTCATAACAATTAATTTATTCATTTCAGAACAGCTATGTATACTTTTTCCGTCCTTGACATGAAACGTATAGTTTTCTGGGCAGCGGTCCTCTTGTATGGGCTGGGGTGGGCTGCCAGTCCCGCGAGCGCGCAGGACAACATTCTCCCACAATCGGTTTTGTCGATTGACTCGAACATTCAGGAAGCGTTTTCTGAACACGTGCAACTGACGGGCGTTTCCCTCTCCCTCCCTGATGGATATGAGGCCGTACAGGATATTATCAGCATCGGAAGCGTAACGGATACCGAGGGCGTTCCACCCCAGTTGATGACCTGCCGCTTCTTCTTCAGAAGTCCGGATCATCGGACCTGAACGGAGTCGGCCTCCCGGTTCCTGTCTCTTTTCGCGGCTTCGACGACAACTTCACCCATCGCATGGAGCATCAAGTGCGGGTGCTGACGGGAGGAAAAGTCAGACAATCGCAGGCGTTGACGACCGTTTCCGGAGAATGGGTCAGACAATCCTTTGGAGCAGACTCGTTGTTTTTCTATCCCATCCCTGCGGAGATAATGCTATATCAGGTAATTTCAGGCAAACTTACCACCCCGGAACTGGAGCAAATCCGGGAAACAGCCTACCCGCACTGCATTTTGGTCAGGTTGTCCACTGCTGAAGGTTATTACCAAGAATTGGCCCTCTTCCTTCCGGTAGAAGGCACGCAAGAAGTTTTTTCGCACTTAAAGGACCTATCCGGTCATATCTGCCTGGACCGGGGGCAAATGAGACGGATCTGGCAAACCTTCGATCCGCTTCCCGCATCCGCTTTCTCCACTCAAAACTAACGGGAAACAGTCGTGTCGAACAAGGCGCGGGCGCGTTCGGCGGCGACGGACTTTTTCAACACAAACCCCGAACCGAGGTACTTGGTGCGGACGTCTTCGTCCGCGGCGAGGGCTTCGGGCGTGCCTTCCTGGAGGATGGTGCCTTCATAAAGCAAATAGGCACGGTCGCAGATGGCCAGGGTCTCGCCGACGTTGTGGTCGGTGATGATGATGCCGATGTTCTTGTATTTGAGCGTTGCGATGATGTACTGGATATCCTCGACGGCGATCGGGTCGACGCCGGCGAAAGGCTCGTCCAGCAGGATGAACTTGGGATTGATCGCGAGGGCGCGCGCGATCTCGCAGCGGCGCCGCTCGCCGCCGGAGAGCTGGATGCCCAGGCTCTTGCGGACCTTGGAGAGATTGAACTCGTCGATCAGTTCCTCCAGGCGCTCGTGCCGCTCGGCCTTGCTCATGCCGGACATCTCCATCACGGAAAGGATGTTGTTCTCCACGGACATCTTGCGGAAGACGGAGGCCTCCTGCGGGAGATAGCCCAGACCCTTCTGGGCGCGCTTGTACATCGGCAGGTCGGTGATCTCCTCGTCATCGAGGAAGATGCGGCCGGCATTCGGGACGACCTGTCCCGTAATCATATAGAAACTCGTGGTCTTGCCGGCGCCGTTCGGGCCGAGGAAGCCGACAATCTCGCCTTGTTCGACTTCCATCGACACGCCCTTGACGACCGTGCGGATGCCGTATTTCTTGACCAGGTTTTCGCAATGCAGTTTCATGGTTCTTCCGGGGTGTTTAGACGTCGAGGCCCAGGTCGATGACCAGGTTCTTGACTTCTTCGTTCTTGCTCATCAGGTCCTTGGCCTGCTCGCTGGGGAGATAGATCTTTTCCTCTTCAACATACTGGGCGGCTTCGACCTGGAGACGGACCTTTCCGCTGCCGATCAACTTCTGGAAGTTGCCTTCAAGGGTGCGCAGGAGGTTCTCCGCGATCCATTTCTTCTGGGCTTCATTGGTGACTTCGAAACTCAGCACCTTGCCTCCGTCCTCCCCGCTGACGCTGAGTTTGGCATTGGCCAGGGCATTGGCGAGGCGCGGGCGGGACTGGTTCTGGGCGACCAGCTCCGGCCAGCGGGCAAGGATCGCCTCGTCAGCAGGGACGACATCCTCGGACTGGGTGGCCGCATCGGTCCGGACCGCTCCGTCGCCTTCCTGCTCGATGCCGCTCAGCGAGAGAGCCGCGGCCGCGGAAACAGCCTTGCGCCGCACCCGCGGTTTCGGCGCCTCGGCGGGCGCAGGAGTTTCAGCAGGCGCTGGAGCCTCAACTGACGCTGCCGACGGCTGGGGCGCAGGAGCTTCGATAGGCGTTGCTGCCACAGCAGGCGCCGTGGGCTCGACAACCGGCTGGGGCGCAGGAGCTTCGGCAGGATCAAGGATATCATCCAGCGAGATCACCTCCTCCGCCTCCGGTATGGCCGGCTGCGGTGCTGCGGCCGTCCGGGCCGGGACTGCAGTCCGGGAGGCATTCCCCGAAGGGTTATTCTCCGCCTCCCGGGCTGCAGTCCCGGCCCGGACGGCGGGTGAAGGCGCTGCATCCCGGGTAGCAGATGAAGGCGCTGCATCCCGAACAGCGGGCGCAGACGCTTCAGCCGGCACGCCGCGCAGGAAGCACAACTTCATCAACGCATACTCGATGTGCAGGCGCGGATTGACACTCGCCTTGTAACCCGCCTCGCACTGCGTCGTGATCCCCAACGCATCATACAGGAACTTCAGCGTGCAAGCCTGCGCCTGCGCGCGATAACGCTCTTTCAGCGAAGCCGGCAGGTCCAGCAACGCCTCAAGCCCAGCGGTCTTGCTGACCAGCAAATCCCGGAAATGCGCGCTCAGCGCCAGCACGAAATGTAAAGCGTTGAAGCCCTTCGCCAGGATCTCGTCGAAGGTCAGCAGCGCGGTCGGATAATCGTCGGTGATGAAAGCATCGACCAGCTTGAAGGTATATTCGTAGTCCAGGACATTCAGGTTGCGCATCACGTCCTCATACCGGATGTCCGTCCCGCAGAACGCGACCGTCTGGTCGAAGATCGTCAGCGCGTCACGCATCGCCCCGTCCGCCTTCTTCGCGATGATATGCAGGGCCTCGTCGTCGATCTTGATGCCCTCCTTCTGCGCGATGCCGCGCAGGTTCAGCACGATATCCGGTACGCTGATGCGATTGAAGTCATAGGTCTGGCAGCGCGAGAGGATGGTCGGAATGATCTTGTGCTTCTCGGTCGTGGCCAGGATGAAGATCGCGTGTGCAGGCGGTTCTTCCAGCGTATTGAGGAAGGCATTGAAGGCCGAAGTGCTCAGCATGTGGACCTCGTCGATGATATAGACGCTGTACCGGCCGACCTGCGGCGGGATCTGCACCTGCTCCAGCAGGGCCTTGATGTCCTCGACGCCATTGTTGGAGGCCGCATCCAGCTCATGGATGCAGAAGGACCGCCCTTCGGCGAAGGACACGCAGGACTCACATTCGCCACAAGGCTCCAGGTCGGCGGTCGGATGCGCACAGTTGATCGCTTTCGCAAAAATGCGGGCCGTACTGGTCTTGCCGACGCCGCGCGGGCCGCAGAAGAGGTAGGCGTGCGCGATCTGGCCCCGGGCGATCGAGTTCTTGAGGGTCCGGGCGATGACATCCTGGCCGATCAGGCTCTCAAAAGAGTCCGGCCTGTATTTTCGGGCTGATACGACGTACTCTGACATAATTTGCAAAAATACATATATTTTCTCATTTTCGGAACGTGACCTCGAGGCCGTCGTAGGCGGCGCGCAAAGGAGCAGGAAGGGTGGCGTCCAGCTCGGCCTGGGTGCCGTGCAGGGTACGGGCCAAGTGCGTCAGATAGACACGCTGGCCTTCGGGGGCGGCATAGCGTCCGGTCTCCGTCAGGACCCGCAAGGTCTGGAGGACCGTCCCGACACTGGAATGTGAAAAGATCCGGTAATCGTCCTCGTGGCCGAGCCCCATCGTCGCTTCCATGATGAGCGCCGTCAGGGCCTCCCCGTCGCGGTGGGCGTCGATCCCGGCCAGGCGCGCCGCCATCGCGGGAATGCCCCCGGTATCCGTCGCATACAGGAGCCGGGCCCCCTCTTTCTCCAGAAGGTAAATCTGCGTCTGCTCGGCAAAACTGACGAAATGGTTGGCCGGCAGCGCCGTGACGACGACATCCCCGACCCGGGCGGAAGCCCCGGGGCCGAGGGTCGTGATGACGGGCATCGGGAGACCGGTCTTACCGGCCGCCTCCCGGAAGTCTTCCCGGGCCTTGAGCAGGATCGTCGGGTTGAGATAGACCTGCCGGACGCCGGCTTCCAAGGCCGCTGCAGGCTCGTAGTGGTCACGATGCGAATGGGTATAGAAAATCACCTCCGGCCACACACCGTCGGGCAGCATATCCCTGGCGGACGAAGTGAAATCGATCAGGAACGAGCGCTCGACCAGCACGCTGGCATTCCGGCGGTGCTCCCCGCGCGCGTCGGGGCCGTTCCAGTCAGCGGCGCCGGTGCCGAGAAAGCGGATCGAAAGGCCGGCCTCCTGCGTCCTCTTGCGGGCGGGAGCGGCGGGAAGCGGAGTCTGGGTAGCTACGGCCGTCGCAGCCAGGGCGGCGGTACTGAGAAACGTTCTTCTGTCCATCGTGCGGTCCGATTTTGGTACTGAAGACAAATGTAACGAAATAATTGCTAAATTTGTTCTCTATGAAGAAGATATTGTCCCTTCTCGTCCTGACGCTCTGCGCGGCCCTTTTGTGTGCAGCTCCGGCCTCCGGACAGGCCAAGCAGGCCAAGATCCAGACCCGCAAAGTCCGGCTCAGCGATTTCCCGACCAAGACCACCAAGGTCGTCCTTGCCGGCGGTGAACTGTTTGACAATGCCCTCAAGGAAGAAATGGCCCGCCGCTGGCTGGCCTCCCCTTACGAGTTTTGCAGCGTGGACGAATACGAAGCCCTCAAGGGCAGCAGCGACTATTATTTCCTCATCCCGGTGAGCACCCGCACCAGGAAAGAAGCGGAGCCCGGCATCCTGACCCTGACCCTGCTCAAAGGCGGAAAGGAGAAGGATGACGATCCTGAAAAGGTCGGATTTGATGTGATCAGCATCCCATGCGCCGCCCTGGAAGCCCCTTCCGGTCGGGAATTCGTCTATCTGTCCGCATTTCTGGACATCATCCAGCGCTTCGTCGGTGAGGCCATGACCTCCGACCGCGTCAGTTACGGCGGTCTGGCCACCTATTCCCGCAAGCTGCTCCGCGATGGCGACCGGACGGTCTATCTCTCCAAAGACGACCTGGCCTCTTCGGTCAGGCAGGAGGCCTCCCCGACAGGAAACGGCATCCGCATCGTCGAAGAAGAGGAGGCAGACCAAGTTTTTCTGGACGGCACCGAAGGAGCGATGGTGAGCTATGTCGTCGCCCCGTCCCAGCCGCAAAAGGGTTCCGTCTGCTACAAGATGCTCATCTCGGCCGACACCCACGAGCTCTGCTACTTCGAGAAAGCCCCCGTCAAGAACGAGGCCTCCGTCGGCTACCTCCCCTTCGACCTGAAGATCATTTCCCTGCAGCGCAAGAAATAAACCAGCATCCTACATGAGAAAACTCCCGTTTTCCAGAAGGCTGCGTCTGTTGACATCTCTATTCATTCTCAGCTGCCCCCCTGTTCTGGCTCAATCCCCCTCCTATCAGATAGACAGCACGGTGACGGTGAGTCCGGAGGGGGACACGGTCATCCAATATCAGATCCGGGAGGTGGATTTCGGACGGCATCTCGTCACGCCCCGGCAGGAGTACCGTCCGCGGACGGATGCGCTCGGCCGGACGACGACCTGGTCCGGCTTCGACAAGTTCGGCAACCCCGCTTCCACGACCGACCACAAGGGACGGACGACCTCCTTCACCTACGATGCATGGGGAAGGCTGCGGGATCCGCAGACCCTCGCGATCTATCCCCGGGGGCAGGAGCCATATCTCTTGCTCGGACGCGGCTTCACCGGACACGAACACCTCCCGCTGTTCAGCCTGGTCAACATGAACGCCCGCCTCTACGACCCGCTCCTGGGGCGCTTCCTCTACCCTGACCCCTACATCCAAGACCCCGGTTTCTCCCAGAACTACAACCGATACGCCTATGTGCTTAATAATCCGCTGAAGAAAAGAATCATAACAGAATTCCAAAAAACCACACTTTCTATGAAACGAAAAAAATTATTTTTCATCCTTTTTATCGCCCTGGCCTGCCTGTCCTTCGTCTCTTGTCACCGGAAACCGCAGTACAGCGCAGAACTGAAGCAGACCGCCCCGGCCTTCTGCGCCGGTGCGCAGAAAAAACTGATCGCGATGGACTTGGACGGCACGCTCACGGAGCACCGCACACCGATGGATTCGATCCATCGCGCCACCCTGGATCAGTTAGGTAAAAAATACAAGTTGCTGATGGTCGGCGGCGGGAACGCCACGCGCATCCACACCCAGATGGGCGACTACCCCATTGAGATCCTGGGCAACTACGGGATGAGCCACGGCAAGGTCGTGGACGGCGTCTGGCAGATCGTGGATGAGGTCCGCGTGCCGGTGGATACGGCCTTCTTCCTGGAGAAAAGCCAGTACTTCCGCGACAAATACGGCTACACGAAGTACTACGGCGACCCGGTGGAGTTCCACCCGTCCGGGATGGTGACCTTCGGCCTGCTGGGCACGGCAGCGCCCAAGGAAGAGAAACTCGCCTTCGATGTGGACAAGAAGAAGCGCCAGGCGATGTTCCCGGAGGTCTGCGAGGTGTTCAAGGACTACGCCGTCTTTATCGGCGGTTCGACCTCGTTTGACTTCGCGCCCAAGGAATACAACAAGTACGACGCGCTCGTCCGCTATGCCCGCGAGCACGGCTACGCCCAGGACGAGATCCTCTTCTTCGGGGACGACATGACCGATGGCGGCAACGACTCCCACATCCGCCTCGGCGGCCTGGACTACGTCTGGGTCCACGATTACCGCGACTTCCCGGAGCTCGCAGCCATCCTGCTGCCTTAGAAAACTTATTCCCGGAATGTCTCCCGGAAGAAAGAGACCGTCCGGGCGATTACTTCCTTGCGCCTCCGGGTGATCGTATGGTTCTCTCCTTCCACGACGATGAGCCTGGATGACGTCCCGAAGGTTTGTTGGAACTCCTCGCTGCAGCGGAGAGGGACGATGGAGTCCCTGTCCCCGTGGAGGATCAGCACCGGTCCCTCATAAGCGGCGGCCGTACCGTAGATATCCAGTCCCTGGGTGGTCAGGAGGTATTCCCTGCCCAGTTTCATCACGCCCCAGCAACGGACAAACGCCGGGGGATCCGCCGGGTCGAAGCGCGCATTGAAGAATTTTCCGTTCCGGCAGGCATCCTTGATGACGGATCCGGGAGCGAGCAGCACGAGTGCATCCGGAGCCTCCCCCTCCCCGGCGAGTCGGCCTGCCGTCATCGAAGCAATGACTCCCCCTTGGGAATGACCGAGGATCCCCATCTGTGTCACATAGGGGAGAGACCGGACATACTCCCAGACGGCCTGTGCGTCGGCGAGTTCTTTCCCGATTGTCATATCCTGCATCTCCCCCTCACTCTTGCCGTGGCCGTCGAAGTCAAAGCGGATGGATGCGATCCCCGCCGCTGCCAGGCCTTTTGCGAGTTGCGGCATCGGGCCGTAATCCTTGCTGGAGAAAATCCCGTGCATCAGAATGACCATCGGGCAGTGGTCCTTCGCCGGGTCGAAGCCATCTGGCAGGCAGATCTTGCAGGCGAGTCCGCCCTGGGGCCCCTTCACAGGATAATCCTCGGCGAGGGCGAAAAAAAACGCAAGGACCATCAGGAGCACAGTTGTTATCGTTCGTTTCATAAGGTTTTGTTAATCTGACACTTTGCGAAATTAGCAAATCTTTATTATATTTGATAACACAAAATACTCTTTCCCATGATGAAACGAATTGGAAGATTTCTTTTGGCCCTGACGGCGATGCTGGTTCTGGCCTCTCCTGCACCGGCTCAAGCCGCTCGCAAAGCAAAGCAGACCCTTTACCACCAAGGATGGATCGACTTCAACAAGAACGGTGTCAAGGACCTGTTTGAAGATCCGACACGGAGCGTGGACGAACGCGTGGAAGACCTGCTGAGGCAGATGACGATGGAGGAAAAGACCTGCCAGTTGGTAACCGTATACGGTTACGGTCGCGTGCTGCCCTGGGCCCTCCCGACACCGGAATGGAAAGAACGAGTCTGGAAAGACGGCATCGCCAACATCGACGAGCACCTCAACGGTGTCGGCAAGGGATACAAGGACCATTACGACTTGATCTACCCCTTCAGCAACCACGTCAAGGCCTTGCATGAGGTTCAAAAGTTCTTCGTGGAAGAGACACGGCTCGGCATTCCCGCCGAATTCACCAACGAAGGCATCCACGGGCTCAACCACACCCTCGCGACTCCCCTGCCTGCACCGATCGCCATCGGCAGTACCTGGGACCGCGCCCTGGTTCGCCGGGCCGGCGAGATCGCCGGTGAGGAAGCCCGTCTGATCGGCTATCACAGCGTCTATGCGCCCATCCTGGACGTGGCGCGGGACCAGCGCTGGGGCCGCACGGTCGAGAGTTACGGCGAAGATCCCTTCCTCGTTGCCGAACTTGGCACGGAAATGGCCGAAGGTATCCAGAACCAGGGAGTTGCCTCCTGTCTTAAACATTTCGCAGCCTACAGCGTGCCGGCCGGCGGTCGCGACGGCAACTGCCGCACCGATCCTCAGATCACGCCCCGCGATCTGCACCAGATCTTCCTCTATCCCTTCGCGCAGGTTGTCTCGAAAGCGCACCCGATGGAGGTGATGAGCAGCTACAACGACTGGAACGGAGAGCCCGTTTCCGCCTCCCACTGGTTCCTGACGGAACTGCTGCGGGAGACGTACGGATTCGATGGATACGTCGTCAGCGACAGCCAGGCTGTCGAATATATGTTCAGCAAGCATCAGATCACCCCGGACATGGGCGGGGCCGCCAAGGCCATCCTGGAGGCAGGGTTGAACGTCCGCACCAATTTCTGGCAACCGGAGACCTATTCCGACCCCTTGCGGGCGGCCATCGCTGCCGGCCAGATTTCCATGGAGACCATCGACCAGCGGGTGCGCGAAGTCCTTGCGGTCAAGTTCCGCCTCGGTCTTTTCGATCAGCCTTATACCGGCGACGGCAAAGAAGCGGACGCCAAGGCCGGAGCGGCGCAGCACGAGGATTTCATCCTGGATATGGCCCGCAAGTCCTTGGTCCTGCTCAAGAACGAAGGCGGCCTGCTGCCGCTGGACAAAACCAAACTGGGCAAGATCCTTGTGACGGGGCCCCTGGCCGACACCTACGGATACATGATCAGCCGCTATGGTCCCAATGGACTGGATTGCACGACAATGCTGCAGGGGATCCGCGATTATGCCGGAGAGGATGTCCAGGTGGTCTTCGAGAAAGGATGTGAGGTGACGGATCCGAACTGGCCCGAGAGTGAAATCATCCCCCGGCCCCTGTCCGCTGAAGAGCGGGCCCAGATGGATGCGGCCGTCGCAGCAGCAACGGATGTCGATGTCATCATCGCCGTGATGGGCGAAGACGGGCACAGCGTCGGCGAAAGTCTTTCACGCACCAGTCTCGAACTGCCGGGACGCCAGCGTCAGTTGCTGCAAGAGTTGCAAGCCACCGGCAAGCCCGTCGTGCTGGTTCTGGTCAACGGGCAGCCACTGACCATCAACTGGGAAAATGCTTATCTGCCGGCGATCCTTGAGGCCTGGTTTCCCAACAACCGGGGCGGACAGGCCGTGGCAGAGGCTCTTTTCGGCGACTGCAACCCGGGGGGCCACCTGACCGTCACCTTCCCCAAGAGCATCGGCCAGATCCCCTACTGCTTCCCCTTCAAGAAAGGCGCGCACGGCGCCCAGCCGGGTTCGCGCAACCCCAACGGCGGCGGAAAGACGCGCGTCATCGGCGCCTTGTATCCGTTCGGATACGGATTGAGTTATACGACCTTCGGATATTCAGACCTCCAGATTCGGGAAGCGGGTTCCTTCAGCGGCATCGCTACCGCAGGACCAGCCTCGGGACGGTCTGTCTCCGGCCCTTGCTATGAGGTCTCTTGCACGGTGACCAACACCGGCTCGCGGGCAGGCGACGAGGTCGTGCAACTCTATATGCAGGACAAGATCAGTTCGGTGGTGGCCTATGACTCCCAGTTGCGAGGCTTTGAGCGGATCACGCTCCAGCCTGGCGAAAGCCAGGTTGTCCGCTTCCGGATCGGACCGGAACAGATGGTGATGCTGGACAAGGACATGAAGTGGGTCGTCGAGCCCGGCGATTTCGAAGTCCGTATCGGCTCCTCCTCCGAGGATATCCGCCTCCGCGAGACCCTGACGGTCCGGTAGCAGCCGGGCGGGATCTTCCCTACCGGACGGAATGATCGAAGGTAAATGACTCCCACGGCAGGCGGGCATCCTTCCCCTGCTCCAGGACGTCCCGGACATGCATCAGCAGGGGGTACTGGGCCAGATCCAGATCCCCCTGCCGGTTTTTCCGGACGATCGCCTGCGTCACCCGGCGGGAAACGACCAGCGACTCCAGGGTCACGCCGTCCAGGATCTGCATCGCTTCCTCATAGCTTCTCCCTTCGCCCAGCAGGATCCCGATCTTGCGGGTCCGGCCGCCATAGACCGTCACATACAGGTCGCCGAGACCGATCGCAATGCTTTCCGGCTCAGCGCCCTGCATCCTCAGCAACTGCATCATCTCCCGAGTCGCCTGGTAGAAGGCTCCCGCCTGGGAGTTGAAATGCAGCCCGGCCTCCGCCCCGTGCTCGCGGTTCACCTCTCCGATCGTCATTGCAATGCCCAGCGCATAGGCGTTCTTCAGGGCGACAGCGCTCTCCAATCCCAGTACATCGCGGGTCAGCGAGATATGGTAATAGGAGGTCGCCATCGTCTCCTTCATCATCCGCAGGACCGCGGCATCTTCGCCGCAGAAAGCCACTTCGGAATGGTCATGGAAGACCAGCTCGTAGGACGTGCAGGGTCCTCCGATCGCATTGACCTTCCGACGAATGCCCCTCTCGGCCAGTTTCCGGGACCAATAGTCAGGATAGGAGATCAGCGTCCCATCCTCCAGGTTGACAAGACCCTTGGTCACGGACAGGACCGGGATTGACGGGTCCAGCTTTGCCAGCACCTCATCCAGGAACCAGTCCACACCAAAAGAAGATACGCCGCCGATCACAAAGTCGGCCCCCTCCACAGCTTCCCGCCACGCCTCAAACTGCGCAAATGTCACGCCCGCCGGGAAAGGGCGGTCAAACTTGGGGTGCTGTCCGCTCCTGCGGCACTCCTCAATGATATTCCGGTCCAGCGGTGTACCGACCAGGCGGACTTCGTGTCCGTTCTCGCGGGCGGGAAAGGCCAGGGCCGATCCCATCATGCCCGATCCGATAATGGTTACGATCTTGCTCATATCCAAAATATTACAGGAGCCAAAGGACGGGGTTGCGGAGCGGCAGGTTGCGAAGGACCTCTTCGTTCTGGGGGAAATGCTCCAGCGCCAGCCAGGTGTCATACCAGTCCTGGACGAGGGTGGCGGGACGGACCACGCGGCCTTCGGAGAGATCCGGCGGAGTGCCGCCGATGCAGCCGCCCGAAGGAGCCTGGCCGAATTCCTTGACCGGAACAGCCGGCGGCAGGGTCCTAAACGCCTTCTGGTCGTCCCGGAAGCGGTTCCAGGCAAAGATGAGGGAAGGATGCGCCACGGGCCACTCGTCCCAGCACATCACGTCCGGTTCCTTGGGCCAGATGGCCTTGTCCTGGATGTAGGGGAATATGAAGTCCAGTGCCTGCAGGATGTTGCGCCCGTTCTCGGACACGAAGGTCCAGAGGTCATCCTCCGATGTGGAGAGGGTCTGGCAAAGCCCGACCATCGCATCCAGGTTGAAGAGCGAATAACCGTAGCCCTTGGTGCGGCGGATCTCCATCGGGAAACTGCCGTCCACCGCCATCTCCGGCAGGAACTTATATTTGAAACGGTTCTTGGCGAACTCAACCCACTCGGTCCAGCCCACATAGCGGGCGAAGTTGCCCACCTGCAGGATCCAGCATACGCCGTGGTTGTTGCCGCAGCGCATTTCCTTGATGCCCTTGGGATCCTTGGTCAGCCAGTCCACATAGCGGTAGAACCAGGCTTTCGTCCCCTCGGCGAGGTCATCGGGCATCAGGCCGGCGTCGCGCAGGCGGCGCATCGCCTCGACCACTTCGATCAGATGGATCGTGTCGATGATACCGTAGTTGGTCCCCGTCGAAATCCCGTGGGAAGCCTGGGCATAGTCCAGGCTGGGGTTCATCATCGTATCCTCGTTGACAAACCAGGCATACAGGTGTGGCAGGATGGCTTCGGCATATTTCCGGTCCCCGGTCAGGAGCCAGGCGGAAGCGAGGTTGGCCACCGTCATCGACATCCCGTTCAAGGCGCGGCGATGGTCCAGGAAGTTGTCCGGGTTGGAATAGCCGTCGCGGCCGATGTAGGGTTTGTCCGGATCGCCGGGATCGGGCCAGCGATAGTCCGCCTCGGAGAAAAAGTCATGCGGACCTCCCGCGCTCTTCGGCGCAGGGAAAGCCGTGATCGTCAGCGGTTCCTTATCCAGGTCCGCCTCGGCCCGCCGAAGGATCTCCTCCTGCAGCGGCCGGGCGATCCTTTCCCGGGCAGGCGAAGCATGCCGCCCTTCACACCCTGTTGCCAGAAGCAACATCCACAACCCCAACATTCCAGCCAAAACTGCCGGAGCCCATCTTTTCGCCGTGGCACTTAACATATTGACTATCTTATTTTCAAATACACTTACCCCTACCCAAAAAAGGGGGACGTAAACTATGTAGGTCTACTCTATACCAAGCAGTTAGCTGCCACGACACCGAAGGTGGAGGGTAAGGTCAGGCCTCCGCAACGGGATCGCCGGGCGTGATCGGCAGCGGAGCGCGGGTGACATACCCTTCGCCGGTAAAGGTGGCCACGTGCGTTCCGTCCTGCGTATGGACTTCGACGAGGGCGCAGGGCAGTTTGTGGTGATCGCTCAGGACCCGGCCTTCCGCCGTCAAAATATCCCCCAGCTGCGCGGAACGGTGATAGTAGATCGTCCCGCCGACCAGGGGGGTCTGGCAGCCGGAAGCGTTGACGATGGCGGCAAAGGTCAGGTCGGAAAGGGTGAAGATCACCCCTCCCTGACAGACGCCGCCGGCATTGAGGTGGCGGGGCCCGACGGTCAGTCTGGCGCGGGCATACCCGGGCCGGACTTCTTCCAGGCGTGCCCCGATCTCACGGGCGAAGCGGTCCCCTTCGGACAGAAACTCCTTCAGTTCCATGCTTGCCGGGGGTCTAACCCACCTGGGCTCCGTTGGCAACGGCCTCCTGGGGGGTGATGAAACGCATCGACCCGTCTCCCTGTTTCGCCATCAGGATCATGCCCTTGGACTCGATCCCGCGGATGGTGCGGGGCTTCAGGTTGGCCAGGATACAGATCTGCTTGCCCAGCATGTCCTCCGGGCTGTAGTATTCGGCGATGCCGGAGACGATGGTCCGGCGGTCAATCCCCGTGTCGATCGTCAGCTTCAGGAGTTTGTCCGTCTTCGGTACCCGCCCGGCTTCGAGGACGGTGGCGGTACGGATGTCCATCCGCTCGAAGTCTTCGAAACCACATTCTTCTTTCTGGGGGGCGACCGCCTTGGCCGCTTCGGCCCGGGCTTCGGCTTCTTTCTCGGCCCGGATGTCCGCAAGGCGCTGGAGCTGGGCATCGATGTCCGCGTCGTCGATCTTGGCGAAAAGCAGCTCGGCCGCGCCGATCCGGTGTCCCTCGGGCAGCAGAACCGTCTCACCCAGCCTCTCCCAACGGAGCACGATCTCCGCACCCTTGTCCTCCGGAGACGCAGCCGGAAGGTCCGGTCGCTTCACTTCGTCCGGCCTGACGGACGCAGTGTGCAGGGCGGCACCCTCACCGGGACGGTACGTATTGACCGTCTCCTGCTCACCTGCGCGGTGGTCGGTACCGGCATCGAGGCCGACGCATAGCATCTTGCGCAGCCGCTCCGCGGCGAAGGGGGTGAAGGGTTCGAACGCGATCGCGAGGTCGGCGCAGATCTGCAGCGAGACGTTCAGGATCGTCGCGCAGCGCGCCATGTCAGTCTTGGCCACCTTCCAGGGCTCGGTGTCGGAGATGTACTTGTTGCCCACGCGGGCAATGCCCATCGCGTCCTTGAGCGCTTCGCGGAAATGGAAGCCGTCCAGGTTGCGCTCCAGGCTCGCGCGCAGGACCGGGATCTCAGCAAGCGCGGCGCGGTCAATCTCCTGCAGCTCGCCGCATGCGGGCACCTGGCCATCGAAATACTTGTGCGTCAGGACGACGGCGCGGTTGACGAAGTTGCCGAAGATGGCCACCAGCTCGCTGTTGTTGCGCGCCTGGAAGTCCTTCCAGCTGAAATCGTTGTCCTTGGTCTCGGGGGCGTTGGCGGTCAGCACGTAGCGCATCACATCTGCCTTGCCCGGGAACTGCTCCAGATACTCGTGCGCCCACACGGCCCAGCCGCGGGAGGTCGAGATCTTGTCACCCTCAAGGTTCAGGAACTCGTTGGCCGGCACGTTGTCGGGCAGGATATAATCCCCGTAGGCCTTAAGCATCGAGGGGAACACGATGCAGTGGAAGACGATATTGTCCTTGCCGATGAAATGGACCAGCCGCGTGCCTTCCGACTTCCACCACTGTTCCCAACTCTGCGGGAGAAGTTCCTGCGTATTGGAGATGTAGCCGATCGGCGCATCGAACCAGACGTAGAGGACTTTCCCTTCGGCGCCCTCCACGGGCACAGGCACGCCCCAGTCGAGGTCGCGGCTGACGGCACGCGGCTGCAGGCCGCCGTCGATCCAGCTCTTGCACTGGCCATAGACGTTGCTCCGCCACTCTTTGTGGCCATCGAGGATCCACTCCTTGAGCCAGGCTTCATACCGGTCCAGCGGCAGGTACCAGTGGGTGGTCTTCTTCTTGACGGGAGCCGCGCCGCTGAGCTTGGACTTGGGGTTGATCAGCTCTTCCGGGCTGAGGGTGCTGCCGCACTTCTCGCACTGGTCCCCGTAGGCCCCTTCGTTGCCGCACTTGGGGCAGGTGCCGACGATGTAGCGGTCCGCCAGGAAGGTCTTGGCTTCGGGATCATAATACTGCTCGCTCTCCCGGGTGATGAACTTGCCTTCGTCATAGAGCTTGCGGAAGAATTCCGCCGCATTGGCGGCATGGACGCCCGAAGAGGTCCGGCCATAGATGTCGAAATTGATGCCGAGTCCCGTGAAGGAGTCCTTGATGATCTTGTGGTAGCGGTCCACGATATCCTGGGGCGTGACGCCCTGCTGACGTGCCTTGATCGTGATCGGCACTCCGTGCTCGTCCGACCCGCAGACATACAGGATATCCTCCCCCTTCATCCGCAGATAGCGGACGTAGATGTCGGCCGGGACGTAAACACCAGCAAGATGCCCGATATGGACAGGCCCGTTCGCATAGGGAAGCGCACAGGTGACCAGGGTTCTTTTGTGATTCTTTTCCATATATCGTTATTTGTTCATTTTATCTCTGACACTCTTCTGGAGTTTCTGGAGCCGGACCATCTCGGTCATCAGCTCCATCATTCGCTCCTGCCCTTCCGGAGAAGCCATCTCGCGCCGGAGCGTATCCAGGCGGCTCTCGAGCTTCTTGTCCGAATAGGTCAGGATCAGCTTGGGGACCTGCTTGACCAGCCAGGAATCCTTGGTCGTCAGCGCATCTTCGAAAGACTTCACCGTCAACTGGTACTTCTCGATCGAATGCTGGGCCGCCACATAGGCGATCTGCTGGTCCGGGGAGTTCAGCATCGAGCGGATGATCTCCTCCTGCGGACGCCCTTCGTCAAATGCGGTCAGATAGGCGTCGTAGACCCTCTGGTAGACCGGATTGAGCAGATGCCCGCCGTCGGCGTCGATGACACCGGCGATGAACTCCGTCACGGTCGGAGGCTCCCCTTCGGCCGAATAAAACTCCGAGTCGCTCTCAAAGACCAGCGGATCGGAACCATAGTTCAACAGGAAATACAACAAGTCCCGCTCGACCGGAGCGACGATCTTGTCCGTCTCCAGCTGCTCCGTCGCGATCTCGTCCGGGGACAGTTCCCGCGCGGACGGCTGCCGGGGCGCGCTTTCTTCCACCGGGGCGGACCCCCGGGAAGAGCGGAAAGCCTCGTCCCGCGCCTCCGAAATCATGCGCTGGCGCCGGGTGGCGATCCGGTTGAAGAGGATCGAAGACTCGATGTTGAACTTGGCCGCCACCGCCTCGACATAGACTGAACGCTTGACGGCATCCGGGATCTGGGCGACCGTGTCGGCGATGTCGTTGATCAGGTTGGCCTTTTTCAGCGGGTCGCCGGAAGTGTCCTGCAGCAGCAGGTCGGTCTTGAACGAGATGAAATCCTGCTCATGGGCCTCCATGTACTCCTGCACCTGGGCGAGCGTATGCGTCTTGGCAAACGAATCCGGATCTTCCCCCTCGGGAAGCAGGATGATGCGGACGTTCATCCCTTCGGCGAGCGCCAGGTCGGTGCCCCGCAGCGCGGCGTGGATGCCGGCGCTGTCCCCGTCGTACATGATGGTCAGGTTGTCCGTGAACTTGTGGATCAGGCGGACCTGCTCGACGGTGAGCGACGTGCCGCAGGAAGCCACGACGTTGCGGATGCCCAGCTGGTGCATCATCACGACGTCCATGTTGCCCTCCACCAGGATGCACTTGCCCAGGCGCGAGATCTCGCTCTTGGCGAAATAGATGCCCAGCAGGTTGCGGCTCTTGACGTAGATTTCCGTCTCCGGCGAATTGACATATTTGGCCGGATTGTCGGAGCGCAGCGTGCGGCCGCTGAAGGCGATCACGCGCCCGCTCACGGAATGGATGGGGAACATCACCCGCTCGCGGAACTTGTCCGCCAGGCCGCTCCCATCCTCGCGTTCTACGGCCAGGCCCGCTCCCAGGAGGTATTCGGTCTTGTAACCGTCCGCCACCGCAGCATCGATCAGGGCTGTCCGGCCGGACGGCGCCCAGCCCAAACCCCACTTGGCGATGGTCTCATCCTCCAGCCCCCGGTCCCGGTAATAGGTCCATCCGACGCTGCGGCCTTCTCCGCCCTTCAGCTGGTCGGCAAAGAACTTGCCGGCGTATTCGGACACCAGCATCAGGCTCTCGCGGCGCTGGCGCGACGCGATCGCTTCGGCCGACTCCTCTTCCTCCTGGATCTCGATATGGTATTTGCGGGCCAGGTAGCGCAGCGCCTCGACGTAGCTGCTGTGCTCATACTCCATCAGGAAACCCACGGCCGAGCCGGCTTTGCCGCAGCCGAAGCATTTGTAGATGCCCTTCGATGGCGAGACATAGAAGGATGGTGTCTTCTCATTGTGGAAGGGACAGCAGGCCACCAAATTGGCTCCGCGGCGCTTCAACGTCACGAAATCGCCGATCACATCTTCGATGCGGGCAGTATCCAGGATAAGGTTGACTGTCTCCTGCGGGATCATAGGGAGACAAAATTAGTGATTATGACGCAATCTCGCAAAGGAATTTGATGCGGACCAGCCGGATCTCCATTTCCTCATAATCTGGTCCCAACTCCCGGATGGCGTCCTCGACGGAATCCGATCCGGCATCCTCCCGGAAATAGTCGTAGATATCATCCACGACATCTTCGTCGATATTCTGCCGGATGTAATAATCCAGGTTGAGTTTGGTACCCGTAGCGACGATGCCTTCGATCTCGGACATCAATTCCTCCATCTCCAGGCCGCGCGCCTGGGCGATGTCTTCGAGACTGAGGCGGCGGTCGATGCTCTGGATGATATAGACCTTGCCCTCCGACTTGGTCGGAGCGGACTTGATCACGAAATCGTCCGGGCGCTCGATCTCGTTCTCTTCCACATACTTGCGGATCAGGTCCACGAACTTCTGGCCGAACTTGCGGGCCTTGCCCTCGCCGACGCCCTGGCATCCCCGCAGCTCCTCCAGCGTGCAAGGGTATAGGGTGGCCATATCGTTCAAGGCGGGATCGCCGAAGATGATCCAAGGCTGAAGCCGGAGATGGCGGGACAGGTCCTTGCGCAAGTCCTTCAGCATGGACAGCAGGACCGGATCACCGGCGGCCTCGGAGCCTCGCATGGCAACGGCAGCGGCGGCCGTCTCCTCATCATCCTCATCGTCGGCACCGTCCGAGAAAGTACGGTCCTCGACCAGCGGCAAGGGATGGGGATGATCATAGAAATCCAAGCCCTGCGGCGTGACATAGATCAGGCCATATTTCTCGATTTCCTTGTCCAGCAAGTGCAGGATGATGCCCTGATGGATGACCGTACACCAGAACTTTTCGGAATGGGCGCTGCCGGCTCCGAACTGGGGCAGCAGGTCATGATGGTAGGATTTGATGATCGCATTGCCCTTGCCGGCGAGGATGTTGGCCAGATGCTCGAGTTTGAAACGCTCCGGCAGGGACCGGATCAGGCCGATCACCAGACGCATCTCCTCCTGCCCGTCGAAGGTCGGCTTCGGGTGGACACAGTTATCGCAGCAGCCGCAGGAATTCTGGCCGTAGTCCTCCCCGAAGTAATTGAGCAGCAACTTCCTGCGACACTGACTGGACTCAGCGTAGGCCATCACCTCCATCAGCAGCTGGCGACCGATCTCCTGCTCGGAGACCGGCTTGCCCTGCATGAATTTTTCCAGTTTCTGGATATCCTTGTAACTGTAATAGGTGATGCAGACCCCTTCCTCGCCGTCCCGGCCGGCCCGGCCGGTCTCCTGGTAGTAGCTCTCGATGCTCTTGGGGATATCGTAGTGGATCACGAAACGCACGTCGGGCTTGTCGATGCCCATCCCGAAGGCGATGGTGGCTACCACGACGTCGATCTCCTCCATCAGGAACTTGTCCTGGTTCTCCGAGCGGGTCCTGGCATCAAGGCCGGCATGATAGGGTACGGCCTTGATCCCGTTGATGCACAGGAGCTGGGAGAGCTCTTCGACCTTCTTGCGGCTCAGGCAGTAGATGATGCCGGACTTCCCGGCATTCTGCTTGATGAACTTGATGATGTCCTTCTCCTGGTCCACCTTGTCCCGGACCTCGTAGTAGAGGTTCGGGCGGTTGAACGAGGACTTGAAGACCCGGGCCCCCGGGATCCCCAGGTTTTTCAGGATGTCGCTCTGGACCTTGGGTGTCGCGGTCGCCGTGAGGGCGATGATCGGGGCGCGGCCGATGTCCTCGATCAGGGAGCGGATCCGCCGGTATTCCGGCCGGAAATCGTGCCCCCACTCCGAGATGCAGTGCGCCTCGTCGATGGCGTAGAAAGCGATCTTGATCTCCTTGAGCAGGGCCACGTTCTCCTCCTTGGTCAGGGACTCGGGCGCGACGTAGAGGAGCTTCGTCCGCCCGGAGAGCAGGTCTTCGCGCACCTCCATGACCTGCTGCTTGTTCAGCGAGGAATTGAGGAAGTGGGCGATGGACTCATTGCCGGACACGAAGCCCCGGATCGCATCCACCTGGTTTTTCATCAGGGAGATGAGCGGAGAGATGACGATCGCCGTGCCTTCCATCACGAGCGCCGGGAGCTGGTAGCACAAGGACTTCCCCGCCCCCGTGGGCATCAGTACAAAGGCATCACCTCCTTCTGTCAGATGGGTGATGATACTGAGCTGGTCGCCTTTGAAAGAGTCGTATCCGAAAAACTCTTTCAGCGTGGAGCGGATGAGGGCGGGATCGGTCACGGCGGGTTGAAGTTTAGTCCAGGGTATGAATGGTGAGGCCCGAGCGGAGTTTCGGCTCGAACCAGGTCGTCTTGGGAGGCATGATGCTGCCGTTGTCGGCAATGGCCATCAGCTGCTCCATCGAGACGGGATAGAGGGCGAACGCGACGGCCATTTCCCCGCTGTCCACCCGGCGCTTGAGTTCGCCGAGGCCGCGGATACCGCCCACGAAGTCGATGCGTTTGTCTGTACGGAGGTCCTTGATGCCCAACAGCTTGTCCAGGACCAGGCGGGAGAGGATGGTCACATCCAGCACGCCGATGGGATCCGCGTCGTCATAACGCCCCGGGCGGGCCGTCAGGGAGTACCACTTGCCTCCAAGATACATCGAGAAATTATGCAGATGCCCGGGATGATAGAGTTCCGTTCCCTTGCAGAGCACGTCGAAGTCTTCCCCGAGCCGGCCGATCACCTGGCTCTCCGTCAAACCGTTCAGGTCGGTGACGACCCGGTTGTAGTCGATGATCCGGAGCTGGCTCTCCGGAAAGCAGACCGCCATGAAGTAATTATACTCCTCGTCTCCCGTGTGGGCGGGGTTCATGGCGCGTTTCTCAGCACCCACGCGCGCGGCTGCGGCAGTCCGGTGATGACCGTCAGCCACATAGAAGGCATCGACCTGGGTGGTGAAGATTTCCGTGATACCAAGGATCATCTCGTCGTCATCGATCACCCACAGTTCGTGGCCGAAGCCGTTCTCGTCGGTGAAACGGTATTCGGAAGGACCGCCCGTCACGCGGGAGATGATCCACTCGAGCGCATCGTTGTCACGGAAAGCGAAAAACACCGGCTCGATGTTGGCGTTCTGGATGCGGACATGGACCATCCGGTCGTCTTCCTTGTCCTTGCGGGTCAGTTCGTGCTTCTTGATCCTGCCGGAAGCATAATCGTCCGTGTGCGCGCAGAGGACCAGGCCGTATTGGGTGCGACCCTCCATCGTCTGGGCATAGACATAGTAGCACGGTTTCCCGTCCCGGACCAGCCAGCCCCGCTCCTGCCACGTCTTGAAATTCTCGACGGCGCGGTCATAGACCCGCGGGTCATGGTCGGGCAGGATGGGATCGAAGTCGATCTCCGGCTTGGTGATGTGGAGCAGGGACTTCTCCCCGGCCATCCGCGCGGCTTCGGCGGAATTCAGTACGTCATAAGGGGGAGCGGCCGCCTCGGTGACCCTCTCCTTGGGCGGCCGGAGGGCCGCAAAGGGTTTGACTCTCACCATAGCGACTATTTGTTGACCTGGAACCTGGTGCACCCGTCTGCGAAGAAAGCGACGATCTGGCGCGCGGCGGCCAGGCCGGCGTTGAGGTTCGCCTCGGCGCTCTGGGCGCCCATCTTCTTGGGCGTGGCGAAGACGCGCAGGCCGAATTTCTCTTTCAGCACAGCCAGATTGTCCGGAGCGACGTCCGCGATGTATTTCAGGTCCGGACGGTCCTCCAGGGCCTTTTCGAGTCCGGCCTCGTCGATCACTTCCTTGCGGGCCGTATTGACCAGGGTCGCGCCTTTCGGCATCTTCGTGATCAGGTCATAGCCGATGGAGCCGATCGTCTCGGGCGTAGCGGGGATGTGGATGGACACATAATCCGACGTGGCATACAGTTCCTCCAGCGACGCAGCGGGTTCGGCACCCCCCCCGACGATCTTCTCAGCCGGGAGGAAGGGGTCGATGGCCCGGACCTTCATCCCGAGCGCGGCCGCCTTCGCGCCGACCAGACGGCCGACATGGCCGAACGCCTGGATGCCCAGGGTCTTGCCCTGGATCTCGGAACCGGTGGCCGGGGTGAATTGGTTGCGGGCCATGAAGATCATCATCGCAAGAGCGAGCTCCGCGACGGCGTTGGAATTCTGTCCCGGGGTATTCTCCACGACGACGCCGTGCGCCGTAGCGGCAGGGAGGTCGACATTGTCATAGCCGGCACCGGCCCGGACGACGATCCGGAGCCGCTTCGCGGCATCCAGGACCTCGGCGGTCACCTTGTCGGAACGGATGATCATCGCATCCGCATCGGCGACGGCCGCCACCAGGTCGGACTGGGAGGCATATTTCTCAAAGACGACGAGATCGTGGCCGGCGGCCTCGACGATCTGCCGGATCCCGGCGACCGCCGCAACGGCGAAAGGCTTCTGAGTGGCAAGCAGGATCTTCATGGGGCTCAGGCTTTCAGGGATTCAAACTCCTGCATGCACGCGACCAGCGCTTCGACATCCTCCTGCGTGCAGGCATTGTAGATCGAGGCGCGGAATCCGCCTACGCTGCGGTGGCCCTTGATACCGACCATGCCGCGCTCCTTGGCGAAAGCGAGGAACTCATCCTGCAGCGCCTCCTTGCCGGGAGCGAGGACGAAACAGACGTTCATGATGGAACGGTCCTCCCGGGCGGCGGTGCCGACGAAAAGGGAATTGCGGTCTATCTCCGCATAGAGGGTCTCGGCCTTCTTGAGATTGCGCTGATGGATGACATCGACGCCGCCCTCGGCCTTGAGCCACTTGAGGGTCTCGTTCATCACGAAGATGGAGAAGACGGGAGGCGTATTGAACATGGACTCCTTGTCGATGTGGACCCGGTAGTCGAGCATCGTCGGAAGATAGCGGGACACCTTGCCAAGCGCCTCTTTCTTGATGATGGCGACCGCCACGCCGGCAGGGCCGGCATTCTTCTGCGCACCGGCATAGATCACCGTATACTTGCTCACGTCGACCCGGCGGCAGAGGATGTCCGAGGACATGTCGGCGATCAGCGGGACGGGACTGTTCAGATCCTCCTTGAGCTCCGTACCATAGATGGTATTGTTGGTTGTGATGTGGAGATAGTCCAGGTCGGCCGGGATCTCGAAACCTTTGGGGATGTAGGTGTAATTCTTGTCCTTCGAGCTGGCGATCGCATAAGCCTCACCCAGGCCCTTGGCTTCCTTGAGCGCCTTGCTGGCCCATACGCCGGTATCCAGGTAGGCGGCCTTATGCTCGAGGAAATTCATCGCGACATATAAAAACTGCAGGCTCGCGCCGCCGCCGAGGAAGACGACCTCGTACCCCTCGGGGATATTGAGCAGCTCGCGCCAGAGGGCACGGCACTCGTTCATCACGCTCTCCCACTCCTTGGTGCGGTGCGAAATGCAGATGACCGGGACACCCGTTCCCTTGAAATCCTTCAGCGCCTCAATGGAGGCGTCGATCGCCGCTTGGGGCAGGAGGCAGGGGCCGGCCGTGAAATTATGAATCTTTCCCATGTTTATAGAGTAGTTTAAAGTTTATAAGTAAAGATAACGATTATTTCCAGACTTTGCAAAAAGAACAGGACGAGATCTCGGAGATCCTGTCGAGAAAGACTTTCTCCGCAGACAGGCGGACCCGCACATCCATCCGGCAGTTCTCTCCGAAAGACTGTCCCGACTGCGGCAAGCCCAGATCCTTGACGACCTTCATCACCGCATTCATCGACAGGTAGCCGAACTCCAGGCGCCAGGTCTCCCCCGCCACCTTCTCTACCACCTCGGCATGGGCGAGGGCATCGGCCGTCGCAGTCTTGTAAGCCCGGATCAGGCCGGGAATGCCCAGTTTGATCCCGCCGAAATAGCGGACGACCACGACCAGCGTGTCGCTCAATCCGGCGGAGTCGATCTGCCCCAGGATGGGACGGCCGGCAGAAGAAGAAGGCTCCCCGTCATCATTGGCACGGAAACGCGCGCCGTCCAGTCCCAGCCGGTAGGCATAGCAATGGTGGCGGGCATCATGGTATTTTTTCTTCAAGGAGTCCATGATCCCCTTCACCTCAGCCTCGCTCTCGACCGGCCAGGCCAAGGCGATGAAGCGGCTTCCATTGTCCTTGAAGAGACCCTCGGAGGGCGCAGATATGCTCTTGTATGTGTCTGGGACCTGTTCCATCGGGGCTTGTCCTTTCCAAATTTAGCGAATTTGGGGATTATTTGCAACGGGATTGAAATATTTTGTATTTTTGTATTGCGAAAAACTATTCAATCTGTCCTAAACAATGGCCTACATCTATAGAGTCACACTCAGCGGCATCAAAGGTTTCTACCGCGTATATAAAATGAGCGCTGCCAGCACGCTATATGCCTTCCACAAACAGATGAGGGCGGACATGGAGTTCCCCGCCGACCAGCTGATCCTTTTCAAGGCGCTGGACGCGGACGGCAAGGTCCTGGCCCGCTACGGACTCTTTGACCTCGGCGACGGAGCCGCCGACCAGGTCACCGTGGCCCAGACCCGCAAGATGGGGATTGTTTCCTTCACCTATTTCTACGATGTAACCAACCGCAAAAGCGTCAACATCACCTTTGAGGGAGAGACGCCCGAGGCCGCCGGAGCGCCTGTCCTGACCGACAGCAAGGGCCCGGACCCGATCGATTTCGAGAACGGTTATGTCGCGTTCGAAGATCTCCCCGCCGACCAGCGCCACCTGCCGGGAGACAGCGGCGAGAAGAAGAAACGCAACCCGCTGGAAGACATCCTGGGAGCCATTGACGACCTCGATGACAAGGACGACGAGGACGAAGAAGAGGACGAAGAAGAGGACGAAGAAGCGGTGGAGGTTTACGACGGCACCGAAGAATTCACCCTGTAACGTGTGAAGCCCAGACTCGTCATCCTGCTCGGACCGACGGCTGTAGGAAAGACGGACTACAGTCTCGCCCTGGCACGCCGCTACGATTCCCCGATTATTTCCTGCGACTCGCGGCAGATCTACCGCGAAATGGCGATCGGCACGGCTGTCCCCTCCCGGGAACAGATGGACACCGTGCCGCATTTTTTCATCCAGACCCGCTCGGCCCGGGAGTATTATACGGCCGGAATGTACGAGGAAGAGGCCCTGGCCCTGATCCGGAAGTTGTTTGATCAAGGACATGAGACCCTGGTGATGTGCGGCGGTTCGATGTTCTACATTGATGCGGTCTGCAACAGCCTCGCCGGCATTCCGGCTGCCGATGCCGGATTCCGGGAACAGCTCCGGGCCCGCGTGGCGGCCGAAGACCCGGGCTTCCTGGCCCGGGAGCTGGAGCGGTTGGATCCCGAGGCATTCCGGGCCATGGACCTGAGCAATACGCAACGTCTGTTCCGCGCCGTGGAGATCTGCCTGTGGACGGGGCAGCCCTATTCCACCTTCAAGCCCATCCCTGCCGGACGCGACTTCGAGATTGAGAAGATCGGCCTGATGCGGCCCCGGGAAGAGTTGTATGACCGGATCAACCGCCGGGTCCTGCAGATGATGGAAGAAGGCCTGGTAGAGGAAGTCCGTTCCCTGCTCCCCCTGCGCGGCCTGACAGCCCTGCAGACGGTCGGCTACAGCGAGCTGTTTGATTACATGGATGGAAAAACAACGCTGGACGAAGCTGTCCGCCTCATCCAGCGTAATACCCGCCACTATGCCAAACGTCAGCTCAGCTGGTGGCGTCGTGATCCGATGATCCGTTGGATCGAAATCTAATTTACTCGGCAGGAGTCTCCACGGGAGCCGCTTTGTGAACCTCGACCACATCGACGTCGAAGAGCAGGGTGGAGTTGGGCTCGATGCCCTGGTTGCCACGCTCGCCATAAGCCAGGTCGGCAGGGATCACCAGCTGGATCTTGCCGCCTTCACCGACGATCTGCAGGCCTTCCTGCCAGCCCTTGATGACGTGGTTGAGCGTCAGGGAGACGGGATCGCCATCCTCGGGAGTCTGGTCAAACACGGTGCCGTCCAGCAGGGTGCCCTTGTAGCGCACCTTCACGGTATCGGTCGGGCCGGCCTTGACGTCCGGGTTTCCCGCTTCGATGATCTTGTACTGCAGGCCGCTCTCGGTCACTTCGACGCCGGGTTTGGTCTTGTTGGCAGCCATGTACTTCTCACCCTTCTCCTTGTTCTGGAGGCCGACATAGGCCTGACGCTTCTCGAGATAGGCGTTGAACAGGTTGTTCATCTCCTCGGGGTTGACCCGGAACTGGGAGGTGAACTCGGGATCGCGCTGGTTGCCCTTGGCGTTGATGAAGTCATTCATGCCCTTCTTGATCTGGGCCATGTTGAGGTCACCGAAATTGTACCCCTTGATGAAACTGCCGAACTGGATACCGACCAGATAACTGACGGAGTCGATCTGACCCTTGGTCGGAGTGACATCCTTCAACGTCTGGGGAGCCTGGACGGCGGGAGCATTCTCCTCTCCCTCCACCGTAGCCTCGGCCGGTTTCTGACTGCAAGCCACGAACATCACGCCCGCGGCAACCGTGATAAAAATCAATACTTTTTTCATAATATAAATGGTTTTAAAGTTCCCATGCCAAAGCCGAAGCCCCCAGGATGGCGGCATCGGACTCCTTGAGCTGAGAGAAGAGAATCTTCACCTTGCCTTTCCAGATCGCAAGGAGGTTCTCGTTCATCGCGTTCATGATCGGTTCATAGAGGAATTCCCTGGAACGGGCCAGGCCGCCGAAGAGCACGATGGCCTCCGGAGCGCTGAACGCCACGAAATCCGCGAACTGACGGCCCAGCAAGGTGCCGGTATAGTTGAAGACGCGGATCGCGAGGGCATCGCCCTCCTTGGCCGCATCATAGACATCCTTGGACGTGATGTTGTCGCAGTCGCGAAGCAAAGAGGGTTCGTCGCCGGATTCCAGCCACTCCCGCGCCGTCTTGGCGACGCCGATGGCGGAGCAATAAGCCTCCAGGCAGCCCTGCTTGCCACAGCCGCAGGTACGGCCATTGTGACGCACGACGCAAGTGTGGCCCAGTTCACCGGCAAAGCCGTCATGGCCGTACACGACCTGTCCGTTGATGACGATGCCGCTGCCGACACCGGTCCCGAGGGTGATCATGATGAAATTCTTCATGCCGCGGGCCGCACCGTAAGTCATCTCACCGACCGCCGCCGCATTGGCGTCGTTGGTCAGGGAGACCGGGACGCCGCCGAGCTTCTTGCTCAGGATCTTGGCAAAATCGACCGATCCCTTGGCCGCCCACTCGAGATTTGGAGCGAAGGCGATCGAGCCCGTATAATAGTTCCCGTTCGGAGCGCCGACGCCCACGCCGCGGATCTGGCCTGTCTTGCCGGCCTCCCCGACGACCTTCTTGATGGCATCCGCCAGGGCACTGATAAACGCTTCCGCGTCAGCCCCATAGGTATCCGTACGGATCACAGACTGGGCGAGTACCTCGCCCCGGGCATCCACGACACCCAGTTTGGAAGTCTGACCGCCTACATCGACACCGACTACAAAATTCTTCTCTTCCATATCCGGACCTCCTATTCAGCAGCCTTGACTTTGGAGCCCGCAACGGCGAAGAAGAGGATGAACGCCAGACCGACGACCAGGACCCAGTAGCTGGGGAGATAACCGATCTTGTCGGCGAAGGCATTCTGGATCAGCGGAAGGATACCGCCACCGACGACCATCGCCATGAAAATACCGGAAGCCTGGTTGGTGGAAGCGCCCAGACCCTCGACGGCCAGGTCGAAGATGGTGCCCCACATCACGGAGGTGCAGAGACCGCAGAGGACCAGCAGGATAGCGGAAACCGGAAGGTTGACCGCACCCTGGGCCGCCTTGAACTTCATCGGGACAGCGGCGGAGTTGGGCAGGAAAATCGCAATCAGGATCAACACGATCGCCACGGCGGAAACGCAGGTCAACTGGGTACGGGAAGACACCTTGCCGCTGATGACGCTGGAGACCAGGCGGCCTACCAGCATCAACAGCCAGTAGAAACCGGCGACGACACCGCCGATCTTGGCCGCTACGCTCGGATCCAGGCCGGCGCCGTTGGTGGAGTCGGACAGGAAGAAATTCAACGTGCCGGGAATGCCGACCTCAACGCCGACATACAGGAAGATGGCGATGATGCCATAGATGAAATGACGGTACTTGAACGGACTGACAGCATGGTCGCTGGTCTTGACCGCCTCGGGATCCTCGATCGGAATGAAGCAGAGGATGACGAAAGCCAGGGCGAAAACACCCATCGCCAGGAAAAGAACGGGGTTGACATCCGTGATCACGGAATTCTTGGTCAGCACACCGATCATCGCACCGACGAGCATCGGGGTGAGGGTACCCATCAGGGAGTTGAAGGAACCGCCGATCTGGATGTACTGGTTGGAACGCTTGCCCCCCAGGAGTTTCAGCATCGGGTTGACAACGGTATTGAGCATGCAGACGGAAAAACCGGCAATGAACGCGCCCAGCAGATAGACGAAGAAATTGGCCGGCAGGCCGGCCAGCGTGGAGTGCGTGAACACGACACCGGACAGGAACTGCACGAAGACGCCCAGGAATCCCACCGCGATGGCGATAAGCGCCGTTTTCTTGTAGCCGTAACGGGTCAGCATCTTTCCGGCCGGAACGCCCATGATGGCATAGGCCAGGAAGTTCATCATGTTACCCATCATACCCAGGGCATTGGAGCCCTCGATACCCGGCTGCATCTTCCAGATATTGCCGATCGGAGCAGCAAGATTCGTCACGAACGAGATCATCCCGAAGAGGAAGATCATCGTAATGACGGCGACGATGTTGTTGTTTTTCTTTTCCATACTGTTTTTATTTGGTTATTATACACATTCCAAAAAAGTCTTGCTAATATACAAAAAATATATGATTCTGATACCGTTCCGGTCTATAAACAAGAAGGATGCCTTTTCACAAAGACATCCTCCGCATATAAAACGAACTTAACAACTGAACACGATTGATAATTTCAATGTTCGAAAGCAAATTTACGAAAACATTTTATGATTTCCAACTATTTTCGTTTCATTTCTCAATAATTCTTACGATTTCCGATATTCACTGGGAATCATGCCGGTATGAAGTTTGAAAAATTTGTAGAAAGAGGACTGGTCCGGGAATTTCATCTTGAAGACGATCTCCTTGATCGCCATGTTGGAATATTTCAGCATATTTTTGGCCTCCAGGACCAGGAAGGAATCGATCCATTCCGGTGCAGAACGGCCCGTGACTTCCCGCACCAGCTTGGAAAGGTACTTCGGCGTAATGCCGAGCTCCTTGGCATAGAAAGCCAGGTAGTGTTCGGTCATGTGATGCTCTGTCACGAGACGGATGAAGTCATCAACCAGCCCTTGCGTACGGGGAGAATGGAGCGTGGCTCCGGCGGGGATCGCTTCGACACGGGACTTCCAAAAAGAGCGGAGGAAAAACATCAGAGAGGATACATAGGAAAGCAGCAGTTCCTTCCGCTCGAGCGTATCCGAGCCCATCAGACGCAGCAGCAGTTCATTGTACAGTACCGCCGTCTGGAAATCATAGTCCTCCAGCGTCATGCAGGGATCGCGATGGACCGAAACGGATGTCTTGTAGTACTGCATGCAGTTCGGAGACATCTCCTGCGCCATGTTCTCGGAAATCGCCGCCAGATAGAAACGTGCGCCCGGGGACTGCTGGATTTGGATGATGTTGCCCGGCTCGCAGAAGAAAACCATGTTCCGCCGGATCTCATGCACCTTCAGATTGAGATGGACGGAAAGTTCTCCTTCCTGACATATGATGGATAGGAAGCCGTTGAAGCGGCATGGAAAATAAAAAACACTGGAAAGCTCTTCATGTTCTTGCTGGGCCAGGACAAAATCCGCTGCGGGATTGTCGGACTTGAACGCCGGAAACATCCGGGCCAGATCAGCCACAGATATCTCGTTCACGACTTGATTCATAGTTCCTGTCGGTTATTAATTACGCTTCTAAAAATATTTACTAAAACTTTTCTAATTTCCTTTCTTTTTTCTTTTTTTCCAAAATTCTCATCCGAGATTGGCCTTAAATTAAAAAATGAGTATATTCTGTGGAAATAACTCCAACAAAAAAAAGCCCGAGCCGTATCGGCCCGGGCACCCCTGTAAGGATCCCTGTCCCTATAAAGAGGCCAGGTTCTTTTCGTTCAGCAGATTCTTGCCTTCCGCCGTATAGGCGTAGGCCATCCGGTCGGCGTAATGCTCCTCAACCTTGCCCCGGACGATCTTCATCGTCGAATTCATCATCCGGTTGGCGATCGTGAAGGGCTCGTCGCAAATCACGACCGCAGCCGGCAGCCAGCGCTCCGGGAACAGACCCTCGTGGGCGCCCCCCTTGCGGTAACTGTCGATCTCGGATTGGATCTTTTTCAACATGGCCACCTTGCCGTCCCGGGAAGCGGGATCAAGGCCCTGTCCCTTGGCATAGTCGGCAAGCGCCTCCTTCTCGGGCACGATCATCACGATCGTGTAGGGGCTTTGGTTGTTGTGCAGGACGACCTGCGAGACATATTTCGACACCTCCGGCAGGCTGTCCTCGAAACCTTCGGGCGAATACTTCTCGCCGTCGGACGAAATCAGGAGGGACTTGAAGCGGCCCACCACATAAAGGAAATCCGTGTCCCAAGGGCAGATGTAGCCCATGTCGCCGGTGTGGAGCCATCCGTCGATGACGGTATCTTCGGTCGCCTTGGGGTTCTTCCAGTAACCGGCCATCACGTTCTCGCCGCGGATGACGATCTCTCCTTTCTGGCCGACCGGGACTTCGTTGCCCTGCTCGTCGCAGATCTTGCAGTCCATCGGCTTGACGATGCGGCCCGAGGACCCGAAGATGGCGTGACCCGCCGAATTAGCGCAGATGATCGGCGTCGCCTCGGTCAGGCCGTAGCCCTGGAACATCGGCATCCCGACGGCGCAGAAAAAGCGCTGCAGTTCGATGTCCAGCAGGGCGCCGCCGCCCACGAAGAACTTCATCCGGCCGCCGAAGCTCTCGCGCACGTTCTTGAAGATCAGCTTGTCGAAGACCCACATCAGGGGCTTGCGCCACCAGTTGAGGAAGCCGCCGGCATTGTAATACTCCTTATTGTAGGCGATGGCGTTCTTGACCGCAAAGTTGAACAGTTTCTCGACTTTCGGGCCCTTGGCCTTGATGCCGGCCTCGATGTTCTTCTTGAAGTTGCGCGCCAGCGCCGGGACGGAGAGCATCGCGTGGGGACGCGTCTCCCGGATGGCCACGGGCACGTTCTTGAGCGTGGCGAGTGCATTCTTCCCGATCGGGACGAATGCGATGCTGCCACCGTAGTACATCATCGTGTACATGCCCGCCACATGCGCGAAGCAGTGGTCGAGCGGCAGGATGATCAGCAGGACATCGTTCTCGTCAAGCGAAATGACGGAGCTGCCCTGGGCCACATTGGCCGTGTAGTTGCGGTGCGTCAGCAGGATGCCCTTGGGATCCGCCGTCGTACCGGACGTGTAAGAGATGTTGGCATAATCGTCGGGGCCAACCGAGGAATAGCGCTCCTCGAAGTCCTTGCGGTGGGTCTGCAGGAAGCCGTCGCCCATCTTCTGGATGTCCGACATCCGGATCTCGCCCTCCTGCAGGCCGTCCACGTAGAAGGCCGTGTCGTCGAAGACGATGACCCGCTTGACGGCCGGGCATTCGCCGATGATGGCGCGGATCTTGGGGAGCTGGTTGGCGGAAACGAGGATCCACTGGCTCTCGGAATGATGGATGCGGAAGAGCAGGTCCTTGCCGTCGCCGAGGTTGACGGAGAGCGGCACGTCAGTCGCACCGGCATACATGGCGCCGAGCTCTGCGAGCACCCACATGGCGCGGCTCTCGGAGAGAAGGGCGATCTTGTCGCCTTTCTCCACGCCCAGGGCCATCAGGCCGGCACCGATGCGGTAGGCCTCCTGACGGGTCTGCTCCTGGGTGATTTCTTTCCAGGCGCCATCGACCTTCTCGCGGAGAAAGACGTTATTCGCAAACTGTCGGGAATACTTCTCGACAAAGTCGATGATCGTAGGTCTGTTATTGTCCATAGATATCTTTGTTAGGTGAAAATAGTCCATACATCTGCGCGTCGATCATGTCCGTGACCTTGGCGAAGTCTTCCGGATTGTTGCCGAACTTGATGTGGTCGGCGTCGATGATCAGCAGGTTGCCGGTGTAATCCTTGATCCATGCCTCATAGCGCTCATTCAAGCCGGTGATATAGTCGATCCGGATGCTCTTCTCGTACTCGCGGCCCCGCTTCTGGATCTGGGAGATCAGGTTGGGGATCGACGAGCGCAGATAGATCAGCAGGTCGGGCGGGCTGACCAGCGACATCATCAGGTCGAAGAGGTCGGTGTAGTTCTCGAAATCCCGGGAAGACATCAGGCCCATCGCATGGAGGTTGGGCGCGAAGATGCGCGCGTCCTCGAAGATGGTCCGGTCCTGGATGATGACGTCGTCGCAACGGGAGATCTCTACGACATCCTTGAAGCGCTTGTTGAGGAAATAGACCTGGAGGTTGAACGACCAGCGCTCCATATCCTCATAGAAATCAGACAGGTAGGGATTGAAATCCACGGACTCATACTTCGGAGTCCACCCATAATGGGCGGCGAGCATCTTGGTCAGCGTCGTCTTTCCGCTTCCGATGTTACCGGCAATCGCAACGTGCATAGGACAGTGTATTAAAAGTTTTCAAATGTACCCATTTTACTCGAAAAGGCCAAACAGGCGGGCGTCGATCCGGTCCGTCACGGACTCGAAGTCCTCCGGACGGTTCTGGAAGTCCATCCCGTCCACGTCAAGGACCAGCAGCGGTCCCTTGTAGGAGGCGATCCAGGACTCGTAGCGTTCGTTCAGTCCCGACAGGTACTCCAGGCTGATGCCCTGCTCGTACTCGCGGCCCCGCTTCTGGATCTGGGAGACCAGATGCGGCACCGAGGATCGCAGGTAGATCAGCAGGTCCGGCAGTTTGACCATCGACATCATCAGCTCGAACAGCTGCATGTAGGTATCGAAATCCCGCTCGGAAAGGTTGCCCAGGGCCTTGTTGTTGGCCACGAAGATGTACACGCCCTCCAGGATGGTCCGGTCCTGGATGATGACCTCCTCCGACTTGGAGATCTCCAGCAGGTCCTTGAAACGCTGGGCCAGGAAATAGGTCTCCAGGTTGTAGGACCACCGGGAGATATCCTTGTAGTAGTCCTCCAGGTAGGGATTGTAGGTGACGGACTCGAACTGGGGCGTCCAGCCGTAATGCTCTGCGAGCATCCGGGTCAGCGTCGTCTTGCCGCTGCCGATATTGCCTGCTACTCCTATATGCATTGGGGCGCGTAATTATCAGTGATGTCCTACAAATTTAGCAAAGCTTTTTTATTTTTGCAGAAGAAAAGAACGCTGCCGATGATCAAGATCAGACAATTTGCCTGCAACCCCTACGGGGAACGCGCCTATGTCGTCGCCGACGAAGCCGGGGCGGGAGCCGTCATCGATCCCGGATTCCTGGGGGACGCGGAAACCGCCGCACTGGACGGATGCCTCTCGAAGGAGGGGATCCGGCTGCAGGTCATCCTGCTGACCCACGCCCATTTCGACCACATCTACGGCGTCGCCCACTGCGTGGAGACCTACGGCGTCCCGGTCTTTCTCCACCCGGACGAAGCTGTCATCCTGCGGGACGCCGCCCTGCTGGCCGCGGACGGCGGCATGCCGGTCCCCGACACGGACTGGCCCTGGAAAGAGGCGCACGAGGGAGATACCCTCCGGATCGGGGACCTTACGCTGCAAGTCATCGAGACGCCCGGCCACTCTCCCGGCAGCGTAAGCTATTACGCCGCGCAGGAGGGCGTCCTGTTCAGCGGGGACACCCTCTTTGCCGGGACCATCGGCAACACCCAGCTGCGCTGGGGCGATTACGACAAGGAGATCGTTTCCATCATGGACAAACTGATGGGACTGGACGGCGCCGTGCGGGTCTTCCCCGGCCACGGCGGGCCCACGACCATCGGCGACGAACGCACGCACAATCCCTTCCTCCAACCGTTCAACGGGAAAGACCCCGAGACCGGGTGGGTGGACGGCATCGAAACCCGCTGAAAAGCTATTCGGCGCGGAACGTGACGCTGCGCCGGACCCCGTCCCCGTCCACCAGGGTCAGGCGGTGGGGCCCCGGCTCCGGAGACACGAGCATCTCATGCTCCCCGCGCGTCTGCCCCAGATAAGTCTCATCCAGATGCCAGTACAGCACGGCATCCGGATCGGAATGGGCCGCCTTCATCACGGCGCCCTTCTTGCGTCCGTCCAGGCCCCGCGTCGGCACTACCGTGATGCCTGCCTGCGGGTAGATGATCCCGATGGGATTGCCCCCGCCGGCATCCGCGTCATACTGCGGATGCCTGGGAGGCAGCGGCACATAGTCCAGATGCCGGCGCATGTAGTACCATTCCTGCGCCGGCGGCAGCACGAAAAACGTATCCACTACCATCTCCGACACCGGGCAGCAGGCACTGTTGACCTGAAAGCGCCGCTCCGCGTCCAGGTGTACCCGACGGTGGTAGGGACAGGGATCGGGCCGGACCTCCAGGTCGCACGCCCAGATCGTGTCCCGCTCCGGACAGAGCGGAGAAGCCGGCAGTCCGCTGCGGCGGCAGACCGCGACCTGCGCCATGTCGTACAACGGCATGTCGAACCAGCGCGAGGCGGGCAGCAGGGAGAAGACGTCGAACATCACCGGCGCCGCATAGGACACGCCGGTCATGCCGGCCCGCCCCTCGCCGTCGCTGTTGCCGACCCAGACCGCTACGACGTAGTCGCGCGTCACGCCCACGCTCCAGGCATCGCGGCTGCCCCAGCTCGTACCCGTCTTCCAGGCGATCTTGCGGGAAGAGCTGAAATCCAGCCATGAGGCTTCCTCCTCGGGCCGGTTGGCGGCCGACAGGGCGTCGAATGTGAGCCAGATCGCCGCCGGCGAGAGCGGGACCGCCGTCGCGGGCATGGGCTTCCGGAGCCAGTCGGAACGGTAGGCCAGTTCCCGGTAAACAGGCCGGTCGGAGAGGCGGGCCGCCAGTTCATAATAGGCCCGCGCAAGGGTTTCCAGCGAGATTTCGGCCCCGCCCAGGATCAGCGACAGCCCGTAATGGTCCGCATCCCGGTCGATGGTCCGGAAGCCCAGCTCCCGGAGCAGCGAGAGGAAACGCGCGGCTCCGTACTGCTCCAGCATCCGCACCGAAGGGACGTTGAGCGAGCGCTCGATTACCTCGCAGGCCGGGACCGCGCCGTCGTAGGTCAAGTTGAAGTTCTTGGGTGAGAAATTGTTGTAGTTGTAGGGCGTGTCCTTGACCAGCGTCCCGGACAGGATGGAGCCTTCCTGGAGCATCGCGGCATAGAGCAGGGGCTTGAGCGTGCTGCCGCTGGAACGCGCCGCCCGGACCATGTCCACGTCCGCCCCGCGCAGGTCCGGCGCACAGCCGCGCGTGTTGCCGTAATAGGCCCGGACCCGGCCCGTCGCCACTTCGACGACCAGGATGCCCAGGTTGTCCACCAGGTTGGTATGGTTGAGCGTGAAATGCCGGGCCGCCACGGCGTTGACCCGCCGCTGCAGATCCGCGTCCAGGGTCGAAGGGATCATCCCGTCGCCCGACGCGCGCCGCCCCCGCTCCAGCAGGTGGAAGGCCTGGTCCGGCATCGGCAGGGGCTTGTCCGGCAGGGGTTCGTCCTTGGCGAGCAGACACTCGGTCGCATCGATGATGCCTTGCGCTTCCAGCCTGTCCAGCAAGGCGTTGCGCTTGGAGAGCAGGCGTTCCCGGTTGCGTCCGGGATGGATCAGCGCCGGGGCATTGGGCAGGACGGCCAGGGTGGCATTCTCCGCCCAGGAGAGTTCTTCCGCCGGGCGGCCGAAATAGCGCCAGGCCGCCGCATCGAGCCCGACCACGTTGCCGCCGAAAGGGGCATGGGAGGCGTACAGGGCCAGGATTTCGTCCTTGGAGCAGCGCCACTCCAGGCGTGTGGCCAGGACAGCCTCGAGGATCTTCTCGGCCCAGCTGCGCGGCTTGTCGGAGCGGCTCATCCGGATCACCTGCATCGTCAGGGTGCTGGCGCCGCTGACGACGCGCCCCTGGCGCAGATTTTGCCTTACAGCCCGGCAGACCGCCAGGAGATCCACGCCGCCGTGCCGGCGGAAACGTCCGTCCTCGTAGCAGACGATGCAGCGGGCGAATTTGTCCGGCACCGTCTCCGCAGGACCGAAATACCACTGCCCTTCCGGGGAGATGCGTGCGCCGAGCAGCTCTCCCCCCTCGCCCAGAATCGTCGCGCTGCAGGGCGACGAGAACAGGTTCCGGGGCAGACAGAAAGCATAGCCCAGGATCACGGCATAGGCGATCGTAAGCACTATTTTCGTACCTTTGCCCATCGAAGGACAAAAATACTAAATTTAACGCGAATGAAAACGTCACCCCTCCTTTCCCTTGCCCTGACAGGCCTCCTGGCGCTCGCCGGGTGCAACCATCCGAACCCCGGCAACACGGCGGACGGATCCGCGGCGACCGCCGCTTCCGCCCAGGGAGCCATCACCGCCGCTCCCGCGCCGGCCTCAGAGACCGCGGCACCGGCTGCCGCCAGCCCTGTCGCCGTCCCTTCGGCGGAGCGGCTCTCTCCCGACGAGATCGTGCCCGAGATCCGATTCATCGGGAAAGGATCCATCCTCCCCTCCTCGGGGTCCCTGGACCTTCCCTTCCGTTCCACCGGCTACGCCAAGGCGCAGGTCCGCGTGCGGAAGGTATTCAGCAGCAATATCCTGCAGTTCATGCAGAACAATGGCTACGATGCCCGCTACGAGCTCGACCGCGTCGCCCGGGTGATCGCCGACACCACCCTCGTGCTGGGCAGCCCCGATGCGCCCCACATCCGCGAGGCGAAGACCTATGCCCTGAGCGTGGACGAGATGGTCCGCCCCGAACCGGGTGCCGTCTACTATGTGGAGATCCGCGGCCGCGAGCCGCTCACCGAAGAGACGTTCTACGACAGCGACTACTCCTTCGGCAACTATGACACCTACCGGGAGCGGCGCGTCAGCCTGCTGTGCAGCAACCTGGCCCTCCTCGCCAAGCAGGGCGACAAGGACCTGGACGTGTACGCCTTCGACATCCTCAGCGGCCGCCCGGCTGCCGGCGTACGGATCAAACTCTACGACTACGTCCGCCAGGAACTCGCCAAGGGCGTATCCGACCGCAGCGGCCATCTCTCCATCCCGGTCCGGGACGAAGCCCGCTTCCTGGTCGCCCAGGACGGCGCCAGCTGGTCCTACCTGGACCTGAGGAAGGAGAAAGCCCTCACGACCAGCAACTTCGAGGTCAGCGGCACGACCCACAAAGACGGCATCAAGGCCTACATCTTCGGGGAACGGGGCGTCTGGCGTCCCGGCGACACCCTCCACATCGGTACGGTCATCCTTTTCGACAACGGCGCCCTGCCGGCCGGCCATCCGATCGTCGCGACGCTGCGCAACGCCGACGGACAGGTGGTCCAGACCCTGACCCGCAAATACGACGGGAAGCCCCTCTTCCACTTCCCTTTCACCACCCAGAGCGACGCCGCGACCGGACGCTGGACCATCCAGGTCGAGATCGGCGGCCAGACCTTCACCAAGCCGGTCCGCATCGAGACCATCAAGCCCAACAAGCTGGACATCGACCTTCAATTTGCCGCACCCGTCATCCGGCTGGATGGCGACACGCGCGGCACCGTCGCCGTGAACTGGCTGTACGGCGCGCCCGGCAGCGGATTGAAAGTGGACGGCGAACTCGACGTGACGCCGGCCAAGACCCGTTTCAAAGGTTTTGAATCCTTCGATTTCAAAGATGACGCCCGCGCCTTCGACGACCAGAAATTCACCTATTCCGGCCTCGTCACGGACAGCAGCGGCCGCTGCTCGCTCGACGCCGGCGTCAAGCTCAACCGCCGCGCCGTTCCCGGCCTGCTCACGGCCGGCTTTACGCTTCGCGCCTATGAGCCTTCCGGCGAATTCAGCACCGGCTACAGCGAGTTCCGCCTGTCCCCCTTCGACGTATACGTCGGCCTCAAGACCCGGATGGACGTCAGCCCCTGGAAGAGCGAGTACCTCAAACGGGGCGTCAGCCACCGCTTCGAAGTGGCGACCGTCGATCCCGACGGCAAGGGCGTGTCCGTAGGCGGCCTGCACGCCGAGATCTACCACGTGGACTGGAGCTGGTGGTGGAATTCCTCGTCCGAGATCGCCTCCTACATGGCCGGCAGCAGCAAGGAGCTCGTCTTTGAGGAACGCTTCTCCACGACCGACGGTCACGGCACCTTCAGTTTCGACTGGGCCCGCTATCCCGCCGGTACCTATTATGTCCGGGTCACGGATGAGCAAGGCGGCCACGCGACTTCCCTGATCTGCGACGTCAACGAAGATGCCGGGGAGGAAGAGGTCGCAGACGGGGCCACGCGTCTCGCGATCCGGACCGACAAGGAGTGCTATGCCGTCGGCGAAACGGCCCGGCTCGTCATCCCCTCCTCCAAGGGTTCGCAGGTCCTCGTCTCCATCGAGAAAGGCGGCAGGCTGCTGCGCAGCGAGCTGGTCACGGCCTTCGAGGGCAGCACGGAGATCCGCGTGCCCGTCACCGCCGACATGCAGCCCAACGCCTACGCCTTCGTCACCCTGATCCAGCCTTACCAGAGCAGCCTCAACGACGCGCCCATCCGGCTCTACGGCGTCCGGAACCTGACGGTGGAGGACCCGTCCTCCCACCTGCATCCGCAGATCGAGATCGCCGACGAGATCAAGCCCGAGACCCAGGTCCGTTTCAAGGTCAAGGAAAAGGACGGCCGCGCCATGCACTATGTCGTCGCGCTCGTGGACGAGGGCCTGCTCTCGCTCACCGGCTACAAGACGCCCGATGCGTGGAATTCCTTCTACGCCAAGGAGGCCCTGCGCGTGCGCACCTGGGATCTGTATGACGACATCATCGGCGCCTACGGCGGCCATATCGAGCAGCTCTTCGCCATCGGTGGTGACGACGAAGCGTCCGGACCGCTGAAGCGCCGCAAGGCGGACCGTTTCACGCCGGTCGTGTCCTGGCTCGGCCCCTTCGAACTCAAACCCGGCAAGAGCGCCACGCACACGGTCGCCATCCCGCAATACATCGGTTCGCTCCGGGCGATGGTCGTCGCCTCCGACGGCAAGGCCCAGGGCAGCTGCCAGAAAAATGTCAACGTGACCCAGCCCGTGATGGTGCAGGCCACCCTGCCGCGCACGGTCAGCGTCGGCGAGCGGATCCAGGTCCCCGTCACGCTCTTCTCCCTCAAGGACGGCGTCGGCAAGGTCAGGCTGTCCCTCCAGGCCGACAAGGCATTCTCGGTCACCGGGCCCTCCAGCGTGGAGGTCCTGAGCGAGAAAGAAGGCCAGCAGATCGAGTACTTCGAGCTGCAGGTGGGTGAGAAGACCGGCATCGGGCATGTCAGCGTCACGGCGGCCGCCGGCGGAGAGCGTTCGCGCCACGACATCGAACTCGACATCCTCAGCCCCAATCCGGAAGTGACCCGCGTCCAGACCGCCATGCTGAAAGCCGGCGAGAGCCGTACCGTCGAGGTGGACCTCTTCGGCCTGGACGGCACCAACGCGCTCTCGGTCGAATGGTCCGCCATCCTGGCCATCAACCTCCAGGGCCGGATGAAGTACCTTCGTGACTACCCCTACGGCTGCCTCGAGCAGACGGTGTCCGCCGTCTTCCCGCAGTTGTACCTCGGCCAGGTCAGCGAGTGCAGCGCCGACGAAGCCGCTTTGGGTGACTTCAACATCCAGGCAGCCCTCCGCCGGCTGCAGAGCTTCCGCCGGGGCGACGGGTCCCTCAGCTACTGGCCCGGCACGCCGGAGGCTTCCCCGTTCGGCAGCGTCTATGCCCTGCACTTCCTCCAGGAGGCCGAAAATGCCGGCTATGCCGTGCCGGCCGACCTGAAGAAGACCCTCCTCGCCTATGTCACGACGGTGGTCAAGGACACCAAGGCCGGAGACTTCGTGCGCGCCTACGGGCTCTATGCCCTGGCCGCCTGCGGCCGGCCGCAGCGGGGCGTGATGAACGTGATGCGCAGCGCCAAGGGCCAGTCCAACCATGCCCGCTGGCTGCTGGCCGCTGCCTATGCTTGCGACGGCAAGGCCGACATCGCCCGCGAGATGACGGCCGGACTTCCCTACACCGAAACGGACCGCACCCGTTATTATGACGGGTATGGCAGCGAGGACCGCAACAAAGCCATCGCGCTCAAGGTCCTCCGTCTCGTCGGCGACCAGGAAGCGGCGTTCAAACTCGCCGCCGGGCTGGCCGCCTCCCTGAACGATGCCTCCCACTACATGAGCACGCAGTCCACCGCCTGGGCCCTGTACGCCCTGTGCGACTATGCCGCCAACATGGCCGGCCAGGGCATTTCAGGCACCGCCCGGACCGGCGGGAAGACGCTTTCGGTCGAAACACCCAAGAGCCTGGCCGCCCGGACGCTGCTTGTGGATGCCCCGTCGGGCAGACAGACGCTGACGCTCACCAATAAGGGCACGGCGCCGGTCTATGCTGTCACTTCCATGACGGGCATCCCTGCCGCCGGTGAAGAGCAGGCGCAGAGCGCCGGACTCTCAATGGAGATCCGTTATATCGACGAAAAAGGAGCGGCACTGGACGTGAGCGCCCTGCAGCGCGGCCAGCTCTTCAAGGCCGTGACCGTGATCACCAACCGGTCGGGGGCCGCCGTGCGTGACATCGCCCTCGCCGAGCGCTTCCCGTCCGGCTGGGAGATCAAGAACGAGCGGGTGTACAAGACGGGATTCGCCTACCCCGCCGGGATCACATACCAGGATTTCCGGGACGACCGGGTGTACAGTTTCTTCAACCTCGGCGCCGGCGAAAGCGTGACGGTCAGCCTCTCGCTGACCGCGACCTATCCGGGCCGCTTCTACCTCCCGGCCGTCAGCTGCGAGGCGATGTACGACTCCTCCGTCACCGCCGTCGTCCCCGGCCGCTGGGTGGAGGTGAAGTAAGGCGCACAGTACGCGGACGCCGCTGGAGCGTTTGGCCTTTAGAGCGAAGCGAAGGCGCTTCTCAGAGCGCCCGGCGGAGACCGGGACGGAGCCGGTTTTCCGGCGATGTCGGCAGGTCGGGAGCCGCAAGGGGTCACAGGGGGCGGCCTAGCCCCCTTTTATAAAGTTTGTCCGCCGATGAATTCGCGCATGATGCTGGTCGGCGGGATCGCTGCGATCTCCGCCGGCTTGAGCGGCGTGATGAACTGCAGGAACTGCAGCAGGGCCTGCGACTTGGCGAAGGCCGGCGAAGACTCGGCGATGCCCTCCAGGAGCGGCTCGGCATAGTACTTCAGCAGCGGGATGTCGTACAGGGTCGAAGAGTTGAAGATGACGGCGGCATTCTCCTCATAGGGGAAAATATTCTTTTCCTCGCCGGCCCGCACGCTGGGCCAGCGCAGGATCGTGCCTTCCGGTGAGATGCCGCGGACGCGGTTGTCCCGCACGATGCGGCGCAGCAGGCGCTTGTCCGTCGTGGAGTTGTGCAGTTTCTCGCCGCCGGGCAGGGCCGACAGGGCCGAGATGTAGATCCGGAAGATCCGGGACTGGTCCACGGCGGAAGTCAGGGCCGGATTGAGGGCATGGATGCCTTCCATGCACAGGATGTCGTTGGGACCGAGCCGGAGCGTCTTGCCGCTCTTGAGCTGCAAGCCCTGCTTGAAATCAAAGCGGGGCAGTTCCACTTCCTGCCCGTCCAGCAGGGCATTCAGCTGTTCGTCCAGCAGCTCGATGTCCATCGCATACAAGGACTCGAAGTCGTACTCGCCCTTCTCGTCGCGGGGTGTCCGGTCGCGGCTGACGAAATAGTTGTCCAGCTCGATGACCTTGGGATTCAGGCCGAGCACGCGGCACTGCTGCGCAATCCGCAGCGAAGAGGAGGTCTTGCCGCTGGAAGAGGGACCGGACATCATCACGATGCGGGACTGCTTGCGACGGTAATAGATCTGATTGGCGATGCCGGCATATTTCCGCTCCTGGCGGGCCTCACAAAGGTTGATCAGTTCGATGGCGCGGCCATCCGCGAGCGTGGCGTTCAAGGCGTCGATGGTATCCACGCCGATGGCGTTGCACCAGTCTTTGTATTCCTGCCTGGCGGCTTCGATTTTGGTCATATCGCGTTTATATTAATACTTCTTTCAAATACAGGCCCGTGACGGAGGACGGATCGGCGGCCACCTCCTCCGGCGTACCCTGCGCGATCACGCGGCCACCCCGCGCGCCCCCTTCCGGCCCCATGTCGATGATCCAGTCCACCGACTTGAGGATGTCGAGGTTGTGCTCGATAATGATCACGGTGTTGCCCTGGTCCACCAGCTTCTGCAGGACGCCAAGAAGGATCTTGATATCCTCGAAGTGCAGGCCGGTCGTCGGCTCGTCCAGGATGTAGAGGGTGTTGCCCGTCGCACTCTTGAAGAGCTCCGCAGCCAGCTTCATCCGCTGGCTCTCACCGCCGGACAGGGTCACGGCCGACTGGCCGAGCTGGACATAGCCCAGGCCCACATCCACGAGCGCCTTGAGTTTCTGCGCGATCTTCGGGACCGGCTTGAAGAACTCGTAGGCTTCGCGGATCGGCATGTCGAGCACGTCGCTGATGTTCTTGCCCTTGTATCGGACGGCCAGCGTGTCCTCCTTGTAGCGGTGGCCGCGGCATTCGTCGCAGACGACGTGGACCGAAGGCAGGAAGTTCATCTCGATCACCTTGATGCCGGCGCCCTTGCACTCTTCGCAGCGGCCGCCGGGCACGTTGAAGGAGAAGCGTCCCGCCTTGAAACCGCGCACCTTGGCGTCCGGCGTGTCCTCAAACAAGTTGCGAATATCGTTGAAGACCCCGGTGAAGGTCGCCGGATTGCTGCGGGGGGTACGGCCGATGGGGCTCTGGTCGATCTCGATGAGCTTGTCGATGTTTTTCAGGCCGACGATTTCCTTGTACGGAAGCGGGTAGAGTTTTGAGCGGTAGAACTGGTTCTTGATGACGGGCATCAGCGTCTCGTTGATGAGCGAAGATTTGCCGCTGCCGCTGACGCCGCTGACACCGATGAGGCAGCCGAGGGGGAAATCGACGTTGACCGCCTTGAGGTTGTTGCCCGAGGCGCCCCGGATGCCGAGCTTGAGGCCGCTGCCCTTGCGACGGTGCGCCGGCACCGGGATGCTCTTCTCGCCCCGCAGATACTCCAGCGTTATCGACACGCCGGGGGCAGGGACACCTAGAAAACGTCCTTCGGACCCCTCCCGCCTGTCGGTAGGCCCCTCCCTCTTATGTTGCCGAGGGTGGCACATTTTTCCAGGTGTCCCTGCCCCCGGCGTATCAGCGCCCTGCAGATGCGCCGGGCCGCTGTAGCAGATGCGGCCGCCTTCCTCGCCGGCGCCCGGCCCCACATCGACGATCCAGTCCGCACTCTCCATCGTCTCTGCATCGTGCTCCACGACGATGACCGAGTTGCCCTCGTCCCGGAGTTTCTTGAGCGAAGCGATCAGCTTGCGGTTGTCCCGCTGGTGCAGGCCGATGGACGGCTCGTCCAGGATATAGAGGACATTGACCAGCTTGGAACCGATCTGGGTGGCCAGGCGGATGCGCTGGCTTTCCCCTCCCGAGAGCGAAGCCGTCGGCCGGTCCAGCGAGAGGTAGTCCAACCCCACGTCCAGCATGAAGTCCACGCGGTCCGACAATTCCTTGAGGATGTCCCGCGCAATGGTCTTTTCCCGTGTGCTCAGCACTGCGGGCAGATGCCGCAACCAGTCGCGCAACGCGCTGATCTCCATCGCGGAGACTTCGGCAATATCTTTTCCGTCGATGCGGAAACACTTCGTATTCTCGTTGAGGCGCGTCCCGTGGCACACCGGGCACTCGACCTTCTCGTCGATGTCGTCCACGACGCCCGGGAAACTGACCATCTCCGAGAGGTTGCCTTCGCCGACGCGGAACAGATCGTCCGAGCCGTAGATCAGCAGCGACAAGGCTTCATCGGGAATGTCGGCGATCGGCTCGTACAGCGAGAAGCCGTATTTGCGCGCGACGGCGCGGACCACCTCGAACTTGCGGGTCTCCCGCAGCCGACCCAGCGGGATGATGCCGCCGTCGGCGATGTTCTGCCGCCGGTCCGGCACGATGCTGTCGATGTCCACATTGACGATGCGGCCCAGGCCCTTGCAGTGAGGGCAGTAGCCTTCCGGCGAATTGAAAGAGAAGGTATGCGGGGCCGGTTCCTGCAGCGAGATGCCGCTCTCCGGGTCCACCAGGTGCTTCGAGAAATGGTGCAGTTCGCCCGTTTCGTTGTCAAGGATGGCCAGGGAACCCTTGCCTTGGTTCAGCGCGTTGATGACGGAACTGCGGATGCGACGTTCGTCCCCGTCGCCGGGCTTGAGCTTGTCGACCACCAGCTCGATGAAATGGGCCTTGTAGCGGTCCACGGCTTCGACCGCGCCGAGATCCTGGATCTCGCCGTCGATGCGCACCTGGGCGTAGCCCCGCTTGCGCAGTTGCTCGAACAGTTCCCGGTAGTGGCCCTTGCGGCCCCGGACCAGCGGACTGAGAAGCAGGCATTTACGACCCTTGTAGCGGGTCTGGATCAGGGTGACGATCTGCTCGTCGGTATAGCGGACCATCTCCTGGCCGCTGACCGGCGAATAGGCCCGTGAGGCCCGTGCGTACAGGAGGCGCAGGAAATCATAGACTTCGGTGATGGTGCCGACGGTCGAACGGGGGTTGGACCCGGTGGTCTTCTGCTCGATCGCGATGATCGGGCTCAGCCCTTCGATGCTCTCCACCTCGGGCTTTTCCAGGATGCCCATGAAATGCTTGGCATACGGGGAGAGGGTGTTCATATAGCGCCGCTGGCCCTCGGCATAGATCGTATCGAACGCGAGCGAGGACTTGCCGCTGCCGCTCAGGCCCGTCACGACGACGAACTTGCGCCGGGGGATGTCCACATCCACATCCTTCAGATTGTGCGCGCGGGCGCCCCGGATCTCGATGCAGTCCCTGTAGGTTTTGGACAGCGTCTGTATCTCCTGCGTTTTCTTGGCCATAGGGATACAAAGATAGCCAAAATACTCTATCTTTGCATCCTCAAAAAAAAGATTATGTGGATCTGGCTGGCAGTGGGCTCAGCGCTGATGCTGGGTGTCTATGACGTGGCGAAGAAGCAGTCGCTGAAGTACAACAGCAGCTTCGGCGTACTCTTCCTGGCGACGGCTTTTTCGACCCTGTTCCTCTCCCCCTGGCTTTCCCACGGTCCGCTCCAGGACCATCTGCGCCTGCTGTGCAAAGCGGTCCTGGTGACGCTTTCCTGGGTGGCCGGCATGGAAGGCCTGAAGCGCCTCCCGATCACGATCGCCTCGACGATCAAGGCTTCGCGGCCGGTGTTCGTCCTGCTGCTGTCGATCCTCATCTTCGGCGAAAAGCTGAACGGTTGGCAGTGGGCCGGCAGCATCGTGGCGCTCGTGGCGCTCTACATGCTCAGTCTGTCCAGTCGCAAGGAAGGCATCGAGTTCCGGACCGACGCCGGGGTCTGGTGGATGGCGCTGTCGGTCGCCGCCGGGGTAGCCAGCGCCCTCTGGGACAAACACATCCTCGGTTCGATGCAGCCCCTCTTCGTCCAGAGCTGGTGCAACCTCTACATCACGGTCCTGCTGGCGCTGACGATGCTCGTCTCGTGGCTGCGGGACAAAGAGAAGTTCCAGCCCCTGCGCTGGGACTGGAACATTCTTCTGATCGCCGTCTTTATCACGACGGCCGATGCCTTGTATTTCTTCTCGCTGAAAGATCCGGACGCCTTGCTGTCGGTCATCTCGATGATCCGCCGCAGCAGCGTGCTCGTCACCTTCGTCGGCGGCGCCATCCTCTTCAAGGAGACCAACCTCCGCGCCAAGGCCCTGGCCCTCGCCGTCCTGCTCGCCGGCATGGCGCTGATCGTATTCGGTACGGTATAGACTCTTCAGACGCCGGACGCCGCTGCATTTTCGGAAACA
>JAFUWZ010000006.1 GCA_017471045.1 Bacteroidales bacterium
AGCCCTGGGCGCAGAATTCTTCGACTTCTACACGGAACTCAAGAATGCAAAGGACATTGTCTTCACCTTTACCGAGGAGCAGCAGGACAAGTTCAACGCCGTCTTCGAGGAGCTCCAATATGAAACGGTTCTCCGCTGCAACGTCGACATCGTCTCCTCCGTCCGCCGCCTGGGCCTTGTCACCTTCCGCATCGCCATGATCTTCTCTGCCCTCCGCATCATGGAAGACGGTGTATTTGAACAGGCCCTCACCTGCCGGGAAGACGATTACGAAAACGCCCTCCACGTCGCCCGCACCCTCCTGGAACATATCATCGGCGTGTACAACACCCTTCCCCACATCTCTACCCCCATCAAGGCCCCTGCCGATGCCCGCACCTTCAGCAAGCAGAAGTTCTGGTCCGACCTCCCGCCCCAGTTCGACACCCAAACCTTCCTTCAGACCGCCTCCGCCCTTGCCATTGCCCCCAAAACCGCCGAGAAATACATCACCGCCTGGTGCAAGAGTGGGCAACTGGTGAGAGTGGCGCAAGGGAAATATAGTAAGTCAATAACACTGTAGATGCATTAGTAACTATGTGCCGTATTACTTCTTAACAAAAAAGCATTATCTTTGTAGAACCTTCCTTCGGGAAGATGACATATCTGCGAAAGTGTTTTTCGTCAGCCTCTAAAGAAAATGTGGCAGTTTTCAAATCGAAGAGGGCTCCGTATGACACTCCGCTCGTCATTGATTATGCAGGCTGACCCTAATAGATCGGCACTTCATATCGGACGAGTGTGGAGTAACCGGTCTGCCTATTCTTCGGGGTTTGCCACAACCTTCTTTGGTAGGATTTGATACGAACTCCACACTTTTGTTAAGATTTGTAAGGTTTGCATAACAATAGATTTAATAGCGTATGAATATGAAAAGAATTCTTTTAACTGTCATTTTCGTGATGTCTGCCTTATTACTCAAGGCACAAACAATTGATGGAATCATACCGTTAACACTCTCTGATGGCGGAGTGGTTTCCGGCCCCATTTCATATAAGGATGGAAAACTCTTTAATTCACTGGGAAATGCTATCACGAAAGATCAAGGTACGAGCTACTTCCAAGGAGCGCAGTACGAAGGCTTTATCAAAGCCACTCGAAAGACAAAGACCGCCAATATTCTCAACAATATTGGCGCCTATTGCATAGGATTTGCCATCGGTTATCCTATTGGATCGATGATTGCTGGCGGAGATGTGAAAGAAGCCCTGAAGGTTTCAGCTATTGGAGTTGGTTGCAGTGTCCCGTTCCTGTCTGTTGGCATCCCCCTATGGGTCTCCGGTAAAAAAACGCTTAAAGGGATAGCGGAAGAATACAATGCTTCACTTCAAAACCAATCCTATAATCCAACCTTCAATGTCGGCAGTACTTCCAATGGCCTGGGCATAACCTATAACTTCTAAACCGGTTCGTCATGAAGCGCATCTTTTTGCTGTATATAGGTCTTATGATGGTTGTGTTCTCCAACGCGCAACCTTCCCGTTTAATACTTGACAAGAGGGGTGGAAGCATAACTTTCGCAGTTGACGAAGTGGAACATCCCACGAGTCATTGTGGCTGGCGCACGAGCGGAGCTGAATTGGCCAAAGGGCTTAATCAGAATATAGAAGGCAATCTGTTCTCTGACTGGAAACCGGAACTGCTGGCCAATAGCTTTTCCGATGAAAAAGACCTGTACGATATCGGCGAGGATGTCCTGTTCTCGATGCTGTTGAAGGCATGGTGCCAGCATCGGCCCATTACTCTTAGTCCGGATGCTATCTGGCTGGTCATCTGCCAGCAGGTAAGCTATTGCATCAATGAGAATCCGGAGCAGTACCGGACGCACCTGGTGAACCATGAGGGGAAAAAGGAACTGAAAGTGGAAACCCGCGACGACCTTTTCTCCAACCAGGCCGACTGGGCCGGGCTCATTGCCGGGTTTTACGGCCGGAATCGGCAAATACACGAACAACGATATTGCGGCGTCGCTTGTAGCCGATTTTTCCACTACCGGGCCGGATGAACTCATTGCATCTGAAGTGACGCTGATGGATGTTGTCAAGCCGTACTTTGAATATACTGCCGTCTATGCAGTTTGCGGTATTCCGTCTATCACCCTTACCGGAACGCCGGAGGATTGGCAGAAAGTTTTGGAAAAGACCCGTTCCCTAACTGCGCTTGGTTTTGGCTGGTGGACATCGGATCTGGAGCCCATTCTGGAAGAGTTCGTCAATGCATCGGAGGGACATCCGGATTATTGGTTCTGGAAAGATATCGTAAAGAAAACCCGTCCCCAGACCATACAGGGGCCAAATTGTTTAAAACGCCGAGAGAAACAGACAAAGTTCGACGGCAGGTTCCTGAAATTCTTCCCATATGACAATAAAGGCCGCACTCCTGATGAAGTGACCCTTACGCAGACTATGCTGCCGGAAACTGTAGTTGTGCCGTTCAAATACCAGGTGGTCTCGCCGGTTGGCGTAGTTTTGAGCGAGACACCGCTGGAACTGGTTGCGGGGATTGTGGGCGTTACGGAAGATGCCATCGACTTACGGATGACCCCCAAGATAGGATGGTTCGTCCGCACCGTGAAAAGCGGTGATTCAGTGGCGCAGAATCCGGATTCAGTCGTTGCAACTTCGGGTCCTGAATTGACGATGGAGTCTTCCATACGGTATTGGGACAACGGCCCCCTGTCATGGGCAGACCTTTCGACAAGGGAAAACGAACTTCCCCAGATAACGGGGTTCGAATATGGCATCTCCTGGGACACGGGCCGCCGAAAAATAGGGAATACCCTTATCCGCATCCCGGAGTCCCGCAGTTATATGAATCCCTTTTCCTCTTGGGTCCATCCGGATTTCCGGACTCCGGAGATGCTTCGGTATATCCAGACAGGATTTAACTATGTAGAAATCTGCCGTCGGAGTGCGCAGAATGATTATTTGACGGGCTCCAATTTCAGTTATCCAAATGTGATGCATTTCCATTTGGATGTAGCTGAGAGTTTTCTTGCCAAGATGAAAGACGAAACGCGGCAGGGCCTGGATACCGCTGTCGTGAATTACTATTCACGCCGCGTCCAGAACGAACTTGCCCAGATTGGGAATGCGGAGTTCTCAGATCTGAGAATCTATCCCCGGGGATTTGGTATCGGCGCTCATTTGGGCGTGGGAAGTGAATTCTATACCGGGCCGATGGCAGCATACGTAACCCCCATTGCTGGTTTGGACTTCGGTTTTGATTTTACGTTCAGCCGCTTTAACCTCTATCTGAGCGGCCTGTTGGGACAGGGTGGAACCTATAAGAAGGATATCCAGCGGGATGGGTATCAGTGGAATGCGGGAGAGAAGATGAAAGGCGGTAATATGGAGGCATCATTGGGATATACAGTGTATGATTCGCAGTGGTGGAGGCTCGTCCCCTTTGCCGGAATCGGCGTAGGCTTTATTGACTACCCATACCACCCCGTGAACCCGGATAAGAAAACCGATGAGATATCCGGCTTCCGCTTTCAGGCCGGTCTTTCTACAGATTTCAAATTCTATAGGGTCGTTGAGTATCTTCCCATGGCTGGCGGTTTAACCGAGTTTACGGTTCGCGCCAGACTCTACGCTGCTCATACAGCATTTCCGGCACCAGCACCCGCATGGACAATCAATTTTGGCCTGAGTGCCAACATGTTGGCGTGGATTCTTAAGAAGAAATAGGCCTTCCGAATATAGGGGAAGGCCTATTAATAATTAATCACTATTGTCTTATCGAAGAAAGAAGCCTTTGTTGACTTACTTGTTTGGAGTTGCCGTCTCAGAAAAGAGGTTAATGGCTCGATATATCTCTGAATATGATTCGTCACCCGGCCCCAAAAGAGCGGCACGTTCACATGCTTCTTTTAAATGGTTGTCAGCACAAAGGTCTGCAACCCAGGACAACTTCTCCAAGAATGAGCCGGTCTTTTCATATCCCGGAATGAATCTTTTTAGAACACGGATGACAGAACCCGAATCATTGAAGTACTTATTGGTATTCACATAATGGATTAGGAACCAGAATTCAATGGAGGGCATACTGTCGCAGATAAGCACGCGGTCATTTTGGTCGTAATGAGCCTTCATATCCAGAAGCTTCTTGCGCCGTTCCTCGCTCGTCCGAGTAATGTCCGCATCACAGACGCATACAGCTATACCTCCATTTTGAAGCACCCACTCAATCAGTTTCTGCATTTCCTCGTATGACTGGTGGGAGAAAAACCGGGGCTTACAATCATATCGGAATCCTTTGAGTGCCCGAAGGTGTTCAAAGTACCATCGCTCGGTCAGTCCCTCTCCTATCACGGTAATCCGTGAGCGTTTTATCTCACGCTCTTTCCTTGCTCTTGCCATAACGCTTAAATGTAGATTTCAGGAACGGCACCAAACTGGCCGTTCTTGTATGATTTACGGATGGAGGATAGTTTGCTGAGTCCTTTGAAATCTGTCAAAGGATACAGTTCTGTATTACCATCCTCTTTTTTCTCTGTGAACCAAACGGAATCTTTCCCAAAAAGATCGTTCACATCCAGACTATCTAAGAGAGGGTCGTAGTGGGTGGTAACAAGTAGTTGAGATTTATTATCTGCCACCTTCAGGAACTCATTTAAAACGAAGTCCAGAAGGGAAGGATGCAGAGATGCCTCTACTTCGTCCACGTGTAAGAAAGCCTGCTCTTTAATAGTAGTGTAAATGGCGGATTCAATCTGAATAACACGGGTAGTTCCATCGGATTGTCTGCTCTCGGGAAGAATATACTCTTCTTCTCCACGGACGTTCTTGACTCGCACCTTGAAGCCGGTATCAATGTCTTTAATAGAGCCGCTGGACAGGATTTCTGCTTTCAACTCTTCATCTATGGTGGATTCGGAGACCATCTTGAGTTGCTGCTCGTTTAAAGCATGAGATGTCTCTTTTACGCTGACCTCAGCGATTCTTAAGTCGGCCGTTTTGATGAATGATGTCAAGTAATTGCGGAAGCCCTCATCTTTTAGCATCTTCTCCTTTGCATAGCCGGAAAGTTCGGTGCTACGATTAATTCCTGGCATGAACTTATCATTAATCCATCGTATGACATCGCTGATTCGATCAATGCTTATGTTCACTTTTGTCATTGATGCAAAGAAGGACATATTTTTCCAGCAATTGAGATTAATTGCCTCGACCTCGGCTGCTTTAAGTTTTACCGCTGCGGGATTGAATTTTACCACGGACTGCCCATCGGCGTACTCGCGCCAGAAGATGCGGGTAGGCTGAGGGGAAGGATAATCGTAAAAGTATAGCGACTCGCTAGAGACCCTTTCCTTGTTGAGGGTAAGCTTATACCAGTAGCGGACATCTTTTACGTAGAATTTTACCTCGAAAGCAGTGTCCTCTGAAGGAGTGTCCTTATCCAATAAGAAGGGAACTACGCGGGTGGATAAGTCGTTCCTTCTGGGGACCTGAGTCCAAAACCTACGTAGAAAATCTAATGCCTCTAAAAAGTTTGACTTGCCAGAGGCATTCGCTCCAAATACAACAGCAAACCGGAGAAGTTTAGTGCCATCGGTCATGGTGGCAATGCGGTTAATCGGTTCATCCTTTGTGGGCTCAAAGCTAAAGACCGCTTCGTCTCGGAATGACAAAAAGTTCTTGAATCTTATTTCCTGTATCATGGCGTGTCGGTTGTCTGGTTTGCACATACAAAGGTAATGGTTTTTGGGATTTTCCTAATTAAAATAGCAAATATTTGCTATTTTAATTAGGAAAATTGGCGTTTTTACTCCTGTTTGGCAAATAAACTGACATTTTGGAATATATTTTATTTGGTACAGTACTTGACTATCGGGTTGATAAAGAGGCGTCCATTGCTGCCAAATGATACCGGGTGATGGCTGAACTATCAGAGAATAGGTGTTTGACATTTTGACGTTTATGACTATGTCTTGGACAAGAGTAAAAAATGTTAATGGATCTGGGCGATTCTTTCCTCCCTCTGGCTACTCTTCATGGCTTGATTACTGGGAGAAGCAAACGGGGAAGAAAGTAAACGTATGTGGAGCATCAGGATGCAACGGTTCAGATCTCGTTGGTGCTCACGTTCAGAAAGCGGGGAGCTATGACAATCGTTGGTATGTTACTCCGCTTTGCCGAGCATGCAACAGTAGGACCGACGAATTCGATGTTTATTTCGATCTCGTTCCAGTTCCTAGCAACCTCTAAGTGTGTGGTTGCTTGTCGTGCTGCCATGTGGATGTGAATCCAGTAGGCGTGGTTAGTAGCGGTGTGTTCCCGAGGAGTTGGCTCGGATGTAGATGCATGATAGCGGCGTATGTACGGGAGTATATAAGCCGCTATTTCTTCTTTGCCATTGATAGTGCGGAGGATGTTAAGCATCAAACAAACTTCCCCTCCCACACAAAAAAGAGACTTAGCACATCCCGTTCATTTGTCTTCATTATTCCCACAGCTTCAAATGAAATGCGGTCACGGTCAGCAGTCAGTTGTTCCGCGCGTTGCACTTGCTTTACAACTGCCTGCTCACCGTGTGTGTTTATCCCCACCCAACCTCCCCAGGGAGGAGAATAATCGCCCGGGCCTCCCTCCGAATTATCGTAAGTGCCTGAAAATCCGCATAATAACATAATTAAAATTGTATAAGCAAGCCGGAGCACCGTCAGTACCTGCGAATCAACGTTCCCGCCCGGCTCGTTATACAATTTGGCCTTTAATTATGTTAATATGCTCCGTCCGTCCTTCGAATCACCGTCATCCCGTGCCCGTGCGAGGCGGTGTCAGGAAAGGAGTTTTGTTCCAGGGCCATCCCCGGCCCTGGCCCGTCACAAAACTCCGCACTTTCGGGGCCCCCGCCCCCAAAGTGCCGCCACGAACACCGTCAGGGGATAAGAGGGACCGGCATCCCTCGCATTCAGGGTAGCTTCCTGCCGCCTTATGCAGCACAGCTGCGGGTCGGCCCAGTCCCAAACACCTCCTGTGCAGACAAGCTGCCCAGGAAGTGTTCGTGCCTGTTCCTCCAAGGTACGGCGGAGCCGTGGTTTAACCTGGCTGCTATTCCTCCAGGCACTGTGTCATTTTTGCTCTGTGCGCGGTCCTCGCGGCAGTCGGCCATGGCCGCCTGCGACGCTGCGGCCCGTGCTCGGCAAAAACACCACAGAGCCTTCCGGGCATCCAGGAAGCAGCCGTTCCGGCTGCTGGCGCAGCGTATGTCTGGCATCCCACCGTTAGGCTCAGATCGTTGTCCTGTTCCTACCGGCGTGCTGCCAGCCACACCCTGCGCCGGTACGCCCGCTTCAGCGGCGTTGGCATTGTGCTTTTATTCGTGGGTCACTGCCAGTGAGCTAGGAACCGGGTACCCCGCTCGAACCTTCGACCGCGCTCACTCCCTTGGGCTGTTCCAGCCCAAGGGCCGGGAGGCCGTCTGCCCACCGCACAGGTCACTGTCTTTGTCGGCGGCCGGGAGCCTCAGGTCTCCCGTCCGTTGTCCCGCCAAAGCCAGCGCTCACCCCACGCTTCCAGACCGCCTCTCGGCCCAAACCTCCGCTACGCTTCGGGGCCTTGGTCATTGTCAGACTTGCAAGCAGCGCCTGCATCCAGGACATCAAAGAAGCCGACGACATCTCCCGCGCCATCGTGCTTGCCTGCAAGACTGCCAACAATCAAGGTTGACTGGGAAACCTACGCTCCCAGGACAGTGCGTATTTGAGCGCCCTACCACGCCGAAGGACGGAGCAAGGGTTTATATATATACAACATGAAGCAGCGGCTGACGCCGCTGCGGGTCTAGCGAAGCTTGTTTAAGTCGCTGATTTTAATTATCTTTGTTATACCCGAGAAGGTAATTATGTGCTATTGCTTTGCCCAAAAGTACAAACTTGAAGTATGCCCCTGTTTAGACCTTCCATACTCTTTTCTGACGCCTACGGTTCCGCTGGCAGTCTAACTTTTTACCATCGGAATGGAAAGTGTTATACCAGAAAGAGAGTAAAACCCTCCTATCCAGGCACTCCGGCCCAACTTGAACATTTAGCTGTACACAGGAGAGCATTGAAAGCATGGGCTGGTCTTGACGCTGAGATACAGAAGGAGTGGATTTCCTACGAAAAGACAGCAGAGCCGCATCGGCCACCGTTTGATCATAAGGCGCATATCTCCGGGAACAACTTGTTCGTATCGGCATACCACGGCTTTGCGCTGATGGGGGATGAGCATACGCCGGAGCCCCAACCATTCAGGATGCCACCACCGTTCCATGTGTCGTTTGAAAGGGTCGCCGTTGAGGATGGCGTCCTGATAATAAACGTAGATGCCCATGTGCCTCCGGATGCTCATCCGGAACGCTACCGCATGTATTCCCGGCTCCGGCTCACGACTCCAGGCAGAGATTTTGGCGTCAAGGGAATGAAGGGGTTCCTGGCAGAAGGGAATTGCTCCGGGCATATGACCATCCGCATTCCTTCGTATACAGAAATCTGGAGCCTCACCGAAGAGAGATTCCAGATTCAGGCGCTGAGTATTCTGTTGGATTCCGAGACCGGCTTCCGGAGTCAGAATCAGAGGACAACGGCGATTATTGAACCCAATTGTCAATAGCTTCCCAGAAAGAAACAGTCTCTTCAAGATCAATCTTTCCTTGTTCCGTGCGGAAGATGTATCCGGTGTCACGCCAATTATAGACTGTTTGACGGCTGACACCGAGATATTGAGCAAGGGTGGAGACACTGACGATGCTCTTATTGGCTTTCAGCACTTTCATCTTCTCAAGCTTCTCGCGCCGGTGTTCTATTTTTGACAGGGCGAAGGAGAGCATAAGCCGCACACTTACCCTATCGTTTCCCAAGTCTCGAAGTGCGGTGAGGACATTGATGCCCGTCTGGGTATCAAAAGTGAATCCCAGGTACCGGTTGTCAGTATGCTTGTCGTACTTCATCTGTCTCCCTTTATAAAAGAAAACCGCCGCTGTGCAAAGCGCCGGACGATATATAGAGTGTTTCTTTGGGCGTAAGCAGCTTCGTACTTGCCGGCTTACTTATTATGTCTTGGAGTAGCGGGAGTGGGTCACGATCCCACGACCTCCGGATTATGAATCCGACGCTCTAACCAGCTGAGCTACCCCGCCATCATAACCCCGCGGGGTTATGAGTCTGATAATCCGGGAAGTGTGCGTAAATACTGTGCGTAATTTCGTAACCCCTTGATTACCAATGTAAATTGTTGAGATAGAAGGATTCGAACCCTCACTGACAGAGCCAGAATCTGTAGTGCTACCATTACACCATATCTCAATGGAAAACTGTCAACCCGCCGAAACGGGACAGCAAATGTACAACACTTTCGTTTATTTGCAAAATTTTTCTTGCGAAATAGACTCATTTTCGATATTATTGTCTTCATGTTGACTATCCATGCACGAAGAATACCGGCGTCTCCCCTGCGGTCGCCGGTCACCCTGCTCCTCATCGGCTGGCTTACGGTTTTTGCGGCCGCCTGCGGCGGGAATGCCCCAGCAGGACCCGAGATCCCGGATGAGCCGGAGCTTCCGCAAACCCCGGAAACACCTGAAGTTCCGGAAGAACCGCTGACCAAGGAAACGACGCCCAACCCGCCCGTGGACCCGAACCCCCTCGTCGATTGGAGCGCCTGGTCCATCCATGACGGGAAGTTCTGGCTGGACGGGGAATGGACCTTCCTCAAGACGGCGAAGCCCCTCACAAGTTTCGCTTCCGAAGACGGGTGCCGCAAGGTCGCCGCGCTGCTGGACAGCCTGCAGGCCAAGCACTACAACGCCGTTTCCCTCAACTGCTACTGGAACCACTTCGACCTGGACGGAGACGGCTCCATCGATGTCCCGCTGGAGCCGCTGCGCAATCTCATCGAGGAGATTTATGCCCGGGGCATGTACCCCTGCCTGTCCGTGGAGACCTATTCGGTCGGCGGCGGACGCATCCCTGACGGGTTCTGGGAGAAATGGCCGGACGCCTATGCCATCAACGACAAGGGCCAGGCGATCACGGACACGCAGTACGGATTCGGCACCAAGGTCGTCTCCATCTTCCACCAGGGATACCGCGACGCCGTCCACCGCTACATCCGCGAACTGGCGAATGCGGTCGATACGCGCAAGATCCTCTATTTCGAAACGACCGTCGAGCCGCAGTACGCCGGCGACCAATATCTCTGTTACAGCGAGAGCGCCCGCCGGGAATACGCGCTGTGGCTCAAGGAGAAAGGCATCACCAACCCCGACGCGGCCATGCCGCAGGGCTTCCCCATCCCGCAGGAATTCATCCAATACAAGACCTGGAACAAGTTCCGCGCCCAGTTCCTGGCGCGCTGGGTCAACGAGGATGCGGCGGCCTGGCGCTCCGTCGCCGGGGAGCACGCCTACGTGGCCGTCGATTACCTGGACGGGGCGGAGAGTTCCATGATGGCCCGGGACGGCAATCCGGAAGAGTTCCTGCGCGCGCTGACCTGCGCCAATATCGTCCAGGTCAACTGGCATTGGGACGGCGGCACCCGCAAGCCCAACCAGAAGGCTTACGACCGGGTCTGGAAGATCCGGCGCGAGACAGGCCGGGACTGGGCGGTCTCGGAGCACATGACAATGGGGGGGAGTGCCGGTGCGCTGGTTTATACGGAGGACGAACTGGATCAGATCCTGGAGAACACCCTGCACCAGGGGACGCGCTTCGGATGGGATTTCACCAATTCATTCAACCGCAGCGCGGATGCGTTCAGCCAGTACAACGACGACTGGTCGCCGAAGTGGGGGATCCACAACGTGGACGGGCATTGGGGCTGGTGGATGTTGCGCGCCCGGCAGATCGAGGAGGAGCAGCGCTGAGCCTGGAGCGTCCCGGAACTGCGAACGTCCTGCACCCGAGTCAGGCAGCGACGAGCAGCGCCACGGCCCAGACCTCGCAGCCTTCGCCGCGACCGACAAAGCCCAGGCGCTCGGTCGTCGTCGCCTTGACTGACACCCGGTCCGGCAAGAGGCCCATCACGCCGGCGAGACATTCCCGCATCTGCGGGACGAAACGCCCGATCTTGGGGGCCTGGAGCGCGATGGTGATGTCCACATTCGAGACACTGTAGCCCCGCTCCGACACCAGATCACACACTTTCCGCAGCAGCAGCTTGCTGTCCACGCCCCTCCACTCATCGGACGTGTCCGGGAAATGATGGCCGATGTCGCCCAGCGCCAAGGCACCCAGCAGCGCATCGCACAACGCATGGATCGCCACGTCCCCGTCGCTGTGCGCGACGAATCCCGTTTCCGAGGGGACCTGCACGCCTCCGAGCCACATCGGCAGCCCCGCCTGCAGGGCATGCACGTCGTATCCTTGCCCGATCCTGCAATCCATACGCATCAATCTCCCACGACGGACAGGATGTATTTGCACTTCTCCGGATTGCCCAGGGTCTTGCCCTTGTCGCAGGAGAGCTTGATGCAGTCGTGCCATTCGCGCAGCTCCGTGATACGCCCGCGTGTCAGTTTGACGACGATGTTCATCGGCTCCACGCCGATCACGTCGCAGGTGATGTGCGTCCCGACGCCGTACGAGTCCTGCACCCGGCCCGCGCACATCTTGTGGATCTCGATCGCCCGGTCGACATCCAGCCCGTTGGAATAAACCACCTGCTTGGTCGCCGGGTCTATGCCCAGGGACTTGTATTTGGCGATGATCTTCTCCGTCTGCTCGGTCTCGTCGCCGCTGTCCACGCGAAGGCCTTTGTACATCATGGCCATGCGCTTAGACAGGTTGCTGAAGAAGACCTTGTCTCCGAAACAGTCGTAGAGGTAGATGCCGTTGTCGCCGTCATAGACGTCGCTGAACTTGCGCATCACGTTGAAGTTGCACTCAAACACGCCGCTGACGATCTCCTCGAAGGAGATCAGCTGATGGGACATCGTGCCCAGGCACTTGGTGCCGTGCTTCATCGCCAGATAGACATTGCTCGTGCCGGTGAAGGTGCCCGGCCACTGCCGGGAATCATAGACTTCCTTCATCGCGCCGATCACCCTGTCCTGGTGCTCGAAACTGAAACGGCGGCGCGTCCCCATGTCGCCGAAGACCAGGCCGGCGCCGAAGATCCGCTCGGACTTCTCGACGGCACGCTTCCGCTCCAGGACGGGATCGTACTTCCCGAAGTCGCCCCGCAGCTCGTGCATCAGCTCCGAAATCGTCGAGAGGATCGGCATCTCCCACATGATCGTGGAGAACCATTTGCCCCGGACCGTGATCTCCAGATGCCCTTCCTCATCCTGCGCAACCGAGACCTCCTTGGGATTGAAACGGTAACCCCTCAGGAAAGTGAAGTACCACAGCGGCAGGAAATAGCACGCGTCGCGCATGTAATCGGCCTCCTCCTGGGTGAAGACCACATCGGCCATGTGGTCGAGCTGCTCCCGGAGCAGCTTGTCAAAGCCCTTGGGATAGCGGGTGCCGTTCCGGTCAAAGAAGGTGTACTCCACCTCCGCGCGCGGGTATTTCTCCAGAATATAGTACTGACAGGTAAAAGTATACAGGTCGTTGTCCGTAAAATGGGTGACGATGGGTCTCATGGTGCAGTTTTTGGATAGCACCGCTAAGATAAGCAATCTTTGCGGAAATCCGTCAACGCCCGGCCGGAAGGAACTGGAAAAGCAGGGCGTACCGGCGTTCGTTGACGGCTTTCATGCTTTCGACCAGATCCGGATAGACCTCGTAGGCATTGTCCACCATCCCTTTGTTGGAGTCCCGGTTGGAAGGATCGGTCGTCCGGTCCGTGGGATCGTTGTCCTGGTATTTGAACCAGTTCCAGCCGACGCAGGAATCGGACATCAGGAGTTTCAGGACGAAATTCTGGTAATGGACCGCCCGGTCTTTCTGTGTGGGGACCCGCCATCCGGCACCCCGGGTATTGGGCAGGCCGGCGTCTTCGCCTTTCGTGTAAAACTCCGTGATCATGAAGGGTTTGCCGGACCACTCGTTCCACCGGCTGATCTCCTCGGGGCGGACCTCCCAGTCGCTGTAATAGTTATAGCTCACCACGTCGCAGTACTTCCCCGCCGCCTCAACCACTTCCGGCAGGAACTTGGCATCCCCGTGCAGGCGGCTGCCCAGATACAGGTGGGAAGGATCGTATCGGCGCAGCAGACGCGACACGGTCTCATAATACCGCCCGGCGACCCAGCCGGCGAATTCATGCCGCACCGCATCCGTCACCTGCGTCGAGTCGATCCCCTTCTCTGCCAGCCAGCGCTCCGCAGCCTGGTGACCGGGATCGCTCTCCGGCAGGCTCAGGTATCCCGAGAGGTTCTCCAAGCCGAATGGCAGCTCATTGTCCGAGAAATAACCGACCAAGTGCGGGTCTGCGGCATATTTCGGGCACCGGGCAGCCAGGACGCTGTCGCAATACGCCTCGAATCCCGGATCAAACACCAGGATGCAGCCGCCGGGGTAGCCGGTATGGCCCGGCAACTGGTAAGCCACCTTCTTGGCGTGGGCATAGCCGGACATCAGGTTGAGGATGACCTGATAGGTAAACTTCTTCTTCCGATGGGTCCGGTTGAAAGAGGCGTTGGATTCGTGGTCCGAAAAAGCCGCCGAGCCGTTGAATCCGCAGGACAGCACCATCCCGGCCTGGGACTCGTACCACTCCGCCGGGGAAGCGAAGCGCCCGGCAAAGGAGGCCTTCTGCGCCTCGCCGCGACCGGGCCGGAAAGCAGCCACGGAGGCGTCGATGTGCATCCGGCCGTCCGGGTCCACCAGGATCCAGCGCCCCTTGTAACGCTCCGTCCGGAAAAAGCCGGTCTTCTTGAAACGCGGTCCACCTTTCAGCCCGCCCCACCTGTCGGTCCGGTCGGCGACCGGAACCAAAGGCAGATCGTCGAGGGTCGTGCTGGGATACATAATCCACTGATGCAGGAAAGGATTGCGAGCCTTGACATAGCGGACCGGCGGCTGCTCCCCCAGCATGGCTTCCGCGTAGCGCTCGCCGAGCCGGGTCAGTCCCTCGTGGCTGAAGTGCAGATTGTCCCTGTTCGCCGGGCATCCGTCCGCCGACGCGCAATACGCGTTCGGGATAAAGTATCCGACCTGCGCAAGCGTCGGATTGACCGGAGCGCCGACGCCCCCGTGATAGGTCTCACCGAGCACGAAAGGCACTTCCTCCCCGACCCCGAGATCGGCCCGCAGATCGGAAACCATCTTCCCCAGCCGCTCCATATAGGTCTCGCGCAGCGCCTGGGACCGGTCTCCCTCACCCTGGTGCCAGAGAATGCCCTTCAAGGGCCCGTACCGCATCGCGGCCTTTCCCCGCCGGACGGCTTCGGCATAGAACTGGGGGATCGGATGGCCAATCTTTTCCGGATCATCCCCCTCCCGTTTGTTGAATACATGGCAGGGGGCATCCTTGACCCACTGGTCGAGCATCGTGCCGCCCCGGGCGTTGACCACCAGCAGCACCGGCCGGCCGGTCCGGGCATACATCTTCCGGGCAAAGGGGATACACAGGTTGTACCCCTGCATGGAAGCCTTTTTCCGGATGGTTGACCAGATGTTGGCATCCCCCGTCGCCGGGACCGGCGTATCTTCGGGTCCCAGGAGGAAAACCCCTTCGACCGGCTCACGGTCCTGCGGCTCCAGGATGCCGCGTCCGGCCATGTTGGACTGTCCAATACAGAGATAGACGTCGTAGTCCTGCGCCGCGGCACCGATGCAAAGCAACAAAGCCGTCAGGCAGGCTGATAGAGAATACAGGCTGAAAAGCGTCTTTTTCATAAGAATGGGAACCGGACCTCCGGATCAGTTATGGTAATACTTAAGGAGTTGATACTGATTGATATTTGCCTCTTTCATCAACTTGGCGCAGGCCTCATGCACGCCGGAATAGTCCGGGATGACGACGCCTTTGTTGACCCAGCCGGAGCTGGAACTGTCGTAATCGTCCGTCCACTTGAACCAGTGCCAGCCGGCGATCTGGTCGTCCTCGATGAAACGGATGATGTTGTTCTGATAGAAGATACCACGGTCCGACTGGCTGTCCACGATCCAGCCTGCACCCTCTCCATTCTTGTAGAGCGTGCCGTCCGGCGCCTTGAGGGTGCTGTCCTTGGTGTAGAATTCGCTGACCAGGCAGGGCTTGTCACCCAGCCAGGCCGGATAGGACTGGAAAGCGGGGAAATGGTTGATGTCCCAGTAAGCATAGAAGTTGAAGGACACCGCATCGCAGTACCGGGCACACGCCTCCATCACTTCCCGGGTCTCCTTGGCATCGGCATGGATCCGGCAGCCGAGGACCAGATGGTTGGGATCGGCGGCCCGGATGGCCTCCGAGGCCGTCTTGAAATAATAGTCCGCCACGGCTGCAAGGAAGGGTTTCTCCATCGAAGAGGAATAGGTCTGGGTGCCGTACTGTGCCTGCATCCAATCCTGCGCCCATTGCCTGGCCGGGACGTTGCAGCGGAAATAATCCGCATCGGCCGGGTCAGTAGCGAGATCCAGGAATCCCTTCAGCGTGATCGGGATCGGGTAGGAGGTGGTCACGTCCACGAAAGGAAGTTCATTGTCGAAATACCAGCCGATGAACGCCGGGTCATCCCGGAACAAGCCGGCGCCGTATCCGGCGGTCTCCCGGATGGAAGCCAGATAGTCCGGGTCGAACATCAAGGTAAACTCGGACTGGACCTTAGGGTCGAAAGACTTGCCGGAAACGGACCGGTAGTCCCAGTAGAAGGTGCGGAGCAGGAAGAGGTTTTCACACTGGCTGAGCCGGTGAGTGCCGTTCCCCTGGCGCAGGATTTCCCGTACGGACGGGGTGATGCTGATCCCGGGCGCAGGCATGTTGTCGTAATACTTGATCCGGCGGGGCGAATGGCAATAGAAATTGAACGCCATGTCGGCGATCCTGGGCGCGCACCACCGGGCCCATTCGTCCAGGCTGGCGAATTTGGCGTTATAATAGTTGGCGACCGGAGCTCCATAGTTATCGATATTCATGTCCGGGCATACGAAATTGAACCCGGAAAGGAAAGCGACGTTGCCGTCCGGATCGACAAAAACCTTTTTGCCGCCATAATAGCCGGTCCGCCAGAAACCGGCCGGATTGGAACTGGTCACCCGGGTAGGCGGGACGCCGTTGAAACCGCCCCAGGCATCGCGGGCCGAGTCCTCACTGAGTTTCTCCAGACCGTTCATCCCGGAGATGGTCCGGGAAGGAGCCGAGACATATTTGCCGTTGCGCCACCAGTAGTAGGACACATCCGTCAGGACGTATTCGTCTGAAGTCAGGGCTGAGACCCTGACTTCCTTGACCTTTCCGGCCGCCAGAGAGCCCAGGTCGACCTGATAGGATTTTACGTTCTGAAGGCCTTGAGGAGACGTCAGGGCCAGCTCCATCGTCGCATTCAGACCTGTGAAATCGGACGGAAATACCAAGAGGGTGACATAGGACCCGCTCCCGCTGACGGCCGGATTGCCGGAAAGCGAGACCGACACACTGTGCTGGGCCTCGACGGCCTTGAAGGCCAAGGATTGCTTTTCGATGGTATAAGTCCCGCTCAGCGCTGCATCGGCGCAACGAAGCGTCACGGAAGACAATCGATAGCCCTGATACGCTTCTGCATCCAGGATGACGCGGACCGCCGCGAGCGGATTCGTGAGGGTGACCGTGTTCTGCTCCGCAGGGACGAAGGACGGACTGACCGCGAACAGATCGGAGCCGGACGAAGGGTCGCCGAAACCGGGGAGTACCTGCTGCCGGTATAGCGAGGTATTGGAACCGAGGGTCTTTGAGGCGGGATACACCAGACAGAGAGAAGTCCCCGCCGGAAGCGTTTTGCTCCATTTGAAACGGCCCGTAGCGGTACCCGCTCCGGAAGACAAGGACACCGTCCCGTAACTGGCGCCGGTCTTGGGGTCACAGACCTTGATCTGGTCCGAAGCGGACCACAGATGGGGCAGGTCCCCGGCCAGCTGGACGGCAAATTCGTAGGAAGAGACCGTCTCGTCCGGCCGGCCCGTTCCGCCGCCCGACGGGGTTGCCGGCTCTTTCCCGCCACAAGCGCAAACAAGCAGCACGGCTGCCGCAGCCACCCACTTCGTGAAGGTTTTCATGGATAGTAATAGTCTAAAATACTATAAATATTACGATGCAACCGGGCCATCTGTTTCAGGCAGCCCCCGTAGGGAGTGTAATCCGGTGCGATCACACCTTTGTTGTTCCAGCCATAACCCTTATAATCGTCATCCGTCAACTGGAACCACTGCCACCCGACGCAATCATCATAGCTGATCAGCTTGCGCGTAAAGTTCTGGTAATAGGCACCGCGGGCTTTCTGGCCCTTCACGATCCAGCCTCCGCCTTCTCCGGCGTTGGCATACGGCTCTCCCGCAAACGAGCGCGTGCCGTCACGGGTATAGAACTCCGAAATCAGGAAAGGTTTGCTGCAGGTGGCCGTCCAAGGCTTGAACTTGTCGATGAAATAGTCATCGTTCGGCTCCCATACATGGTAGAGATTGATCGAGACCACGTCACAATACTTCGCGCAGGCACCGACAACCTGGGGAAGCTGTTGCGGCCGGCCATGGATGCGGCTGCCGAGGACCAGATGGTTCGGGTCATGCTTCCGCAAGGCTTCGGAAGCCGTCTTGTAATAGTAGTCGCACACATCCTGCAGGAAGGCGTCTTCCATGGCTGGCGTAATGTTCTCCGGCAAGGGTTCGACACCATATTTCCCGCGCAGGAACTGCTGGGCGTACGCCTTCGCATACGCCAGGGCCCGAGGCTGGTCCGGCCTGCATTCGAAAGACAGCCAATCCTTGAGATATACGCCGGGATGGTTGTCTTTCACCCATCGGAACTGGATCTCATTGTCCGTATAATACCCGATGAAATGAGGCCGGTTCACATAAGGGCGCGTCAGCCTTTCTGCCTTTTCGTCCAGATAGTCCAGATAATCCGGGTCGAAAAGGTTGACACACACATTGGCCTGCGCCCGGTCAAAATGCCGGTCGAAGCCGTGCAGGAAGGACACGAAGATCACTTCGCTCAGGACCGGATCCGAGCCCAGGTGATAGATCTCTTCCGTATTGTCGTAGTCCTTGTTGCCGTTGAACGAAAAGAAATTGAACCCATACCGGGCAAGCAGGTCCCCGGCGTATTGCGACCAGGCGGAAACATCCTTGAAAGTACGGTCGAACAAGGCGTTCGTCCGGGGCGTATTCTGGACTTTCCCGCGGTCCTGAATGACGCCGTTGATCCCGTGCAGGAGGGCGATGTGCCCGTCCGGATCGACCATCACCCACCTTCCCTTGTACCTGCCCGTCCGCCAGAATCCGGCCGGATTGGTGCTGACGATCGCGTCGGGTTCGACGTGATCATAGCCGCCCCAACGGTCCAAGGTGCCGGCCGTCTTCCTGTCAAGTCCCCGCAAGGCATCCACAGTGATCACTTCCGCCTTGCTGAAGGCGGGATCAGCCATGGTCTTCTTGTATTCCACCTCGCGGGGTCCCTGACAAGAAAAACAGATGCCGGCGATGACGAGCCAATGCAAAGGTTTCATCCTGGGAAAACCTATCTGTTATCGGTATCCCGCTGGCAGCGGATCGGCGTAGCCGTCGCCTTCTGGTGCGAAGCCGTATAGGCGGCCGGCGTCTTGTTGGCACTGGAAGCCCAATAAGCAAAGGCGGTGGCATTGCTCGAAGAGGCCGATGCCACATAGTTGGTCCAGTAGTACTGCGGCCAGCTTGCGGACCAGGTTCCTCCGGTTCCGTAGCCTGTCAGGCGTCCGTTGGTCGCGATTTTGCGGCCGTCCCACTCACCTGCGAAGATGAAGTTGTAGTCCTCCGACTCCATCGATCCGCTGTACAAGCCGCGGAAACCGGCCGTGTTGTTGTACCCCTGATAGGCTGCGGACAGGATATCGGACGTAGCGGCATCCGGAACCCTCCAGCCCTTCGGGCAAGGATCGTACTGGGTCTTGGTACCCGCCACGTCCGGCGAACCCACTTCGCAACCCCAGATGTCGGACTGGGATTCGAGGACCCAGGCCAGGGCATTGTCGGTGCCGTTGTGGCAGACCAGGCCGGCGGGGTACTCCAACGACTCGGCCAGGGTCATGAAGGGCCCGTTGACGGCGTACATGTTGCCGGTGCCGCTGACCGGGGTCTGTCCTGCCGCGTTGTACGCCCAATACACCGAGGTGTAGCTGTCCCAGTAGAAGGGCAGGTAACGGCCGAACTGGTAATAATAGAAGGTCCGGACGAAATGGCCGGCGCCGTTGGCGCTGATCCACTCGGCCTTGTTGGTCGGCTGTCCGATCGCCAGGTTGGCCAGCTGGACGCCGCCGATGTTGACCGGTTCGACGGCAGTTCCATCCGCAGCGATGTTCCAGAAAGCCCAGCCCCACAGGATCTTTCCATCCTTCTTCATGACCAGGATCGGGGCCCCCGCGGTGGAGCCTTCATTCTTGACTGTCACGGTGTAATTCTCCTCATCGACCGTGAAGGAGAATTTGTCCGCTACGAACTTGCCGTCAGAACGCGGGATATAGATGGCGGAGCCGTTCTTGGTCAGCCACTCGAAGGTCACCCCGTCCGGCCTCTCGGCCTTGGTGTAGTCGCCACGGAGCCGGTAGTCGATCTCGACTTCTTCCGGAATGTCCGGATTGGCGGAGAGCGATGCGCCGGCATAGACGGCGGACTTGCTCTGGATCAGGAAGGTGTTGGCCTGTCCGTAGGCATAGCCCAGGCCGACCAGTTTGCGACTCTCCAGCGGGCAGAACCACTTGCCGATGTTGTTGTCGGAAGACTTCAGGTCAGCAAAGTTGACCTCGACGGTCTGTCCGCCCACGAAATCGGTCGCCGCCAGCGCAACAGGCAGGGAAACCGTCATGGAAGGAGTCTCCAGCGTAAAGGTCAGGGTCAGGTCATTGGTATGCGCACCCGGAAGCGCCGTGATATAGAATGCCTGGGGCTCATCCGCCCGGAGGGGACTCGCGTTGTGGATGGCGAGGTTGATGTACTGGTAGGAGCTGTTGACCGTCGTCTCCTTCGTATCGATGGCGTAGTCCATGTTACCGGAGACCGGATTGTCGGCACTGACCAGGCCGATCTTGTTGAGATAGTATCCTTCGAATTCCTTGGAAGCGATGGAGATCTTGACCGTCGTGGCGACCGGAGTCAGGGAGAACTGGAAGTGCCGGTCCGCCGCATCACCGGAGGCCAGCCCGATGGAGAGGGGCGTGGATTTCGCACCGGCCTTGCTCTGGGTCTGGTCGTGCGGGACGCTCAGGTCATAAATCATGCGCTCGCCCGGCACATAGATCAGGCTGGGCGTATAAGGCGCGCACACCAGGAATTCGTTGTTGCCCCCAGGGATATTGAGCCCCTCGGCATGGAACACGGCCGTGGGCTGGCCGTCGTATTTCGAAGGCTGATAAACTTCTTCCTCCTGCACGATTTCCTCTCCGCCGCCCGCCGTACCGGACGCGGAATAACCCTTGGGAGGCTCATACCCCCATCCGTCGATCTTGCAGCGCTGATTCTTGACGAGTGCGCCGCCGGATAAGCCATAAATGCCGATATCGGACGTGGAGGTCCAGGCGAACCCGTCCATCGCGATTGTCCCTTCGAAGTCATACACCGGGCCGCCGGCAGGCTTCACATAGACGTCGGGGACCGTCTCCTGACCGTCAGTCGGGAGGATGTCGCAGGCGGCAAGCATCCAGGATGCCGCAGCCAGCAGGGTCATTAATCTATATATCTGTTTCATGGATTTCACTGTTAAAAGGTTACTCGCCTACCGGGCCGCTTCCGCCCCAGCCGGCATTCTGCTTCAAATTGGGATTGACTCCGATCTGCTCGTCGGAAATCGGAAGCCAGATCTTGTAGGGTTGCCAGTAATCCTTGAGCGTCTGGTACAGGACAGCTTGGGTCGAAGTACTCAGTTTGTACTGTCTGGCCAGGACGGTGGGGTCGATATACTCGCCCGTGACATAGGTGGTTTCGATAGCCGCGATCGCCGCATCGATCCGGTTGAAACGGATGAGGTCGAACTTGTGCGAGCACTCCATGAAGAGTTCCCGCTCGCGGCTCGCGATCAGTTCGTCGATGAAATCATCCTTGTGGTAGGTCTCGACCAGGAAATTGTAGTTGTCTTCGTCGGTGGCGATCCGCTCCACGACCTTGTTCATCCAGACCCGGGCCTCATACTCGTTGCCGGAGAAATAGAGGGCCTCGGCGTACATCAGGTAAACGTCCGAGAGGCGCATCAACGGGTACGAGAGGGAGGTCCGCATGATCGGATGCTGGATCAGTTCGTCCGTGAGCAAGGCGTTGCGGAACTTACCGGTGCACTGCTTGTAGCTGGATGTCGGATTCCAGGTCTGGCTCGGGCTGTCATAGTACGGATACGGACTCTTGACCCCGTTGATGGTAGTGGAGTCCTGGATACAAGGGCTGGCGTAGTTGTGCTTGTCGATCTTCAGGGTCTGCCATCCTTCGTTGTAACGTCCGGTGCAGGTCCAGTCGCGCCGCGCATCCTGCTTGACATAGGAATAGAACGCCGTCGGCGAAGGCATGTGGCGGTTGGATCCGCCGTTGGCATCGCCCGAAGAGTAGCTGGCCGGTGTCGGCCAGGAAGTGCAGGAGAAGTAGCCGGAAGCCCCTACGACATAGTTTTCGGAGAGGAACAGGCATTCGTTGTACTGCATGTCCTTGCTCAATTCGAGGAAATTGACCCGGAAGTCTTCGTTGAGGAAATACGGGGAATTGAGACAGACGTCCTCCAGCGCAGCCTTGGCCTTGGCCGTCATGGCCTCCTCGTCCACAAAGGAGAAATCGTTCAGCGGCTGCTTGTCGACGAAAGACGATCCCGTACCATAGCGCTTGCAGGCGGCGAGGTAGTTGCAGATACGGCCGATGTAGGCTGCAGCCGTCCATTTGTTGGCGGATCCGGCCCCCATGATACCGTATTTGGTATCCTGCAAATGCTCATAGGCATAAGTCAGATCGCCGAGGATCAGCTCATATACATCTTTCAAGGGCGCCCGGGGCTCCTGTCCGTCCGAGATGTCGGATGTGACCAGGGGAACGCCGCCGAATCCCCACGCCAGATGGTAATAGAAGAATGCACGGAGGAAACGGGCCTCGGCCTTGTACTGGATGGCCGACTCTTCCGAGAGACCTTCCACACCATCCACATACCGCAGCACGACGTTGCAGCGGTTGATGCCGGCGTAAAAAGCCTTCCAGAAATTCCGGACGGTCTGGGAAGACTGGTCGAAAATGCCCGTCTCCATCTCAAGACCTTCCGTCGTCGTCGTGCCGTTGCTGATCACATCGTCGGCGGGCCCGTTCATCAGGAAGAAAAGTCCCGAAGCATAGGTCCCGTTGGCGACGGATACACCCGGGACGCTGGAAGTGTTGATCGTCTCGTAACAGCTGATCAGCGAGAGCCTCAACTGGGTCGGAGTCTGGAAGAAATTCTCCGGAGACGTTGAAGAATAAGGAGCCCTGTCGAGGAAGACGGCATTTTCGCAGGAAAGAGCCAGGATGGAAACGGCCGCGAGGGCCAGGATCATTTTAATCTGTTTCATATATACGGTCCTCCATCATTAAAATCCAATGTTAAGCGCGAAACTGTACGTCCTGGGCTTGGGATAGGACATACGGTCGAAGCCGGTAAACAAAGCGTTGGCGGAGCTGACATCCGGGTCGTTGCCGCTATACCGGGTGAACACATAGGCGTTGTCCACGTTCAGGGAGAGCCGAAGGGAGCTGATCCGAACCTTCGAAAGGACCCGCGCAGGAAGGCTGTAGCCCAGCGCGAGGGTCTTGATCCGCAGGTAAGAACCATCTTCGACATAATAGTCCGAGCACCAGGTATTGGTGTTGTTGGAGAGCTGCGAGTAGGTATTGGAAGCGTTTTCCGGTGTCCAATGACCGTACCAGGCGTCCCGGCGGAGGTTGTAGGAACTGTTGCCGCCGGAGATGCCGGACTCGCTCCATACGTTGTACTCGTTGAGGATCGTCCGGCCGTAGAGGCCTTCGAGGAAGATGTTGAGATCCCAGTTTTTCCAGGTGAAGGTATTGCCCAGACTGGCCGTAAAGAGCGGATTGGAATTGCTGATCATCTCCCGGTCACTGGTCGTGATCTCATTGTCATTTCCGCTGATATCCTTGTATTTCCGGTCGCCGGGGACAATCGTCTTGCCGGCGATGGTGGTCTGGCCTTCCTTCAGGGTGTACACAAACTGATTGTAGTTGGCCGACGTAACCGCCTCGGAAGGATAGATCCGACCGGTGGCGTCGCCCTTGCGGGTGATGATGAAGTCATCCAGCTGATAGTTGCCGATACAGCGGTAACCCCAGCCGATCCCGATCGGGAGGCCGGGAACGATACGGGACACCTCCGTCAGGGTCCCCCCGCCGATGTTGACGAGGACGTACTCGTTGTCTCCGATATCCACCACCTTGTTGCGGCTCAGGTCAAAGGAAAAGTTGGTTGTCCAGGAGAAATCCTTGGTGGAGATGTTGTGCGAAGTGAGGGCGATCTCAATGCCCTTGTTCGTCACCTTACCCAGGTTCTTCCACTGGGTGTTGAAACCGGTCTGGGCCGAAACGATGGCATTGTAGAGCATGTCCCGCGTGTCCTTGTAATACACGTCCACGACGAGTCCGAAGCGGTCGTCCAAGATGGAGAAATCCAGGCCCGCGTCATACTGGTAGGTCGTCTCCCACTTGAGCTTGGGATTGGACGAACTGCTCAGCGCCATACCCATGATCTCGGAGCCTGCCGTGCCGTAATAATTGGTGCCCATCGTGGCGAGCGCCTGATAGTTGCCGATCCGGTCGTTGCCGGATGCGCCGGCGCTGGCCCTGATCTTGAACTCGCTGATCCAGGGAGCGGAGGCTTTGATCCAGGGCTCCTCGATGACGCGCCAGGCCGCAGAAACGGACGGGAAATAGCCCACCCGGTTGCCGGCGTAGAACTTGGAAGACCCGTCCGCACGGAAGGTGGCCGTCAGGTAGTACTTCTGCTTGTAATTGTAGTTGGCGCGGGAGATGAACGACAGTTTGGAGTTGTCACCGACCGACTGGGAAGGATTGTCGAGGTTATTGGCCTTGGAGATGTTGTAGGCTCCCGTGGATTCATCCTCGAAGTTATACCCGCTGATGCCCATCGCCATCGATTTGTAGTAGGTGATCTCGCCGCCCGCCATGGCATCGAAATGGTGCGTCTTGTTCCAGGTCTTGCTGTATTGCAGGATGGAGGAGGCATTGTAGTTGTGCGTACTCACCCGTTTCTCGCCGCCTTTTCCGGAGACGCTGTAGCCCCAGCGGCTCTTGGAGGAATAGAACTCCAGCATATCCGAGTCGGAGATGCCGCCGGAAGCGTTGAGCCGCAGCTGCCAGTTCGTAGCGAAGTTGTAATTGACATACGCATTGGCGGTGACACGGTTGTAAGAGGTCTGCTTGAACGTCTCGTCCGTAATCAGGGAAGTCAGGCCGAAAACGGTCGTGCGGTACTGGTCTTCCTCGGAAGGCGTCCATCTCTGGAGCGGCCTCTCGCGGTAGATCATCTGGATGATACCGTTGTAACCCGAGTTGACGGCACCCGTGCTGAGGGTACGGCCGAAATTGACCGTAAATCCCGTCTTCCATTTCTGGTTGATCTGGTGGTCCAGCTTGACGCGGGCCGTGTAGCGCTGCTGGTCATTGCCCCGCACCAGGCCTTCCTGGTTCAGGTAACCCAGACTCGCCGCGATCTGCGTCTTTCCGCCGACCCGCGAGCTCAGCGAAACATTATAGTTGTGGCTGAGCGCATTGCGGTAAACGAGCTTCTGCCAGTCATAATAGGTATAGCCGGAAGCGTCGATGGGTTCGTCGTTTTCTCCGTCATAGTCCGTATCGACGCCGAAGGCGATCTTTCCGCCATAGTCCCCCTTGATGAAGCGGTAGTCTGCATACTCCTGCGGATTGAGGAGTTGGATATGGCGCGGATTCTGGGACAGGCTGATCGTCGAATCAAAATGGACCGTCGTCTTGTCGATGCCCTTGATACCGCTCTTGGTGGTAATGATGATGACGCCGTTCGCGCCGTTCGCGCCATAAATGGACGTTGCGGAGGCATCCTTAAGCACTTCGATGGACTCGATGTCATTGGGATTGAGGAAAGACAGCGGATCGAAGGTACCGTAGCCCGTCTCCGTGGACGTGGCGATTTCTCCGCTGCTCAGGTTCATCTGCATCCCGTCGATGACGAAGAGCGGAGAAGTGCCTGCATTGATGGAGTTGTTGCCGCGGATCTTGATGTTGAACCCGGCGCCCGGCTCACCCGACTGGCTGGTAATGGAAAGACCTGCGACCCGGCCCTGCAAGGCTCCGATTGCATTGTTCGATCCGGTTGCGGTGATTTCTTCCGCCCGGATCGAGGCCACGGAGCCGGTGAGGTCCCGCCTCGAAGTCGTGCCATAGCCGATGACAACGGCATCGTCCAGCGTCATATTGTCCGGGGACATCACCACACTCAAATACTGGTTGTCCAACAAACGGACAGACTCCTGTTTCATGCCGAACATACTGAAGATCAGGCTCTTCCCCTTCAGGAAAGGCAAGGAGAACTCACCGTTCCCGTCCGTCATCGCCGACGAGGACGTACCCTCATAGTAAATGGCTGCTCCGACAACAGGTTCGCCATTTTCCTCCGTCACGCGTCCTCTCAATGCCGTTCCCTGGGTCTGTGCCGATCCGGCCATACAAACCGAGAGAAACAGTGCAAGGACGCAAACAGTTTTTTTAATCATAGCGTTCATGCCGATGGTTTTAATAGGTTAATAATGCTTCGTGTCAGGTAATATCGTAATATCTGAATGGACATACCGGCCAAACGTGCGGCCCGGGTCGGGTCCCGCCTCCCGGCCGTTCAGGTAGAGTCCCTCGAAACGGACGCCCTTGACGGCGTGTTCCGAGGCATCATACCCCTCGGAAGCCGATCCGTAAGGCATCGGGCCGTCTATGTGGACATTTCGGAAGAGAAATCCGTCCATGGTACCCGGCTTCCAGGCCACATTGTTGCCGATCTGGGCCACGGACTCGTAGATCCCGAAATAGATCCCGTACTCGAGCGCATCCTCCACATAGATGTTTTCAAACGTGAAATCGCTCAGGTGGCCGCCCGCACAATGCTTGACGGAGATGCCGGCCCGGTTCATCGCCGGGTTCATGTCTCCTCCGGAACGGATACACCAGATGTTCTTGAAATGGACGTCGGAACAGTCCTGGTTGGTCTCCCAGCCGATCTCGATGCCCGAACCGCAATGGTAGTTCCAGATGACGCAGTCTTCGCACCTAACGTTCCGGACCGGTCCGGCATAAGCCCACTTCTGGCTCTTGATGCAGAGCGCATCATCATGACAGTAAGTAAAACACTTGCTGATACTTACATCCTGGCATCCCAGGATGTCCAGCGCATCGTTTTCGTGGCCGTGGGCGTTGCAGCTGGCCGGCGCGACCACCTTGTAATTGGAGAAACTGACGTCCCGGCACTCGGTTGCAAGCGTGGACCATTTGTCATGATTGATCAGCGTCAGCCCGTCCACGCGGACCCCGGAACTGTTCTTGATAAACATCGGTCTTTCCTTGCCATTGCCGTTCAAAATGCCATAGCCGCCGATCCGGACATCCTGCGCACCGAAAACATGCAGAAGCCCGTTGACCCATGCGCCGCCTTCGACATAAACCCGGCCGGAGCCTACCTGGATGAGCGTATCCGTGACCGTGCCCGCTTCGAAATAAAACGCACATTGACTGCGGTCGGGTTTCTGCTCGGGAGGATTGGCAAAAAGGAACAGGGGATGCTCTTCCCGGCCATTCAGTTCGACGGATATCTGATCATAGGGTGCCATCCGGATCCGGAGTTTTCCCCGCCGGACCCGGAAGGGGATCTGCCGGTAAACCGGACGGACCACGGCACTGCGGATCCGCTCCCCCTTCAGGGACACCACGACCTCAACGGCATCGGAACATCCGAAGGGGCAGAGGTGCGGCTCCTCGGTAGGGATGACTTGCTGGCTCCGCCCGCGGACGAAGACACTATATTTTTCAGAAGAAGGGATGGAGGGGGCCCAGCGGTACGTTTCGACAGAGACATGTCCCCGTGCAACAGCTACAGGCAGGGGCAGCCACAGGAGCTGGGATACCATCAGTATTTTCAGCAGGCGTTTCATCGGTCGTAGTAGTGTATTTGTGTGGTCGGAGCACGGGACTCCATGCACAAAGATAGTCTGTCGGGCGGGGAAAACGGGGTAAAATCGTTCGCATTTCTTTGCATTTTTGTTCATAATCGATACATTTGTATATGATTGTAAAAAGGGGACTCACTTTGGCAGGCTTGGCACTGTTCAGTGTCAAGCTGCTAGCCATCAACACTTTGGTGCCGAGGAACCTGGAGTCTCTTTCCTCCGCCAATGTTTCCTGCAGCATACAGGACGACAAAGGTGCCATCTGGCTCAACTCGAACCGGGGCGTGTTCCGCTACAACGGACAATCGGCCGAATACATGAGCCACCAGCTGGGACAGACCGTCCTGATCCCGGACGCGGCCGGCCATCTGTACGGACTCGATTCGGATTGCCTGGTGCGATTCGACATCCATACTTTGGAGCGGACCCGGCTCCCGGTCGGAGACGAGCCCTCCTTGGAAGACGCGGCGATGGCCGCACAGGACGCTACCCTGCTGGTCGGCATCGGGAACCGGCTCTACCGGACGGGAGGGTCCGACATCAGCCTGTTGCGGGAACTGGACCCGGACTGCCGCATCAGTGCATTGGCCTTCGACCGGGATAGAAGACTTCTGATCGGGACGGCCCGAAACGGCCTTCTCCAGGAGGACGGGTCGGCCGTACTCGTGGAGGCAGAGAACATCACCACCCTGTATACCGAAGATCCGCTGTTTCTGTGGGTAGGGACCCAGGGCCGGGGATTGTTCCGCTACGACCGCCGTTCCGGCCATACCGTCTGCTTCGGTCTCAACACCCTCTATGACATCCGGACGATCACGCAATACGACGGGGAATACTTGCTGGTCGGCACATCGGACGGCTTGTACAGGTGTTCATCCGACGGGGCCCTCTCCAGGGAGACGCTCAACGGCGTATCCAGCTGTCCGATCCGCAACCTGTCCCAGGACCGGGACAACAACCTGTGGATCGCCACTTTCTACAACGGCCTGGTCCTGTCCGAGCACAATTCAGCCAGCTACGTCAAGCTCGACGCCGACAAAGAAATCCAAAACGTGAAAGGGCTGGTACGGGATGAGTCCGGACACGTCTTCCTGGCTACGGACGGGAACGGGATCTGGGTCTCGGATGCAACGACCCGCTCCTTCCATGAGCTCAAGGGTACCCAGGGAGTCAAATTCCAATGTGTCTATTTCGACCGCGCCAGCGGCTGCCTGTGGGCCTCGGATTTCCGCGGACAAGTCATCTCCATCCTCCCGGAGGACGGACGCACCCGCCTGTTTCCGGTGAGGATGAAGACAAAAGGAAAGCCCGAAAACATCACCGCCATCCGGCGGCTGGGAGACCAGCTGTATCTGGCCGGCATCGGAGGGGTCTATCTGTTCGACCCGGCCAAAGAGAAAGAAGTCGTCCGGCGGGTCGAAGGGATGGACCGGAGGGCATTCGATCTGGAGATCGGCCGCGACGGGGCGGTCTGGGTGGCCAGCTACGGCCTGTACCGGATCCAGGACGGTCAGGCGGTCAAGATTCCGGTCGGAGGTCCCCGGTGGACGGACGTCTCCACGATCTCAGACATTGAGCTGGACAGCGAAGGAAGGATGTGGATCGCCTATTTCCGCAGAGGTGCGGCCTGCAAGGACGGGGACCGGACCGAACTCTTCAACAGTCAGTCCTGCGGTTTGCTGGATGAGTTCTGCCAGAGCATCGTCCCGCTCGGCTCAGGGCACGCGCTGGTCTCGACGGGACGGGAAATCAGCCTGCTATCCCCAGGCGGCAGGACCCTGCGCTTCCCGACCGGCCGGAGCCACTATCTGCTCCGTCTGGACGACGGAAAGGTCCTGGCCGCCGGAAACGAAGGGATCCGGATCATCGACCCGGCCCGTATCGAAGAAGGACGCAGCCACGGCCTGTATATCGACAGATTCTCCGCCAACGGGAGAAGGGTCAAAGGCTCCGTCCTCCCGCCGGAAGATACCGGATTCGCCTTCGAGATCACATCTTTCGATTATTCCGAGACGGCGGCCCTCTCTTATTTCTACCGGCTCCGGAACTTCGACGAGGACTGGAAGCCCTTCGACCTCAAGCAGAACGTGACCTTCACCAACATGAAACCAGGGAGATATATCCTGGAAGTCGAAGCGCGCACCTATGCTTCCGAAGTCATCGCTTCGGACAGTTTCTCATTCCGGCTGAAACCCCACTGGTGGGCGACAAAACTGGCCCTGGCCCTGTTTTCACTGCTGGCCCTGACCCTCGCGGCCGTCATCATCAACTCCATCCGCATCCGGAAGAAGCTGACCCGGGAAATCGTCCAGAAGGAAAAGGAAAACAAGGAAAAGACCCTCTTTTTCATCGACCTTTCCCGCCAGTTGCGTACCCCGCTCAACCTTGCCATCGGCAATCTCGAACGGTTCTTCTACCAATACGGAGCACGGACCCCCGGGATAGAAAACATCGAGAACGTGTACAAAACCAGCAAGGAGATGAGGCAGCTGATCTCCGGCTATGTGGATACCCGGCTCAACGAGATCGAAGATGAAAACGATGCGGCCCGCTATGTCGTCAAAGGCGCCAAGATCCTGAATGCGGCCACGGGCATAGTGGAACGGAATTTGTTCTCCCCCGACCTCGGAGTCGGACTGCTCTGCAAGGAGTTGAACATGGGCAAGACCAACCTGACCAAACGGCTCAAGGATGCCAGCGGGATGACGCCCCGGACCTTTATAGAAGATATCAAGCTCAAGCATGCCGCCCGGATGCTGGACGACGGCGTGTACCGCATCTCCGAGATCGCGGAGCTTCTCAATTTCAGCAGTCCCAAGTACTTTACGCAACGTTTTTTCCTGAAATTCGGCGTATCCCCGCGAGACTACAAAAGAAAAAACGTATCTTCACAACCAGAATAAAGAGAACGGAACCATGAAAAAAACGCTCGCCTGCCTCTTGTTGTTTTCCCTTCTGAGCCTGTCCCTCGCCGAGGGTCAGATCCGCCTGCCGGCCTATGATCCGAGGACCGCGCCCGAGCTGCTGGATGCCTGGGCCGGGCATCCGGGCTACAATGACGGCCGCTGGAGTGCGTCGTGGATCACGAGTCCCGACGCAGACGAGAGCTACGGGGTCTATTTTTTCCGGAAGGTCCTGACCCTGGAAGCGCAGCCTGCCCGGTACGTCATCCACGTCTCAGCCGACAATCGCTATAAGCTCTATGTCAACGGGATACAGGTCTCGCTCGGCCCGGCCAAGGGCGACCCCCACAACTGGAGTTTCGACACCGTCGACATCGCGCCCTGGCTGCAGGCCGGGGAAAATCTCGTCGCCGCCGTCGTCTGGAACTTCTCCACCGACAGGCCCGTCGCCGTGATGAGCCGCGGCATACCCGGATGGCTCGTCCAGGGCAATTCGGCCGCCGAGCGGGCGCTGGATACCGCGGAAGGCTGGAAGGTCCTGAAGTCCGACGCCTACCGGCCCGAGCCCGTCAGGGTGCGCGGCTATTACGCGGCCGGCTGCACGGACCGTGTGGACGGGACGAATTACCCCTGGGGCTGGGAGCAAACGGCCTACAACGACAGCAGCTGGACCGCGCCCCGCGTCTTGGGCCGTGCCGCCCTCAAGGGGGCCGGCAACTATCACCTCTGGTACCTGGTCCCCCGGCCCATTCCGCCGATGGAGACCCGGCCCCTGGCGATGCAGCATGACTTGGACGGCCTCACCATCCCCGCGGGCCAGACCCGCGAATTCCTCCTGGACAACCAGGAGCTGACGACCGGCTACCCCCGCCTGCAGTTCAGCGGCGGCGCCGGGACCGAGATCCGCCTGGGCTACGCCGAGGCCCTGTATGAGGCGGACAAGGGCTGGGCCAAGGGGGACCGCAGCGTCACGGCCGGCAAACAATTCGTCGGCTACGAGGATGTCATCACGGCCGACGGCGGCACTGCGCGCAGCTTCGAGCCGCTCTGGTGGCGCACCTGGCGCTTTCTGAAGCTGACGGTCACGACCGCGGAAGAGCCCCTGACGATCGACGCCCTGACCGCCGTCTCGTCGATGTATCCGTTCACGCGGGAGAGCCGTTTTGAGGCGCCGGAGGACCCCTCGCTGCAGCAGATGCTCGACATCGGCTGGCGCACCGCCCGCCTCTGCGCGCACGAGACCTATATGGACTGTCCCTACTACGAGCAGCTGCAGTATTTCGGCGACGCCCGCATCCAGGCGCTCGTGACGATGTACAACACCCGCGACACCTGCCTGGTGCGCAACCTCCTGGAGCAGGGGCGGCAGTCGCTGGACGCGGACGGCCTGATGATGAGCCGCTATCCTTCGCACATCCTCCAGTATATCGCGCCCTACGCGCTGTTCTGGCTGGGTTCCTGCCACGACTGGTGGATGTACCGGGGAGATGAGGCCTACCTCAAGACCCTCCTGCCGGCGATGCGCAGCACCTTGCGCTGGTTCAGCGAATACCTGGGCGCCGACGGGCTGCTGCACCGGGTCCCCTCGTGGATTTTCGCCGACTGGGCCTCGCTCGACAACGGCACCTTCCCCTCCGACGCCGAAGGGCGGAGCGCCTACCTGGACCTCATCCACATCCTGGCCTTGCGCGACGCGGCCGAGATGGAGGATGCGTTCGGAGATCCCTGGTACGCCGCCGGCTACCGGCGGACCGTGGAAAAGGCGGTCGCCTCCGCGCGGACGGCCTACTGGTCCGCCGAGCGGACATTCTTCGCCGACGACGGTGCCCGCCAGTCCTTCTCGCAGCACGTCAACGCCCTTGCGATCCTCGCCGGCCTGGTCACCGGCCCCGAAGCGACAGACCTGCTCCAGCGCACGCTTTCGGACCGTTCGGTACGCCCTTGCACGCTCTACTTCCGCTACTACCTGCAGCGGGCGATGGCCCGTTGCGGCCAGGGCGACCTCCTGCTGTCGAACCTCGGCCACCTGCGCGACCAGATGGCGCTGGGCCTGACGACCTGGGCCGAAATGCCCGAGCCCACGCGCTCCGACTGCCACGCCTGGGGGGCCAGTCCCAACATCGAATTCTTCCGCACCGTCCTGGGCATTGATGCGGCCTCGGCCGGCTTCCGCCGCGTCCGCGTGGCCCCGGCCCTTGGCTCCCTCAAGGAGGCCTCCGGCAGCATCCCGCACCCGCGGGGCACGGTCTCCGTCTCCTACAAGCGCTCCGCCACGGGGAAGTTGAATGCCACTGTCACCCTCCCGGAAGGCGTGGAAGGTACCTTCGTCTGGCAAGGCCGTACCCGGCCCCTGAAATCCGGGGAGAACCGGATGTACCTTTGAGACCCTGTCAAATAAATGTGGAAAAAATTTGTGGTTTTGAGATTTTGATGTATCTTTGTAGTCCCTTGAGCGATTGAGGGAGACATATTTTGCGGTAGTGGTGAAATGGTAGACACGCTACTTTGAGGGGGTAGTGGGCATTGGCCTGTGTGAGTTCGACTCTCACCTACCGCACAGACTCTGGGAGAGATCTCAGAGTTTTTTGTCCCTCGGGAAGGGACGTTAAGGTTTAACTTATTAAAACAACAGATTCACAATGGCTGTTAAGATTCGTTTACAGCGCCACGGTAAGAAGAATTTCGCATTCTTCCACATTGTTGTGGCAGACGCTCGCGCACCTCGCGACGGTCGTTTCATCGAGCAGATCGGCTCCTACAACCCCAACACCAACCCCGCCACGATCAACCTCAAGTTTGACCGTGCCCTGGCTTGGCTCAAGGTCGGTGCGCAGCCCACGCTCACCGCTCGCCGCATCCTCTCCTATGAGGGTGTTCTCCTGAAGAACCACCTCGACGGCGGTGTCACCAAGGGTGCGCTCACGCAGGCTGTTGCGGACCAGAAGTGGAACGACTGGAAAGCTCAGCGGGACGCCAAGATCGCCGCGAAGAAGTCCAACCTGACCTTGGCCGCCGTCGAGGCCGCCAAGGCTGCAAAGGCTGCGGAGATCAAGGTTTCTGAGCAAAGGGCCGAGGCTATCGCCAAGAAGCGCGCCGAGGCTGAGGCTGAAGCCGCCGCGAAGGCCGCCGAAGCCGCTGCCGAGACTGCGGCGGAAGAGACCGAGGCTGCTCCCGAGGCATAATTGTATGCCCCTGCAGCAGATAGCCAAGGTACTTAAGTCCAACGGGACCGATGGCGGAATCCTTGTAGGATTCCAGGACATCGACCCAAACGAAATTTCGCTTGAGGAACCGGTATTCATCGAGTTCGATGGACTGCCGGTTCCGTTTTTTATGCTCTCCCTTACGCCCCGGGGCGGTCGCCGCGCCATTGTCCATCTAAATGACGTCAGCTCCCTGGAGGATGCCGAAGAACTGGTCGGACAGCCTGTCTGGGCGGACTGGGAGGCAGAAGAGGGCGACGAGGAAGGCTTCGGGGACCTCGTCGGCTGGACCCTCGTCGGAGCCGGACGCATCACCGGCTTTATCGACATTCCCGCCAATCCCTGCCTGGAAGTGGAAACGAAGAACGGAACCAGCGTGCTGGTCCCGTTCCACGAAGATCTGGTCCGGTCTGCCGACCCGGACCGCCAGGAAATCGACTTGGAGATCCCGGCCGGCCTTCTGGATCTCTAGATCTTGTCCTTGATCAAGAAATAATACACGATAAATCCGATCCAGCTGAACGCCAGGACGGCGATGGAGAGGAGGATCTTGCCGATCAGACCGATCTTGGTCTTCTTGAAGATGTCGAGGACGCACCAGATGGCGACGACGATACCCAGGATATAAACGATTTTTGCCAACATGATAGTAAGGTATTAATTGTTTTGGTTATTGTATTCGAGCTGGGCCTGATACTGCTGCTTGACATCCAGATAGAAAGAGGCCGACGCCGTCTGCATGTAAGGCATCACCCACAGAAGGCCGATACCCAGGGTTAGGATGCCGAGCAGGAGCCAGCCGATGAAACTCAGATACAGGTAGAAGAGGTCGAACTTGTGTCCCTTCATCATCCGGTCGCTGAGCTTGATGCATTGCAAGGCGCTCAGGTCCGGGCAGTCCCGCAGCAGGTAAGGGGTCAGGGCATAGGAGAAAGACTTGATGATGCCGGGGATGATGAACAGGAAAGTCCAGAGCATCACCTTGATCTCCATCAGCAGGTAAGCCCAGCAATGACGGAGCCAGGGCCTCAAACCCAGGCGGAAGGAATTGCCCGTGAGCCGGTCATCTCCCGTCAGAAGCAGAGCCTTGCAAGCGTTCGGGAACCCGATATAGGCAATCGGGACCATAAAGAGCAGCATATAGAGCAGGGAGCAGCCCATCGAGGGAAGGAACCAGCTGGGAGCCGTCGTGGCAACGTCTATCCCGGCGAGTACCGGATACTCTGCAACAGCCAGATAAGGCATCATAATCAGAATCATCACAACGGCGGCCAGAACGGCCGGGGCCCACTTTCCTTTCAGGGCGGTCAAGGCGGCGTTCTTGTAGTCTTGGTTGGTCATAGCTTTGTTTTTTGTTCTACCAAGATACTATTTTTTTCTCCATTTTGTTCTACAGGGGCTGTTTTTTTGCGAAGAGGCCGAAGAGGACGGACCCGCTGCCGGACATGGCGGCGTAGGTGGCGCCTTGGTCGTAGAGTTGCTGCTTGAGGGCAGCGAGCTCGGGGTGGGCGGCGAAGACGGTGGTTTCAAAGTCATTGACCAGCACGCCGCGCCACTCGTTCACCGGCCGTGCCAGCGCTTCCTGCAGGGAGCAGTCCCCCAGGCCGGGAACCCTCTCGCGAGGCACGATGCCTCGATAGGCTTCGGCGGTGCTGACGGAGATGCCCTCTGGCACGACGAGGCGGATCTCGTAGGCCGACAGGTCCAGGTCGAACGGAGTCAGGATCTCTCCCCGTCCCTTCCCCAACATCGGAGCGTCATACACGAAAAAGGCGCAGTCGCTCCCCAGCCGCGCCGCATACGCACAAAGTGCCGCGTCCGACAAGCCCAGGCCCCCCAGGTCCGAAAGCATCCGCAGTGCATACGCCGCATCCGACGATCCTCCGCCCAGGCCCGCGCCCACGGGCGCATTCTTCTCCAGATAGATTTTGACCGGCGGGAGCCGGTAATCCGCCGAGAGCAGCGCATACGCCCGGACCGTCAGGTCTTTCAGCGGATCCCAATCCACGCCGCCCCGCCGCACGATCGTCACCATCACCGCCCCGTCGGGCGTGATCGCCTGCGCCACTTCCGAAGAAGCGTACCGCACGAAAAGCGAAGCCGCAGTCTCGCTCCAGTCCTCCCCCGTCACGATCTCCAGCGTATCGCTCAGGCCATGATACGGCACGAAGAGCGTCTCCAGGTCATGGTAGCCATCCTCGCGCCGCCGGAGCACCGACAGCCCGAAATTGAGCTTGACATGGGGGTGCGTGATCATAGGCTGCGCACCGCCGCCTCCACTTCCCGCGAGAGCCGTTCCCGCTCGGCGGGGTCGGAAACGCGGGCCAGCACCGGCGAAAGGAAAGAAATCATCTGCAGCACCCGCGCCTCCGACTCCGGAATGCCGCGCGAGCGCATGTAGAACTGCTCTTCCTGGTTGAGAAAGCCGGTCGTCGCGCCATGCGAACACTCCACGTCGTCGGCATAGATTTCCAGCTGCGGGGTCGTCTCCACCCGCGCCTCCTCGCTCAGCAGGATGTTGTGGTTCTCCTGGAACGCCCGGATCCGCTGCGCGTCGGGCCGGACCAGGATACGGCCGTGGAATGCAGCCCGGGACCGGCCGCCCGCGATACCGTTGAAAAACTGCCGGGAATGGGAGTCTCCGGCGTTGTGCCTCACAGCGACGTCAAACTGCACCCGCTCGTCACCGCCGCACAGGTACAGGCCCGCCAGGCTGACCTCGGCGCCGGGACCGTCGATGTCGATCTCCAGCGGGATCTCCGCGCTCACGCCCGGCAGCACCACGAAGACCCAGTCGAGCACCTCGTCCCGACCGACCCGGACCTTGCCCGGCAACTCCGACTGACCTACGATGAATACCTGGCTCATACGATGCTCTCGAATCCTTCCCGCCAGATCTGCTCGGCAAGTTCCTTGCCGGCCGTCCGGACGATGCGGCCCTCCTTGAGCACATGCACCACGTCCGGGACGATGTACTCCAGCAGTTTCTGGTAATGGGTGATGATCAGCACGGACTTCTCGGGTGTGCGCAGGGCATTGACTCCGGCCGCCACGATCTTGAGCGCATCCACATCCAGCCCGCTGTCCGTCTCGTCAAGGATGGACAGGACCGGATCGAGCATCGCCATCTGGAAGATCTCATTGCGCTTTTTCTCGCCGCCGGAGAAGCCAACGTTGACTTCGCGCTTGGCAAATTCGCCTTTCATCTGTACGAAAGCCATTTTCTCCTTCATCAGCTTCAGGAACTCGCCGGCTTTCATCTCTTCGAGGCCCTGCGCTTTCCGCCGGGCATTCAAGGCGGCCTTCATGAAATTGGTGATCGACACGCCGGGGATCTCGACCGGATACTGGAACGAAAGGAAGAGCCCGGCCCAGGAGCGTTCCTCGGGAGCCATCGCGAACAGGTCGGCTCCGTCGAACGTGACCGTGCCCTCCGTCACTTCATAACCGGGACGGCCCGTCAGGACGGCGCCGAGCGTCGATTTTCCGGCCCCGTTGGGGCCCATGATGGCGTGTACCTCCCCGCGGCCGACACCCAGGTCGATCCCCCGGAGGATTTCCTTGCCTTCGACAGACGCGTGCAGATTCTTGATCTCAAGCAGCTTCATAGGATGCGTAAAATAACCCGTTATCTTTCAATTCTTCTTTTTCCACCAGGAGACCAGCGACCAGATGCCGTTGGCCAGGTAGAGGATGCTCACCACCGGCATGAACTTCAGGCCGGCGATCAGGTACAAGGCCAGGTTGCCGAGGTTGACGACGAGCCAGACCAGCCAACACTCCCATTTCTTCTGGGCGGAAAGGTACTGCGCCAGGAAGGTCAGCATCAGCAGGAAGGCGTCCAGCCACGGCGAAGGATCCGCCGTCTCCGCCCGAAGGATGAGGGACAGGACGGCTCCGCCGATAAGGACGACCGAGAGGGCCAAACCCCACTGGCTGGGCGTCATCGAGCTGACCATCAGCGACTTGCCATCCTCCGCGCTGACCTCTTCGGGACGGGGATGCGTCCAGCGCCAATGCCCGAAGGCATTGATGGCGAAGGCCACGGGCTGCAGGAGCATCGCCGCGACCAGATGCTGCTTCCAGAACAGGAAGAACAGGAAAATGTTGTACAGGTACCCGACCCAGAAGTTATACTTGCTCTGCCGGCCGGCCAGCACGACGCAGGTCAGTCCGAGCAGGGAAGAGATGAGATCCGTCCAATTCATACCTTATCCGATCGATCCTTCGAGTGAAACCTGGAGGAGCTTCTGCGCTTCGACGGCGAACTCCATCGGAAGCCGCGACAGCACCTCCCGGGCATAGCCGTTGACGATGAGCCCGACGGCCTCCTCCGGCCCCAGGCCCCGCTGGTTGCAATAAAACAACTGATCCTCGCTGATCTTGGAGGTCGTCGCCTCGTGCTCCACGACGGCCGTAGGATTGAGGCTCTTGATGACCGGGAAGGTATGCGCCCCGCAGCGGGAGCCGATCAGCAGGCTGTCGCACTGCGAATAATTCCGCGCCCCGACGGCGCCGGGGCCCATCTGCACCAGGCCGCGATAGCTGTTCTGGCTCTGCCCGGCGGAGATGCCCTTGCTGACGATGCGGCTGCGGGTGCCCCGGCCGAGGTGGATCATCTTGGTGCCGGTGTCCGCCTGCTGGCGGTTGTTGGTCACGGCCACGGAATAGAACTCCGAGGCGCTGAAGTCGCCCTGCAGGATGGTGCTGGGATATTTCCAGGTCACGGCGGAGCCGGTCTCGACCTGGGTCCAGCTCAGGTGCGATCCCATCCCCCGGCAGAGGCCGCGTTTGGTCACGAGGTTCAGGATGCCGCCGCGCCCCTCGGCGTCGCCCGGGTACCAGTTCTGCACCGTGCTGTACTTGACGTCCGCATCTTTCTCCACGATGATCTCGACCACCGCGGCATGGAGCTGGTTCTCGTCCCGCATCGGAGCCGTACAGCCCTCCATATAGCTCAGGGTCGAGCCCTCGTCCGCGATGATGAGCGTCCGCTCGAACTGGCCCGTACCGCTCGCATTGATGCGGAAATAGCTGCTCAGCTCCATCGGGCATTTCACGCCCTTGGGGATGTAGCAGAACGAGCCGTCGCTGAAGACGGCGCTGTTGAGCGCAGCGAAATAGTTGTCGCTCACCGGCACGACGCTCGCGAGATACCGGCGCACCAGGTCCGGATGCTCGCGCACCGCTTCGGAGAAGGAACAGAAGATGATGCCCTTTTCAGAGAGGGTCTTGCGGAAGGTCGTCGTGACGGAGACGGAGTCGAAAACAGCATCCACGGCCACCACGCCGGCCAGCGCCTCCCGCTCCCGGAGCGGAATGCCCAGTTTCTCGAAGGTCTCGGCCAGGGCCGGATCGATCTCTTTGGGGCGCTCGCTGTCCTTCTTGGGGGCGGCGTAATAGATGATATCCTGGTAGTCGATCGGCGGCAGGGTGAGGTGGCCCCAAGCGGGCTGCTTCATCTTCTGCCATTTGCGGAACGCATCCAGCCGGAAGTCCAGCAGCCACTGCGGCTCCTGCTTCTTGGCGGAGATCAGGCGGATGATCTCTTCGTTAAGGCCTTTGGGGACATACTCCTGCTCGACCTCGGTGACGAAGCCTTCCTTGTACTCCTGGCTGGTTATGTCCTTGATGATCTCGTCCATAGAAAGACAAAGATACACATATTTCTCATGTTTTCAACACGGGCGGGACCAAGGCACGTGCCAGTTCGTTGAAAATGGTCCCCGCCAGAACGCCGTCACCATTACCTCGACGCAGAGCAATGACCCTACGAAAATCAAATGGAGTGCGCTCTTCCCTGATGATCGCCACAAGGATGAGGTCGGCATCTTCGAAGGAGCCGGTATGAGATGCCCGGCCGGGGATGGTGAGGGTTACATCGGCTTGACGGGGAGATCCGCCTCCGGACCACGGACACAAGCGGCCAAGCAGACAAGGCTAAGGCCCATCGTCCATATCATTTTCATATTCCGGTCCTCCTTACGTTTCATTCCAGGGTTCGAAACCAATACCCTCGTTCCCTCCCGGGAGGGGACTATCACATAAAACGTTCTCAACGTGGAACTGGATGACCGTGGACAGCGGACAAACATACGTCCTTTCACCTTCGGTATTCATCTTCATACGGGTAAGGGTAAGTCGCAGTTATAGCATCGGATGGATATAATCCAACGAATCACTGCTTTTCTGCCAGATGTTTTTCCCAGGCCCAGGCGGAGGCGAGGGTCTGCTCGACGGTGCGGGTGGCTTTCCAGCCGAGTTTTTCGTTCGCCAGGGTCGGGTCGGCCCAGATCGCGGTGACATCGCCCGGACGGCGCGGGGCGAACTTGTAGTTGAGCTTCAAGCCGTTGACCTTCTCGAAGGCCGTGACCAGTTCCAGCACGGAAACGGGACGGCCCGTACCGACATTGTAGATCTCGTAGGCCTGCTCCATCTTGCCGTCGAGCATCCTTGCCACGGCGCAGACATGGGCCCGGGCCAGGTCCACGATGTCGATGTAGTCGCGCTGGCAGGTGCCGTCGGGCGTGGGATAATCGTTGCCGAAAATGGACAGGCACGCCCGTTTGCCGATCGCGGTCTGGGTGATGAAAGGCACCAGGTTGTTGGGCACACCGCGGGGCAGTTCGCCGATCAGGGCGGAAGGATGGGCTCCGATCGGGTTGAAATAGCGCAGGGCGATGCCCTTCAGGCCCAGATAAGCCTTCACGCTGTCGCGAAGGATGTCTTCGCAGATCTGCTTCGTATTGCCGTAGGGCGAGGTAGCACTCTGCCGGGGCGACTGCTCCGTGACCGGCAGCTGATCCGTCTCGCCATAGACCGTCGCAGAAGAGGAGAAAAGCACGTTGCCCCCCTTCACAGATGCGACCTCCAGCAGGTTGAGGAAGCTCAGGAGGTTGTTTTTGTAGTATTTGACCGGCTCGGCGACGGACTCACCCACCGCCTTGAACGCGGCGAAATGGATCACCGCATCGATCTGATAATCAGAGAAAAGCTTCTCGACGGCCGCCTTGTCGCAGAAGTCCATCTCCACGAGGGGCGGCCGCTTCCCGAGGATCCGGCAGACGCCTTCGTAGCAAGTTTTGTCACAATTGGAGAAATTGTCGGCCACGACCACGTCGTAACCCGCCTGTGCGAGTTCGACCGTCACGTGGCTCCCGATGAATCCGGCACCGCCGGAGACCAGCACTTGTTTTGCCATATCTTATTTGAATAAATTCTTGACCAAGGCGGGCACGTCCGCCACTTTGATAATCCGGATCCCTTCCGGGGTCTTCTGCTCCAGCGAGGAAAACGCCGAGACGAAAATGCGGCTGAAGCCCAGCCGGGCCGCCTCGTTGATGCGGCGGTCGGTCTGGCCCACCGGGCGGATCTCCCCGCTCAGGCCCACTTCGCCGGCGAAACAGACGTCGGACGGGATGGCGAAATCGAAATTGGACGAGAGCACCGCGCAGATCACGGCCAGGTCGCAGGCCGGATCGGTGACCCGCAGGCCGCCGGCCATATTGAGGAACACGTCCTTGGCGCTCAGGTGGAAGCCGGCCCGCTTCTCCAGCACGGCGAGCAGCATGTTGAGCCGCCGCACGTCGTAGCCGGTGGCGCTGCGCTGGGCCGTCCCGTAGACAGCGCTGCTGACCAGGGCCTGCACCTCGAAGAGGAAGGAACGTGTGCCGTCGAGCATCGCGGCGATGGCCGTGCCGCTCAGGCCCTGCTCGTGCATCGGGACCAGCAGTTCGGAGGGATTCAGCACGGCCCGCAGGCCCGCGCCCGTCATCTCGAAGACCGCCAGCTCCGCCGTGGAGCCGAAACGGTTCTTGATGCTGCGCAGGATGCGGTAGGAACCGCGGTTCTCACCCTCGAACTGCAGCACGACGTCCACGATGTGCTCCAGGATCTTCGGGCCGGCGATGTAGCCGTCCTTGGTGATGTGGCCGATCAGGATCACGGCGACGCCGCTCTCCTTGGCAAACCGCAGGAGCGTCGCGGCCACTTCCTTGATCTGGGTGACCGAGCCGGGCGTGGAATCCACGGCGCCGATGTACATCGTCTGGACGGAGTCCACGATCATCAGCTGGGGCTGGACAGCCTCAGCCTCCTCGAGGACGTTCTCGATGCAGGTCTCACTGTAGATCAGGCACTCACTGGCGTCGCCCCCGAGGCGGTCGGCCCGCATCTTGACCTGCTTGACGCTTTCCTCGCCCGTCACATAGAGGGTCTTGAGGTCGGGGCAGCCCAGGGGGATCTGGAGCGAAAGGGTGGACTTGCCGATGCCGGGTTCGCCGCCGATCAGCACCAGCGACCCGGGCACGATGCCACCGCCCAGGATGCGGTCCACCTCGGCGTTGCCGAGAGAAACGCGAGGTTCGTCCAGGGACTGGATATCCTTGAGCCGCTGGGGTTTGCGCACCGATCCGGAGGCCGTATCCCGCGCCCGCTTCACCCCGGTATCCAGGGTCTTCTCCACCATCGTATTCCACTCCCCGCAGGCGGGGCAGCGCCCCATCCACTTGCTGCTTTCGTTGCCGCAGGAGGTGCAGTACCACACCGCCTTGGTCTTTGCTCCCATTGTCGCCATTGTCCGTTCTGCCGCCCCCCTTTGGGGCGGATAGACAAATTTAGCAAGATTCTAAACTATTTTCATTATTTTTGTTCGATAACCGTAAGTCATCGCGATATGGGAGTTTTCAACATCTTCGGCGAGCAGGAGCACAGGGTGTTCAACTACAAGCCGATCTACTATGACAAGGAAAAGGAAGAGCGCAAGCGCATGTTCGGCGCCGTGGACGGCTCGATGGAGAAGGAGGCGGAGGATGCCAAGGAGAAAGGCACCTACGTCCCCGGCAGCTACATCAAGGAGTCGATGCGGGAAGGCAGCCGCCGCGCCCGGCGTTCCCACGCCAACAAGGCCCAGAACCTCATCGGGCTGGTCGGCCTGCTGCTCATCGTCGTGGTGCTGTTCTATATCGCCAAATTCTATTCGATGCTGTAAATGCCTGCGCTGAAGATCCTTCCCGGCCATATCGCCAACATGATCGCGGCGGGCGAGGTCGTCCAGCGGCCCGCTTCCGTCGTGAAAGAACTGATGGAGAATGCCGTCGATGCCGGCGCCACCTCCGTCACCGTCGTCGCCACCGACGCGGGCAGGACCCTCGTCCAGGTGATCGACAACGGCTGCGGGATGTCCCCGGACGACGCCCTGCTCTGCTTCGAGCGCCACGCGACCTCCAAGATCGCCACGGCCGAGGACCTGGAGCAGATCCTGACTTTCGGGTTCCGTGGAGAGGCCCTGGCCTCGATCGCGGCCGTCGCCGAAGTCACGCTCAAGACCCGGCGGCCCAAGGACGAAGTCGCCACCCAGGTGCGCATCACCGCCTACAACCACATCGAAACGTCGCAGACAGCCGCACCCGTCGGCTCCAGTTTCGCCGTGCGGAACCTCTTCTACAATACCCCGGCGCGGCGCAAGTTCCTCAAGTCCGACAACGTCGAGCTCAGGCACATCGTGGAGGAATTCACGCGCATCGCGCTGACCCGCCCGGACCTTTCGTTCACCCTGACGCACAACGGGCGCGACCTCTTCGTCCTGAAGCCGGCCAAGTCCCTCAAGTACCGGGCGCAAGACCTGCTGGGAGCGAATGTGGCCGGGGAACTCGTGGACATCGAGGCCCAGACCTCGCTGATCCGCATCACGGGCTTTGTCGGGCGGCCGGACACGGCCAGGAAGACGCTCGGGAACCAGTTCTTCTTCGTCAACGGGCGCTATTTCCGCAGCCCCTACCTGCACAAGGCGGTGATGAAAGCCTACGAAGGCTACATCCCGGAGGGGGTGACGCCGTCCTACTTCCTCTACCTGGACATTGACCCCCATGCCGTGGACGTCAACATCCACCCGACCAAGACGGAAATCAAGTTCGAAGACGACTCCCTGGTCTTCCAGGTCTTGTATGCCAGCATCAAAGAGACCCTGGGCAAGAACGCTTTCGGAGCCGGTATCGATTTCGAAGCGGAAGGGGCCGTACAGCTGCCGGTCCTCGGCAGCAACTTCGACCAGTACCGGCCGGTCACCAGCCCGGCGGTGGAGTTCGACCCGGACTACAATCCATTCGAGTCGTCAGGACCCGCACCCGTCCTCGATTTCCCGGTGCAGGCCGGGGCGGACCGGCAGACCGGGCGCAGCGGCGCGCAGGCTTCCGGCGGTCCGTCAGCTTCCGGCGGCGCGCCGTCCGGCTACAGCCTTCCCCGGACCCAGAACTACGGCAAACTCTTCGAGGAGACGGTCCTGCCGTCGTCGCGGGTGCTGCTTCTCCAGGAGAGATATATCCTCACACCGGTCAAGTCCGGCGTGATGGCCATCCATCTCCGCCGGGCGCAGGAGCGCATCCTGTACGAGCGCTTCCTGCGGGCGATGACGGCCGACCGCCATGTCACCCAGACGGCCCTCTTCCCGGTCCAGGTCAACGTGGGCGTGGAAAACCGGCTGCTGTTCGACGCCCATGAGCCGCTGCTGCAGCGACTGGGCTTCGACATCACCCCCTTCGGCAGCGACACGGTCGTCGTGAACGGCGTGCCGGAGGGCTATTCCTGCGAAGCGGGCAAGATCGAGCGGATGATCTATGACATACTGCTGATCCTGAACGACGAGAGCAAGAACCTGAAGGAAATGATGGAAAGCGCGACGGCGCTGAAATTTGCCAAATTGGGCGCATCGACTGCCAAAACGGTCACGAACGCCCAGGAGGCACAGTCTTTGATCGACACGCTCTTCGGTTGCGAGAATGCGGAATTCACGCCTTCCGGCCAGCGGATCATCTCGATCCTGACCCTTGATGAATTGGAAAAAAGATTTTGACCCCTATGCTTGACAACGTCCCGAAAGTAACCCGGAACCTGCTCATCATCAACGTGCTGATGTTTGTCGGCTTCCTGCTCAACCAGGAAAAGATGACGACGGTGTTCGCCCTCTTCTACCCGACGTCCCCCTATTTCCACGGGTGGCAGTATATCACGCACATGTTCATGCATGGCGGTTTCTGGCACATCTTCTTCAACATGTACACGCTCTTCATCTTCGGTTCGGTGGTGGAGCGCATCATCGGGGAGAAGAAATTCCTGATCTTCTATTTCGTCTGCGGACTGGGAGCCGCCGCCCTCCACACGGGCGTGGAATACCTCCAGGCGCAGAGTTACATGGCCCAGATCGCCCAGGGCAACACGGCGGCGATGCAGGCCTACCAGACGCTCAAGATGACCCCGACGGTCGGCGCCTCGGGTGCGATCTACGGCCTGCTGATCGGCTACGCGATGCTGTTCCCGAACGCGCAGCTGACCCTGATCTTCCCGCCGATCACGCTGAGCGCGAAATGGTGGGTGATCATCTTTGCCGCGATCGAGCTAGTGACGGGCGTGACGGGCCTCGCTTCCGGGATTGCGCATTTCGCGCACCTGGGCGGCATGTTGTTCGGCTTCCTGCTGATCCGTTACTGGCGCAAGAAGGGCACCCTGTTCCCGAATACCTATTAAGCCATGAATACGACCGAAGTTTTGAAAGAGGCGCTCGCAGCGCTGCGCTCCGGAGGCGTGATCCTGTACCCGACGGACACGGTCTGGGGAATCGGCTGCGATGCGACGGATCCCGAGGCGGTGGCCAGGGTGTATGAAATCAAGCGCCGGAGCGAAGCGAAATCGCTTGTCCTGCTCGCGGCCGACCTGGACATGGTGGCACGCTATGTCCGGCAGATCCCGAATATTGCGATCGACCTGGTGGAGGTGAACGACCGGCCGATGACGCTGATTTATCCCGGCGCGATCCAGGGCCCTTACGGCCTGGCGGAAAATACAGTCGCCGAAGACGGCTCCGTCGGGATCCGGATTCCCCTGCCGGGGTTCTGGCGAGACTTGGTGGCCCGGCTGGGCCGGCCGCTGGTCTCGACCTCGGCCAATCTTTCGGGCGAGCCGACGCCCCGTCGCTTTTCGGAGATCTCGGAGGAGATCCGCTCGGCCGTAGATTATTGCGTCCCGGCGGCGCTGGAGCGGGATTCCACGGGCAGTGCCTCGCAGATCATCAAAGTCGGCCTCGGCGGCGAGGTCGAAATCATCCGGGCATAGCGCGGCTTATGGAAGTTTTTTATTCACGGAGTTTCGACGGCGGCTTCTGCACGCTGGACCCGGAAGAGTCGGGACACTGCGTGCGGGTGCTGCGGCATCGCGAGGGGGATGAGATCTCCATCATCGACGGCGAAGGCACGCTCTACACCTGCATCCTGACGGACGCCTCGCCCAAGGCGGCGGTGGCGCGGATCGTCCGGGAGGAGCCGGACTGGGGCGCCCATCCTTACCGGCTGCAGATGGCGGTGTGCCCGACCAAGAACCTGGACCGCTACGAGTGGTTCGCCGAGAAGGCGACGGAACTGGGCCTGGATGAGATCGTGCCGGTGATCGGCGACCACTCGGAGCGCAAGGTCTTCAAGCCAGAACGGCTGCGGCGCATCCTGCTGTCGGCTTCGAAGCAGTCGCTCAAAGGGGCGGTCCCGGCGGTGGCGGAGCCGTTGTCGGTCCGTGATTTCATCGCTGCGTCGGATCCGGGCGACCTGCGGCTGATCTGCTGCTGCTTCGAGGGCGAGGTCCCGCGCCTTTCGATCAACGACGTCCTCGCCGGTGCAATGCGGTCCGGCGCGGGCATCGGGGCACCGGAACTGCCCCTTCCGGGGAATGCTTCCCGCTCCTGTCCGGCACCGCCGCCTATGCACACGCACCCGCGGATCAGCGTCCTGATCGGTCCTGAAGGTGATTTTTCGCGCGAAGAGGCGGCGCTGGCCATCCGCGCCGGCTTCATCCCCGTGCATCTGGGGCCCTCCCGGTTAAGGACCGAAACCGCCGCCCTCACCGCGGTCGAAGCCGTGTACCTGCACTTCATCTAATGCGCCTATGTACATCGGACTTCTCTCGGACACACACGGCGTCTTTGACCAGGCGTTCAAAGACTTCCTGGCCCCCTGCGACCAGCTCTGGCACGCCGGCGATTTCGGCGGCGGGCTCGAAACCGCCCGGGAAATCGCCGCTTTCAAGCCGCTGATCGGCGTCTACGGTAATTGCGACGAACACGCCCTACATTACGATTACCCCGGTCACCGGTTCTTCGAATGCGAAGGGATGACCATCCTCATGACCCATATCGGCGGCCACCCCGGCCACTATGACTACCGCGCCCAGGCGCTCATCGAGCGCTTCCGGCCCCAGGTCTTCGTCTGCGGCCATTCGCACATCCTGCGCGTCGAATACGACAAGCACTACGATATGATGACCCTCAACCCCGGCGCCGCCGGTATCCAGGGCTGGCACACCGTCCGCACCGCCCTCCGCTTCAAGATCGAAGCCGGCTCCCTCGAGGACATGGAAGTGCTCAACGTCCCCCGGTAGAACGACTCGCCCAATCTTCAGGCATTGATTATTGGAAAGATATTGCGCCCAAATTGTAAAAAATCTTTTATTTCTTTGTTTGTTCAACCCTTATTGCCTCGTGTAATAGTATAAAACCAGATTATTCTGATCTTAGGTATTTACCCATTGATTCTTTAGAGATTGAAGATCCTGGTTACGACGACTCTATAATTGTGAACTCTGTGATAATAGGTGGAGCTCTTTCTAAAGGAGATGTACAAGAAAACGAGGTGGAGCTAGAGAGCAGGACGGGAGCCGGATCACACGTACACACGTGCCATCAATAGTAACATCATTTTTTACGCAATCTGTACACTCGCCAACAATCCTGTCGTCGGAAAGCTGGTGAAGGACGTCTTGTCTTTCCGTACCCATGCCGGCAGCGAACACGACATCCCGGAAGATTACGAGGATTATAGCGCATTTGTGCAGATGATGAACATCCTGCGGAAAAGAAGCGTCAACATGAGGGAGTGCAACTTTGAGGCATGGCCACCAGCCAAACTTCAAAAATGCTTATCCCTGCTGCGCGCACAAACTGGAAGATACCTTCAGAAGTTGAAGGACTGACCACGGCCGGGAGACATCAGAAGCTGAGAGGGAGGCCTCGGTAGAAGTCGAGGAGACGGGAGGAGTAGAGCTGCTCGTAACGGGCACGGGCTAGGTTGGATTCGGCCTCGAGGTAGCGGGCCTTGGACTCGTTGAACTCCGTGCTGTTCGCCTGGCCGAGCTCATACCTGGCCTGCATCAGGTCGAAGGCCTCGCTGGCCGAAGCGGCGGCAGACAGGCTGCTGCGGTACTTCTCTTGGGCATTGACGGCATTGTAGTACGCCTGCTGGATCTCCTTGTAGAGCGATTTCTTGACGTTTTCCAGTTGAAGTTGCTGACTCTTGTAAGAAAGCTGGGCTGCGCGCAGGTTGTTGCGGTTGGAAAAACGCGTGAAGACCGGTACGCTCAGGCTCAGGCCCAGGTATTGGCTGAAATTGTTCTTCATCTGGTCGGAAAACTTGGCCGAGCCGATCCCGGACGAAGTATAATAGTTGGAACCGATACCTCCGCTCAAAGACAGCGAGGGCAGGAAAGCACCCTTCGCCAGGTCGATGTTGGCCTGCGCGTAATCGAGGCGGATCTGCTCCGCTTCCACTATGGGCTTGATCTCCACCGCCTCGGCGTAGATCGCCTCCGGCGAAAGCAGCAGTCCCGGCTCCAGGACCTCGTCCAAGGGCACTACAACATCGAAGCCCTCCGGCGAAGGGAGTTCCAGCAGCTGCGTCAGGTCCAGCAGCGCCATAGAGAGCGTCCCTTCGGCCTGGACGGCCGTAGAACGGCTCTGGGCCAGGGTCGCCTGCTGCGCCGCGACTTCAGCGCCGGACGCCCGGCCCCGACGGGCCATCTCCTCCAACCGCACCACCTGCAGGGAATCGATCTCCACCTGGCAGCGGGCCACAGCCAACAGCTCTTTGTCGTAGAGAATCTGGACATAGGCCTGGGCGACAGCCACGCGGATGTCGTCCCGTGCCTTTTCCAGGTCAACGGTCGCGGCCGCCAGGTTCAATTTGCTCATCGCAATACTGTTCTTAATCTGGAAACCCTGGAACAGAGGGACATCCGAACCCAGACTGAATCCTGTACTGGTCGTATTGGTATTGGCGTATGTGTTATCCGCCGTCAAGCCGCGGCCGAAAGAGAAGTTTTGCGAAGCATTGCCGCTCAGCGAAGGCAGACGCCGGGCCTCCGCCGTGCTGAGTTCGACTTCGCGCTGGGCGGCGCTGATCTCGTTCTGCCGAACCGTCAGGTTGTGGTCCAGCGCATAGTCGATGCACTGCGACAGGCTCCAGGGGGAAGACTGCCCCCAGGCACTCCACGCGGCCAGCAGTCCGGCCGCCACCATAAACACTTTCTTCATAGGACTCTAGCGTTTCTTTTCATCGAAAATCTGGTTGCCCCGCACCTTCGCTCCCAGGCTCAGGCCGTCCTTGATTTCGATCTGGATTCCGTCGCTGATGCCGGTACGCACCGGGGTGCGGACGTAAGCGCCGTCCTCACCCAGCACGTAAACATAAGTGGAATCCCCGGCAAACTCCAGGGCGCTTTCCGGCACGGACAGCGCCTGGGACTCTTCCTGCAGGACGATCTCGGCATTGGCGCTGTAGCCGGAACGGATGGTCTGGCCCGGAGGGACCTGGACCGCCGCCTTGATCTCGAACTGGTTGGAACCGTTGTTCTCCACCGCTTTCGGAGCAATATACTCCAGCCTGGCGTCGAAGGTATAGTCCTGCAAAGCACCGATGGTGATGATCACGGGCATTCCTTCCGACAAGGAACCGACTTCCGTCTCATCGATGTTGCCGTCGAAGATGAGGTCGTCCATATTGGCCACCGTCGCGACGGTCGTGCCTTCGTTGAGCGTGTTGGCCTGGATGACGGAGTTGCCGACCTTGACCGGAATGTCCAGGATCAGGCCCGAAATCGTCGAACGCACGAGGGTCGAACTTCCCGTCGCATTGGACGAGGAAACACCGTCCCGGATGACTTCCAGGGCATCCTTGGCAGCAGCCCGCTCCTCCTGGGCCTGGTTGAGGGCCTGGAGGACCTTTTCGTACTCGTCCGCACTGACGAGTTTCTGGTCGAAGAGCGCTTTTTCCCGCTCATAATTGGTCTGCGCCTGCCTGAGGTTGATCTCGGCCAGGCGCACCCGGCTCTGGGCGGAACTCAGGGAATTCATATCCGGGATGACCTTGAGTTTGGCGATCACCTCGTTGGCGGCGACTTCCTGGCCGGCCTCCTTGTAGAGCTCGGAGATGATGCCGTTGATCTGCGGCTTGATATTGACCTCGTTGCGCGGCTGGATCTTGCCGGTCACGACCGTGGTGCGGCGGATATCGGTCCGCACGACTTCCAGTTCCTGATACTTGACCTCTTTGGGCCGGGACTTCTTGTACAGGAAGACAAAGGTCCCGAGGAAGATCAGCGCCACGAGGGCGATCCAAAAATACCTGAAAAGTTTCTTCATATCATCCATTCTTTATTATTCGTCTCTCATGGCATCCACCGGCTTGATGGCCATCGCCCGGGAAGCCGGAGCCAGGCCCGCCAGCACGCCCATGCCCGCCAGCAGCAGGGCGGCGCCGATCGCGGTCCAGAACCCGATCTGGAAGCCGGCATCGGGTTTGAGGGCATCTGCGCCTGCCAGCACCAGAACGGACACGACGATCCCGAACATCCCCGCCACCACGGTGAGGGTGATACTCTCCAGCATGATCTGCAACAGGATATCCCGGGGCGTGGCACCGATGGCCCGGCGGATGCCGATCTCGGTGGTACGCTCGCGCACTGTCACCATCATGATGTTGCTCACGCCGATCGCACCGGCCAGCAAGGTGCCCAGCCCGACCAGCAGGATCAGGAAATTGAGCCCGCGGAAGAGGTTGTCCACCATCGAGAAGATCTGCTCGGTATTGATCGAGAACAACGCCTGCTCGTCACCAGGATCGAAACGATGCTCCCGGGCAACGATGTTTCGGATCCGGTCATTGAGCGTCGACATCTTCACGCCTTTCTTCCCTGTCAGGCAGATCAAATCCACATTGTTTCCCCGACGGAGAATCTTCTGGGCTACCGGAAGGGGGATGATCACCGTCTCGTCGGCGCTGCCGTTGATACTGAAATTGCCGGCATTGAAGTCTACGCCTACGATCTGGTAGTACAGCGACCCAGCCTGTATATAGGTCCCGCAGGGATCTTCTCCGGTCGGGAACAAGGCCTCATAGATGCGTTTCCCGATGACGCAGACTTTCCGTTCCTGCAAGACATCCACCTCATTGAGATAACGTCCGTAGCGGATCTTGGGTGACTCGACCTGCGCATAATCCGCCTTGACCCCCTTGAGCGTGCAGTTGGCCGTTTTGTTGTCAAAAATGGCCGTTATTCCCCAGCTGCTGACGACGGGCGTGACAACGTCCAGCTCCGGGACCATCAGACGGAGCCGGTCCACGTCCCGGTAGGAAAGCGTCCACCAGCGGCCCTCTCTCAAGCCCTGCCAGGGCTTGGTTGTCAGCCCGCCGCGGAGAATGACCGTGTTGGTGGCGAATCCCTCGAAGTTTGCCGACAGCATAGACTTCAGGCCATGGCCGCCGCCCAGCATCACCAAGAGCATGAACAGGCCCCAGAAGATCCCGAATCCGGTCAGCAGGGTCCGGCTCTTGCCCCGCAAGAGCGTATCCAGAATTTCCTTGAAACTGTCCCTGTCTATCCGCATGGCTTTATTCGGCCCGGAGGGCCTCTATGGGTCTTACTTTGGCGGCTTTGATGGCCGGGAAAAGGCCGGCGAGCGTCCCGGCGATCATCAGCAGTGCCGTCGCTTCGAGCGCAACGCTGACATCTACAAACGGGTCCTTGAGCATCTGGACCGATTCCCCGAACAACTCTACCCGGGAAGCCCCTACCGTCGCATTCAGCACTTCACAGGCTGCCAGGCCCAGAATCATTCCGACATACCCGAACAGCGCCGTGATCGTCACGCTCTCGCCGATGATCAGCTTGTTGATCTGCCAGGGGTTGGCCCCGATCGCCTTGCGGATGCCGAACTCCCGGGTCCGCTCCTTGACGGTGATGAGCATGATGTTGCCCACGCCCACGATTCCGCTCAGCAAAGTAAACAATCCGATGATCCAGAGGGCGGTCCGGAGAATACCGGTCGCCTTCTCCATCTGAAGGTTCTGCGTGTAGCGGTTCCAGATCCAGAGGGCCGCCCGGTCTTCGGGATGCGCACGATGCCGGCTGAGGATGGCAGCCTGGTAACGCTTCTGGAACTCGTCGTTTTCCTGCTCGGACTCCAGGCCATGGAAAGTGAAGACGATATTCTCCAGCACGTCTCCTTTCCGATAAATGGTGCGCAGGGTGGTAAACGGGACATAAATCTCCTCCCACATCGAATCCTCCCGTGATTGATAGATACCGACCACCTGGTACATCAGGTTGCCGACTTGGACGTGGCGTCCCAGCATCTCTTCATAATCCTTCCTCCCGTCCAGCAGATTCTTTACGTGGCTCATCGCCAACAGGGCCACTTTCTTGCGGCCGGCGATGTCCTGCGGATTGAGGGAGCGGCCGGCGACGATCTCCACCTTGTTCATCTCCTCGTATTCGGGATAGATGCCCCGCAGGTAGCCGTCCATGATGCGCTTGCCATAGACCACTTTCATCCCATTCTGGGTCAGCGATGCCGTGACCTGGTCGATATTTTCGGAGAACAGACCGCTCTTCGTCACATCCACATCCTTCTGATCCAGCTGAATGAAGCGTCCGCTCTTGAGGCCGTCGTAGGGCATCGTGGTATACCAGCCATTGATCTGCATCGTATTGACCAGGACATCATTGCCGTTCTGCAGGAACGCGTTCATCAAACCATTCCCGGCTCCGAGCAGCACGATGATCATGAAGATGCCCCACGCCACCGAGAAGCCGGTGAGCGCAGTGCGCAGCTTGTTGCGCCGCAGGGATTCGAGGATTTCGGTCAGCAGGTCCCGCATCACTTCATCACGGTTGTGCGGCCGAATGCCGAAGCCTCATGCCGTTGGTTTTGCTCGATCTGCCCGATGATGCCATCCTTGATGTGGATGATCTTGTCGGTACAGTTCGCTACGCCGCTCTCATGGGTCACGATGATGACCGTCATGCCTTCTTCCTTGTTGAGCCGGGTGAGAAGATCCATCACCTCGACGCTCGTCCGCGAATCCAGCGCGCCGGTCGGCTCATCGGCGAGGATGATGCGGGGCCGGGTGATCAAGGCGCGGGCGATCGCCACGCGCTGTTTCTGGCCGCCGGACATCTCGTTGGGGTAGTGCTGCGCCCAGTCTCTGAGGCCGAGCCGCTCCAGATACGCCAGGGCCATCTCGTGCCGCTTCTTGCGGGAAACGCCCTGGTAGAAAAGCGGAAGCTCGACATTCTCGACCGCCGTCTTGAACGGGATCAGGTTGAAGGACTGGAAGATGAAACCGATCATCCGGTTGCGGTAATCGGCGGCCTGCCGCTCGCTCAGGTCCCGGATCAGGCGCCCGTCCAGCCAGTACTCGCCCGTGTCGTAGTTGTCCAGGATCCCGAGGATATTGAGCAGCGTGGACTTGCCCGATCCCGAAGCGCCCATGATGGAGACGAACTCCCCCGTATCGATGGAAAGATCGATCCCCTTCAGCACATGCAGGGGCTGCCCGTTGTCGTAGGTCTTGTTGATCCCTTTCAGTTCGATCAGCATTTTTACTGTATTAGTATATTAATGCACTGCAAATATAGAAAGAAAAATTCATCCCGCAAGAGTTTCCACAAAAATAGTGCAGAATCTTGCGGGAAGTCAAGAAATCCCATAACTTTGCCTATATGATCTCCAAGAACTCCGTTTTCGCCCCGCAGACCAAGGTGGCGGACATGCTGGACTGCAACAACTACCTCATCGACGTGCTGTCCCGCCTCGGGATCAGGCTGGGCTTCGGCGAAAGCACGATCGAGGAGGCCTCCATCCGTTCCGGCCTGGATCCCGCGACGGTCTGCCTGATCTGCAACGTCTATACTTTCGACGATTACGCGCCGGACGCGGAAACGCTCTCCAAGGGGCGCATCACCGATGTGGTCAAATACATACGCAACTCACACCGGAACTACCTGACCCGTGAACTGGCGTGGCTTCAGGATGCGCTCTGCCAGCTGATCCTGTCTTTCAGCGAGAAGCAGCAGAAGGTGATCTGGCGTTTCTTCAACGAATACAAAGCGGAGCTGGAAAAGCATTTCGCCTATGAGGAAGACAAGGTGCTGCCTTACATCCAGGACCTGCTGTTCGGACGTGACACGCACGGCTTCACCATCTCGGAGTTTGCCCAAAACCACAGCAACATCGAGGAAAAGCTCAGCGACTTGAAAAACCTGGTGATGAAGACCTTGCCAGACAGCGGCGATCCCGCCCTCCGGGAACACATCCTGCGTTTCCTCTTTTACTTGCAGAACGACCTGGCCCGGCATACCTTCGTCGAAGACCGGATCCTGACGCCGATGGCCTGGTACATCGAGCATCCCCAGGCGATTCGCTCCTCGGAAAAGAAGGAAGCGCCGGTACGGGAGGAACTCTCCGACCGCGAGAAAGAGATCCTTGTCAGCGTGGCGAAAGGAATGCTCAACAAAGAGATCGCCGACCAATACAACATCTCGATCCATACGGTCATCTCGCACCGCAAGAACATCACCCGCAAGACCGGCATCAAGACGGTCGCCGGCCTGACGGTCTATGCCCTGCTCAACGACCTGATCGACATCAACACGGTGGAATGAAGACGACGGCCCAGACCTCGGAGGCGGCACGGGAGGTGCCCGGCGGCGCGCGGCGGATCCTGCTGCACGCCTGCTGCGCGCCCTGCTCGTCGGCCATCGTGGAGTACCTGATGCAGGGGGGCGTGGAGCCAGTCATCTTCTATTCCAATCCGAACATTTACCCGCGCGAAGAGTATGAGCACCGGAGGGACGAGTGCGCGCGTTATGCCCGGCACTGGGGCGTGCAGATGGTGGAGGACCGCTACGACCATGCGGCCTGGCGCCAGGTCGTGCAGGGCCTGGAAGGCGAACCGGAGCGCGGACGGCGCTGCCAGGCGTGCTTCCGTTACCGGCTCGGCCGGGCGGCGGCCTATGCGCAGGAGCAGGGCTATCCTGTCCTCACGACCACCCTGGCCTCTTCCCGCTGGAAGCGCCTGGACCAGATCGACGAGGCCGGCACCGAGGCTTGTGCGGCCGAGCCGGACGTGTGCTGGTGGGACCGCAACTGGCGCAAAGGGGGACTCCAGGAGCGCCGCAACGAGATCATCCGGGAGCAGCAATTCTACAACCAGCGCTATTGCGGCTGCGAATTCAGCATGGGAAAGATCCAGAGCGATGAACAACATTGAGATAGAACGCAAATTCCTGGTCTGCGGAGAATTCAAGGATGCCGCCGTCAGTTCGACCCGCATCCGGCAGGCCTACATCAACCACGAAGGCGGCCGCACCGTCCGGGTACGGATCCGCGACGACAAGGCCTATCTGACGATCAAGGGTCCCAGCCGGGACGGCGGCTTGAGTCGCTTCGAATGGGAGATCGAAATCCCCGTCCCCGACGCGGAAGCCCTGATGCAGCTGCGAGTGTCTCCGGTAATCGACAAACGCCGCTTCCTGGTCCCCTGGAGCGGCCACACGTTCGAGGTGGATGAGTTTTACGGAGACAACGAAGGGCTGACGATGGCCGAAGTGGAGCTGTCCGCACCCGACGAGGCCTTCGAGCGGCCGTCCTGGCTGGGCCGGGAAGTGACCGGCGACAGGCGATACTACAATTCGCACCTGTCGCGGCATCCTTTCAAAGAGTGGGCGGAATGAACCGGTTCCTGAAAAACTACGGGGCGACCCTCGCGCTCCTCGCCGGCATCCTGCTGGGTGCCCTCTGCGGCATCCTGTGGCCGGACGCGGCGCGGGCCGTGGGACCTGTCGGCGAACTCTTCCTCAACCTGATCTTCGTAATGATCGTGCCGCTGGTGTTTTTCAGCATCGCGGGCGCGACCTGCGGGCTGCGACGGGGCGGCATCCTCGGCAAAGTGCTGCTCAGCGTCCTGGCCGTCTTCGCCGGCATGTCGCTGGTAGCGGCCCTCACCGGATGGCTGGGAACCTGCGTGTACAGCCCCTTTGACGCGGCAGACCGACAACGCATCCTCGGCGCCATCGCGCCGGACCTGGGCAGCACAGGAGAGCGTCTTTCCCCCCTCAAAGCCCTCGTCGGAGCCTTGACGGTCAGCGACTTCGGACTTCTGCTCTCGAAGGAGCACCTGCTGGCCCTGATCGTTTTCGCCGCCCTATTTGGCTATGCCGTCTGCCTCGCCGGTCCGAAGGGCCGCCCGATGGAGACCTTCATCCAGTCCGGTTCCGAGGTGATGGTCCGCATGATGAAGATCGTGATGGTCGCCGCGCCCGTGGGTCTGGGCTGCTATTTCGCGGATACGGTCGCGCGTGTCGGCTCGCAACTGCTCGGCGGCTACCTGCGGGTCCTCGTCCTCTATCTGGCACTGACGTTGCTTTTCTTCTTCGGCATCAACAGCCTCTACGTCCTGACCGCACGCGGGAAGGAGGGACTGAAGAACTACTGGAAGCACATCTGGGACCCGGTGGCCACGGCCGTGGCGACCTCCAGCAGCGCCGCCACGATGCCCGTCGCCATCGAGGCGGCGAAACGGATGGGGGTCCGGACGCCGGTGGCGGAAGCCGTGATCCCGCTGGGGACCCATATCCACAAAGACGGTTCCGTCATGGGAGCCGTCTTCAAGATCGTTTTCCTGATGCTGCTCACCGGCCGGCCGATGAGCGGATGGGGAGTCCTGCTCACCATCGTCGGTGTCGCCTTGATGGAAGCCGTCGTGCTGGGAGCGGTCCCGGGCGGCGGACTCGCCGGCGAAGTCTTCATCTGCTCCGTGCTAGGATTCAGCCCGGACATGGTGGGCGTGATCGTGGTGATCGGGACGATCATCGACATCCCGGCCACCCTGCTCAACGTCAACGCCAACGTCGTGGCCGCCTTGCTGGTGGACCGGATGAGCCCTCCTGCGGCAGAGGAAGCCTAGTGCTGCAACACGCCGCGGAAGGTGGTCGGGTAATCCCCGAATTTCAGCGAGAAAGTCATTTCGTCCCCGACAATCCTGCCGATCAGGCCGGTGACGATGTAGCGGGGATATTCGCCGCCCATGGCGAGCGGAATCACCTCCCCGCAGACGAGGTCGATCTCCTCGCTCGTCGAAGTCAGTTCCACATCCGGAATCGTCACATCGATGGTCACCGGCATGGCGGGGACGAACTTGATCCTCTTGATTTCCAAGGAAGCAGTCTTACCGTCTTCCGCGGGCTGGAAGAGGACGGTGATGCTTTCGTTGTCGAAGGATGTCCCGCTGTATTCCACGGTCACGACACCCAGGTATTCGCCCGTTTCGGGCTGGATCGGTACTTCTTCCGGTTCTGCTTCCGGATGTACACAAGCCGCCAGAAGGGCGGCGCAGGCAAGCATGCTGATGATACGTTTCATGTTTTTATATTTTAAGAGTTAGTCCCCAAACCAGAGCCCGCGGCTTGGAGAGGGCAAAAAATTCATTGCCGACCGACTTGAAATAAAAGGTTCGGCTGCGGTCGTCGGTCAGATTGGAGCCGCGCAGGTACAGGTCGAAATGTTTCCATTCCAGGGTGATCCGCCCGCCCAGGCGCCAGGCGAAAGGTTCGGACAGGGTATTGGCCTCGTCCCAGCGGATGCCGCCGGTCCCGTGCAAGTCCGCCAGCAGGGACAGGCCCTGGATCCGGCCGGTGGCAAAAGGAAAGCGATACCCGGCCGCGGCATACAGCGTGTGCGCCGGGCTATAAGGGATGCGGTTGCCGGAATAGTCGTGGTTGCCGTCGTCGTAACGGACGAAACGGGCGTCACAGCAGCCATAGGACAAATGAAGGGTCCACTGCCCCGGGTGCAAGTCGGCTTCGGCCTCCGCGCCAAGGCTGCGGCTCCGGCCCGCATTGGTCATCATCCGTCCCGTGGACAGTCCTGGCGGAAAGACTGTCAGCTGCTGGTTGCGTCCGTCGATATAGTACAGGCTGGCCTCCAGCCGGAACACATTCCGGTCCAGAAGACGGCCTCCGATCTCGTAATTCCACGCCGTCTCCGGCGCATAGCGGGTATTCTCGGCACCCACGGATACGGCGGGGCGGTCCAAATAGACGCCCAAGTCCTCCATCAAGCCGTTCATCATCCGGTTCTGCAGGATGTCGGAAAAGATCTGCGTGTTGAAACCGCCGGCACGCCAGCCTTTGGAAGCCGTAGCGTACAGAAACAGGTGGCGGTCCGGCAGCGGCGAGGGGACTTCATACAAGGCCGACAGTTTCGGCAGCAGCTGCAAGGCACTGAGGTCCAGACTCCCCCGGTAATCACTACGGAAAGCCTTGTACGAGGCCATGAACGGGACGAAGCGATAGTCCAGCCGGGCGCTGCAATCGTAGCCCATCCAGCCTCCTTCGTAGTCCAGCCGGACCCCGGCCGTGAGCTGCCAGCGTCCCAGCCGGAAGACGGACTCGTGATAGAGGGCTGCGCCCCAGGACCGGATCCTGAACTCGGACAGGATGGGGATGTCCCGGTCCCGGATATCCAGATAGCCGATGTCGGCCGGAATGTTGCCGTTGGCATTGTCCAGGATCAGGGACTGGATCCCCCCCTCCTTGAAGTGCACCGGCGCCGAGAGGTGGTTGCCCTTGAAGAAAGCGAACAGTCCCGTGGCCGGTTGCCAGCGTTCTCGCTCCCGGGTAGGCCGCAGCGTCAGGTCCAGGGTCCCGGCGCCACAATCTTGCCGCTGTTCCAGGGTGAAAATGTCCCGGGCCGTGTAGTCATTGTCCATCCGGACGTCGTCGCTCAGCCACTGGAGAGAGGCGGCCGCGTCCAACGTGAGCGATTCGAGCGTCCAGCTGGCTTTCGCCCCTTCCAGCACGGTCAGGCGGGCATAGCTCCCCTCGTCGTTGTAGCTGACGGGATGGAGCACCCCCTCCCGGTATTGACCGTAGGCGAAAGCACCCTCCTTGACGAGGGACGCGGAAAGGCTGTTGCTCAGGCTGAGACGATCGCTCAAGCGCCGTTCCCAGCGCCAGCGCAGGGAGCCGCCGTCGTATGGATCGACCGGCGCACCGGTACAGGCGTTGTCGAACCATCCGTCGCCGTGGCGGTAGCCCAGCGACAGCGCGTGACGGTCCCCGTACCAGGACAGGGAGGTCCGCAGCTGGCCGGCCGTACCGCCCTCAATGCGGCCGAGCAGGCCGTCGTACTCGCCGGGCGCGAGGGTGCGCAGCGAGAGGACGCCGCACATCGTGTTGCGGCCATAGCCGGTCCCTTGGGGACCGCGCAGCATCGTCGCACTCTTCAGGTCGAGGAAATCGATGTCGTAGGCATTCTTGTCCAGGACCGGGATGTCATCCACGTAGAGGCCCATCACCGGATTTTCCATCCGCGAACCGAACCCCCGCAGGTAAATCGTCGAAGTCAGGGAGGCCCCGTAGTCCGGCATATGCAGGCCAGGGATCAGATCCGACAGGCCTTTGGGATTTTTGATCCCCGCCGCATCGAGCGTCCGGGTCCCGAAGGCGGAAACCGGGACGGCCAGACGCTCCGGAGCGGCGTCCTGCTTGGCCGCAATCACCGCAGATGCGGGGATCGAATCCGTGACAGGGGTCGTGAGGGCCAGCAGGAGAGTCAGTAAGTTCGTCAGCATACACGAAGAATGCGGGACAAAGTTCCGGATTCTGCGTGGATTTTTTTAGGATTCAGGCGCGCCTAATTAGGACTTTTCGTGCATCCGGGCTGATTGCCGGCGATAGGCCGTCGGGGTCAGCCCGGTCTGCCGCTTGAAAAAGCGTGCGAAATAGGACTGGTCCTCGAGGCCGGCGGCCACGGCGATGTCGATGATGGGGAGCTGCGTTTCGCGCAGGAGGCGCTTGGCCCGGTTGATGCGGGCGTGGTCGATCCATTCGCCGGCACTGCTGCCGGTGGAAGACTTGACCAGGCGGTTGAGGTAGTTGCGGGAAAGGCCCATCGCCGCGGCGTAGTCCGACACGGGGCCGATCGCCCGGGTGCCGTCGAAGACGAGGTCCAGGAAACGGGAGGCCGTGGCGGGCAAGGCCGGGGTAGAAAGGGCGCGGATACGGGACAGGAGCAGGTCCAGGCCCCTTTCCAGGAAAGGGCAGTCGTCCTTATCGAAGCAGATCTGGAGCATATTGAAGAGTTCACCGACAAAGGCGCCCTCATCGAACCAGAACGCCTGCTGGACCGGGGCCGTGAGGGGGGGCAGGCGTTTCCCCTCGGAGAGGAAGTCGGCAGAAAAACCTCCGCTGAAGCCGACCGCGTCCCGGTAATAGGGAATGGAAAACGGCAGGTTCTCCGGGATCAGGAGCAGATGCCCCGGACCGCAGAGATAGGACTGTCCTTCCACTTCGAGAAGGACCTCTCCATCCGTCAGGTAGAGGAATCCGACCAGCGGCAAGGCGGCCGTCGGGACCTCGGCCGCCTTGGAGAAGCCGGTCGTGTCCATCCTGCGGATGAAAAAGGAGTAGCCGGAGTAGTCCGCACCCGCCTGCCAGTAAGGAAGATGATTTTTCATTCCAACTTCAAAGATAAGAAATGTTGGAAATAAAAAAATATGTTGTATATTTGCAGACGCATTCGGGGTATTAGCTCAGTTGGTAGAGCGTTTGAATGGCATTCAAAAGGTCAGCGGTTCGATTCCGCTATGCTCCACAAATCAGGGATTTAAGGTAAAACTTAAGTCCCTGATTTTCTTTTACTTAATTCTTGTAACTGTCAATCACCCAAAAGTATTACAAAGGCATTTGGCGATTTTTTGACTACCCTACGGGAGCATCCCGACAACACCGGAAAATAGCCAATTTGTAACCAACATGTAACCAGAGTAGTCATTTCTGTGCAGGAGGTTACAGGATTGACTACTCCCGCCCAATTCTGTCTTCACGGAATATGGCCCGGCTTTCACCCAATAAGGAAATTTGCAGAACCAATTCTTTTTGAGATGAAAGCAACATTCAAACTCACCTTTGTCCTTCAGAAGGGCAAGGTTAAGGCCAACGGGCAGGCCCCAATCGTAGCCCGGCTCATCGTCAACGGTTGTGGGGAGACATTGTCACCCCTACGGAGAATTTATTTGACGAGAAAGGTGAAAACCGCTAATTTTGTAGTCGATAAATCGGAATTTATCGGTCAGAAAGATTTCTTGAAGAATGTTTGCCGAATAAAGAAATATTTGTATCTTCCTGTGTTTGACACTTTGATTTTGTCTGTCCGGGGAAGAATCAAGGCCCCAGACCGCTGTAGGGGCGATTTGTGGCCTTAGTATTTTTTCTGAGAATGTAGCAATATCGCCACATTGCGTTTGACACTTGTCTGAGTTC
>JAFUWZ010000061.1 GCA_017471045.1 Bacteroidales bacterium
ACCAATGCGGTCCCCTCCACGGGGTTGGTCGTCCTGGCCGGCTCGTCGATGAGCAGCAGCACCCTTTTCCCCTGTCCGACAGAAGCGACGGCCCGGTCGATGCGCTGCATCTCCGCGGAAAAGGATGACAGGCCGGTCTTCTCGTCCTGCTCATCGCCGATACAGAACCAAACCTGGTCGAACGGAGTCATCACCGCCGAAGCGACCGGAAGGGCGAAACCGAACTGATAGAGATACTGGAGCATACACAGTGTCTTGAGCGCCACGGTCTTGCCGCCCATATTGGCACCGATCACCGTGGCGGGAACCCCGCGGCGGAATGCGAAATCCACAGGCTGGAAATCCCGTCCCCGGTCCCGTTGCGCTGCGCGCACGCCGGGATGGAACATACCGTGGATCTGTGTCGAAGGGCCCGAAGCAGGGATGACCAGGCCCTCGGTGTGCATCTGAACGGCCATCGCCAGGGAGATGTCCAGTTCGGCCATATCCCGCAAGCATTGCTGAAGCGAAAGGGCATAAGGCCGTAACTTTTCGCAGATCAGCGTTTTCAATCGTTCTTCCTCATTGGCGAGCTGCTCCTGCAACGCGGCATCATCAGGATCTTCCTCCACCGCCTCGCGCAGATTGCGCAATTCGATGGAATAGGAGTCATACAGATAGAAGGTTCCGATGCGGAGTCCGTCCGGATCCAGGATGTCGATGACACTGTCCATATCCCGGCCCATCGCGAGCGCGTCGGCCAGCATCGCCATATGTTTGATTTCAAAAAACTCGATTTCGTCGAGCACCGCTCCTTCTGCCAGCGAAGCGAGCGTCCCGGAGATATCGCGGAGACCCTGCAGACGGAAGCGCATATCCTCTACGCGGTGGCGGTCGTCCAGCACCAGCTGAAAGTAGTTCCGCAGCAATGCATAGCAGGCTTCAATCGTGTCGATATCGCACATCATTTCCCTGTCCAACAACACCTTCCGGGCATAACCACTCTGAAGGCCCAGTTCATCGAACAAGTAACGGATGCCGCAAGGACTCTCGACGATTTCTCTAAATTTCATATTCGTTCTTTACAATATCATATACGGGCAGACCGATCCGCTGCGACAGTTCCCGACACAGGATGTCCGAATCGAGAACGATGCCGTTGGGGGCTACAGGATTGACGCATACCGCCAGCAGTTCGCTCTTCATCCGGACCGAGAGGCGGCCGCCGCGACGGACGAAGGCACGGTACAGTTCCTGAGAACAGAAGACCTTCGTGAAATCGCCCACGACCACTTCCATCTCCCCATCCGTCAACGCATTCTTGACCGTCTGCAAGAGCCGGTCGGTGAGCGCGCCTTCCACTTCGATCACCCGCCTCCCTTTCCAGGATGAGGCATCCAGCGAAGAAAAGGAAGACAGGCGGACATCCGGCTGCGGACCCGAATACAGGGGGAGCCGGATCAGTTCCACCACAAAAGCCGTCCTTCCCACCAGATCGCGCATATTCGCCGAATAGGCGGCTCCGGTAGAAAGCACCATCGCTTCACTCACAGCGGGCGAGGCCGTACTCAGGCGGGACAACGCCCCGTCGACCAGGATCAAGTCTATCCCGAAATCTTTCAATGAACCCATCCAGCGCTTCAAAGCAGCCGCGCCGGAAGGCCCGCTCAGCAGGATTTTTCCTTCCTGGAGAGCCTTGGCAGTGACGACGCGCCCGAGGGCCGTGTCCTCATCGCTCACCGCATACAGTTCAGAGAGAGGATGTTTCTGCCGGAAATGCTTCTCACTGGTCGCAAAAAACATCCCCTCCCGTACTGTAATCTCGGGTTTGGCGGTTCCGGTCACCTGGTCGGTGGTCTCCCCGTCTATCCCGATCGACGTCACCGCGACATTGAAGTAGTCGAGCGGAAGGCGTCGGATGATGTAGTTGAGACACTCCGTCTTGCCGGCATTCTTGGCCAGGCCGACGATCGAAACGCTCCGATACTTGAGAATCTCACCTACGAAAGGCATTACCTGCGTTTTTTGCTGCGTTCCTTACGCTGCAGGACGGCCGGTTCGATGGCCATACCCTGCCCTTCCAGCAGGCCGGCCACGCCTTCCAGTTTCTTCTGGCATTCGGGGCAGTGGCAATCCTCGTGATACTCGGCAGGCTCGGTGTACGTGGTGATCACGCCTTCGAAGTTGCGGAGCACCACCTTGCCGGGCGCCTGGGAAATCACATACTGCGGCATCACGGGCGTCTTTCCGCCTCCGCCGGGGGCATCCACCACGAAGGTCGGGACGGCATATCCGGAGGTATGTCCCCGCAAGCCTTCGATGATCTCGATACCCTTGGAGACCGGCGTACGGAAATGCTCCAGACCCATCGAAAGGTCGCACTGGTAGATGTAGTAAGGACGCACGCGGATCTTGACGATCTCGTGAACGAGCTTCTTCATCACGTGGACGCAGTCGTTCACGCCGCGCAGCAGCACGGACTGGTTGCCCAGCGGAATGCCGGCATCGGCCAGGCGGGCACAGGCGGCAGCGGATTCCTCGGTCACCTCGTTCGGGTGGTTGAAATGCGTATTGAGCCAGACCGGATGGTATTTCTTCAGCATATTGCACAGTTCGGGCGTGATGCGCTGCGGACAGACGACCGGCGTACGGGTACCGATGCGGACGATCTCCACGTGAGGGATCTCGCGCAGTCGGCGGATGATATCCTCGAGCCAGGCGTCGCTCACCATCAGCGCGTCACCGCCGGAGAGGAGCACGTCACGCACCTCGGGCGTATTGCGGATGTATTCGATGGCCTTGTCGATGCGCTCGCGCGGGCTTTCGTCGTCTTTCTGGCCGGCGAAGCGGCGTCGCGTGCAGTGGCGGCAGTACATCGAGCACATATCCGTGATCAGCAGCAGGACCCGGTCGGGATAACGGTGCGTCAGGCCGGGCGTCGGGCTGTCCTCGTCCTCGTGGAGCGGATCGAGCAGGTCGGCAGCGGACTGATGCGTCTCGGCTGCCGTAGGAATGCATTGCTTGCGAACGGGATCGTACGGATCGTCGGGATTGATGAGGGAGATATAATAAGGTGTGATCGCCATACGGAGCGTGGAGAGGCACTTCTTGACGCCCTCCTCTTCCTCCGGGGTCAATTTCACATACTTTTTCAGCTCATCGAGCGTTTCAATCCGGTTCTTGACCTGCCATTTCCAGTCGTTCCACTGGGCGTCGGTCACCTCGGGAAAGAGTTCCTTTCTTCTGGAAACGTTCATAACCTACGCGTAAAGTTCTTCGAAGATCTTGCGGAGTTCCGGGCTCTCCCGGAGTTCCTGGAGCGTGAATTCGGCGTGACCCTTGGTGTATCCGTTGCCCATAATCATATTCACGTCGGCGCCGATGCCTTCCGCACCGAGGGACGCCTTGGTGAAACTGGTGGCCATCGAGAAGAAATACACCACACCGTCATCCTTCGTGCACAGGAC
>JAFUWZ010000062.1 GCA_017471045.1 Bacteroidales bacterium
CGGCGCGCCTTGTTTACAAGAGCCTGCTTTCTCGTTACATCTATGGTATCAAGAAACCTTCTGAGAAGCGAACAAATCAGATTCTTGAAACAGTCCGGCAACTTGGCCGGGAAATGGCGGCAATTTAGCTGTTGATGCCCACACTATCCAAACACCTATCGCATAAACAAAATAATCTATTAATTCAACCTCCTCACCTCATTCACATCCCTCCTTCCAAGCGTCATCACCAGATTCCTAGCTCCGCCCTTCTCATAAAAGTACACACGAAAAACCTGGCCGTGCAGCAGTGCCATCTTGTCAAAGGTAAAAACCATCTTCCCCACATCACCCGGTGCGGTAACACCCAGCCCGTAAGACTGCTTGGGAAAAACAGCTTTCTCATATTGGAGTCCGCGCTTGGTGCGACGCCTGCTCTCCACCGCGAAGCGGGGCGCGGAAAGCTCATAGCTTATAGAGGATTGATTGGTCAACGATATCAGCAGGAAAAGGACATCATCCTTCACAAAGATGTTCTCGCAGAGGATGTCTATCCCGTATCCTCGCGTGCCGATATGGTATAGTTCCTGTTTCATGTTGGCAATGTCTGGAAATGACTGCGCAGAAAAAGAGGTATCCGCTGGCGCGGAGGAAGGTGGTGCCTCCGGGGAAACGGCAGTTCCCGGACGAGGTCCGGGGATGCGGGTATCGATATCCAGCCTGGAAGGGTGCTCGCGGTACGCAACTATGAAGGTATGCATCGCCCCGGTACTCTCCAGGCAGGACAGCGATGTCACCCCATCGAACGCCACACGGGCCTTGACGGCCACGAAATCCTTTGACCCGTCAACAATACGGGCAACAATGTCCTTCGAGCCCAGGTTCACGTACTTGAGCTCGGATGCAAACCGCAAGTGCACCACCTGCGAGGTCGATATAAAAAGCGTATCCGGAGCCTGTGCAAGGGCGATTCCGGAGCATGCCCACCACCGGGCAAGAATCAATAGCAATCGTTTCATTTTCGTTCAGATTTAACAAGGTAAAACTCATACCCGCTCACTACAGAAACGGATAATTCCCCGGTGGCCGACCGGGCAATGGACGCCCCAGTCCGCAGCACCGTCGAGGCCAAATCGCCGACCAAGCCGCCGAAGGTGGTCCCGGCCGTTGAAATCGCATCCTGCGAGGCCTGCCTGGAAGCACGCGCAGAAGTTGTTTCCGGACAGTAAATGCCCTGCAGCCCGTCCCTGTCAAAGGCATCCAGCGCCAGCGGTACAATCCTGCCGTTCATCTCCAGGGACCGAACCTGAAGTTCCAGCCTGTCGCCAATCTTGCAGATAGCCGACAAATGCGTATTCGCCGGGATCCTCACCCCGTCGTCCACATAATCCTCCAGCAGCCGCAGCGTCACCCGCTGTCCGCTCCTCAGCCTCTCATCCCGTACAAACATACACTTGAACGGCCGCTTGGCCCCTTCATACTGAACGGCAGCATCGGTAAAGTCGTCGTCCAAGGAGGTAATGATTCCGTCCGTGTCATTCTGAGCGAAGCGAAGAATCTCCTGTTCCGCATCCTGTCCTACTCGAGTCTCGCCGTTCCCGCCTTGCCTCCTGTCATGCCCGACCGCTTCACCGTCATGCCCGACCTGATCGGGCATCCCCCCTCCCTTCAGCACATCCCTTACCATCTCCACCCGCTGCCGGTCATACTCCAGCCGCTCTTCCTGCGACAGAGGCCGAGAAGCCGAGCCGCCACGGGCGACTCCAGAGGAACGCCTGACCGGCACATCCTCCGAAGAAGAGGGCGCCACTCCGAACACCCGCTCCACCGAAGACCCGGCCGAGCCGGATGAAGTCGGCGGAACTGCCGCAGACGGCCGCGAGCGCAGCGAATCACTCACCAGCGAAATCTCCTTCCCGTCATCGGCCCTGTCGGAAAGCATCTCAAAATAAGCATCCGTTGACACCGAGCCCCGGAAAGCCTCGCTCTTGGAGCCCGTCATTTTTTGCGCCTCACCGTCCGGAATCGTCGCCAGCACGCTTTTGTCGGCCGGTCACTCTGAAGGGCGCCTTTGCGAAGCAAAATAATACACCCCGGCCCCCACAAACAGCACGCAGAGCCCGATGTATCCGTAAAGCATCATTTTCTTATTGTCCATATTCTCAAAGAATTAGTGATAAACCCCTGTACAAATACCAGATGGCCGACGCCACTGTAAGTCCAATGGCCAGGTACATCCCCAGGCGCACCCAGCGGTTGCCGTTCTGAATTTCCTTTTTCATCGCTTCCTGGTCTCTACCAAATCGTTACGCAAAACCTTGAACTTCTCGATAATCAGCCCGTGCGGGTTCACGTCGCTCCGCCCCGCATCAATCAACTGGCAGGACGACACAAAGCTGTACTGCGACACTGTGCTCTCGCGCACAACATACTGCCGGGCGTAGGTCTGAACCTGATAAGGATAGGTCGAAGCCACAAACTTCACAGAATCCACAATCATCTGCTGCGAAATATTGGCCGATACCAGCCTCGCATAATATCCCTTCTCTGCCAGGTCCTGCGA
>JAFUWZ010000063.1 GCA_017471045.1 Bacteroidales bacterium
AGGCCCTGACGGCGGAAAGCCTTGATGACGGCTTTGTTGGCGGCCTGACGGATCTGGCCTTTCAATTCAAAATGCTGCATTGTAAAATGTTTAAAATGTGTTACTCAGGCTGATCTATGACAGCCCCCATTGCACCAAAAAGCGCAGGGCTTTTTCAAAATGCGCGGCAAAGATAAGAAAAAAAACTTATTGGACAAGCGAAGTGGCTTTGTTCCAGGCCAATGTCTTGTAATAGGCGTCCAGATACGCGCTTCCGTTGCAGGGCAGATACATGCTCAGACCGCAGAAGGCGTCGAAGTGGAAGCCTCCGGAGCGGGGCATGAAAGAATCGGTGTGGATCTCATGGACGACGCATTGGTCCAGGGCGCTGCGGACGGCGGACAATCCGCTGCAGCCGGCCTTGTCCAGGATGTCTTCCAGGTCGTAGAACCAGTGGTGGTACGAACGGAACAGGGGCTGGACCGAGGCGGGGCGGAGTGCGGCGATCTGCTCCCGGCTGGCGGCGAAGGCCGCCTGGCAGGCCCGGGCGAGGGCGTCCAGTTTGCTGCAGTCGATGAGCGTATAGCAGGCGGACTGGTAGTCGCCGCTCAGGGCGGCATACAGGTCGTAGTAGTCGTCCAGCACACCCCGGAGGTCCGGATCGCCGTTCCGGAGCAGCCGGGAGGCGATCTTCGTGTAGTCCAGTCCGTCGGCCAGGATCTCTGCCGGCGAGAAACCCAGCAGGTCGCAGCGGTCCCGGAGTTCATAAGCCACCTCGACGCAGCCCATCAGGCAGACGTCCATCAGGATGTAGTCCAGATGGAAGGGGATCGCAGCGGGCAGGTCCTTGATATCCATTTCGTAACTGATGCGGGTACCGTCCTTGTTGACGATCTCCTCGCCGTAAGTGCGGGTGCGCGGCCCGGGCATCGGTTCCCGCTCCACATAGGGGACGGGACCGGTGGGGAAGACGTAATGCGGGGCGCTCTTCGCACCGCCGGCGGCGGTCTTGTACTTGTCAGGGTCGTTGTAGTAGCCGGCCGGCAGCCAGCCGGTGCCGTGCGAGGACAGGATCAGTCCGTAGTGATCCGCCTTGAAGGTCTCCGCCACATAGTTGAGACTGCGGGACATGACTTCTTGCCGGGTCAGCAGGTCGTCTTCGCTGTAGCGGGCCAGCGTATCCATGACGGGCTGGCCCGACTTATCCTTGTAGAGACGGATGACGCACGGCTTCGTCCGGACGCCATAATTCAGGTAGGAAGTGGTGTTGTGGCTGACGATCACGATGGCCTTGTCGTCCTGGATCCCGGGCAGGTCGCCCTGCTTGAGCTCGTCCAGGTCGCCCAGCAGGTCGCCCGATAGAGAGTTGAAGCCGGCATGGTAAAGGATCAGGACCTTGTCCAACTTATCTCCCTTCTTTGTCCGTGACTTGTTTTCAAAGAAGTCACAGCTGCTCAGGACGGACAAAGCGGCGAGTAAGCAAGCGAGTGATCTTAAACCTTTCATAACAATGGCAAAGTTAAGATAATTTGACTAAATTTGCGGTATTAATGCATTATTTTGACCAGAAAGCAGTAAAAATCAAGCGATGAAGAATTTTGTAGAAGAACTGAAGTGGAGAGGAATGATCCAGGATATCATGCCCGGGACGGAAGAGAAGTTGATGGAGGGCCCCCAGGCGGCCTATGTCGGCATCGATCCGACCGCCGACTCCCTGCATATCGGGCATCTCGTCAGCGTCATGATACTCAAGCATTTCCAGAACTGCGGGCACAAGCCTTACGCCCTGGTGGGCGGTGCGACCGGCATGATCGGCGATCCGTCGATGAAGTCCGCCGAGCGCAACCTCCTGGATGAAGAGACGCTCAACCACAACGTCGCCTGCATCAAGGCCCAACTCGGACGCTTCCTGGATTTCGACTCCGACGCGCCCAACAAGGCGGAGCTGGTGAACAACTACGACTGGATGAAGGATTACAGTTTCATCAATTTCATCCGCGATATCGGCAAACATATCACCGTCAACTACATGATGGCCAAGGATTCCGTGAAGAAACGCCTCTCGCGCGATTCCAGCGAGGGAATGTCTTTCACCGAGTTCAGCTATCAGCTGATGCAGGGCTATGATTTCTACTGGCTGTGGAAGCACAGGGGCTGCGTCCTGCAGCTGGGCGGCAGCGACCAGTGGGGCAACATCACCACCGGTACGGAACTGATCCGGCGGATGGACGGCGGCGAGGCCTTCGCCCTGACCTGTCCGCTGATCCGCAAGGCCGACGGTACCAAGTTCGGCAAGACCGAGAAGGGCAACATCTGGCTCGACCCGGAGCGCACCTCGCCCTACGAGTTCTATCAGTTCTGGCTCAACGTCGCCGATGATGATGCCGAGCGCTACATCAAGATATTCACGATGCTGGACCGCACGACCATCGAGGCCGCGATCGAGGAGCATCGCGCCGATCCCGGCCGCCGCAGCCTTCAGAAACTGCTGGCCCGGGAGATCACGGTCCTGGTCCACGGACAGGAGGCTTATGACGGAGCCGTGGCCGCCACGCAGCTGCTCTTCGGCAACGTCTCCGCCGAGGCGTTCCGGAAGATGGACGAGCGTACGGTGCGCGAAGTCTTCGCCAACGTGCCGTCCTTCGAGGTCGCTTCCGGCGAGTTCCCGTGCAACCTCCTGGACTTGCTGGCCGTCAAGACGCAGGTCTTCCCGTCCAAGGGCGAAGCCCGCAAGATGGTGCAGGGGGGCGGCGTGTCGCTCAACAAGGAAAAAGTCTCCGACATCAATGCCGAGGTCGGCGTCGCGGATATCATCAACGGCCATTACATCCTCGTGCAGAAAGGAAAGAAGAACTATTTCATCATAAATGTCGTATAAATGGACAAAGCCCCTACCACCCGTCAGTTGAAGGTTGCCCGTGAGATCCAGAAAGACTTGGCCGAAATCCTCCGCAGCAAGGGGATGGCGGTCTTTGACGGTGCGATGGTGACGGTCAGCGAGGTCCGGGTCAGCCCCGACTTGTCGATCGCCAAGACTTATGTCAGCATCTTCCCCTCTGAAAAGGCCGGGAAGGTGATGGGGATCCTCGAAGAGAACATCCGCCAGTACCGCGGGGAGCTCGGCCGTAAGGTCGGGAGGCAGCTCCGCATCGTACCGGAGATCGTTTTCTATCTGGACACGACGCTCGATTACGCCGAGCATATCGAAGCCTTGCTGAAAAAGTAGTTTCGCCTTGTGAAACGCCTCTGCCTCAGCTTGCTCTTCGGGGTCTTGACCGCCCTCACGCTCCTGGCGGTGCCGGCCAGGCCGGGAGTCCTGCGGCACACGCAAGCGGACGGTACGGTCGTAAGCTATGTGATCAAAGGCGACGAGTATGGACACTACATGATGACGACCGACGGCTGCGCCGTGAGCCTGGATGAGGTTTCCGGCAACTTGTGTTATGCCCGCTATGATGCGACGGGCCGCAAGTTCAGTACGGGCGTCGCGGTCGGAGCGTCCGGCTCGGAAGCGGCCCGGGCGGCCAGCCGCATGATCCCTGTCCAGCGGATCCGCCGTGCCGCCGCGCGCCGCCGCCTGACGTTTCCGGCGGCGGACCTTTCCCGGCCCCGCACGCGGGTGGAAGAGGTGCCGGTGAGCCGGGCGATCGTGATCCTGGCCCAGTTTCAGGACCAGTCGTTCCGTTTCCCGCGGGAGCAGTTCGTCGACCTGCTCACCAAGGAAGGATACAATTTCGAAGATGCTTCCGGCTGTGCGCTCGAGTATTTCAATGCCCAGTTCCGGAGAGAGCGTGATTTCGTCTTTGACGTCGGCCCCGTCGTCACGCTGTCGCGGGAAACGGCCTATTATGGGGAAGATGATGAAGACGGCAACGACTTGCGGGCCGCCCAGGCGGCTGCGGAGGCTTGTTTGCTGTCGGATCCGGATGTGGATTTCTCCCGCTACGATTTCATCTATGTCTTCTATGCTGGAGGCAATCCGGCCGACGGCGGGGCCGCCGACGACCACATCTGGCCCCATGCCTGGGATTTCCCCAGCGCCGGCATCCGGCTCCGTCTCGACGGCAAGTTGCTGTCACAGTATGCGATGTCTTCGGAGTTGATGAACCTGGGCTCTCCGACCCTGCATTTCACAGGGATCGGGACTTTCTGCCACGAGTTCAGCCATGTCCTGGGACTGCCGGACTTTTATGATGTGGACGATGAGAAAAGCGGCGGCCGCGCGGATGCGATGTGGGGTACCTTGTCCCTGATGGACAGCGGCAACTACAACAACGACGGGCGCACCCCGCCGAATTATACGGCCGTCGAGTTGGAAATGCTCGGCCTGCTCGAGCCCGAAGACCTGCTGGCCGGCCTCTTCTCGCTGGATCCCATGACGACTACGCGCCGGGCACTGCGCCTCGATACCGACCGGGAGGGCGAGTATTATCTCTTCGAATGCCGTGCGTCCGTCGGCTGGGACCGTTTCATCGGCGGGAGCGGCCTGCTGGTCTATCATCTGGACAAGTCGGACCGGGATACCGGTTATTCGGAGCTCTCCGAGCAGAACCTGACGGCTGCCCAGCGTTGGGAATACAACGAGGTCAACTGCCGTCCCGACCATCAGTGTGCAGATCTGATCGAGGCACTGCCCCGCGCCTCTTCCGTGTCCCAGGTGTTTTATCCTTACAGCACCCATACCAGTCTGTCCGGGCTGTCGGATCCGCCGTTCGCTTTCTGGAGCGGGGATACGTCCCCCTATTCGCTGGCCGGCATCAGGAAAGCATCCGGTGTCGTCAGTTTCACGGTCAACGGCCCGATCTCGTTGGACGGCGAGGATGTATTCCAGGAGGCTGCGATCCTCAACTGGCATACCGACGTCGAGTCCTGCAAGCGTCTGCCCTCGCTGGTCCGTTGCGCCGGCGCCGGCGCAGATACGCTCGAAGTCAGCGTGATGCCGTACGTCTCCGGCCAGTATTCCCTTACGCTGGAGGGTTTGGAGCCCGGGCGGTCGTATACCGTCACCATCTGCTATGTCATCGATGGGAAAGAGGAGTATCCTTTTGTCTTGCATTTCACGACGTCCCGCTATGGCGGGCTGCCCTATATCCACATGGGTTCATCCGCCCGGCGCAACGTGGAGGCTTCCATGAAAAACAAGATCCCGCTGCGCGTGATGAATGCCAAGGGAGCGACCGGTGTCGCCTGGACGCTGAACGGGCGGAGCATCTCTGTCGGGAAGGACGGTTATTATGAGATCCGTTCCGGAGGGACGCTCAAGGCCGTCGTGGACTATGATGACGGGACACAAGATATCATTGTCAGGGAGGTTCAGGTCAAATGAGCAGATTCGGATCCATTGTCTTAACGGTCGCCTCTGTACTGTTCCTGGCGACGGCTTGCCATCATGACGGCTTCAACAAGTCCGATTTCGAGATCACGGATGTATGTCTCAAGGTCAAGGGGGTGACGGTATTCCAATACGAGTCGGGTGCCTCCCAGCTCGCGCTGAACAAAGGGCGCAAGGAGTTCCGCGCCGGCACGGACACGATGTCCGACTATTTCCTGTTGAAGATGTCGGAACTTCCCCGCGAGGACGGGCAGGTCTTCACCGGGAATCTGCAATGGACGACGGCTGATGATATCGTGACCCGCAGCGCCCTTTCCTTCAAGGTCGAGCGGATCGATCCCGACGGCACGGTATGGCTCTGGTGCGCGGCCCAGAAGATCACGATCGTGATGAAACTGCTGAATTAGGCTTCCTTCTCGGCGCGGATCGCTTCGTTGTAACAATCGCGGCAAAGGGGCTCATAGACATCCTTCTCGCCGAGGACGACCAGTTCCTGGCTCTTGGACAGGCGGTGCGAGTGGTTGGCCAGGGCGCCGCAACGCACGCAGATGGCGTGGACTTTCTGCACGTCCTCCGCGACCGCCAGCAAGGCGGGAATCGGGCCGAAAGGCTTGCCGAGATAGTCGGTATCCAGGCCGGCAATGATGACGCGGATGCCCCGGTCTGCCAGCTCCTGGACGACGGAGACCAGGGTTTCGTCGAAAAACTGCGCCTCGTCGATGCCGACCACCTGGGTGTCCGGGGCGACGTCGAGCATCGCTGCAGGAGAGGAAATGGGCTTCGACTTGATGCTGTGGAGGTCGTGGGAGACGACATCTTCATCGGAATAGCGCTTGTCGATGACCGGCTTGAAAATTTCGATTTTCTGGTTGGCAAACTGGGCTCTTTTCAGCCTTCTGATCAGTTCCTCGGTCTTGCCCGAAAACATGGAGCCGCAAATCACTTCGATGCAGCCTGATTTTTTGAAACTTTCTGAAAACATTTCCTTACTTTTGCAGTATTGATGCAAATTTAGAAAAGTTTTGCTTTATGAAAAAGACAGGATTGCAGATTTTGTCCGAGATCCGGGAGACGCTGGGGGTCATCAATGGTAAGATCGCCGAGGTGGAGCTGCAACTCGCCGAGCTGGAAGGCTTCATGGATTTCGAGGCCCCTGCACCTGAGCTAGTCCCGGAACCCGAGCCTGTCCCGGTTCCCGATCCGGTCGCAACGCCGGAGCCGGTGTCCGTCCCGGAGCCTGTCTCTGCTGAGGAGCCTGCCCCGGTCCCAGTTCCCGAGCCGGTCGTCATCGGGGACCCTGGCGTCTTGGAGGAGCCTGTCGCCGCCGTTGAGGAGATTATCGACATCACGGCGCCGGACCTGGACGGAGACTTGCCCGACCTGCTGTTGGACGAGGCCCCCAAGGACGGGCCGATCCTCGCCGAAGTGACACCGGCCGCCAGCATCAATGATGCTGAAGCGACCCGGCCCAAGCCCGCCGTCATCGACGTGATGGCGGACAAGTGCGCCTGGCGGACGGACATCCCCGGTTCGCCGGTCCGTAACATCATCAGCGGCATCTCGCTCAATGACCGGATCCTGTTTATCAACACCCTGTTCAAGGGAGACGCGCAGGCCTTCCAGGCGACCGTCGCCCTCTTCAACACCTACGAGTCCCTGTCCCAGGCGGAAGACTTCATCCGGAGCAACTATCCCGGATGGGACCTGAATTCGGAGGTGGTGTACCGCTTCATGATGGCCGTGCGCCGTAAGCTGAACAAATAAATGGCCGGCAAGTTGTATATCGTCCCGACCCCGGTCGGCAACCTGGAAGACATGACCTTCCGGGCGGTCCGGGTGTTGCAGGAAGCGGATCTGATCCTTGCGGAAGATACACGGACCACTTCCGTCCTCCTGAAGCACTACGATATCCACGGCAAGCTGCAATCGCATCATAAATACAATGAGCATCAGACGGTTGCGGCCGTCAAGGAACGGATATTGGCGGGCCTGGACGTCGCACTGGTCAGCGATGCCGGTACGCCGGGCATTTCGGACCCCGGTTTCCTGCTGGTCCGGACCTGCGCGGCCGAGGGGATCGAAATCCAGACGCTGCCGGGAGCCACGGCCTGCATTCCGGCCGTCGTATCTTCCGGCCTTCCCTGCGACCGTTTCTGCTTCGAGGGCTTCCTGCCACAGAAAAAAGGCCGTCAGACGGCCTTGAAAGCGCTGGCCGGGGAGAGCCGGACCATGGTTTTTTATGAGTCCCCCTACCGGCTCGTCAAGACCCTGGACCAGTTTGCAGAAGTCTTCGGCGCGGAGCGCCTCTGCTCCGTAGCCCGCGAAATATCCAAAATCCACGAGGAACACAGACGGGGGACGCTCGCGGAAGCAGCCGCCTGGTTCCGGGAACATGAGCCCAAGGGCGAAATTGTCATTGTCGTGGCCGGATGTCCGTCCGGTCGCAGAGAGCATGAGGAGAGAGACTATGAGAAACAGACAGAATCCGCCGGACGCACCTAAAGCGTCCGCAGCATTCCGGGTGGGCGCCATCGCGCTCGTTTTCCTGATCATCGGTTACCAAGTGGCCTTGTTTGTCTACAAGGCGTCCGTTTCGGCCGTAGTGGCCCACCGCGACCGGCCGGATACGGTCTATGTCGTGGACCGGGCCCTGGCCGAGTCCCTTCTTGTCATTCAGCGTGCCGGCGAAGGATCTCCTTCCTCTTCTACCCCCTCCATCTCCTCCACCCTCGCCATCCGTTGCGCCGCGCCCCATACCCCGGCCGCCGAAGCCATCCACCGCCACGCCGCCTCCCGCCGCTGCGAATCTTTCCCCTTTGACCCGAACACCGCCTCCCGCGAAGACTTCATGCGCCTCGGATTCAGCGAAAAGCAGGCCCAGGCCCTGCTGAACTACCGGGAGAAAGGCGGCCGTTTCCGCCGGAAGGCTGATTTTGCGCGATCCTTCGTCGTAGCAGACACCGTTTTCGCCCGGCTGGAGCCTTTCATCCGCATCCCCCAAACGGACCTGAATACCGCCGATTCCGCGGCCTTTGACGCCCTCCCCGGGATCGGTCCCTTCTATGCCGGGAAGATGGTGTCTTACCGGGAAGAGTTGGGCGGCTATTCCTTTCCGGAGCAGCTGCTTGACCTCTGGAAGTTCGACCGGGAGAAGTATGATGCGCTCTCAGACCTGATTACGGTTGCCCGGCCTTATCGTTATCCCTTGTGGACTTTGCCGGAAGATTCGCTGAAGCGCCATCCCTACATCCGTGCCCATGAGGCGCATGCCATCGCTTTGTACCGCAGCGCCACGCCCCGGGACGAGTGGACGGTCGAGCGTCTGGTCGCGGCAGGCATTCTCACGCCGGAGACCGGCTCGAAGCTCGCCCGCTGCGCCGCCCCGGCCCCGGCCGAATAGGGGTTGACGCTGCTGTTGAAAACTCTTGTCCGTCTCCTTGTTTTTGAGGGGCGGAATCCGTATTTTTGTGCCCCATATAGCCAATAACATTAACTCCATATAATACCACTATGAAATTCAAAACTTTGATGGGTACCGGCCTGCTTGCTTTGCTGGCCGTGTCATGTACGCTCAAGGAGCCGGTGGCTCCCGAGCAGCAGCAGATCCCGGATGTGACGGCCGCTTTTGAGTCCGTCGCGCCGGCAAGTCGTGTTTCCGTCGGTGCAGACAAGACGATCGTCTGGGATGCGGCCGACGAGATCTCCGTTTTTTATCGTTCGACGGGCAACCTGCGTTTCGCCTTGAAGGGTGAGGTGGGTTCGTCCACGGCGACTTTTGCTTCCACCGGCAATTTTGCCACCGGCGAGCGGATCCCTTACATCTGCGGTTTTTATCCCTATTCCAACAAAGTTACCCTCTCTGCGGACGGCACGTTCGGAATCGAGTGGCCGGCCGTTCAGACATATGCGGCCGACAGTTTCGGCCCGAAGGCCAACCTGATGGCCGCCGTGTCCGAAGATGGCAACTTCCTCTTCCGTAACATCGGCGGTTACTTGGTTCTCCCGCTCTATGGCGACAAGGCTGCCGTCGAGTCCGTCACCCTCAAGGGCAACGCCGGTGAACGGCTCGCCGGTCCTGCTTCCGTTTATGCCAGTCCCTCGGAGAATCCCACGGTTGAGATGGGCGAGGAGGCGGTCGATGCCGTCACCCTCAAGTGCGCCAAGTCCGTGCTGGTCGGTGAGACCGAAGATGATGCGACCGAATTCTGGTTCGTGCTGCCGCCAGTGAAATTCACGGAAGGATTCACCGTCGTCGTCAAGTGCAACGGTGAGGAGCTGGAGTTCTCTGCCGACAACCAGAGAGAGAGCTACGAGATCATCCGCAACACGGTGTTCCGCATGGATCCGCTTTGCGTCAAGGCGGCCAGCATCGATGTGACGGGTGTAAGCGTTGCCCCGGCCACCCTTTCCCTCGCGGTCGGCGAGTCCGCAAGGCTGTCCGCCGTGATCGAGCCCCAGGATGCCACCTACACGAACGTTACCTGGGCTTCCTCTGACGAGGAGGTCGTCACGGTCGATGAGAACGGCACCCTCAAGGCGCTCGCCGTCGGCACGGCCACGGTCACCGTGACCACCGAGGACGGCGGCTTCGAGGCTGAGTGTACGGTCGAAGTGACCATCGCCGGCGTGAAGATTCCCTACTCCAAGGCTTTCACTGAAGATCTGGATGATTTTTCCGAGGTGGTAGTCATCAACAAGAATGAATTCGATGTGTGGACTCACAGCGAGAATTATGGCGCTTGTGGTACTGCTTTTGTTGATTTGGACGGAGATGGCAAAAAAGATTATGTTGAGGCCGAAAGCCACCTGGCTTCTCCTTTCTTTGATCTGCGAAACGAAAACACGGCCATTCTTTCCTTCCGCTATGCGATCAATTATGGCGATCCTTCCGACTATGGTACGCAGTTCTGGGTCGAGGTTTCCGATGGTGAAGAATCCACCCGGATCGCAATTGACGGTCTCCCTATAAGGGGATCATGGAGTTGGTATAATGCAGCGGTCAACCTGACCCCCTTCTGTGGCAAGACTGTTCGCGTCGAGTTCGTGTACAATTCCGTTGGCTTGACGGATGCCGCTCCGACCATTGAAATCGACAACATGGCTGTCTCCAATACGAAGTTGATTCCGAACCTGAAAGTCCCTGCAGCTATCACCATTATGGAAGGAAAAGATGCTGGTCTGGAGGCTTCCGTCAACTCCGGGGCTCAACTCTCGTATTCTTCATCTGCTACGGACGTCGTCACGGTGGATGCGGATGGCCTTGTCCATGCCGTGAAGCCGGGTGTTGCCACGATCTCTGTCACTGCAGCATCGACGGATATCTATGAGGATGCTGCCGCGACCTGCGAGGTGACGGTGACGGAGGCCAGTACAGTCGATTATTCCGATGTATTTACCAGTAATGTGGATTTGAGCACCGAGGGAGGTACGAGCGCGGCGGAGTGCAAAGTCATCATTGATGATGAGGAATATGATGGTTTGAAAGCGGGTACAGGTAAAGTTTATGGTATCCTTCAGCTGACTGTTCCTGCCGGTACGAAAAAACTTCATCTGCATGCTTTTGGATGGAAGAATACATCTGCATCCATTGCTGTCACGCAGGGTAATACCCAGTTGGCAACCCTTGACTTGAAAGCAGACGATGGCGTGTCCAATAATTCTCCTTTCACGCTTACGACGGCGAAGGACAGTTATTTCTGCGTTGATATGAGCTCGTTGTCAGCCGCTGCCGGCGCTTCAGGCTTGTTGATTAAATTGACTGCGACGGGAGCTCCTCGTTTCGTGGTGTGGGGCGTCAACGCCGAGTAATTTTCGCCCGTGGTGTTCCCTACGTCCCAAACTGACGGACGTGGGGCGCGAAAACCCCCTTAAAACGTTCCCTCCGTCCCGGTTTTAGGGACGGAGGGAACGTTGCGTATGGGGGATAGGAGAAGGCCACCGGTCAGGGCCCGCATGCGGCTACGTCCATCCTCGCTTCACTGCGGCTGAGTGACGCCGCACGTGGCCCTGACCGGTGGCTCCAGCGGCCCCAGCGGCCCTTATTTCGCCCGCGGATGATGCTCCAGGACCGATGCCTGCCAGGTCGAAGCGTCAATGTGCGTGTAGATTTCCGTGGTCAGGATGCTCTCGTGCCCCAGCATCTCCTGCACCACCCGCAAGTCCGCCCCATGTTCGATCAGATGCGTAGCGAAACTGTGCCGGAACGTATGTGGAGAGATCTCCTTCCGGATCCCCGCCCGCAGCGCCTGCTCCTTGACCAGGTTGAACATCGACACCCGGCTCAGCGCCTTCCCGAAGCGGTTCAGGAACAAGATATCCTCCGAAGCCCCGTCCGCCGGCTCGATCCGGACCTCCAGGTAGGCGCGTACGGCGTCCGCGGCCGGCTCACCCATCGGCACGATGCGCTGCTTGTCACCCTTGCCGATGATGCGCACGAACCCTTCCTCCAGATATACGTCCGAGATCCGCAGTCCCACTGCCTCCGACACCCGCAGTCCGCAGCCGTACAACACCTCCAGAATCGCCCGGTCCCGCAGCCCCTTCCAGTCGCCCAGCGGGACCGACTCCAGGATCGCCGTCACTTCTTCCTCCGACAGGACCGCCGGCAAGTAACGCCCGAGCTTGGGCGGATCCACGCTGTCGCAGGGGTTGTCCTTCCGTTCGCCCTCCAGGATCATCCAGTCGAAGAACGAGCGCAGCGACGACAGGATATGCCCCTGCGTGCGTTTGGAGACTTGGCTGGAACGCGCGGCGAAGTAGTCCAGCACCGCCGCGGCATCCACCTCGGAGGGCGTGAGTCCGCAGGCTTCGAAGAAATCGCGTACTTCCGATCGGTAGGATGCCACCGTGTTGGGTGACATCTGCCGCTCCATCCGCAGGAAATAGGCGTAATCCTTAATCCAGCGCTGCGTAGTCGCGTCCATAGGCGAGCATCTGGGCCAGGTAGTCGTCGTTGTACACCAGTTTGTAGTCCACGGTCCGGCCGCCCCGGATCACAGGCACGATGTCGGGATTGATGAAACCGCTGTAGGGCTTGAGTCCCAGTGCCTTGTAGCGCTCTTTGACTTCCTTGTGCAGGGCGGGATCGATGTGGACGGCATAGGTCTCGACCAGCGCTTTGCCGGCGGCATAGTCGCCCTCGGACTTGATGCGCTGGATTTCGGCGAGCAGCCGGGCGAACAGGCCCCGCAGCGCCTCGTAGTCGGTGACGACGAAATAGTTCTTGCCGTCGCGCGTGCGGCGCTCGATCACGTGGTCTTCGGCTCCCTGCTCATAGCACCATTCGGCGATGAGCTTGCGGTTCTGCATGTGCGCCTCGGTGTTAGGCCGGCCCAGTTCCACGCGGTTGAACTGCACCATCAGGCCGTTGCGGATGTATTGGTCGTATTCGGCCTTGTAGGCCTCCGGATCGGGCATGATGCCCAGTTCGACCAGCTTCGGATCGGCGGCGTAGTAGAGTCCGAAGAGGTCGGCGCGCGCCTCCTCCAGGGTGGAGGAGTATTCGCCCATCGCGGTCGTCGAGACGCCCGGCAGCAGCTGGCCGGAGCCATGACCCAGGCACTCGTGCAGGTCGGTATGGATCTCGTCGGCGATGGCCCCGAACTCCTTGGCGCGGGCGATCTCCGCTTCGTCCCAGGCGAACTCGGCGAGGGTGCTGTTGGGCAGTTCATTGGCCGAGGCATCATAGGCGTGCGTGATGTTGGCGATAGTCACCGACTTGGAGCCGTGGTCCTTGCGGATCCAGTCCGCGTTGGGCAGGTTGATGCCGATCGGCGTCGAGGGGTAGCTGTCACCGGCCAGGACGACGGCATTGATCACCTTGGCCGAGATGCCCCGGCACTCCTTCTTCCGGAAACGCGGATCGACGGGAGAGTGGTCCTCGAACCACTGGGCGTTCTCGCTCAGGATCACCGTCCGTTTGGAGGCCTCGTCGTCGCGGAGGTTGACCATCCCTTCCCACGCGCCCTTGCGGCCGAGCGGGTCGTTGTAGTCCTCGATGAATCCGTTGATGAAGTCCACCTTGCCGAGAGTGTCCCGCACCCAGGCGATGTTGTACTCGTCCCAGAGCCGGAGGTCGCCCGTGCGGTAGTAGCGGACCAGCAGGCCGATGTATTCCTTCTGCAGATCGGATTCGGCCACTTCGGCCGCCTTTTCCAGCTCCGCGCAGATCCGGTCGATCGCGGGGCCATAGATGCCGCCGGAGCACCAGGGCTTCTCGACGACCTGGTCGTCACGTTTGACCACCTTCGTGTTCAGGCCGTAGGAAACGGGCGTCGGGTCCGTCGGATCCACCTGAGCGGCGTAATAGGCCTCAACCTCATCGCGCGTCACGCCTTCGTAGAAATTGACGGCCGACAAGGCAACCAGGTCGCCGTCCGGCGAAGTGGCGCGGCGCTGGGGGAAGCCGTCGCCATCGACGAATTCGAGCAGGACCGCCGTGTCGCCCTTGTATCCGACGCTCTTCAGCAGCGAAGCGAAATAGTCTCGCCCGCAGGCCGGGAAGAATTTGTCTTCCGCGTAGTGGTGATGGATGCCGTTGGAGAAAAAGACCCGCTTGGCATAGACGAGCCAGTCCTGCCATTCGGGACTGCTCCGGTCGCCTTTGTATTCGCGGAGGATCTGCTCCAGGGCATGGCGCAGGGGGAGGTTGCCGGGGCAGTTCTGGTCCCAGTAGATGTCCCGGCCCCACTTGGCGGCTTCACTGAGATGATAGGCGTAGGCCTTCTGCTGCAGGGTCAGTTCCTCCCATCCCGGGACCTGGTAGCGCATCACCTTGATGTCGGCGAAGCTGTCCAGGGTATAGCGGAAGGGCTGGGCTGCCTCTTCCTTCCCACAGCCACCCAGCGCGGCTGTCGCACCGATAAGCGTCAACATTTGCATCAATCTTTTCATACGTTTCATTTTGTTTTGCAAAAGTAGTAAATTTGCGTCGCGAAAAATCATTAACAACAGATAATCATTGCATCTATGAGAAAGAAAATCGTTGCGGGAAACTGGAAAATGAATACCACCGTTCCCGAAGGTGTCGAACTCGCCAAGGCGGTCGTAGCCCGATCCGCTGAAGTCCCTGCCGGCGTCGGTCTGATCGTCGCCACTCCGTTCACCCATCTTTGCCCGGTCGCCGGTGTCGTAGGCGGCACGCGCGTCGAACTCTCCGCCGAGAACTGCGCGGACAAAGAGAAGGGTGCCTACACGGGTGAGGTCTCTGCCGCGATGGTCGCTTCGACCGGTGCGCAGTGGACGATCCTGGGCCACTCCGAGCGTCGTCAGTATTATGGTGAGACCGACGAGAAACTGGTCGAGAAGGTCAAACTTGCCCTGGCAAATGGCCTGAAGGTCATCCTCTGCGTCGGTGAGAACCTGGAGGAGCGCGAGGCTGGCCGCCACTTCGAGGTGGTCAAGACCCAGATCGAGAACGTCCTGTTCCAGTTCACGGCCGAGGAGATGGCTTCCATCGTCGTCGCCTACGAGCCCGTCTGGGCCATCGGCACCGGCAAGACCGCGACCGCCGGGCAGGCCGAAGAGATCCACGCCTGCATCCGTCAGATCCTGGCCGGCCACTTCGGAGCCCAGGTCGCAGACGATACGACCATCCTGTACGGCGGCAGCTGCAAGCCTTCCAATGCGAAGGAACTCTTCGCACAGCCCGACATCGACGGCGGCCTGATCGGCGGCGCCGCCCTCAAGGCCGACGACTTCATCGGCATCGCGCTGTCTTTCTAACTGTCCTTTTTATTCGAATGACCGTCTTGGGCTATCCCAGGGCGGTCATTTCCGTTTGCCTGTTCTGCGGTTGATGAAAACAACCCATCGGGAATCTTGTCAATATCTCAGGATGCCCTTTCTTTTTTTTTGTGACGCCCTTACCTGCTAAGGTCCTTCGTGTCAATGCACAAAAAGGATCAGTCTTTTTTTTCAGTCTAGCGTCCTGGGCTGAGATCATACTATTTGTGAATTGAGCCTTAACAGAGGAGTATTGAGCACATTGGGACACATCCCGACCCTGGAGTCGGTTCATCGACCTCCTGCGTGGCCTGGGCCGGATACGCCGGCAGCGGGGTGGAATAGTTCTTCCAGTCGGCGTAGTAGAGATCGAAGAGGATCGCCTCCCGCTGGATGTCCGTCATCCGGATGCCCCGGACGAAAATATGCTGTACGATGCCGCCGCGGCCGCGTTTGCTCTTGAAACGCAGGCCCGTTTCCGTGCCCCGGAAGGTACAGTCCGAGACAAGGACATCCTCCACGCCGCCGCTCATTTCGCTCCCGACGACAAAGCCGTCGTGCCCGTTGAGGACCGTGCAGCGGCGGATCACCACCTGCCGGCAGGGAGTGGCCCGGCGCCGGCCTTCTTCGTCCCGGCCGGACTTCAGGCAGACCGCATCGTCCCCGCAGTCAAAGAACGAATCCTCCACCAGCACCCGTTGGCAGGATTCGAGGTCGATCCCGTCCCCGTTCTCCGCCCAGGCGGGGTTGAGGACGCGGATGCCGCGGACCGTCAGGTCCTTGCACTGCAAGGCGTGGATGCCCCAGGCAGGGGAGTCCGTGAAGGTGCAACCCGTGAGGCTGACCCGCTGGCAGTCCCGCAGGGCCACCAGTACCGGCCGGAGGACGCTCTTATAGACCTGCGCCATCGCTTCGTTGAAGCCCGGATAAGTCAAGTCGTTCTCTGCCGCCCGCCGATAGGAGGAGTCCGGATAACAGCGGTCTCCGGCTGCACCGAGCGGGCGTCCTTCCGCGACCAGCGCGTCCCAACGCTCCGGCGGGATACGCTTCCGCATCACGAGCCGCCAGGAGCCTCCCTGCCCGTCGATGAAGCCTTCGCCCGAGATGGAAACGTTGCGGGCCGGGATGGCCGGTTGTACGATATCGCCCATCTCGAAGGGCAGGCCGGACAGCACCGGCGGGGCGGGCTGCCGGACCCCTTTGGAGTAGGCGGCCAGGCCCAACATCAGGGCCAGCCAGGCGGGGAGGAGTCTGTTTTTCTTTTTCATCAGCCTAAAAGTAGTAATTTATTCTCAATTTGTTATATTTGTAAACTCCCTTTTCGTTATGCGTAAACTCTCATTGATTCTTGCTATAGGCCTCGGCGTCTGGCTGTGCTCCGCCTGCCAGGAGGCCTACACGTTCCGCCTGGACGAACAGATCGGCATCTGCGGGCTGAACCGCGCACCGGCCGCCGTCGCGTGCGGGCTGGATTACCTGGAGGCGAACGTGGCTTCTTTCCTCGTTCCCGAGCAGAGTGACTCCGCCTTTGCCGCCCAGCGGGCTGCTGCCGACGGCCTGGGCTTTCCCATCTATTCGGCCAACGGCTTTTTCCCCAAGGACTTGCTGGTGGTCGGACCGGACGCGGATCCGGAGCGGGCACTCCGATATGCCCGTACCGCGATCCGCCGTGCTTCCGAGGCCGGCCTGAAGATCCTCGTGCTGGGCAGCAGCCGCTCGCGGAGCATCCCGGAGGGTTTCTCCCGCGAGGAGGCGGAAGGGCAGTTCCTCGCTTTGCTCCGGGGGATGGCGCCGACGGCCGAGAAGTACGGCGTGGTCGTGGCGATCGAGCCGCTGCAGGAGTCCGAGACCAATTTCATCAACACGGTGACCGAGGGCGCCGCGATGGCCCGTCTGGCCGGCAGCCCGAATATCTGTGTCATCGCGGACTTCTACCACATGGCCCGGGAAGGGGAGCCGGCGGACGACATCGTCGCCGCGGCGGACAAACTGGTCCACTGCCACATTGCTGAGTGCCGCAACCGTACGGCGCCCGGCGTGGACGGGGATGATTTTACGCCTTATTTCAAGGCGCTCAAGCAGATCCGTTACGACGGCCGCATTTCCCTGGAATGCCGCTGGGACGATGTGTCGGCCCAGTTGCCCGTCGCCGTGCGGGTCATGAAAGAACAAATCCAAGCCGTTAAATAATCATGCAGACCAGAAGAGAGTTTTTGAAAGCCAGTTTGCTGGGCACGGGAGGCCTGGTACTGGGCGGATTGTCCCTCGATTCGCAGTTGTATGCCCGCTCCAAGAAGGCGAATGACATCGTCAAGGTGGGCATCGTCGGTTTCTCGGACCGCTGTCGCGGTTCGCTGATCCCTTCTTTCATGAATCATGCGAAGGAACTCGGCTTCGAGATCGTGGCTGTCTCCGATATCTGGAAACGCCGTCGTGAAGAAGCGGCGGAATACTTCCGGAAGAATTACAACATGGAAGTGAAGCTTTTCCGCAACAATGAGGAACTCTATGAGTCCAAACTGTGCGACGCGGTGATCATCTCCACGGCGGACTTCCAGCATGCCACGCATCTGATCGAGGCGGTCGAGGCCGGCTGCGATGCGTATTGCGAAAAGCCCTTTGCCGAGACGATGGTGGATGCGCGCAAGGCGCTCAAGATCGCCCAGAAGTCCAAACGTGTCATCCAGATCGGCTCCCAGCGCCGCTCGGCGCCCAATTACCAGGCCGCTTATGACTATATCCAGTCCGGCCAGTTCGGCCCGATTGTGATGGTGGAGATGAGCTGGAACGTCAACCAGCCCGGCCGCTGGCGCCGTCCGGCCTTGGTCGCGGAGTGCCGCGAGGAAGACACCGACTGGAAGCGTTTCCTATGCAACCGTCCCTATGAGCCATGGGACCCTCGCAAATACCTGGAGTATAGGCTGTTCTGGCCATATTCGTCCGGTATCCCGGGACAGTGGATGTCGCACCAGATCGATACGGTCCACTGGTTTACGGGCTTGAGCCATCCGCGCAGTGTCGCGGCAAATGGCGGCATCTATCTCTGGAAGGACGGCCGGCGCAACTATGACACGCTGACGGCGGTGATGGACTACGGACCGGAAGGCTCCGACGAGGGCTTCCAGGTGCAATATACCTCACGCTTTACCAACAGTGCCGGCGGGGTGAAGGAGCTGTATTTCTCCAATGGCGGTACGCTCAACCTGGATACCAACGAGGTGACTTCTGCCGGTGGCATGAGGGAACGGGACGCGAAGGCGATGGGCTTGGAAGCCAATCTGCTGGAAACGTTCAAGTTGCCTTCGATCCGGGTGGAGACGGCGGCCAATACGGGCGGAGACCCGATGACGAGCCTGCACATGCGCAACTGGATGGAGTGCGTGCGGAGCCGCAAGGAGACCAATGCTCCGGTCCTCGCCGGCTACAACCATTCGATCGCGACGATGATGACCAATGCCGCCGTACGGAGCGGCGAGAAGGTCACTTTCGACGAGAAGAGGCAGGAGATCCTTGCGGGCGGCAAGCCCTTCGAACCGTTCAAGTATATCTGATCGGATCGCTACTGGAAGCGCTCCTGCTGCTGGGCGATGAGCTCTTCGAGGACGCCGGGATCGAAATAGTTGATCCGCATCGCGCGTTTCACCTCGGCGAGCGTCTGCGCCGCTTCTGCACGGGCGATTTCGCTGCCTTTGCGCAGCACTTCGTACACGTAAGGAAGATCCTGCTCCAGCTCCTTGCGGCGGGCGCGGATCGGCGCAAGCGTGTCGTTGAGCACCTCGAAGAGGAAACTCTTGATCATCATGTCGCCCAGCCCGCCGGCGCGGTACTGCGCCTTGACTTCGTCCAGGCTGTGGAAGTCGAAACGGACCTTCCGGCCGTGGAAGCATTCGCCGAACCGGGCGAAATGCTCCTCCTTGCAGAACGCATCCAGGTAGGTGAAGACCGTATTGCCCTCCACATGGCCGGGGTCCGAAACCTGCAGGTGCAGCGGATCTGTGTACATGCCCTTGACCTTGGCCCGGACTTCCTCCTCGCTGTCGGACAGGTAGATGCAGTTGCCGAGGGATTTGCTCATCTTGGCCTTGCCGTCGGTGCCCGGCAGGCGCAGGCAGGCTGCGTTGTCCGGCAGCATGATCTCCGGCTCGACCAGCGTGGGGCCGTAGGTCGCGTTGAACTTGCGTACGATCTCGCGCGTCTGCTCGATCATCGGCTCCTGGTCCTCGCCGACCGGGACGGTCGTCGCCTTGAAGGCCGTGATGTCGGCCGCCTGGCTGATGGGGTAGCAGAAGAAGCCGACAGGCGTACCCGCCTTGTTGTCGTTGCCGTCCGTGCTCTCGGAGAAGCCTCTCCACTGGAGTTCGGCCTTGACGGTGGGATTGCGCTGGAGACGCTGCACCGTCACCAGGTTCTGGTAGAAGAAAGTGAGCTCGGTCAGTTCGCTGACCTGCGATTGGATGAAGAGGATGGATTTGTCCGGGTCCAGTCCGCACGACATGTAGTCGAGGGCGACCTCGATGATGTTCTGCCGGACCTTCTCGGGGTTGTCGGCGTTGTCCGTCAGGGCCTGCGCGTCAGCGATCATGATGAAGATCTTGTCGAAAAGACCGCTCTCCTGCAGCTCGACCCTGCGGCGCAGGGACCCGACATAGTGTCCGATATGAAGGCGACCGGTGGGCCGGTCGCCTGTGAGGATGATTTTGCTCATGTTTAGTCTTTTATGTTGGAAAGAGCCTCGCGGATCTTGGCTTCGATCTCGTCGCAGAGCTCGGGGTTGTCGCGCAGCAGCGCCTTGACCGCCTCGCGGCCCTGGGCGAGTTTTTCGCCGTTGTAGCTGAACCAGCTGCCGCTCTTGTGGATGATGTCGAATTCGACGCCCAGGTCGGTGATCTCGCCGACGTGCGAGATGCCTTCGCCGAAGACGATGTCGAACTCCGCTTTCTTGAACGGCGGGGCCATCTTGTTTTTGACGACCTTGACGCGGGTCCGGTTGCCGAGCGCTTCCTCGCCGTCCTTGATCTGGGTGGTGCGGCGCACGTCGATGCGCACGGAGGCGTAGAACTTCAGGGCGTTGCCGCCCGTGGTGGTCTCGGGGTTGCCGAACATGATGCCGATCTTCTCGCGCAGCTGGTTG
>JAFUWZ010000064.1 GCA_017471045.1 Bacteroidales bacterium
GCATCTCAATACGCTGCTCGCTGGCGGCGAGGTCGAAATCCCCCGGTATGACTTCCAGTCGGGCATGAAGCGTTACGAAGGCAACATGCTCCATCTGGAGGAGAAGGACATCCTCATCATGGAGGGCATCCACGCCCTCGACCCGGCCATGGTCCCCGATGTGGACAGCTCGCGCATATATCGGGTGTATGCCTCCTGCCTGACTTCCTTCAACCTCGACGAGAACAACTGTATGTCCACTTCCGACAACCGTCTGCTGCGGCGGATGGTGCGGGACAACCGGACCCGGGGCATTTCTCCGGAAGGGACCATCCTGCGCTGGGACAGCGTCCGCAACGGCGAGGAAAAGTACATCTTCCCTTTCCAGGAGAATGCCGACGTGCTGATGAACACGGCGCTCATCTATGAGTTCCCGCTGTTGAAGTACTACGCTGAGCCGCTGTTGCGGCGGATTCCGCCGTCTTCGGCCGCCTACACCGAGGCTGTCCGGCTGCTCAAGTTCCTCGAGTACATCCTGCCGCTCCAGCCCGCCGAAATCGCCGCCATCCCTCCGACTTCCATCATGCGCGAATTCATCGGCGGCCAGACGCTGTAGGGGCCATGCCGGTGCAGATCGGGCATATCGTCTTTGAACTCACGCAGGCGTGCAACCAGCAATGCCGGTTCTGCTACAATTACTGGCGGGACGGCTCGACGCCGCTGCCGCCGCCGGATCCGCGCCGGGCGAAAAGGACCCTCCGGCGGCTTCTCAGACAGGCGAAGGTCGGTTCCATTTCCTTTTCGGGCGGCGAGCCGATGCTGCTCCGGGGCGTCCACGACCTGGCCCTGACGGCCCGCTTCAAGGGGTCGGAGGTCCATATCCTGACCAACGGCACCCTTCTCACGGAGGACCACATCGAAAACTTCAAAAGCATCGGGGTGGGGGCCGTCCAGATTCCGCTGCTGAGCGCCGATCCGGCCGTGCACGATGCCCTGACGGGCCTTCCCGGCTCGTGGGAGAAGGCCGTCGAGGCCACCCGCAAGGTGGTCCGGGCCTTCGGGGACGGGGCCTGTACGGTGCTGGTGGTTACGAAGGCCAACGCACCCGGCGTTCCTCAGACGCTGTCTTTCATCCGGGACCTCGGGGTGCGGCGCATCATGGTCAACCGTTTCAACCTGGGCGGGATGGGGCTGCGGCACCGGGAGGAACTTTCTTTGGACAAGGCGTCCTTGCGAAAGGTCTTTGACGAGGTGGAGGCTTTCGCGGCGGCCTGTCCCGAAATGCATGTCGTGAGCGGGGTCTGCACGCCGCTCTGCGTGCTCGATCCGGTCCGCTATCCGCACATCCTGTTCACGGCCTGCAATACCGACCTTTCGCGCCGTCCGGTGACGGTGAATGACCGGGGCGACGTGCGTTTCTGCAACCATTCTCCCCATGTTATGGGGAATCTCTACGACCGCCCCATCGGAGAGATCCTGGCCGATCCCGAGGCACAGGAGCGCTATTCCGTCGTACCGGAGGCCTGCCGTGACTGCGCCCTGCTGCCCCGCTGCAACGGGGGGTGCCGCGCAGCGTCGGAGCAGGTTTTCGGGACTTTTGCCGCGCCCGACCCTGTGCTGGAAGAAAAATAATTGTTATATTTGTCGCCAAAGGAGGTAAAAAAGATGAAAACAAAGTATTTCCTCATTTATCTCGGCATCGGCATCGCTTTCGCGGCCGTCAGCCTCTGGGTGTTTCTGTCCCGTGGCAAGAATGCCAAGGCCATCCGTGCCAAGTACAAACTGGGCGGCGCCCTCCTGACGACCTGGGCCCTGCTTTCGGCGGCTACCTGCGCCGGTCCCAAACCCGAGATACTTTGCTATGACATGCCCGCTCCGACGAACGAGCTGGCGATTGAAGCGAATGCATCCGGCGAAATGACGTTCACCAAGGGCGATGTCCTGAAGGTACACGTGATGATGGCAACGGCGGAGCATTATTCCTGGAAGATCACTTCGTCCGACCGCAAGACGCTCCTGCAGGAAGGGAAGTATGACATGCCGGAGGAGCCCCATGAAATGGATATCAACCTCGAGGTGACGCTCGAGAGCGGTTCGTTCAAAGGCGATGCAGTCTTTGTCCTGACGGCATATTACTACAAAGAAGACGGCACGCCGATCCCAGAAGAGGTCGCCACGCAATCCTTCCGCATCCGCTGAACAGGTGCGTGAAAGTCCGTATTTCCGTCAAAATACTGAAAAATCATTACGCGAACTGCACCCTGTTTTTGTAAGTTTGTTGAGAATTCGTCCTGCCAACCATCAAAATTCATCTAATATGAAGCGTTTTAATTATTCCCTTCTCGCCGCGGCGCTCCTGCCGGCGGCCCTCCTTTCGTCCTGCGGCCCCAAGCAGCTCAGTGACAAGGAAATCCTTACCCTTATCTACAATCAGGCCGGCGGTAAAGAGTGGAGCGAGTCCGACCAGAAAGGCTGGCTCACCGAAGAGAACCTGGCCGACTGGAGAGGCGTCGAGGTCAACGAAGAAGGCCGCGTCACCTCCCTCATCCTCACGGGTACCAAGGGTATCATCCCGGCCGAAATCAGCGGCCTGACCGAACTGAAGACCCTCCGTCTTGTCTCCAAGAATGAGAAGGACGTCGATCCCGAGAATCCCGTCCCGGCAACGATTGCCGATCTCACCCAGTTGGAAGATCTGACGCTTCGCGCTTCTGTTCCCGCCCAGGCGCCGTCCCTCGCCGCCATGCCGAACTTGAAGAGGCTTGTGCTGAATCTCAAGAGCGCCTATCCCGAAATCGGCAGCAAAGTGTTGGAGACCGCTTGGCTGAATGGCCTTACCGGTGCGATCCCCGAAGTCATTTATGAGAATACGGAACTCAAAGATCTGTCTATCTCCACTTCCGAACTCGCCGGCGGCATCTCCCCGAAGATCGCCCAGCTGCAGAAACTCGAGAAACTGAATGTGGATAACTCCAAGTTCATCGGCGGCGTCGACGTGGATGACTCCGTCCTTCCGCTCGAGGAGATCTTCTCCATCAAGACGCTGAAGAGCATCTTCCTCCGCACCTGCTCCACCAGCGGCACCATTCCCGCCTCCATCGGCGACATGCCCAACCTGACCTACGCCGTCTTCTGCAACCTCGGCCTCACCGGCGAACTTCCGAAGGAGATTGGCAACATGCCCAAGATCGAGACCCTCGAGATCTACAACGACAGAGGCATCACCGGACCCATCCCGGCCGAAATCGGCAACGCTACGACGCTTAAATCGCTCTGGCTCAACCGCCTGTCGCTGACCGGCGAGATCCCTGCTTCGCTCGGTAAA
>JAFUWZ010000065.1 GCA_017471045.1 Bacteroidales bacterium
AGTTCTGAGACCTGCTTACCGTTAATTTCATATCGATATAGCCTTATGTAGCTACAAAGCTAAGAAATATATTTGACAAAAAAAAGACCCCACAGGGCCTTCTATCAAAAAAATCGAAAACTATGCTGTCAAACTACCGGGGTCATATCCCTAATAGAAGAAATTATTGTAAAAAATTAGCATATATGTTAAACTTTTACTATCTTTGCCCTTGACTAATATAGATGGATTTTATGATAGTAAAGAAGAAAACGACGGTGGACCTCATCAGTGAGTCCGAAAAAACTGCCCTTTACTCAATCAGCTTTGAGATGGACGGAACGACTGAGTTTGAGAAATTTGTTCAGGAGTTTGAGCAGAATGCAACATATAACCGAGATTATCAGCGGATTATTGCGGCATTGCAGGCCATTCTTAATGTCGGTGCACTGGAGCGATTCTTCCGTCCGGAAGGTAAGATGCAAGATAGTGTCGCTGCAATCCCCATTGAAGGAGGAAAACTTCGCCTGTATTGCCTGCGCTTGTCTGAGCAGATTGTAATTCTCGGAAATGGCGGCGTAAAATCTACCCAGACCTATGAGGAAGATCCAAAACTTTATGGATATGTTCTTGATTTGCAAAAGTTTGAGAGGATTTTGAACGATAACATTGTCAAGGGCTACGTGCGGATTGAGGAGCGTTCTCTTGATGGTATAGAAGATTTGACATTTGAGATATGAAAAACAAGCAGGACTGGTTCAAGGAGAAAGTTGCGGCTGTCCCTCCGGAGGTGATTTCGGAGGTGCAACTGTCGGCCGAAATCATTGCTCGCATTGATGCTATTCTCCGAGAAAAGAAAATGACCCAACGCGACCTTGCGAGAAAACTTGGCAAGAGCGAAGCCGTCGTATCCCGTTGGACCACGGGCTTTCCAAATCTTACACTTCGGTCCATTGCTGAACTATCAACGGCTCTTGGTGAGCCACTGATAACTGTTCGGCAATAGGAACGAGCTATACAAACAATTGGTTAAGCAGATATTCTTTTTCCCTTTGCAAAGCGAGGAGAATGCGTTGTGCATTCTCTCGTTTTTGTTTAAAAACAGATAGCATCGCTGCAATTTCTTGTTGTTCTGTCAATGAGGGTAGTGGAATAGGCATCGCGAAGAAATCTCCTACTGCCATATTGAGTAAACCATGATTACGGGCTCCTTCTACTGCTATCTCGGCGATGTGCTTATGCCAAATACTTGTCTCAAAATAGAATTGCAGGAATTCGACATCAACGATATCCTCGCTCAGTCGAAAACAGAAAGAGAGCGGCGACAGCACTCCGGTTTCGTATCTCTCAAGATGCTTTATCGCACCCCAGGGGTAATCGGAAGAGTAACTCTTGTTATAGGCAAAATCGTTTCGCTCGAGAAGGAAATAATTTGATAGGTTCTCACTCGCGACCGACTTGTTGAAGAAGTCCAACTGGGATACAAGGCCATCGCGGGCTGATATTGTGAGGACATTGTTAGAGGTCAATGCCGTATTTTTTTCAACAACCCTTTTAGCGATAGTTGACAATGGTACAACAGGAGCTTGAAGCCGACTATAGATTTGATTCTGAAGCTCTTTTTCAAGGGTTATAGAATCCTCAATTACCCTGTTTTGGATGGCGATGCGTTCCTCAATGAGGTCAAGGAACTCCGCAAGTTTTTTTCTGCTCATCAGCATTTGGTATACAAATGGACATATTCAATATCTCGTCCTTTGAGATGTTGAATCGTGTGCTACCTTGTGCAAGGAAGGCTATTTTCTTTCTAACTTTTGGGGAACGTAAGTAGAAGCGCAGGAACTCAGAACGTACATCTGCATCGCTGAGTCGGTATCCAAAACAAAAGCTATTTAGATAGCAGTCATCAACATCATCAAGTAATACTGATGACATTCCAACCTCTTCTGGGGTCTCAGACGATACGGTGAAAAATATATCACCCCTTCTTACTTTGTTTTGTGTACCCTTTTCTCGCTCTCTATCAGTAATGTTAACTAATCCAGTGCGCTGGATATCTACCCTTGAACTGTCAAAAATTGATTTGTATGTGATAAAACGTGAGCCGTCTCCGAAATCCGCAGCATTCTTTCTCGATAGCCCATTATATGGGGTGCCTTTTTGTCCAAGTGATGAGGACTCCCATTCCCCAGAGAACTCCCGAAATCTCAAATTCGGAACATTAGGGATGGTTTCGGACGATAGGCGGAACTTTGTGTTTTTAACCCGTTTACATTATGGATAAGAACACAACATTCAGCGAAGTCGCCGCTCAGTGGAAAGGCGACAAGAAACAGTACGTCAAGAAATCAACCTATGCAGCCTATTGCCTTCTCATTCAGAGCCATCTGATTCCGGAACTGGGAGAGAGGACAGACATCCGGGAAGTGGACGTCCAGGGCCTCGTGAACCGGAAGCTGGCCGCTGGCCTTAGCCAGAAGACCGTCCGGGACATTCTCGTGGTCCTGAAGATGATCCTCCGCTTTGGCGCAAAACACGGCCTGCAGGAACTACATCAGATTGACATCGTTTTCCCCACAGAACGTGAAAAACAGGACATCGAGGTGCTGACCATTGCCCACCAGCGCCAGCTGATGACCTATGTGAAAGAGCACTTCACCTTCCTTAACCTGGGCATCTTCATGTGCCTCAATGCGGGCCTTCGCATCGGCGAAGTGTGCGCCCTGCAGTGGGATGACATCGATGTGGCCGCCGGAGTGATCCGCGTCAGTAAAACCATCCAACGAATCTACCTGGTAGAAGGGGAGGAGAAATACACCGAACTCATCATTGACAAGCCCAAGACCAAGAACTCCATCCGGGAAATCCCCATGACCCGTGACCTCCTGGCACTGGTCCGTCCACTGAAGAAGATCGTGCGCGGAGATTTCTACGTTCTCACTAACGCCGCAGAACCAACGGAACCCCGTACCTACCGCACCTACTTCAACAAACTCCAGCAGCAGCTCGGCCTTCCCAAAATGCGTTTCCACGGCCTTCGGCACAGTTTTGCGACCCGCTGCATCGAAAGCAAATGCGACTACAAAACGGTAAGCGTCCTGCTGGGACACTCTAACATCAGTACGACTCTAAACCTCTATGTTCATCCCAATATGGAGCAGAAAAAGAAATGCGTAGATTTGATGAGCCGGGCTCTGCGATAATATAAAATTCAGTCTCTCTGCATTTTGGCTTGATAAAAAACAGTATCTTTGTAAGTCTTTTCAAGAAAGGAGGCAATTATGGCAAAAGAAGCAGGATACGTTTACATCCTCACGAATCCCAGTTTCAAAGAAGACTGGGTCAAAATCGGCAAGAGTTCCCGTCCCGTTGATGTCCGCTCCAAGGAGCTGGACAACACTGCGGTGCCTCTCCCATTTGACATCTATGCCACACTGAAGACTGCTAAATACGACATCGTTGAAAAGAAAATCCACAAAGCGATAGATAGGCTCACCGACCTCCGCATTCGCCAGAGCAGAGAGTTTTTCAATATCAAGCCGGAGCTCGCCCTTGAGATACTCCGTGACGAGGCGATGATTTTGGATGATGCTGAAATCACCCTGTACAAGAACAATGTTCCTATTACGGAAAAGACAAAAGATGAGTCCGGCGAGGAGAGTGAGCACAAGAAGCAGCGTCCTCGCTTCAAATTCAGCATGGTGAACATTCCCATTGGCTCCGAGCTGGTATTCACCCCGACCGGAATCAAGGTCAAGGTGGCCAGCGATGACCAGATAGAATACCAAGGTCGCATCTTCAAATTGTCGCCTTTTGTGGGCACGTACATGCCAGCAGAGAAATGCAACAGTTCTGGAGCCTACCAAGGAGCAAAGTACTTTACCTACAACGGCGAGGTGCTCGATGACATCAGAACAAGGGTAGAAAACGCATAGTCGATGAGTTCTCGGCTCGCCCGAAATTTGCAGCGAACTGAAAAGGCTACGCAGTGCGTATCCAATCACAATAATTGAATGAAGTATATGGCAGACAATGAGATAATAATACAGTTTCAGAGTAGCAATGACCTTCTGAACGATGCCCGGTCTATCATTGATGGGGCAAGGAAAGCGGCATATACTGCCATCAATATCACCCTCGTTCAGCGGAACTGGCTTTTGGGAAAACGAATAGCAGAAGAATCTCTGCAAGGAAACGACCGAGCGACTTATGGGCTTGAAACTATAAAGAATCTATCTAAGTTGCTTACGGAAGAATTCGGTAAAGGGTTCTCCAGCACTGATTTATACTGGTACTTAAGATTCTATAACGCATTCCCGGAGATTTTTGCATCACTGAGTAAAAAATCTATCCCCCTGCTTTCTTGGACACACTATAGAATATTGCTTCAAGTTGAAGACCCTGTCGCCAGAGAATGGTATATGAACGAAGCGGTGAAAGAGACATGGAGCGTCCGGACACTTCAGCGCAACATATCTTCACAATACTACCATCGGCTCCTACAGTCGCAGCATAAGGATTTGGTCGAGAAGGAAATGCTTCAAATCACTGCGCCACTCCAGAAAATGGACAAACTGGAATTCGTCAAGAATCCTGTCGTGGCTGAATTTCTCGGTCTTGCATCACGCCCCGACTTCACGGAGACCGAACTCGAAACAGCTATCATCAATAATCTTCAGAAGTTCTTGATGGAGCTTGGAAAGGGCTTTGCCTTCGTTGCCCGTCAGCAGCACATACACACCGAGAAGGAAGATTATTTCATAGACCTCGTCTTTTACAACTATATCCTCAAATGCTTCTGCCTGATTGATTTGAAGACGACAAAGGTCAGTCATCAGGATGTGGGGCAGATGGATATGTATGTGCGAATGTATGACGAATTTAAGCGGAATGAGGGAGACAATCCCACGATGGGTATTATACTCTGTGCCGATACCGATGAGGATATCGCTCGATACTCAATCCTGCACGGGAACGAGCAACTGTTCGCCTCAAAGTACAAATTGTATCTCCCCACGGAAGAAGAACTGAAGAGGGAAATCGAGACTCAAAAACAGCTCTTCTATCTCCAGCAGGAAGAGGAGAAGAAAATCGAAAAAGACAACGAAGCAAACTCGTGAGCAGCACTCACGAGTCGCAAGAGTTCTTTGACATAGGATTTTAATCCACCCCTTGGAAGACCTCCCTGATGAGTTCCTTCAGCCGTTCGACTTTGTCATCCGGCAGGGCGAACAACATGTCGAACACCTCGTCCATCCGGGCAAGTTCCAGATACTCCACACGGGTGTACCGAGTCCCGGCATTGTAGGGCAGTCCGGCTCGCATACAGATTCTGGCGAATTTGTAGTCGTTCTTGACGTTGAGAAGGCGCATGACCATTGCCCGGCTCATGGTGTCCGCCTTCGGCAGGTCTTCAGTCGTGAAGGATATGAGGTTGGCAAGTTCATTGACATCGATGACGAGTCTTCTGCGCACCCTTTCAAGTGCTTTCATGCGTTCCTGCATGAGGTCGTTTGTGTTCTGTTCCATCTTTTGCGTTTTTTAGAAATCGACCGCAGGCATAAGTAACACATTCGGCAACAGCAAGTCAAGATGCTGATTTTTAAGCGATTGATGAAGTTAAGGCGCCTCTCCAAAACGGATTTGGCGCTTTATTTTGCATTCCGGATTCGTAAATGTACGAGGTTTTTTCGGTCAAATTCCAAGAAATGTTTTACAGTTTTTGACTGATGGCAACTATCGTTACTGTTGCGCCCGTCATCCTAGACGGGCTACGAGCAGGTCGAGATTCACCGCCTCCAGCAGTCCCTTGCTGGCCAACTCCGTCCCTACCACCTGGTACACCTTCTTTGCCGTACCCTTGAGGCCCTTCGCCTTGGGGAGCGTAGTGGCAGGTGCTGCGACCGGGACTACAGCACCGTCCATCCGGCAAGGCTGGTCGGTTCCCCGGAGGCGCTTGGCCTCGTCCGATATCTTCTTTCTTCCTTTTGCCATATACCTTTTGCAAATTGAAAATTTAACTTTAAATTTGTAAAAATGTTCCTGTCATGATAGATAGACAACTAACATCAAAACTCCGATATCTCGCGACCAAGTTCCCCTTTGTGGCAATTACAGGTGCGCGTCAATCCGGCAAATCCACTCTGGCGGAGGCGGCTTTCCCTAACTACAAGAGGGTCTCCCTTGAAGACTTGGACATGCGGGCATGGGCTACGGAAGACCCTCGTGGTTTCATTGCCTCATATCCTGACCAGACCATTTTGGACGAAGTGCAGAGAGTCCCTTCGCTTCTATCCTATTTGCAAACGCATACCGATGCGGCGAATAAGGAAGGAATGTACATCTTGACGGGGTCCCAGAACATGGCTTTGATGGATTCAATTGACCAGAGCCTTGCCGGGAGGGTTGCACTCCTGACTCTCATGCCCTTTTCACATTCAGAATTGCGCTCCGCATCCATGATGAAGGAGAATGTTAATGAAGCCATTTTCACAGGATGCTTCCCAAGAATCTATGACAAGGATATATCTCCCACAGACTACTATCCCAACTACATAAAAACCTATATACAGCGGGATGTGAGAGAGCTTCGTGACATCGGAGACCTGTCGCTGTTCAATAAATTCATTAAATTATGCGCAGGTCGGATAGGGCAGCTTCTCAACAAATCTTCCCTTGCCGTGGAGTGCGGAGTTACATCCCCTACCATAGATGCTTGGCTTTCCATCCTTGAGACAAGTTGCATCATCTACTTCTTGAGGCCGGATTATAATAACTTCTCAAAACGTCTCGTCAAAACTCCCAAGCTATATTTCTGCGATACGGGACTTGCTTGTTCCCTGCTTGAAATCAGAGATGCCGCACAACTTGAGACGCACTACTTGAGAGGCAATCTGTTCGAGAATATGGTTATATCCGAATTCCTGAAGAGCTCATTCAATGCGGGCGAAGAACCGGTTCTGTCCTTCTGGCGTGACAATATTGGACATGAAGTCGACCTCCTTCAATCGCTAAGCGGAGTGCAACAGGCTTTTGAAGTCAAATCAGGAGCTACTTTCTCTACGGATTATTTCAAAGGGCTCAATTATTGGTCTGCACTCTCCGGTGCGACTTCAGATTATAAAGCAGTTATCTACGGAGGAATCCAGACCATGCAGAGGTCTGAAGGTAAGATCGTTTCGTGGAAAGAACTGTAGACTCTTACTGTTATAAAGTTCATTTTTAAATTTGTAAAGAATCTATATTCGCCAATTAAGCTCCTGCAGAGCTTTTTTGTGCTCAGGCTCGGCAATGTGAGCAAGCTCTGGATACCACCGTAAGAAGAACCGCTTTGATTTTTAACTGCGATGAAGATTGAGGAGGCCATAGTCTATGTCCTGTCCACTGCCGGGCATGGAATGAGGACGGAGCAGATTGCCCGTGAGATAAACGACCGGAAACTCTTCACCCGGTGGGACAAGGCCCCGGTAGACGGGAAGATGGTTTATGCAGTGGTCATGTCCCACCCGGACACCTTCGTAAAGGCCGAAGGTAGGATAATGCTGATGATATGACCTCAGTTCGCCCGAAATTTGCGGCGAACTGAAAAGGCTACGCAGTGCGTATCCAATTTGAAAGAACGATACAAAGATATGACTTATAGCGACATACTAAAACTTGCGGAAGGTCTTGGGGTATATTCCCGGTATAATAGACCGATAAGTACGTGGAGATGAACATCGCCCATCCTTTCCGGGAGGGCAACGGTCGCAGCGCCCGAATCTGGCTGGACTTGATCCTGAAGAAGCGTCTGGGCCAATGCGTGGATTGGAGCCTCATCGACAAGCGGAGCTATCTGGATGCGATGGTACGCAGTGCCGTAGACCCCAAGCCTATCAAGCAGCTGCTGGAAGCTGCACTCACTGACAAAATTTCCGACCGGGAAACCTTCATGAAGGGAATCGACTATTCATACTACTACGAGCAGGAGGATTGAAAGGATATGGTAGAATTGCGTCAGCTGTCCGAGGAACAAATCCTCATGGGGTTTGTGGCATCTTGTATTGAGGATGTTGCAGACAAACTCGGAGTGGATTATCTGGAGGTCTACAAGCGCATGGATGCCGTAGGCTCCACGATGAGCGTAGCGGTCTTTACTTGCTTAGCGACCTCTATGTCGCTGACGAAGTGATACGTGAGTATCAGAGATAACTCGTGAGCAGCACTCACGAGTTACAAAGAGTCCTTTTGCGAGGCCCGCATCCCGGGCGAAAACACTGTCGTAAATACTTGCGAATTAACTTGACATATCGGAATAGTGATGCCATATTTGCACCGAAAGCAGCAATGTCCGGAAGACATTTTTAGGCGAGTTCATTGACATCACAAATCCGAATCACCTGACTTTTATAACCTATCGAGTGAAACCCGGTAACCGGGCCGATGGTTGCGGAAGAGGAGAAAACAGGCCGGAAAACAGCTTGTAACCGCACCCCACACGGAGTGGACATGGCCGGGAATTTTCGCAGTAACCACGTTGTGACCTTTTGCGGAAAATCGGGGTTAAGTAGCTGATTTTCAAAGATAATCCACCGACTCCTTTGCTCCACAAAATATCCTATTCAACGAGTCCGCGGCGGTGGAGTTCGGTGATCAAGGCGGCGGCGGAGTGGACATCCAGCGTGGCATACAGGCGTTTACGATACCACAGGACCGTATTCACGCTCAGTTGGACGGTCTGGGCAATCTCCTCGGTACTCTTCCCGTCCGGGGAAAGCAGTCTCGCGATGTTTTTCTCCTGCTCGGTAAAGGCCGGCGTCTCAGATCCGGACAGCGGCGTGATCTTGGTGTCGCTCCCGTGCTCAAACTTGATGGCCATCCGGCCGTTCATCCGGGCGACCTCCGCGTTGTTGCTGATCAGGTCCCAGCGGGAAGGGAACTCTCCCATCTGCTCTCCCGAGAGATGGTCCTCAAAGAGCACGACGGTCCCGGGCACAAAGTCGTTCTTGACTGCTTCCCCCTGCGCCTGCTGCATGGAGGCAGCCTGTGCTCCCTCGGAAACAGCCTGCGTTTCTTCAGGGGCAATCTGCGCCTCGCGGGCCTGACCCTTCTGTTTCTTGCCCAGCTTGAAGCCGAAAATATCGTTGACCGCATTCTCCACTTTGTTACCGATATTGTTTTCAACCACATTTTTGGTCGCTCTTTGAGGCGGCTCAAGGCATTGTTCTGGGCCTGGGCAGACACGCAGGCAAGCGTGAGAACTGCGAGAAGCAAAGTGATTATTTTCATAAGCATCCTGTCATGTTTTCGTAAAGGTCGGCCAAACAATCACAAAAACACCATAAATATATGTAGTCCTGACCGATTCCGGGAAAAAATTGCGGGTCGGAGCGCAAATTCCTATCTTTGACGAAACAACCTGCTTATGGAATCTGTACGAACGCAACAACCCGGCAGAGAAGTCTGGATCGACTGGGTCCGGGTTTGGGCCTGTTTACTGGTCTTTGCAACCCACTGTTGCGAGCCCTTCTACCTCGGCGGCCAGGGTTCCTTGATCCTGACCCGGTCGGATGCGATCTGGGTCTCAATCCTGAACGTGATCCCGCGTGCCTGTGTCGCGCTGTTCGTCGTCGCATCCGGCTACCTGCAGTTCCCGCTACACTACCCCACCCGGGTCTTCTTCAAGAAGAGAGCCGTCCGGATCTTGGTCCCCTTCCTGATATGGAGCATCGTGTACGCCCTATGCTGGGGCGAGCCGGTCCAGAACTTCAAGGACCTACTGCTCAACTTCAACTATGCCGCCGGCCATCTATGGTTCGTCTATATGCTGGCCGGGCTCTATCTGCTGATGCCGATGCTTTCGCCCTGGGCGGAGAAGGTCGGGAAAAGAGAATTGCAGTTCTACCTGGCCCTCTGGCTCTGCTCCACCCTCATCCCGCTGCTCCGGCAGGTCCTCGGCGGACCCGCGCCCGTCATCTACGGACCGTCCGGCATCCCCAACGCGGCCCGCTATCCCCTCTGGGGCGAGGCCAGCTGGAATGCCTACGGGGTGTTCTACTACCAGAGCGGCTTCGTCGGCTACCTGCTACTGGGACTGTACTTCCGGAAATTCGTCGGGGAACTGAGTTGGAAGCAGACGCTCACCCGCGCCCTGCCCCTGCTGCTGGCCGGGTTCCTGATCTGCCACATCGGCTTCCTGAGGGGCGTCTGGGCCGACTGCGAAGGCCATTTCCCGGTGGAAGGCCCGGTCGCCCTGGCCGCCATCTGGGAAGCCCCCTGGCTCAACGACACGCTGGGCGTGGCGCTGATGACCGTCGCCTGGCTCCTGCTGTTCCGAAAAATCACGGCCCAAGGGGCTTTCTACCAAAGAGCCATCCTGCCGGCCTCCCGGGCCGGATACGGGATGTTCCTGTCCCACCTGCTCCTGCTGGGGCCGATCTCAGGCTGGTTCCGAACCAGCCTGGGCCTCGGCAAGGAGGGGCTGCTCGGCATCTGGACGACGCCCGTCGAGATCCTTGGCTCCGCCCTTGTCAGTTTCGTCACGGTCGCTTTCCTCTGCATCTGGATCCAGCGGATCCCGAAGATCGGAAAGTACATCATGGGGTAATCGCGTCGTTTTTTATCTAGAAAAGGCGGCCCGATCCCCATGCAGACCGCCTTTTGCATTTATGACATCACAGACTCTAATCGGCCCTATTTTTTGTATATTTGCCTGCACATTACAAAAACATCCTGACGTATGAAAAAAATGATTGCCATCGCGGCCGCTCTTCTTTGCTTTGCCGCCATCGCCTCCGCCCAGCCGAAGGCCCTCGGTATCCGTGCCACTTACGGTGTCGAACTTTCCTATCAGCACAATTCCGGTCCCGGCTTCTTCGAGTTTGACGCCGGCCTGTTCAACAAGTATATGGATGTCACGGCCGTGTACGACTTCAACATCGCCCCTATCGGTCCCCTCAACTTCTATGCAGGTCCCGGTGTCTTCATCGGTGGATGGCCCAACGACGGTTCCGTCAACTTGAACGCGGGCCTCGCCGCCCAGGTCGGCCTGGAGTACACCTTCGACTTCCCGCTCCAGATCTCCCTCGACTGGCGTCCCTGGTTCAACTTCGTCGATGGCTTCTTCGGCCACTACTCCGGCGCCGCCCTCGGCATCCGCTACGCTTTCTAGAGCGTGGCAGCTAACTTGCTGTTTACCAGTATAATCAATACATGAACGGGGATCCAAAAAGGATCCCCGTTCGTACTTTAATCGTCTATTGATCAGTAGATTACACGCCACACCCACACAGACGGTCCACTGACGCTGCACCTGCCGCTCCTGCCGCATCCGCCCAGGCCGGCGTCACCGGTCAATCGGCAGCCGCTCCCCTTCGCTTTTGGCTACGAGGACGGCGACGCAGGTGTCGCCAAAGACATTGACCGCAGTACGCAGCATGTCCAGGATGCGGTCAACGCCGATCACCAGGCCGATGCCCTCGACGGGCAGGCCGACGGCGCTGAGGATGATGGCCATCATGACCATCGCCGACATCGGGATGCCGGCGGAGCCGATGGCGCAGAGGATCGAGACCAGCGAGACCAGCAGGGTTTGGAGCAGGGTCAGCTGCACCCCGTAAACCTGGGCGATGAAGATAACGGCGACGCACTCCAGCAAGGCGGCGCCGTTCATGTTGACCGTGGCGCCGAGCGAAACGACAAACTGCGTGATCCCTTCCGAGACCCCGTCCTTCTTCCGGACGGCCTCCATCGTAAAGGGCAGCGTGGCGCCGGACGAAGCCGTCGAGAAAGCGGTCACCATCGGGACAGACATGTTGAGGAAGTGCTTCCAGGGCCGGACGCGCCCGACCACGCGCAGCAGCAGCGGCAGACTGACGAACGTCTGGACCGCCAGGCCGGCGGCGACCGTCAGGACATAGAGCAGCATCCCCTTGAGCATCCCCCAGACATCGCCGATCTTGGCGAACTGGACCGCCACGACGGCGAAAATGCCCAGCGGTGCAAACTGCAGGATCCAGCCCGTGACCTTCATCGTCAGCTCATAGCCGGCCTGCAGGAAACGCAGCATCGAGGCCTGGCTCTCCTCCGAGATGCGGGTGACGAAGAATCCGACGACCAAGGCGAGGAAGATCACCGGGATCGTGTTGTTGCGGCCCAGGGCCGCGATGAAATTGGACGGGATGAAGCCGGTCACGATGTCCTTGACGTCCGTGTGGGTCACGGGATCCGGTATTTCCTGAAGCGCGGCCCCGGCGACGGCTCCCGCCCCCGGCCGGATCAGGAAGACCAGGCCTACGCCGGTCGCCACAGCGATCGCCATGGTCAGAAGGTACCAGCCGAGGGTCTTTCCGCCGATCCGGCGGAAAGTCTCCCCTCCGCCGCCGCTGATCCGGGCGACACTGGTCGAGATCGAGAAGAAGATGATCGGGACGATCAGCAGTCCGAGGGCATTCATGAAGAGGGTGGCGATCCAGTCGACATATCCCGCGATACCGGGCCACAGGCAGCCGGCGGCCATGCCGAGGATCAGGGCGGCCAGGATCTGGAGATAAAGGGGTATTTTTTTCATCGGCGTGTCTTTCGTCCGGACGAAGGTAGCGAGAGTCCGGCTCTTTTCCAAAGCGGGAGGCTTTTTTCTTGGCAGGGAAAAACGTATCTTTGCGTAAATCGTCATGCCTATGTCACAGACACTGGAACTGATCCTCCGGCTGTTGTTTGCCGCGGTCCTGGGAGCCGTCATCGGATACGAGCGCGAAGTGCGCGCCAAGGGGGCGGGCATCCGCACCCACTGCCTGGTGGCGCTCGCCAGCGCCCTCTTCATGCTGGTTTCGCAGTACGGATTCGCCGGAGCCGAGCGCTTCGATGCGGCCCGGGTGGCGGCGCAGGTCGTTTCCGGCATCGGCTTCATCGGCGCCGGCATCATCATCTTCCAGAAAAACAGCGTGCGCGGCCTGACGACGGCGGCGGGCCTGTGGGTCACGTCAGCCATCGGACTGGGCGCGGCTTCCGGCCTGTACGCCCTCGCGTCCGTCACGACCATCCTGGTCTTGATCTGCCTGGAGACGATGCACTTCTATGCCGTCAAGGGTGGAGACCGGATCTTCAATGTCACCCTCTCCTCCTCCGAAGAGCGCCGGCTCACGGAAACAATGCACTGGATGGAGGGGAAGATCGAAAGATTCGCCCTCTCCCGCGACGGAGACCTATATAAACTGGACCTGACGCTGCGCAACGCACGCAAAGAGCCGGTCGGCGACCTGATCGACCGCCTGGCGTCGCTCGACGGCATCCGGCTCGAAAGCTTGGAATAGACAATATGGACAGAAGAGAATTCCTGAAAAGTTCGGCGGCGCTGACCGCCGCCGGGGTGGTCGCGCCCGAGATGCTGGCGGCCGGACAGACGGATATGGGCGCCCACGGGGCGGATGGCGAAGGACGCCTCCTCACTTCGGCCCCGATGCTGCAAAACTATGCCTCCGACAGTATCGGCGTGGCATTCGCCGTCGGTGACATGGCCAACGGCTACGTGCTCATCTCCGAGAGCCCTGACCTCGCCGGAGCCCGCAAGGTCAAGTGCGGCGGCTTCCGCGTGACCGAGATGAACGATACCGTCCAGCAGATCCGCGTCACCGGCTTGAAGCCCGCCACGCGCTATTATTACCGGATCGGGGCCGACCGCATCCGCTACAAAGGCGGCTATTCGATGAAGGTCACCGGTCACGAGGAGGACCCGCACGTGTACTCCTTCGTCACCGCCGGCAAGGGAGCCGAAGGACATTTCTGCGTCATCAACGACACGCACGCGCATTTCGATACGTTCGACCGCCTGACGGAGAAGATCGCCGCCCTCGCACCATCCTGCGTGATCTGGAACGGCGACGCATCCAACTGCGAAGAGACGATCGACAGCCAGGTCCGCATCTTCCTGGATCCGCCCATCGCCCGCAAGGACTACGCCGCCGGGATCCCCTATCTCTTCGCACCGGGCAACCACGACTCGCGCGGCATGGCCAACCGCCACCTTGAGCAGGTCTGGATGTTCCGGCAGCCGGAAGAGCGGACGGCACGCGACTGGGACCTGGGACGCAATTTCGCCGTGCGGATGGGAGACATCGCGCTGATCGGACTCGACACGGCCGAGGACAAGCTGGACACCAATCCGCTGTTTGCCGGACTCTTCAACAGCGGCGAATACCGCAAGGCGCAGGTGGCCTGGCTCCAGGGGGCCCTGCGGCGCAAGGAGATCGCGTCCGCGCCTTTCCTCGTCGCGTTCTGCCACATCCCGATTTTCGATGACGATCCGACCCACAATCCCGGCGACGTCGCCCCGGCCGACAAGGATCCGCAGTACTCGGCGGACTTCGCCTACTGGCAGCGCACCTGCGGAGAGCTGTGGGGCCCGTTGCTGCAGAAGGCCCGCTGCCAACTGGTGATCACGGCCCACATGCACGCCTACCGCTTCGACGCCCCGGCCCGGGACCGGAAATGGGCCCAGCTCGTCGGCGGCGGACCGGACCTGGTCAAGGGAGACGGCTTCCCCACCGTCATCGAAGGCTTCACCGAAGGCCGCACCCTCCGCATCCGGGTCCACAACATCCGCACCGGCGCCATCCAGGACGAGTTCCGCTTCGACGCACGGTAGCCCCGTGGCAAGTCGTAAGATACAAATACGGCCCTCGATTCACATCGGGGGCCGCTTTGCAATTCTAACCTAATCTTGTCCGGAATCCCGCGCACGGTGCCGTATGGCCCTTGATTTGGCCCTTTGAAGGGGCTCTATTTGTTCAAGGATTTCCAAGAGATTGCCAACCTTGCCCGCGTTTTTTGTCTGAATTTTGTCCGAAATTGTTACCTTTGGCGCGGTCGTCAAACAAGCCGCACAATGCTCGTCACGTTCAAGCCTATCATCATCCCGGGCAACCGCCGCAGCGACGGCACCTGGGCCGTCTACATCCGTGTCACCTTCAAGGGCGTCTGCCGCCGCCTGCCGACGAACCTTGCCGCCGCGCCGTCGGATCTCACGCGCGCAGGGCGGATCAAGTCCGCCGACCTGTTGGAGCGCGCCGGGGTTCTCGTTGCCCGGATGCGTGGGGCGATCCAGGACTTGACGGTCTTCGAGCTGGAAGCCTGGGACGTGGACCGCGTGGTCGGACGGATCCGGGACCGCCTCGGCGCCGAGGGCTTCCGCCTGGACCTCTTCGTCTGGGCGGACCGCTACCTCGCCGGGAAGGGCGCGTCCACGCGCCGCACCTACGACCAGGCGCTCGCGGCGCTTGAGCGCTACCTTGGCCGGCGCGAGCTGGACGTCAACGCGGTGACGCGGTCGATGCTGCTGGATTTCGTGGACTACATCAACGCGGAGCCCAAGATGCACAAGGGGCGGGCGGGGGATGCGGCGACCGCCACCGGGAAAGAGAAGGCGCCGGGCGCGGCGGCGGCCCGGCACATCCAGAAACTCGGTCACATCTACCGGGCGGCGAAAGACCGCTACAACGACGAGGATTCCGGCCGGATCCTGATCCCGCGCTCGCCCTTCGACTCAGTCCGCGTCCCGGTGCCGCGATCCGCGGGCGGTCAGCGGTCCATCGGCCGGGACGCCATGCAGCGCGCGATCCTCGCCAGGACGGACGACCCGCGCGAGCGCATCGCCCTCGACGCCTTCGTCCTCTCTTTCGCCCTCATGGGCGCGAACCTGGCGGACCTTTGGGCGGCGGCGCCGGTGCCGGACGGCGGCTTATGGATCTACCACCGCCAAAAAACGAAAACGAGGCGCGTAGACGGGGCCGAAATGCGCGTGACGGTGCCGAGTGCCGCCGCGCCCTTTGTCGCCCGTCTTGGGGCTCCTATGCGCCAAATTCGGGGCGTTTGGCTGCCGGCCCTGCGGCAACTCGCGACAACGAAGGACATCTGTACGGCGAAAATCAATGCGCTGCTGCGCCGCTGGGCCGAGCGCGAGGGCCTGCCGGGCTTCACCTTCTACGCAGCCCGTCACACCTGGGCGACGATCGCGCGGGCGCACGGTGTCGAGAAGGCCACCGTCGACGAGTGCCTGGGACACGTCGGAGACTTCGCCCTGACGGACATCTATGCCGAACGATCCTGGGACCAGATCAACGCGGCGAACGCGAAGGTCCTGGCGCTGTTCCGCTGGCCGTCGCAGGACTGATCCGGGCAAAAGTGTCAAAGGGACAAATTTGTCACTTTGTCATTTTTGTCACTTTTGATCACGACGGAACCGTCCGCCCCTCCTCCTGGCCGAGGAAGATAAGATCAACCAGGTCGAGAATCCATTGCGGGTCCGGGCTCTTTACGGGTGCGGGGTCTTTGGTATTTAAGGACGGACGGTTCCCTTCATCCGTGTGACTATACTTCATAACTAACAAGAATTGATTTGTTTGACGTGGTTACGGCTCGCAGCGATGCGGGCCGTCGCTATTCTTTCCACTTCTTCAGCGCAGCCCGCAACTTTTCCATCTCCCCCTTCGACGTGTTGCAGTACCCCGCACATCCGGGGAAATCGAAATACAAGACGCGGACGCCAAGTTGTTTGTCGACGCGGATCATGCAGGTCTCCGGCCCGTTTGATGCTTCGATAGACGACCCGATCTCGCCCTGTTGGACGAGTTCAATCAAGTCGTCAAGGGTCGCGAGGGCGGACTCTTTATCTTTTCCCAAGACGAACATCTGCGACCCGTCAAATTGATTTGAAGACGGAAGAGTGAAATAGATAAATTTCTCCGCCGCGCAAAGCCTGACAAAACCGGTCCGTATTGCCGTGATTGTTTCCGTTGCCTTGCGGGCGTTCTTGACGTTCAGTTGTGCGGCTGCGCTGACGCAGACAAATGCCGCGATGGCGGCCAGTGCAATTTTCTTCATAGTATTACTTTTTTGATAACGTATTAATGATTTCGAGTAACTTCCCGTTTTGTTCGAGGACTGATTCGGTGACCCTCCGCTGGGCGGCGATCTCCTCCAGGAATAACTGCTGCCCAGTGGCGACGTTGTTGCCTGAACCGTTGATCGCTGTAGAATTTGGGCCGGTTGCGGCGACGGTTTCACCAAAGAACTCGACAACCGGAATACCTAATTCCGCAGCTATTCTTTCCAGGAGACCAGTCTTTATATCGTCAGTTCCAAGCGCCGCAGACAGTGTCTGCTGCGAGATGCCGAGGGCGTCGGCTATTCGAGTCTGTGGGATTTTGTTCCTCCTCAAAAATTCCTTGATAATTTCTCCTTTCATAATTATTGCGTTTTTACATAACAAAAATTTCTTGAAATATAATCTTGATATTTTTGTGGAATCAAAATTTCTTTGTATATTTGCACCCAGTTAATGATAACTAAACAAGTATAACAATTTTTTACCAAATCCTCAGCTAATCCCTTCAAAATGTTCAAGTCTATCCGCCACCACGTCCGCCATCTTTCCGCGGGGTCATCCCTGACGATCCCCGCGGGGGAGATCACCGGCAACGCGCTCCGAAACTATGCCAGCGCGGCGTCCTCGGACTTCGAGGGACGCCGGTACTCGGTCCACTACGACCGGAACGCCCGCACCTACACCGTAACCCGCCACGCCTGATGGACTATCTCGCTCACATCATCGACAACGCCGCCGCGATGGGCGCGGCCTCCGTCCTGGAACAGCTCGGACTGACGTCCGGGGAAATCTCCCAGCGGCGGGCGCGCGACACTTACGGCAAATGGTTCGCGGATGCCGTCGCCGCCGGGCGCCTGCATCCCTGCCGCGTCGAAGACGGGCACGCCGGGACGCGCTGGTACCGGGTCGTCGACATCCTCGCCCTCAAGACGAAGGACGCCGCCCGCGCTGAACTCAATTCCAAACTATACAACGCACAATGACACACGCGACACTCACACGCATCGCACGGGCGGCCCTCACGATCATCGCCGCCGTCGCCTTCTGCGGCCTCTTCGCCGAGGCGCAGACCATCCCCGCGCAGCTGGCCGTCTGGGCCGGATCCGCGCTCTCTCTCTACCTTGCCTGCAAGGGTCTCTCTTATCTTGGAACTTTTAAAAATTAGCACAATGGAAAGACTGACAAGTAACCAAATGGAAAACCTGCGGACGGCTTACGAACTGCTGCAGGACCTCATCGAACGGACGAAGGGCCTTGGCGGGAAAGGAACCCCGGTCGCACACATAACCGTGCGGGACGGTTCCTGCACATTCATCTCGCCCGCCGAGGATGTTGAGTTCTACGCAAGGATCGAAGGACTCATGACACGGGACGCCGAGGAGATCATCGACGAGGCCAACGCCGCCACGATCCGGATCAACGGGAAAATTACCGAGTACCTGGAGGGCGAGAGCGAGCGCAAGCGCCGCCGCATCGAAGCCCTGAAAGCGGAGCTCGCGAAACTTGAAGAGAGGGCGTAACGATGGCAGACAAGGTCAAACCCGTCACCGGGATGGAAATTTACAACGCCCTGGCGAAGGTGCCGGCGGAAGCGACGCGGAAAATCACCGGCGGACGCCTCAACGGCTTCACCGATATCAACCCCATGTGGCGGATACAGAAGTTGACGGAGACGTTCGGCCCCTGCGGGATCGGATGGTACACGGAAATCGTAGACCGCTGGACCACCGAGGGCAACGGCGAGATATCGGCGCACGTCCGCATCAAGCTATACTACCGCGTCGATTCTTCCAGCTGGTCCGCCCCCGTCGAGGGCGTCGGCGGGTCAAAGGTCGTATCAAAGGAGAACAAAGGCGCCTATCATTCCGACGAGGCTTTCAAGATGGCATACACGGACGCGATCAGCGTCGCCTGCAAGGCCCTCGGCATGGCGGCGGACATCTACTTCGCGAAGGGTGTCAAGACCCGCGAAAACGCCACGAAATACGACGATCCGCCCACGCCGGAACCCACGCCCGCCAGCGGCAAGCAACAGCAGTACCTCGACCGGGCGGCCGAGGAACAGCGCCCCACGAACATCGACCATGAAACTTATTGGAAGGTCGTGGACGCCTACGCCCGCGGGCGCCTTACCAAGTCCGGCGAGGATTACCGGACGGTCCTCATCCGCAAGTACAACCTCACCGCCGGGCAGATCACTCGATTCGACCTGGACGTTACCAACTACAAAAATGCTAACTCTTTAGATTAAAACACAATGGACGCCAAACAAATCAAGAAAGCAACCGACGATCTCGCAATCATGTCCTATATCCTGGAACAGGACTACATCAACAATGAAGGCGAGGTCACTGAACAGACCGAACGCGCCGAGCGCCAGGTCGCAGCATTGAAATACCTCCTGACGACCGAGGGGATTGACTCCCTGGGCCACTGGCTCAAGGCGAAGGAGGACGAGATCAAGACACTCAAGGCCGAGAAGGACTATATCGACCGCAAGATCAAGGCCCACGCCGGGACGATCGACTACATCAAGCACGTCGCCAACGGCATCCTCAAGGCCGCGGGCGTGGAAGCCGTCAAGGGCTCCCTCGGTTACAAGTTCGCCCGGACGGTCTCCTGCAAGACAACCGTCAAGGCGGAAGACCTCGACAAGGAATACCTCGACGCCGTCACGGAGGCCGCCCGCAACGCGGGCCTGCCGGCCTGCATCGACGTCGCGCTGAAGACCAACGCCACCCGCCTCCAAGACGCGGGGGAGGGTTTCGATAAATACGTCGCGATCGAGCTGGACGATACCTGCACCTTCACCAAACCCCGCGCACGGAAGGAGGCCTGACGATGGAACGCAGTTATACCGTCATTCCGGATTGGATGCTGGACCTGGGGCTCGATATCTGGGAGACCGTGATCCTCGCCACGATCTACGGCTTCAGCCAGGACGGGGAGTCGGCTTTTACGGGTACCTGGGCCTACCTCCAGCGGAAGGCCTGCTGCTCGCGACGGAAAGTCTGTCTCGCCCTCGATCGCCTGGTCGCTTTGGGCCTTGTCGATAAACAAGACGGCCACACCGACGGCGGCGTGAAAGTCTGCCGCTACCGATACATCGGGGGTAGTGCACCGGGTGCACGGGGTAG
>JAFUWZ010000066.1 GCA_017471045.1 Bacteroidales bacterium
CCGGCGAACTGGCCATCGACGTAGCCTTCCTGGGCGCCTCCGCCTGCGACGAACTCGGCAATGCCTGCGGCGTCCCGCGCAGCGAGAACGCCAAGAGCATCTGCGGCTCCCTGGGCTATGCCCTCCCGGACGCCCGCTATGCCCGGCATGTCGTAGTGCTGACCGACGACCTCGTTCCCTACCCCAACCTGCCCGCGGGTATCCGCGGTGCGGACGTCGAGTCGGTCGTGGTCGTGGACAGCGTCGGCGACTCCGCGAAGATCTCCGCCGGAGCCATCCGCGACAGCAAGAATCCCCGCGATATCCTGCTCGCCAAACAGGCTGCCAAAGTGGTCATTAACTCCGGTTACTTCAAGGATGGCTTCAGCATCCAGACCGGCACCGGCGGCGCCTCGCTGGCCGTGGTGAAATACATTCGGGAGCAGATGCTGAAAGACGGCATCAAAGCTTCCTTCGCCCTGGGCGGCATCACCGCCCACATGGTCAAGCTCCATGAAGAAGGGCTGATCGGGCGGCTGATCGACGTCCAGTCCTTCGACAAGGTGGCGGCCCAGTCCATCGCGACGGACCCCGCCCATGTGGAGGTATCTTCCGTGGAATATGCGTCCGGACAGCACAGTGGCTCGGCGACGCACGCCCTGGATATCGTGATCCTTTCGGCCCTGGAGGTTGATACGGATTTCAACGTGAATGTACTGGTCGGTTCCGACGGCATCATCCGCGGAGCCATCGGCGGACACCAGGACACGGCGGCCGACAGCGCCCTCAGCATCATCGTATGCCCGCTACTGCGCGGCCGTATCCCCTGCATCGTCCCGAAGGTCACCACCCTGATCACTCCCGGAAAGAGCGTGGATGTCGTCGTGACCGAATATGGCATCGCCGTCAATCCGGCCCGTCCCGAAATCGCGGACCGGCTCCGGAACGCCGGCTTGAAACTGGTGGAGATCAAGGACTTGGCCGCCAAAGCGACATCCATCATCGGGACGCCCGATCCCCTGCCCTTCGGCGAGCGGGTCGTGGGCGTGGTGATGAACCGCGACGGGCGTAAACTCGACGAAATCCATATCATCCGATGATTACGCTGGAGGAGCTGCTCGCCGCCCGGGACAACAGGCAACGCACACAGCGGGAACTGCTGAGGCAGCATCCCGGACATACCCTGCTGTGCCTGACTGTCGTCATGCCCGGAGCGGTCAAACGCAACCGGCAGTCCCTGCTGATTGCCCAGGCAGCCCTCTGTGCCCTTACCGCCCGATTCGGCAGTGCGGGACTCCAACTCTGCGACCTGCCGACCGGATTCGAAGCCTACCTGCTCACTCCGACCTCCCCCCTGGAGGCGAAGCGGGCAGTTTGCCGTATTGAAGAAGAACATCCATTGGGGCGGCTGTTCGACATCGACGTGCTCGGCGCCGATGGGATTCCCGTCAGCCGGGAGAGTCTCGGCCTCCCACCCCGGCGCTGCCTGCTATGCGAGCAGCCGGCACGCTGGTGCATGCGTGCCCATAGCCATAGCCAGGAGCAGATTCTGGCCCGGATAGACCAACTGATCGACGCCTATGTTTGAGATACAGGAACTTCCTCTGACAGACCGCTTTACCCGCCAGCGGGTGGAGACTTTCCTCGCCGGGAACGGGCTGCGGCTGGACCGCTGCGAGGCCTATCTGGCCGTCGTGGACGAGAGCGGAACCCTGCTTGCCGGCGGTGGCATCGAGAAGGATGTGATCAAGTGTCTGGCGGTCTCTCCCGACCTACGCGAAGAAGGCCTGATGAGCCGGCTGGTCTCCCGGCTGATCGCCATCGGGACGGAAGCGGGATTCGCCAACCTCAAAGTCTTTACCAAACCGGACAACCGCGTCCTTTTCGAGAGCCTGGGCTTCCGCTGCATCGGCCAGGCACAGCAGGCCATCCTGCTGGAAAACGGAAGGGGGCTTGAAAAATACCTGACCACGCTCGAAAAGCACCGGACGCAGGGCCGCTGCGGCGTGGTCGTGATGAACGCCAACCCGCTCACCTGGGGACATGAGTACCTGGTGCGGGCTGCCTGCACCGACTGTGACAAGCTCTACATCATCCCCGTCGGCGAAGAAGGCCAGATGTTCACCTACAGCGAACGGTATCAGGCACTTTGCAGCGCCTTCCTCGACGAGCTGAAGGTGGATGTCCTCCCCTGCAGCCCCTACGCCATTTCCGCGGCCACTTTCCCGTCCTATTTCCTGAAAGAACCCTCCGATGCCGCCACGGCGCAGATGGAGCTTGACCTGGACCTCTTCGCCCGTCACCTGGCACCCGCCCTCGGCGCAACGGTACGTTATGTCGGGACCGAGGCGGACGACGCCCTGACGGCACAGTATAACGACTTGATGGCCAGGATATTGCCGCCGCAAGGCATCGAAGTGGTGGCCGTGCCGCGGCTGGAAGAAGACGGCCGCGCGATTCGTGCCTCGCAGGTCCGCCGGCACATTTCCGAAGGGAATTTCGCGGCCGCCGATGCGCTGGCCCATCCCGAGTCCATGCCGATGCTGCTGCGAGCCCTGGCGGAAAAGGCCCTGCTTGCCGAACTGGACCTGCCCGGTAAACCCGGCCTCGTCTGCCCGGAAAGCC
>JAFUWZ010000067.1 GCA_017471045.1 Bacteroidales bacterium
GCAGTCTCTGCCAGGCCTTTTTGGAGCCACCCGTTCCACTCATACGGGGGAAGGTTCCCCCGAACCCCCTCTGTCGCTTCGCTCCGACCCGCCAGGATCCTGCCAGGCCTTTTTGGAGCCACCCGTTCCACTTATAGCGGCTTATCTTTTCTGTAATTTCGAGACAAGGTTGATGAGCAAGGAGCCCAGGACGCCGGCGCAGACGGAGCCCATCAGCACCGCGATCTTGCCGGCGTCGCGCAGATGCATCATCACGTCGGGGGCCTGGTCGCCGAAGGAGAGCGTGTCCACGAAGATGGACATCGTGAAACCGATACCGCCCAGGCAGGCCACGGCGAAGAACATGGGCCAGGTGGCCTTCTCGGGCATGGCGCCGACCTTGAACTTGATGGCCAGCCAGCTGAAGAGCGTGATGCCGAGCGGCTTGCCGAGCAGCAGGCCCAGGAAGATGCCCATCGAGACGCTGCCCTGTGCCGCGTCGAAGCTGAATACGTTGAAATAGGAAGGATCGCTGATCACCACGCCGGCATTGGCCAGGGCGAAGATCGGCATGATCAGGAAATTGACCCACGGGGTGAGCGCGTGCTCCACGCGGTAGGTCATGTCCATCGTGCCATGGGCGATGCCTTCGAGCTTGCGCAGGGCGTGTTTCTGGGGCCCGTTGGGGAAGGGCTCCTCGTCGATGCCGTCCGCCTTCTCGAGCAGGTCGAGGTAGTGGTTGCGCTTGTGGATGTACTGCGACTTGTTGTAGAGCGACTTGGCCGGGATCAGGAAGGCCATCACCACGCCGGACATCGTGGCGTGGATGCCGCTGTAGTAGAAGAGGCCCCAGACGATGGCGGCGCACAGCAGGTAGGGGAACATCCGCTTCTCGCCGATGCGGCGCAGCAGCAGGGTGAGGAGGATGACCAGCACGGCGACGCCGAGCAGCGGCAGGTTGATGCTGCCGCCGTAGAACAGCGCCACGACCAGGATCGCGATCAGGTCGTCCGCGATGGCCAGGGCTGTCAGGAAGACCTTGAGCGAGACCGGGACCTTGTTGCCGAGCATCGACAGGATGCAGACGGCGAAAGCGATGTCCGTGGCGGTCGGGATGCCCCAGCCGCTGGAGGCCATGGTGCCGTGGTTGATCAGGGTATAGATGAGCGCCGGGGCGATCACGCCGCCGAATGCGGCGATCACGGGCAGCATCGCCTTCTTGGGTGAAGAGAGTTCGCCGTGGGCGATCTCGCGGCGGATTTCCAGGCCGACGGTGAAGAAGAAGATCACCATCAGGATGTCGTTGATGAACTTCTCCACGGTCAGGTCGCGCGGGAAGAGAACGTCGACGACGCCGTCTTCGCTGTGGAGATGGAGCTGGATGTGGGTCTCCAGCAGGTCGTGGTACAGGTCTTTGGTGAAGGGAAGGTTGGCAAGCAGCATCGCCACCACCACGCAGGCCATCAGCAGGACCCCCTGGAACCAGGGCTTCTTGCTGAGCCGGTCACTGCGCTTGTTGAATTCGAGGACACCTTTGTTCCAGGTGTAAATGGGAATCAGTCTCATAAAATAAGTGCTACCTTTGCTTTGGGCGGGCGCAAAGGTAGCACTTTATCTCCGAAAATCAAACCGCGTCTCAGAAGAGGCGGCCGTTCCATTTGGCGGCCAGGCGCTCGCGCTTGAACTGCTCTTCTAGCCGCGCGAACTGGGCCTTGGTGTCCAGGGTGAAGCTGCCCTGCTGGATCCACGCGAAATACGAGGGGTCGGTCTCGAACACCTTGCGGGCCGTCTTGCCCTTGTGCTTGCCGAAGTTGACGAAGATCTCGCCCTTGTCGTCCTGGATGAGGTGGCCCGAGAAGTCGACGTACTTCCGGCCGACGAAGGCGGCCAGGGAGGCGACATCGTTCTTGAGGACCTGCTCGCGGTGGCGGTCCGGCTCGCGGTAACGGTCCAGCTGGGCCTTGAGCACCTCATAGGTCGCCAGGGTGTCGGCCTCGGCGCTGTGGGCGTTCTCGAAGTCCTCGCCGCCGCAGTAGAAGCGGTAGGCGGCGCGGAGGTTGCGGGGCTCCATGGCGTGGTAGATGTTCTGCACGTCCACCATCAGGGGGCTGTGGAGGTCCACCTGCAGGTCCTTGCCGGTGAGCTTGACGCGTTCGAACTCCTCGGCGAGCATCGGCAGGTCGAACTTGGCAGAGTTGAACCCAGCGAGGTCGCTGTCGCGCAGCCACTCCGCGACCTCTTCGGCCACGTCGTAGAAGGTGGGGCAGCCGGTGAGCATGTCGTCCGTGATGCCGTTGACCTTGGAGGCCTCCGGGTTGATGGGACGCTGGCACTGGCGCTCATAGTCCCAGGGCTTGATGCGCCAGGTCTTGATGCGCTCCTCTCCGCCCGGGAACACCTTGACGAAGCTGAGTTCGATGATCGAATCGGCGGGAATGTTCAGGCCGGTGCTCTCGATGTCGAAGAAGAGCAGCGGCCGGGTGAGGTTCAGTTGCATACGCTCCGGCTTACGAAACCATGATCGGCATCAGGATGCCGCAGATCTTGTCGCTCTCTTCCTCCTCTTCCGCAGGCACGATCAGCGCGGCGCGGCGCGGGTCGGCGAACTTCATGACGACGGTCCCGCAGGTCATGTTGCCGAGGATCTCGATCAGGAAGGAGGACTTGAAGCCGATGCCGAGTTCGTCGCCGTTGTAGTCGCACGGGAGCTTCTCGTAGGCGGCGAGGGCGAAGCCGAGGTCCTGGGCCGTGATCTCGATCTGGCCGGCCTTGAGGTCGAACTTGATGTGGTTGGAGGCCTTGTTGGCGCAGACGGCCACGCGGCGCACCGTGTTGAGCAGCTGGGCGCGGTCGATGCGCAGGATGTTGGAGTTGTTCTGCGGGATGACCTTGCGGTACTCCGGGAACTTGCCGACGATCAGGCGGCAGACCATCATCGTCTCGCCGATCGTGAAGACGACGGTCGAGGAGTCGAAGGCGATGCTGACGTCCTCGTCGTCCTTGTCGATCAGGGACTTGAGCACGGCTGCGGGCTTCTTATGCAGGATGAAGGAGGACTTCTCCGGGGCCTGGAAGGCGCGGGTGGTGTAGCAGATCAGCTTGTGGGAGTCGGACGCCACCAGCGTGGTGCTCTCCGGATCCATGTCGAAGAAGATACCGTTCATCGCGGGCCGCATCTCGTCGTCGGCCGTGGCGTAGATGGTGCTGGAGATGCCCTCGGCGAGGACGCTCGCGGGGACCGTGGCGGTCATCGCGTCGCTGCCTGCACCCTTGATTTCGGGATAGTCGGCGGCCGGGAAGTAGGGCAGGGAGGAATTACCGTTGCTCCAGATGCACTCGAAGGAGCCTTCGCCGGCGGTCTTGATGGTGATGGGCTGGTCGGGGAGGGCCTTGAGCAGGTCGATCATCTGGCGGGCGGGCACGGCGATGCTGCCTTCCTCCGCGATGTTCTCCACCGGCACGAGGGTGCGGAGCGTGAGCTCCTGGTCGGAGGCGGTGATCTCCAGTTGTCCTTCTTTGAGGACGAAGAGGAAATTCTCGAGGATCGGGAGGGCAGTCTTGGCGGGGATCGCCTTGGAGACATCGAGCACGCCCTTCAGCAGGCCGGCGCTAGAAACGTTGAATTCCATATCTGTATTAATTATTATCAAATATTATCAAACTTCATTCTTGCAAAATTAACAAATAATCTCGGATTTTGGCATATATTTTGACTTTTTGATGCGCGGACAATATTTTAAAAATATCATTATATGAAGAAAGGCTTTATTACCGTTTTGCTTTCCGTGCTTCTGAGCGGTCTGACCGCCTATGCCATCGTGAAAACAACGGCCCCCGCTCCCAGTGAGAGCCAGCAGACCGTGTACACCCCGGACGGACAGACCGTCCGCACTGTCAATTTGTCACTGTCCGACTATCCCGATTTCACCTATGCCGCCGAGAATGCCGTCGAGGCGGTGGTCTATGTCAAGGTGACCATCCAGGCCCGCCAGTCCTCGACCCCTTCGCCGATGGACGACCTCTTCCGTTATTTCTTCGGTGAGGATCCCTACGGCAGCCGCGGCTACCGTGGCGGACAGGCTCCGGCGCGCCAGGGCAGCGGCTCCGGCGTTATCATCCGCCCGGACGGCTATATCGTCACCAACAACCACGTCGTGGAGAATGCCAGCAAGATCGAGGTGACGCTCAACAACAACAAGACCTACGAGGCCACGGTCATCGGCACCGACCCGGCCACGGACGTGGCCCTGATCAAGATCGACGCCACCGGCCTGCCGGTCGTGCAGTTCGCCGACTCCGACCAGCTCCGTCTCGGCGAGTGGGTGCTGGCCATCGGCAGCCCGCTGGGCGAGGAGCTCCGCTCCACCATCACCGCCGGCATCGTCAGCGCCAAGGGCCGTTCGATGCCCAACTACGACGGCCAGTTCAAGATCGAATCCTTCATCCAGACCGATGCGGCCGTCAACCCGGGCAACTCCGGCGGCGCCCTGGTCAACAAGCAGGGTGAGCTGGTGGGCATCAACACCGCCATCGTCTCCACGACGGGTTCCTACTCCGGCTACTCCTTCGCCGTCCCGTCCAACATCGTCAAGAAGGTCGTCTCCGACCTGATCGACTTCGGCTCCGTCAAGCGCGCGATGCTGGGCATCTCCGGCGCCACGGTCACCGAGGAGGTGATCAAGTCCCAGAAGCTCTCCGTCACCAATCCTGAGGGGGTCTATGTCGCGGAGGTCGTCAAGGGCGGTGCCGCCGACAAGGCCGGCATCAAGCAGGGCGACGTGGTCGTCAGCATCGACGGCACCAAGACCGCCACGATGCCGGAGCTCCAGGCCAAGGTCAACAGCTACCACCCGGGCGACAAGGCCACGGTCAAGCTGCTGCGTGACGGCAAGGACGTGGAAGTCTCCGTGGCCTTCACCGACGGCAACATCGCGGACGGCACGGTGGGCAGCGACGGCACGGTCGCCTTCTACGGCGCCCAGCTCAAGGCCGCCGACAACGGTGTGCTGATCGTCTCGGCCGGCAACGGCAAGCTGGCGCGCGCCGGCGGCGAGGACGGCTTCCTGATCCGCTTCGTCAACGACCAGAAGGTCACCAAGCCGCAGGATGTCATCGACATCGCCAAGAAGAGCAAGCGCTCCATCTTCATCGAGGGCGTCACGGCCAGCGGCCGTCCCGGCTACTTCGGCTTCGGCAAGGACGAGTAGGCTGTTGATAATTAACCGGAAAAAATCCCGCGTGAGTGTGAAACTTACGCGGGATTGTTCCGTATAAAAAGGTGGACAATACCCAGATTATACGTTTTTTCGCATATGAGACAGCTCAAAATCACGAAATCCATCACCAACCGCGAGAGCGCGTCCCTGGACAAATACCTCCAGGAGATCGGCCGCGAGGAGCTGGTGTCCCCGGAAGAGGAAGTCGAACTCGCCCAGCGCATCCGCAAGGGCGACCAGGAGGCGCTCGAGAAGCTGACGCGCGCCAACCTCCGCTTCGTCGTGTCCGTGGCCAAGCAGTACCAGAACCAGGGCCTGAGCCTGCCGGACCTCATCAATGAGGGCAACCTCGGCCTGATCAAGGCCGCCGAGAAGTTCGACGAGACCCGCGGCTTCAAGTTCATCTCCTACGCCGTGTGGTGGATCCGCCAGTCCATCCTGCAGGCCCTCGCCGAGCAGAGCCGCATCGTGCGCCTGCCGCTCAACCAGGTGGGCTCCCTCAACAAGATCAACAAAGCCCTCGGCAAGTTCGAGCAGGAGAACGAGCGCCAGCCGTCCACGGACGAGCTCGCCGAGATGATCGATATCCCCAAGGACAAGATCGCCGACACCCTCCGCGTGTCCGGCCGCCACGTCAGCGTGGACGCCCCGTTCGTCGAGGGCGAGGACAACAGCCTGCTCGACGTGCTGCCCAACGACGACTCCCCGAGCGCCGACAGGGGCCTGACCAACGAGTCCCTCAGCACCGAGATCGAGCGTGCGCTGCAGATCCTCACGCCGCGCGAGCGCGAGATCATCAAGTCCTTCTTCGGCATCGGCTGCCAGGAGATGACCCTCGAGGAGATCGGCGAGCGGCTCGACCTCACGCGTGAGCGCGTCCGCCAGATCAAGGAGAAGGCCATCCGCAAGCTCAAGAAACCGTCCGCCAGCAAACTCCTCAAGACCTACCTCGGCTGATGACACCCGAACAATTCCTTGCCGTGAAGGCCTCAGAGGCCATCAAGGCGCTCTACAACGCCGATGTCGATCCCGCCACCCTGCAGGTCCAGGTGACCCGCAAGGAGTTCGAGGGTGACTTTACCCTCGTGGTGTTCCCGCTGCTGCGCATCACGCGCCAGAGCCCGGACGCCACAGGCACGGCCCTGGGCGACTGGCTCGTCGCCAACTGCCCGGAAGTCAGCGCGTACAATTCCGTCAAGGGTTTCCTCAACCTCAGCCTGTCCAACATCTACTGGCGCGAAGCCCTGGCGGCGATCGCGGGCGATGCGGCCTATGGCCAGCTGCCCGCCACGGGCCGCCGCGTGATGGTCGAATTCTCCTCGCCCAACACCAACAAGCCCCTGCACCTCGGCCACATCCGCAACAACCTCCTGGGTGCGTCGGTCTCCGACCTGCTCAAGGCGGCCGGCGACGAGGTGATCAAGGCGACGCTCGTCAACGACCGCGGCGTGCACATCTGCAAGTCGATGTACGCCTGGCAGGAGCGTTTTGACGGCGCCACGCCGGAGAGCACCGGCAAGAAGGGCGACCACCTCGTGGGCGACTGCTACGTGGAGTTCGCCAAGATGGAGAAGGAGGACCCTTCCGTGATGGACAAGGTCCACGAGATGCTCGTCAAGTGGGAGGAGGGCGATCCCGCCGTCCGCCAGCTCTGGGAGATGATGAACCGCTGGGTGTTCGCCGGCTTCGAGCAGACCTACAAGGCCCTCGGCATCACCTTCGACCGCACCTACTACGAGCATGAGACCTACCTGCTCGGCAAGGAGCTGGTGCAGCGCGGCCTCGACATGGGCGTGTTCGTCAAGGATCCCGACGGATCGGTGTGGTGCGACCTCACCGCCGACGGCCTGGACCGCAAGCTGCTGCTCCGCTCCGACGGCACGTCCGTCTACATCACGCAGGACCTCGGCACGGCCGAGCGCCGCTTCAGCGAATACAAGCTCGACTCGCACATCTACGTGGTGGGCGACGAGCAGAACTACCACTTCCAGGTCCTCAAGCTGATCCTCAAAAAGCTCGGCTTCGACTGGGCCGACCAGATCTTCCATCTGTCCTACGGCATGGTGGAGCTCCCCGAGGGCAAGATGAAGTCCCGCGAGGGGACGGTCGTGGACGCCGACGACCTCATCGAGAAGATGTACGAGGAGGCCAAGGCCACGTCCGAGGAGAGCGGCAAGCTCGAGGGCATCAGCGAGGAGGAGAAGGAGCGGCTCTACCGCCAGATCGGCCTGGGCGCGCTCAAGTACTTCATCCTCAAGGTGGATCCCAAGAAGAAGATGCTCTTCAATCCCAAGGAGTCCATCGATTTCAACGGCAACACCGGTCCGTTCATCCAGTACACGCACGCCCGCATCTGCTCGATCCTGCGCAAGGCGGCGGAGCGGCAGCTCACGGCTGCGCTGAACCCCGGTGTAGAGCTGAGCCCGAAGGAAGTGCGCCTCGTCAAGATCCTGGGCGCCTATCCGCAGAAGGTGGCGGAAGCTGCCGCGGCGTTCTCTCCCGCCGTCATCGCGAACTACTGCTATGACCTGGCCAAGGAGTTCAACCAGTACTACCACGAGACCCCGATCCTCAAGGAGCCGGACGAGGAGGTGCTCAAGATGCGTCTCGAGCTGATCTCCACGCTGGCCGGCGTCCTGCGCCGGGGCATGAAGATCCTGGGCATTGACTTACCCGACAGAATGTAGGATCCCGACTTCCGTCAAGGAAGTCGAGCGGCTGGGCTGGGACTGGATCGACGTCATCATCTTCACCGGAGACGCGTTCGTGGACCATCCCAGTTTCGGCACGGCCTGTATCGCGCGGTACCTGGAGAAAGCCGGGTACCGCGTGGCGGTCGTGCCGCAGCCCAACTGGCGCGACGACCTGCGGGATTTCCGCAAGCTCGGCGCGCCGCGGCTGTATTTCGCCGTCAACGGCGGGGCGATGGATTCGATGGTCAACCATTACACGGCCGCGAAGCGCCTGCGCCACGACGACGCGTATACGCCGGAGGGCAAGGCCGGCCAGCGGCCCGACCGGGCGGTGACCGTCTATACCCGGATCCTGAAGCAGCTGTGGCCGGATGTCCCCGTGGTGATCGGGGGCGTCGAGGCGTCCCTGCGCCGCCTGACGCATTACGACTACTGGGACGACCGGCTGATGCCGTCCGTCCTCGTGGACAGCGGCGCCGACTGGCTTTGCTACGGGATGGGGGAGCGCCCGATGCTCGAGCTCACCCGCGCCATCGAAGCCGGCCGCAATCTGCGGCAGATCGAAAGAATCCCCCAGATCGCGTTCTACCGGACGGGCAGAATTGATTCCGCTCCGTCGGAAGAGCCTCGCCGGACTTCGCTTCGCTCATCCCTCCCACTGCCTTCGGCAGCGGGCCCCTCCCATTTACGAGGCCATGGGTGGCCACGGTCCGGCGAGGCTCTCCCGGACTCCGCTACACCAATTCTGAACGCTGTTTGGAACGAAGTGACCGAGGGGGTTTCGGGGGATTCTTCCCCCGTCCCCCACCGGGGGCGCAGGGGGGTGGATTCGGATGTGTGGGATGAACCACACATCCGGCGAGGCACTCCCAGCGGAGCGGAACCGATCCTGCTGCATTCCTACGAGGAGTGCTGTCGGGACAAAATGGCTTTCGCGGAGAATTTCCATGAGATAGAGATCCAGGCCAACGTGCTGCATCCCAGGACGTTGATCGAGCCGGTAGGGGAGGGTTACGTGCAGGTGAATCCGATGTATCCGCCCGCGACGACCGAGGAGATGGACGCCTGCTGGGACCTGCCCTTCACCAAGCGCCCGCACCCGCGCTACAAAGGCAAGCGCATCCCCGCCTACGACATGATCAAGGACTCGATCATCACGCACCGGGGCTGCTTCGGCGGCTGCAACTTCTGCACGATCGCCGCCCACCAGAGCAAGTTCATCCAGTCGCGCAGCGAGAAATCCATCCTCGAGGAGGTCCGCCGGCTTGCCGCGATGCCGGAGTTCCACGGCAACATCTCCGATCTGGGCGCCCCCTCCGCCAACATGTACGGCATGCACGGCCGCAACCAGGACCTGTGCGCGAAATGCCGGCGCCAGTCCTGCATCTTCCCCAAGGCCTGCCCCAACCTGGACCGCTCGCACGACCGCCTGCTGAAGCTCTATCGCGCCGTGGACGCCGTCAAAGGCGTCCGGCACTCCTACATCAGCAGCGGCGTCCGCTACGACCTCTTCCTGGACGAGAAAGGATTCCTCGATGAGACGGGCAAGCCCTACCTGCAGGAGCTGATGCTGCGCCACACCTCCGGCCGCCTCAAGGTTGCGCCAGAGCACACCGAGGACAAGGTCCTCTACTACATGGGCAAGCCGTCCTTCCGCCTGTTCGAGCGGCTGCGTATGGAGTTCGACCGGATCAACCGGGAGAACGGCACGCACACCGAACTGGTCCCGTACTTTATCTCCTCGCACCCCGGCTGCAGGCTGGAAGACATGCGCCGGCTCGCCGCCAATCCGTACCTGAAAGGCATCTGGATGGAGCAGGTGCAGGATTTCATGCCCACGCCGATGACCTCCTCCTCGGTGATGTTCTGGTCCGGAATCGATCCCCGCACGATGAAGCCCGTTTTCGTCGAAAGAGATTCTTCCAAAAAAAAGGCGCAGAAAGCACTTTTTTTTAAGAAAAAGTAACTATACTTGCAGCAAAATCCTAACCCCTATGGCACAAGACAATAAAAAACGCCACATCGTCAGCTACGAAAACATGTCTCCCGAGCTCGCAGCGGCTTTCGCGGAGAAATATCCGAAAGGCTTCAACGACTATCTTCCCGACCTGACCAAATATACCAAACCGGACGGCACGCCGTTCTATGCGGTGATGGTCGAGATCCCGGATGCCATCTACCTTGTCAAGATCAAGGTCCAGATCGACAACCTGGACGACATCGAGCGCTGGCTCGAAGGCGAGGAGGAGGCCGAGGTCGAATCCGTGACCGGAGCATCTTCCGCCCCTTCATCCGACGGAGAAACCTTACCCGACGACAACATCTCCCAGTACGGAGGTGATGACGACGGCAGCGACGCCTAGTCGTGCGGTTTTCCCTCAAGCATATTCCTGAACAGAGCAAGCTCCTGCTGCTCAGTCTGATGGTCGGCGTACTCTCCGGGTGCGCCGCCGTCGTTCTCGACTGGTCCATCCACACGGTGAAGCGCCTGCTCAACCAGGGCTTCCACGGCAGCTACGACTGGCAGTACCTGGCCCTGCCGGGCATCGGCATGCTGATCTCCCTGCTGCTGGTGCGTTATGTGATCCGGGACAACATCGGCCACGGCGTGACCAAGGCCCTGCTGGCCGTGTCCCGGAACGACTCCAAGATCAAGCCCCACAATACCTGGTCGTCGATGCTGACCTCCAGCATCACGATCGGCTTCGGCGGCTCCGTCGGAGCCGAGGCGCCGATCGTCTACACCGGGGCCGCCATCGGCTCCAACCTGGGCCGGATCTTCGGCCTGTCCTACCGCAACATCACCCTGCTGCTGGGCTGCGGCGCTGCCGGTGCCGTGGCCGGCATCTTCAAGGCGCCGCTGGCCGGGGTGCTGTTCACGCTGGAGATCCTGCTCTTCAACGTGTCCATGAGCTCGCTGCTGCCGCTGCTCATATCGACCATCTCCGCGACGGTGGTCTCCTATATCTTCCGGGGCCAGACCCCGGTGTTCGCCTGCACGCTGACGCCGTTCTCGATGGCGAACATCCCGTTCTACATCATCCTCGGTGTGGTGGGAGGATTCGGGTCGCTGTACTTCATGCGCACGACGCTGCACCTGGAGGACCGCATCGGCAAGATCGCCAATCCCTACCTGCGCTGGGGCGTCTGCGCGCTGGCGCTGGGCATGCTGATCTTCCTGTTCCCGCCCCTTTACGGCGAGGGATACGAGTCGTTGGGTGCGCTGCTCAACGGACAGGACCTGGCCCTGGAGGGGCGCAGCGTCCTGTCGTTCCTGCTCGACTGGCGCTGGGGCGTGCCCCTCTTCTTCGCACTGATCTTTTTCCTGAAGGTGCTGGCGATGACGGCCACCAATGCCGGCGGGGGAGTCGGCGGCACGTTCGGCCCCACGCTGTTCGCCGGGGCGATCCTGGGGTTCGTGGTGGCGCGGAGCCTGAACCTGGCGGGCGCCGGCGTGCCGGAGCAGAATTTCGTCCTCGTGGGGATGGCGGCGCTGATGGCCGGCGTGATGCAGGCCCCGATGACGGCCATCTTCCTGATCGCCGAGATTTCGGGCGGATACGAGCTGCTGATCCCGCTGATCCTGACGGCGACGGTCGCCTTCGGGACGGTGCGGATCTTCGAGAAATACTCCATCTACACCAAGCGGATCGCCCAGAGCGGCGACCTGCTGACGCACGACAGCGACCAGGCCGTGCTGACGCTGATGCGCGTGGACGCGTTGATCCGTGACAAATACCCGCGCGTGCAGATCGACGCGACGCTCCGCGAGGTGGTCTCGATCGTCTCGCAGACGGATGCGGCCGTGATGGCCGTGCTGGATTCGAGGGGCCGCTTCCAGGGGATGGTGGACCTGACCACGGCGCGCAAGGTGCTGCTGGACCCCTCCAAGTACGACACCTGGCATGTTTACAACATCATGGAGTCCGCGCCGGACTATATCCATGCCGGCGAGAAGATGGACTCGGTGATGAGCAAATTCGACCGCACCGGCGCGTGGCGCCTGCCGGTCATCGACGAGGACCGCAGGTACCTGGGATTCATCTCCAAGTCCCGCCTGCTCACCGCCTACCGCGACGAACTCAAGGAGATTGCCTCGGAAGACTGACCTCTTTTTTTGTTCACCGGATGCTGCTGGCATGGGTTTGTTTTTGCGGGAATTATTCTTAGATTTGTGAAATGAACCGGTTCAATATCAAGGAAGAAGCTTTCCGCTGCCTGCTCTGCCAGGACGCGCCCTGCAGCGCCGCGTGCGCAAACGGAGACCCTGCGCGGGCGATCCGCGCGGTCCGTTTCGGCAATGAATCCGTAGCGGCCCGGTGGGTCCGTGGCTGCAGCGAAGAAGACATCGCGGCTGCGGAACGGGCCTGCATCCACAAGGACATGCCCATCCGCATCCGCGAGATCATCTCGTCCTTGCCGGAGCCTCCGGCGGCGGACAGGGACCTCCCGCCCCTGGACATCACGTTCTGCGGGATCCCCTGCGAGAATCCCTTCTTCCTCGCCTCGTCCGCCGTCTGCACCAACTACGAGATGGTCGCTGCGGCCTTCGAGGCCGGCTGGGCCGGCGTCTATTACAAGACGATCTGCCTGCAGGATATCAATGAAGTCTCGCCGCGTTTCGACGCCGTGAAGCGTCCGGACGGCACCTTCGCCGGATTCCGCAACATGGAGCAGCTCTCCGAGAATCCTGCGGAGGTGGACTTCGAGATCCTGCGCAAGCTGAAGGAGAATTATCCCTCCAAGGTCGTCATCGCCTCCATCATGGGCAACTCCGACGAGGAGTGGATCCAGCTTGCGCATATGGCGGAGAACGCCGGCGTCGATGCCATCGAGCTCAATTTCTCCTGCCCCCAGATGCGTCTGGTCGGCATGGGCAGCGACGTGGGACAGAACCCGGAACTGGTGGCGTACTACACGATTTTCGTGAAACGGGCCGTGCATATCCCGGTCATCGCGAAGATGACCCCCAACGTCGCGTCCATGAACCTGGTCGCCACGTCGGCTTATCTGGGCGGTGCGGACGGAATCTCGGCCATCAACACCATCAAGTCCGTGACGATGGGCGGGGTAGTTTCCGGCAAGAAAGCGATTTCGGGATATTCCGGGGCTGCCGTGAAGCCCATCGCCCTCCGCTTCATCCTGGAGATGGCGATGAACCCTGTGCTCAAAGGCGTGCAGCTCTCGGGCGTCGGGGGAGTCTATACCTGGCGCGATGCCGTGGAATTCCTGAGCCTGGGATGCCGCAACGTGCAGGTGTGTACCGCCATCATGGAGTGCGGGCAGCGCATCATCGAGGATCTCACCGAGGGTCTTCGGAATTACCTGGCGGACCAGGGGCTTGCGCATCTGGAAGACCTGGTCGGCCGGGAGGTCGGGGACTTCGTGACCCCGGCCGGCCTGGACCGCAGCACGAAGGTTTTCCCGCGTGTGGACCGTACCCTTTGCATCGGCTGCGGCCGCTGCTATATCTCCTGCCGGGACGGCGGCCACCAGGCCATCTCCTTCGGTGAGGACCGGATCCCGAGGATCATCGGGGCGAAATGCGTCGGCTGCCATCTGTGCCGCCTGATCTGCCCCGTGGGGGCGATTGGCAGCGCACAGCGGATCCACCGTTAAAGGTCGAAGGGGATCTCTCCCTGCATGAACAGGACGGCGCGGCCGGTGATGAACACCCGGTTGCCTTCCAGACGGACGCCGAGTTCGCCTCCGCGGGCCGAAAGCTGCCCCGCGGTCATCTCCTTCTTGCCCAGCCTGCCGGCCCAGAGGGGCGTCAGGTAGGTATGGGCGCTTCCCGTGACCGGGTCCTCGGGCACATTCAGCTTGGGATAGAAGCAGCGGGACACGAAATCATACCGGCTGGAGGGCGCCGTGATGATGAGCCCGCGCCCTTCGACCCGTCCCATGGCCTCGTAGTCGGGCACCAGGGCGGCGAGCTCCACCTCGGATCCGATGAGGACCATCATGTCCCCTCCGTCGTACCAGGCCTCCCGGGCCAGTCCGTTGGTCGCTGCGAGGATCCCTTCCGTGACCGGGACGGGCTTGTACGCCCCGACCGGGAAGTCCATCGTATAGCCACCGTCGGCACCGGGCCGGACGATGAGTTCTCCGCTCAGCGTATGGAAATGCAGCTCTTGCGCATCCGGATCGATATAGCGGTGCAGCACGAACGAGGTCGCCAGGGTCGCGTGGCCGCACAGCGCGACCTCGCCGCCCGGCGTGAACCATTTCAGGTCGTAGTCGCCCGGGGCGCGCCGGACGACGAAGGCGGTCTCCGAGTAGTTGTTTTCGATGGCGATGGACTGCATCAGTTGCGGGGCGGGCATCTCCCGGCAGGGGAGTACCGCCGCCGGGTTTCCGGCGAAGAGCTTGTCCGTGAAGGCGTCGGCGATGTACTGGATCATAGGGGTGCAGATTGGTTTTCCGGGACAAATTTAAACATTCTTTTCATGGATTCTCCACCATTATTCGTAACTTGCCGTGGAGAATGTGATCTCCAACAAACAGCATTACCATGGCCAGGATCTATGTCGCCTCCAGCTGGAGGAACCCTTATTACCCCGAAGTTGTGGCCGCGCTCCGCGCTGCCGGCCACGAAGTCTACGATTTCCGGAATCCGCCCCACGGAGGCAACGGCTTCCGCTGGACCGATATCGACGAGAATGCGTTCTCTTGGTGTTTTGCGCAATATGCCGAAGGACTGCACCACCCGAAGGCGGAGCGGCAGTTCCAGGCCGATCTGGAGGCGCTTGCGTGGGCGGATACCTGCGTGCTGGTGCTCCCTTGCGGTCGCAGCGCGCACACGGAAGCCGGCTGGATGGCAGGCGCCGGGAAGAAGGTCCTTGTCTATATCCCGGAGATGATGGAGCCGGAGCTGATGTACAAGCTGTTCGACGGCGTCTGCGGAAGTCTCGACGAGCTGACGGAAGCCCTTGCGGCCGCCCGATGAGCGGGGGGTCTTATTCCTGATAGGTCATCCTGATGTGGGGGATGCCATCCAGCATGAAGGGATCCGACGACTGACGGAATCCCACCTGCTCCACCACGAAGACCTCGGTGCGGATCCTCAGGAGTTCGTAGAGCTCGTCCAGCGTCAGCTCCCGGAAGCGTTTGCGGTGCAGTTCCATCACCCCAGTACTTTCCATCTGACGCGCCAGCGGCCGTTGTCGAAGTCGTGGCTGAGGATCTTGAAGGTGCCGATCTCCGCGGTGTTCCCGACGTGCGCACCTGCGCAGGCGCAGGCGTCGTAGTCTCCCACGCGGACGATCCGGAGCGTTTCCGAGACGTCCTCGGGGAGCTTGCTCAGGTCCACGATCGCCGCCGCCTCATCCCGGGTCATGTATTCGATCGTCACGTCCAGGTGGCGGGAGATGACTTCGTTGACCGCAGCCTCGATCGCGGCGACCTGCCCGTCAGTCGGGCAGGACGGGAGTTCGTAGTCGCATTTGGACTTCTTGCGCTCGATATGGGCGTTGCGGGAGCGCGGACAGCCGAACATCCGGACCATCGTCGCGTTCAGGATGTGCTCCGCCGTGTGCATCGGAGGGTATTCCTCCTTGTTGTGTGCGTTCAGTACCGGTTCCATGGCCCCGAAGAAGAAGCTGGATTACTGCTCGTCGATGATCCGGCCCATGCTGTCCACCCGCTTCTCGAAGCGGTTCACGCCGACGACGGCGAGGATATAGGCCAGGCCGTTGGCGATGATGCCGAGGCCGATGATCGTCGAAAGGACGCCTGCGGTGACGCCGAGGTTCCTCAGGCCGAAGAAGCCAAGGACGGCGCCGCCGATGCCCAGGCACAGCAGCACCCACCACATCGGGAAACCGACCAGCCTGTAATCGAAGCTCTGGACGGCGATGATGATACCCTCGAGCATGACCCAGATGGCGAACACTACCGGGAGGGAAACGGCCGTTCCGAGGATGTTGAACAGGAAGAAGCAGCCGAAGAAGATGTCGAGCAGGGCGCTTAGGGCACGGGTTCCGCTGTTGGGAAGGAACGCCTGCGTCCGCAGGGTGAAGACCAGCTTGGTGATACCGGCGAACAGGGTCAGGCAGCCCAGGACCCAGGCGGCGGAGACGAGGGTGATGTCGGGTTTGGCGATGCAGATGACGCCGAGGATGATGAGGAGGAAGCCTGCGATGCAGAGCCAGATTTTAGTACTTGTTTTCATATGTCCGTAGTTTTATCAGACAAATGTACGAAAATACTGGCGTTTTTAGCTCCGTTTTGTACCTTTGTGTCCGTATATAACTGCAATAACATGATTCGTTCATTCGTCATCGGACTTCTGTCCACCCTGGTCCTCCCGGCCATGCTCGCCTGCGATAAACTTCCCGACCCGGGCCAGCCCCGGCAGGAGCAGAACGAAGGACAGGAGAATCAAGGCAACAACAATTCCGAAGGAACCGATATGCCCGAGACCATCAAGATTACCGTATCCGGAGCGACGCTTCCGGTCCGGATTGAGAACAATGCCGCTACCCGCGCCCTCGTGGCCGCGCTGCGCGAGGCGCCCATCACCTATGAGGCACATGACTACGGCGGCTTCGAGAAAGTGGGGGCGCTGGGGCGTTCGCTGCCCGCGAGCGACACGCAGATCACCACCCAGGCCGGTGATGTCATCCTCTACAGCGGCGACCAGATCGTGCTGTTCTACGGCAGCAATTCCTGGAGCTACACCCGTCTGGGCAAGATGCAGTACGGGTCCCTGGATGCGTTGAAGTCGTTCCTGAAGGCGGGAGAAGGGAATATTTCCGTAACCTTGTCGTTATAGCCGTAGCGCATTGCCGCTTGCGGACTTCGTCTTGTGCCCGGTTTCGCCGAACCGGGTATAGAAGTTCACCATCACCGTATTGGAGGAGACCTTTTCTTCCGAGGAGATCGTGTTCTCGTCCACCACGTGGAAGTAATAGGTCTTTCCCTGCTCATACGCGCTGTCATCCTCTCCCAGCCCTCGGTTGTTCTCCCACTCCTCGTTGGTGAAGATCGTCACGGCGGCGCGGTAGATCTCGTAGTGCCAGGAGTCCAGGATATTCCCGTCCAGGTCCTTCGTATATCCGAGGCCCTTCTCCGCGAATTCCATCAGGGACTGCGGGGTGAACGGGCGGGACTCGATGACGCCCGCCGTCCTGATCTGGACTTCGGTGAGGGTCCAGGCTCCGAGGATGTTGATCTTGTGGCCCAGGTAGTCGCGGTAATCACCGGGCTCCATCTTTTCACAGGTGGAAGCGGTCAGGACGATGGCGGCAAGGGCCAGCAGGCAGGTAAAATGCTTTCTCATGGCGGTGGGTGTTTGATCCCTTACCCAGCAAAAACACTGCCACTCACGCATTCCCGGGGCGAGGACAATGGAAAAAAGAGCTCCCTGCTTTCGGATGAGGCATTGCCGCACTATTGAAAAAATGCTATCTTTGTGAAAATGGCTAGCCAACCATTATTATGAAACGCATACTTCTAAGTCTTCTGTGCATGGTGAGTTTATCCGCATATGCACAACATACTGTTGTCGTCAATCCTGATGGCACTCACTCCGTCGTCATAAATAACGGGAACAGTGCAACTATAGTCAATCCTGATGGGAGTCATTCCACCGCCATATTACAACATAACGGCAACAGCACAATTATAGTCAATCCTGATGGGACACATTCTACCGCCATACTGCATAACGGCAATATCACGACTATAGTTAATCCTAACGGGACCCATTCCACCGCCACACAGAACGGCAACGACGCAACCATAGTCAACCCTGATGGCACTCACTCCGTCTCGATAAACAACGGGAACAGAGCAACGAAAGATAACCCGAAGTGGAAAAAATGGTGGACTCGCAAATCTAAAAACAAAAAGAAAGGTTCATCCGTTAACGACCAGCCTGCAAACTAAATTCGAATTTAGCGTCTCAATTACTATGAAACTGGATAAAGAACAAAAAAGAGTGTTATAGGCGGTATTACCTGTCTCTCTTGGATTCGCTTTTTTCAGCCCGTTATTCTATTGGATGTTCGGCAAATTGGACTCGTGGACAGATGCTTTTCTTCTTTTCGCAGGCAACATTGTTGTGGCATCCCTTATGATTTTGTTTTATATCCTTGGGGCCAAGATTCCCAAGAAGGACGAGTAAATTCCCTGTATATCGAAATGATTACACCCCGGCGGTCCAGTGACGGATTGTCGGGGTATTGGCATTGAATGTCGATGGCTCTCGTTTTTCAAAAAAAATGCTACCTTTGCACCCGCGAAAAGGCTCTTTTCGCAGCTTGGTAGAGCTGCAATCTCCACTGTTTTTTAATTTTTGTTTTTATGAAAAAGAGATTGCTGTATACCATTCTCTCCATCAGTTTGCTCACCGTCATGGCGGGTGCCGCCATCGCCCCGGCACTGGGCGTCATAAGCGCCCATTTTGCTGGCAGGAATCCACTGCTCATCCAACTCATCGTCAGCCTTCCGGCACTGTTTATCATCCTCACGAACCTGGTATTTCCCTGGCTATGCCGACTGATGAAAACCCGTACCTTGGCGCTGACGGGACTTGCCTTATATGTGCTTTCCGGGGCTGGGGCTTTCTTTGTCGATGATATCCGGGTGCTGCTGGTATTCCGTGCCCTGATGGGCGTGAGCGTCGGGATGATCATGCCGCTCTCGACCGGACTCCTGGCCTATTACTTCCCGCCGGAAGAACAGGCGGGCCTGATGGGCCTTTCGGCCGCCATGAACCAGATGGGTGGCGTCGTCGCTACTTTCCTGGCCGGGATGCTGGCCGGCATCAGCTGGAACTATGCCTTCCTGGTTTATCTGCTGGGGCTTATCGCCGTTATCCTTGTGGCTCTGTTCCTGCCCAATGAGCGGCTGTCCGGGCGCGGGGGAGTATCGCTGTCATTGCTCAAGCGCTTCCATCCGTCCGTGGTGGGCATGTTCCTGGTGATGGTCCTCTTCTTCATCTATCCGACCAACTTTGCCCTGACGGCCTCCGGAACCCTTTCCGAAATGGGCGTAACGCTAACGATGGTGGGACTGGACGTGGTCGCTTTTCTGGTCGGTCTTTGCTTCGGATTCCTGATGAAGCGTTTTGCCGCGCAGATGAAGTACGTCGCGCCGCTGGGATTTGCCGCCGGTTATCTGTGCCTGGCAACCGGGAGCGGCCTTGTCTGGCTCTTGCTTGGATCGGCCTTCATCGGTGTCGCAAACGGAATCGGTGTCCCGTACCTCAATACCATCGGTAGTGTAAAAGCAGGCAAGGAAGCCGCTACGACGGTAATGCCGCTGCTGTCCGCAGCTCTTTATCTGGGGCAGTTCCTGTCGCCGCTGATCGTGTCGCCGATTGCCTCCGCCACAGGGATCTCACCCTATTTCGTGGGCTTGGGGATTGCCGTCCTGTATCTGTTGCAGGCCGTCCTTACCCGTAAAAAACAGATGCTTCCGAAGTGATTATTTCGTATATTTGTAAGGAATAACTTCAATGTTCAACCCATGATTAAGGTAGTCATCCCATTCTTCTCCCTGATCCTTACCGCTGCCTGCAGCGCCTCCGTCCCTGCAGACGGGCTCGTCTTTGACCCCTCTTCCGGAAAGGCAGGCAGCATCGAACTCCCTACCGGGAAAACCGTGAATTATACGGCCTACGAGAAATTGTATTTTGTGACGAACGTAGAGGATCCGACGTACCAGTATATGAATGTCTATGTACCGGAAGGGGCCACCCAGAAGACCCCCATTTTCCTGCGCACTTATGTCGGCGGATACATGGCGTCGGAGGCCGCCGCACCGCAGGCTGGCGATGCTTCCGGGCGAGCGCTGGCCGAAGGGTATGTCGTGGCAATCCCCGGCAGCCGCGGCCGTAACTCCAAGGTGGGGGAGACCTGGACCGGACGGGCTCCGGCAGCCATCCTGGACCTCAAGGCGGCGATCCGCTACCTGCGTCATTTCGACAGGCAGATGCCTGGCGATGCGGAGCGGATCATTACCGACGGCACCAGCGCCGGCGGCGCGATGTCTGCCCTGATGGGTGCTACGGGCAATTATCCTGATTATGAACCGCTGCTGGATGCGATGGGAGCGGCGAAGGAACGGGACGATGTCTTCGCATCCGTCTGCTTCTGCCCCATCATCGACCTGGAGCACGCCGATATGGCTTATGAGTGGCTGTTCAAGGACACCGACAGCCGTATGGCCGGAAGCGAGGAGCAGCAGAAGGTATCGGCCGAACTCGCCGCCCAGTTTCCGGCTTACCTGGCCGGTTTGAATCTGCATAAGGCCGATGGCACTCCGCTCACTGGAGATAACTTCCTGAATTATATCAAGGAGTTGCTCATCGCATCGGCCCAGAAGGCCAAGAATGCGGGAGCGGATATCTCAGTAGACCTGGGCTTCAAGTTCAACAATGAGACCATGGGACGTTTTGCCGCTCCAGTTAACGGTGGAATGCCTGGAGGTGGCCGTCCGGACGGAATGCCGTCGTCCTTCAATCAGGGGAACCGCCCTGTCGGACAAGGAGGCAATATGCCGATGATGCGTATGGGTGGCGGACGTGTGGGTGAATATATCACGGACCTGGACATGCCTACATATCTGAACTATGTCGTCAGCACGCAACCTCTGAAGGGTGTTCCGTCCTTCGATTCAAAGGGGGTCCTGGACAGCCGAGCTTCCGGCGAGAACGAGGAGTTTGGCGATGCGAAAGGCTCATCCGTGAACTTTACGGAATACAGTGCCGCCGTCAACGGCGTATCACTCGGCGATGACATCAAGCATAATGTTTTCTTGATGAATCCGATGAATTTCGTGGGCAATCCCAAGGCAACCAATGCGCCGCATTGGTATGTTCGTCACGGTTCACGTGACCGCGACACGTCTTTCCCAGTGCCGGTCGCTTTCGCTACCAAACTGGAGAACGCCGGTCTGGACGTTGATTTCCTCCTGGCCTGGAACCGCCCCCATAGCGGAGACTATGCCTTGGATGAGGTTTTTGACTGGATCAGACAGATAACGAACCGGAATTCCAATTAGTCAGTCTGAACACCGATGACGATCACCCTTCATACCTGGAGCACATCAGACAAGCCGGCGCTGATGGCGCTATGCAATGCCGTGGACAGGACTTTCCTGTCTGACCGGATGCCGTATCCTTATACGGAGGCCGATGCGGACTGGTGGCTCGGGATGGTTGCGGAGAATGACGGGAAGGAGGGCATTTGGCGGTCCATTTGGGCCGACGGCGACCTTGTCGGCAGCATCTCCGTCGAGCGGAAGGCCGAAGTTGACAAGGCCGTCGGGGAAATCGGCTATATGATACTGACGCCATTTTGGACGCAGGGGATCGGTACGGAGGCGGTAAGGCAGGTCTGCGGGATCGCCTTCCGGGAACTGGCACTTGACAGGATTGTCGGCCAGGTGTTCCCGGAGAATGTGGCGTCCGGGCGGGTGCTGGAGAAAAATGGCTTCCGACAGGAAGGAACAATTGCGGGAAAAGTGATTAAAAGCGGCATGGCGCGGGATGTGAAAATGTATCGCAAAGACCCGTCCGAGCCTGCGTTTACGCATCACTATATCGAAGCGGGCAACGGATTCCCGCTGATTCTGCTGCACGGCAACGGGGAGGATCTCAACTACTTTGAGCATCAGATGAAGCCACTGGCGGCGCACTTCCGGGTGATCGCCTTGGATACGCGGGGGCACGGGAAGAGTCCTCGCGGCGACGCTCCGTTCAGCATCCGGCAGTTCGCGGATGACCTGCTGGCGTTTATGGATAGGCGCGGTATTCAGAAAGCACATCTGCTGGGCTTCTCCGACGGTGGGAACATTGCCATGGTGTTTGCGTTGGCCCATCCCGAACGAGTCGGGAAACTGATTCTCAACGGGGCCAACCTCGATGCGTCGGGCGTGAAGCGCAGCGTTCAGATCCCGATCGAGATAGGCTACCGGATCGCAAAGCTTTTTGCGCGGAGAAGTCCCGAGGCCAGGAGGAATGCCGAGATGCTGGGACTGATGGTCAACGATCCCAATGTGCGGCCGGAAGAGTTGTCGCGGATCCAGGCTCCGACCCTGGTGATCGCAGGCACCAGGGATATGATCAAGGAGGCGCATACCCGCCTGATCGCCCGGTCTATCCCCGGCGCCCAGCTCGTCATCCTGGAAGGTGATCACTTCGTGGCCAATAGGCATCCCGGAGCGTTCAATGAAGCCGTGATACGCTTCTTGTCGCCGTCATCCGGGGAGATCAGTCGAACGTGATGCTTTCGATTCTCAGGCGCAGGGTCCCGGAGGGGACCTGAGCCTCGGCGATCTCGCCGACCTTCTTGCCCATCAGGGCGGCACCGATCGGGGATTTCAACGAGATCTTGCCGGCCGCGATGTCCATCTCGTGGGGGCTGACGATCTTGAATTCCCTGCGGACATTTGTCGCGAGGTTCGTGAATACGACCCGGCTCAGGAGGGATACCTTGTCTTTGGGGAGGGCGTCGGTGTCTATCACGCGCGAGTGCTCCAGCACCTTTTGCAGGAAGCGGATCCGGCTGATGGTCTTCGCCTGGATCCGCCGGGCCTCACGGTATCCCGCATTGTCGCTCCGGTCTCCCTGGGCGCTGGCTTCCGCGAGGTCTTCCGTCACTTTGGGATAGACTTCGCCGATCAAATGCTTCAACTCAGCTGAGAGTTCGTCGTATCGTTGCTTTGACAGGTATTCCATGGCTCAAATTTACGCATTTTCCAGCGAAACATGCTGGTGCACCGGCCGAAAATCGCTACCTTCGGGAATCGAAAAAAAGGAAAACGGAACCCATGGTCATCAACGGATATTGCAAGGACTGCCAGATCAGAAGGAATATCAACAAATACCCCGCGACGGCTTCAGCTGATCAGATCGCTGACTATCAGCGCGGAGTGCGGGACATCATCGCCCATTGCGAGGGCCTCAGCGGCTGCGGCCTGAATATCTTCTACCTGTTCCTGTGCAAGTGCGATGCGTTCATGCAGCGCTTCCACGTGGCTCAGTTCACCGGCGTCATGACCCGGGAATGCAAGGAATTTTGATAAGCGATAAACCTTGCGTACTTTCGTGGATATGGAAGATTTTTTGATATTCAATACCCTGGGCGACCAAGGGTTATGTGTATATCAAGACCCATCCGGTCTTCCATCTGGAGGCCGACGAATGGGAGATCATCGAATCGGCCATCTGCCAGAAGATCACCGGCAAGAGCGCCCTGCACTGGATAGAGTATTATGCCGTCCATGAGATCCTGCTGCTGTTGAATAATCCGGCCCTGACCCTCACGGAAGTCACGGACCGGATGCATTTCCCGGCTCCGCCGATGCTCACACGCTATCCTTCCGTCCTGTCGCCAGCACGGCATCGGCGGATCATCGGCACGCATTCGGCGTCGACTTCCAGCGGATGATCTACGAAGTCCAGCTTTTCCCTTCGCGCATCATCCTCTGAATTCCAACTCCAGGACTAGGCCCACTCGAAGTTCTCCTTCCCGGCGCCGAGCTCGAAGTGGTACTTGACGATGCCGAGGTCCATCTTGCTGTAGCCGACCATCGAGAAGAGAGGCTTGGCCTCCACCTTGGGGATCTTGCTGTAGTCCCGGAAGCCCAGGTACTCCAGATAAAACTTCTGCTGGTTGACGGCTGTGGGAGCCAGGACGGCCGCCTCGGCGCCCTTGTTGAACCATTTCGGGGTGGCGTCGCTGGCGTTGCTGATCTCTGTGATGTCTTTCACCTTGTGAGGCTTCCCCTGTGTCTCGCCGTAGCCCAGGGCGATGTAGCAGCCGATCTTCTCCCCTTCGGCCAGTTCATAGGTCCCGGGAATCTTGCTGTAGCTGAGTCCGGCCCAGCAGGAATTCAATCCCAGGGTCTGGGCCAGCAGGACCAGCTGCTCGCCGTAGTATCCGATCTTCTCGTCCAGGTCCTCTCCCTTCTTGCCGGCCATCACGAGGTAGTTCTTCACGCCGGAGAAGGAACCGTAGGCCATCAGGCCGCTGAAGGCCTTGGGTTCGCCGGTCACGAGCTGGATGTGAAGCCCGGCCTTGGCATTGATTTCGCGGATCCTGTCCCGCAGGGTCGTAAGGAGATCCTCCGGGATGGGCGCGTCCTTGTATTTCCGCACGGAGTGCCGTGCCTGCATCGCTTCAAGCAGTGTCATATCGGTCGTCCGAAGATCAGGGGAAACTATTTCTTCATCAGGGGCAGACCTTCATGCCAGGCCGTCCCGATCTTCTCGCCGATGGCGTAATAATCGTTCCGCATCTGGTCGAAGGCGAAGGCGTTCAGCTTGCCGGCATCGATCTTTCCCTTCTCGTCGAGGACCTTCTCGTCTGCCAGGACATTGACGATCTCGCCCAGGACGCGGAGGCCGTAAGGCTGGTCCTGGAATTCCACGACCTTGCACTCGAGCGTGACGGGGTACTCGGTGACTACCGGGGCGTCGACGTTCTCGCTCCCGACGGCATGCAGGCCGCTCACAGCGAACTTGTCCGGATACTTGTTGCCGCTGGCTGTGCCCAGGTAATCGGACTCCTTGAGGGTATCCGTCCCGGGGATGGACAGGGTGAAAGCCATGTGATCGCGCAGGTTCTTCACCGTCTTGTGGGAGGCTTCGAGGTTCAGGGCTACCATCTTGGTGTCGACAATCCCGCCCCAGGCCATCATCATCACGTCCACGCTGTTGTCTTCGTTGTACGTACCGATCATATAGGTCGGCATCGGGAAAAGATAAGGTTTTGCTCCTAAGGATTTCATGGTATACAGTGTTTCTATTGATTATCAGCAGTACAAATTTAACGATAATCCCGGACTCGACCAACAGAAAGTCTCAGCGGTCGATGAGGGGTTTGAGTTCGGATTCGAAGATATCCTTCGCGACGATCCGGTAATGGGGATGGTAGGCGGCTCCGAAAGCCGGGCTGTGGTGCATGATGAGGTCGCCTGCCTTCACGAGGGAGTCGAGCCGCCGGAGATCCTGCTCGGCGTCGGGAATGTCACTGAAATCCCGGCGGAGGATTCCGGCGATGCCGTTCCACTTGGCGACCCACGCATCCGGGCTGGCTTTGCGTCCCTCGTTCGCGCTGCGGACGAAGGCGTCCAGGAGGGTCTCCTCGCTCACGAGGCCGTTCAGTACCACGGCGAGGCCGACGCGCACGTAGTTGCCCTCATCACCCACGGGATAGTACATCCGCTCCGGCGCTTCGTAACGCAGGCTGTCCAGGTCTTCGCGGAACGATGCCAACTCGGTACTCAGATAGTTCCGGGCATAATCGGGATCGGGGATGAGGTGCTCCGGCCCCAGATTGTCCTGGCAGAAGTTCTTGTAGATGTCCTGAACACGGGTTTCGGGGAATTCCTGAAGTTGCCGTGAAATGGCTTTCTCGGTCGCCGAAGGCTGGCAGCCGAGCAGCAGGAGCAGGGGGAGAAGGAATGGCAGGATGCGTCTCATCGGCTTGTCATTTGGGTTGCTGGGTTTCTTCTTCGAGGGTGCGGACAACGCGCGCAGGGGCGCCTACCGCCAGGCTGCGGGCCGGTATGTCCTGCGTCACGACGGCGCCGGCTCCGATCACGGCGCCTTCTCCGATGGTGACTCCGGGAAGGATGGTCACGTTGCCGCCGATCCAGACGTCGTCGCAGATGGTCACGGGCTTGGCCCATGCATAATACTCCCGTCTTTCCTTTGCCGACAAAGGATGGCTGACGGTCGTGATGAGCGTATGCGGCCCAATCATCACGTGGTCTCCGATCCGGACCTCGCGGATGTCGAGGATGGTGAGGTTGTGGTTGCCGGTGAAGTCGCTGCCGATATGGATGTTCTTCCCGCAGTCACAGTTGAAGGTCTTGGCGATCCAGACCCGCTCCCCGACGGATCCCAACATCCGCTGAAGCTGCTCATACTGGGCCGCATAGTCGGTCCCGTCGATGGCGTTGAAGCGTTCGCACTCCCGGATGGCCGCCGTCTTCCGGGCGACCATCTCCGGATCGCTGAAGCGGTAGGGGAGCCCCGCATTGCATTTCTCTTGTTCTGTCATGTCGGTGAATGCTGAATGGAAGTGCACGCACTTCGCGAGTCAAATTTAAATAATTGTTCACAGCAATCCAACGCCGCCGGGTGCACGAACCGGGTTTTTAACTACCTTTGTTCCCGTTCATTGATCATTGATTCTGTTATGCAGTTTGTTATCAAAGCCTATGACGGTGAAGGCATGCTGGAGAAGAGGATGGCGGTCCGTCCACGCCACCTGGAAGGTATGGCCCGGCTGGGCAGCCATGTCATCTGCGCCGGCGGATTGCTGGATGAGTCCGGCAAGATGAAAGGATCCGTGCTCGTCATGGATTTCGACGACCGGAGCGGGCTGGATGCCTATCTGGCGGAGGAGCCATACGCCCAGGAGCATGTGTGGGAGAAGATCGAAGTCGAGCGGGTGAATGTAGTCATTCCGAAGCGATAGCCATCCCCGACTTTACCCTTGCCATGTGCCGTTCGTATTCATCGCAGAGGCGCCGTTTTGCGACCTTGCTCTGCTCCTGCCACGGCCTGAGCATGTCGAAAGCATGGGTGTCCCCGTGGTATACGTCCACCTTGGCGTCTACGCCTGCGTCCTGGAGGTGCTTCACATAGGCGAGCGTCTCGCTGTAGAAAGGCTCCCCGTCCGCGACGAAGGTATAGCAGGGAGGAAGGTTCGAATAATCCGTCTCCCGGGCAGGGGAGGCGTACTTGCTGACTTCTTCCGTTCCGTACGCTTCGCCCAGATAGTGCTTCCAGCCCCAGTGGTTGCGTCTTGTGTTCCAGACATGTCCATGGTTGTCGGAAGAGGACTCCGTGTCCTCGCTGTCCAGCATCGGATAGAGCGGCAGTTGCAGGGCGATGGGGATCTCTCCCTTGTCCCTGGCATACAGGCAGATGGCCGCCGTGAGGCCGCCCCCTGCGCTCTCGCCTCCGACGACGATCCTGTCCCGGTCGATGCCCAGCTCGTCGGCATGGTCATACATCCACCTGAGCGCGGCGTAGCAGTCCTCCAGCGCTGCCGGATAGGGCGCCCTGCAGGCCAGGCGGTAGTTGGGGCACACGACGACTGCGCCATACTCCTCGGCCAGCATCTTCCCGCAGGACATGTCGACCATATAGGCGCCGCCCAGCATGTATCCGCCTCCGTGGATCCAGAGGATCCCGGGGACGGTGCCGCCGGATTCCTTGGGCTGCAGGACCCGCATGCGCATCATGCCGGCCTCCGTGCTGATGTGGACGACCCGGGATGAGAGGGACCGGCCCGCACAGGGACAGGCCAGCAGCCAGAGGGTAAGGAGTATGAAAGAGAGTTTGTTCATCAGTCTTTCCGGAAGCGGAGCCCCGGACGGTGCGGATTAGCGTCCGGCGAGTACCTCCCCGGCGCGGGCCAGGATCTTGTCGGCATCCTGCAGCAGGTCATACAGGCCGTCCTGCGAGAGGACGCCCCGTTTGAGGCAGGCGGGCAGCAGCCCGGCCTCGTCCGCCTCATAATCCTCCTTCCATTGTCCGGAGTCCATGTAATTCTTGAGCATCTCGAGGTCGCACCTGGCATCCTCATATGCGCCGACGGCTTTGTCCAGCCCATCCAGCACGCGGGTGAGCTTGTCGAAAAGGTCCTCCATCATGGAGATCCTGTCAATCCTTGCTTGTTTGTCCATGTCAATTGGTTTAGTTGTAGGTGAATCCGTATTCAAATGTACATAAAATCTTGCGATTTTATGTACATTTGAGGGTCATATACTTCGGCGGAGGTCTTACCCCGCTGATCAATGCCGACGGCAAGCCCATCGTCACCAAGGTGGAGCACTGGGAATAGGGAAATGTTCAGAGTCCGAGCTGTGCCAGGAAGTGGCCCAGGATGGACGGTTTGCAGAGCAGCGGGAATACCAGGCCATAGACGGCGCCCCAGAAATGGGCGGTGTGGCCGATGTTGTCCATGTTCTTCCTGGCCATGTACCAGCAGTAGAGCAGGTACAGCGGCGCAAAGATATAGCCCGGAACGGGGATGGGGACCATGAAGATGTAGATGCCCATCTTCGGCTCGAAGAGGATCGAGGTGAAAAGGATCGCCGACACGGCGCCGGAGGCTCCGACCGCGTTGTAATTGTAATCGTCCTTGTATTTCAGCAGGTCGCCGATGGTCGATACCGCGATGGCGCTTACATACAGGACGGCGAAAAGGATGCCTCCCGCCGTCGTGCCGAACGCCGCCCCGAAATACCGCTCCACGACGGGCCCGAAGAAATACAGCGTGAGCATGTTGAAGATGAGATGGCCCCAGCCGCTGTGGACAAGGCCATAGGAAAGCATCCGGTGCCACTGCTTTCTGTGCCATACCTGGTAGGCGTTGAACACCCACGCGTTGATGTCCAGCCTCCCGGTAAAGCACAGGATGCTTACTCCTGCGGTAATCAGGATGATGATCAGTGTTATCATACGCTGCAAATTTACAATAATTCCGCGGTTCTGCCGATCCGGCTTGAGCATAAGGAACTGCAGCGCTTCTTCGATACCCTCGACAAGATCGAGTCCAGGCTTAGCGAAACCTCATAGGTCGTTTTCAAGCCTGGGCCGAAAAGAATCGTGCGCTTGGGAAAAAACGCTAAATTTGTAAACTATGAGCCACAGAAGTATGATTGTAGACGGCCGTGAATGCTTCGTCAGTGACGCCGTTCATCCCCGATATATCCTTGTCCAGACGCTTGGCAGGCATGAGCGCGGTATTTTTGACAGTACCGTGGAGTTGATCTCCGGGACGACCGGAGTCCCTTTCGTCCTGGCTGCATTCCAGGTGTTCGACTGGGACCTGGACCTCACACCCTGGCACGACGATGCCATCAACCGGAAACCGGAAGTGGGCACCCGGACCGGCGAGACGCTCCGCTATGTGACGGACTCGCTCCTGCCTACACTTGAAGCTGAATACGGGAATCTTCCCGTCATCCTGGGCGGCTACTCCCTGGGAGGACTCTTCGCCCTCTGGTCATCCATGCAGACGGATCGATTTGCCGCCATCGCGGCGGCATCGCCTTCGCTCTGGATCCGGGACTGGCTGGACTTTGCCGGGACGCATCCGGTAAAGACCGCAAGGGTGTACCTGAGCCTGGGCGACCAGGAAGAGCATGTGAAGAACCGCGCGATTGCCCGGGTGGGCGACAGCGTGCGCAGCGAATACGAACTGCTGAAGGCCCAACTCGGGGAGGAGAACTGCACCCTGGCCTGGAATCCCGGAAACCATTTCCAGGACGGTGACAAACGGCTTGCCGCGGCTTTCTCATGGTGTATCAAAGCGTTGGAGGGCAAGTGAAAGATATCCGCAGGCATCCCACTTTCACGGAGACTTTCTATTCCGTCACGATCGTGCTGGATGCGGATGAGACCATCTCCGTGGACGGAGCATCCAGTCCTGTCGGACACGGCGTCGAAGTACTATTCCGCGAACGCCTTCAGCGCCTGCTCGTCCAGCCGCTGGACCGTCCAGTCGGACATGGGTACGGCACCGATGGAACGGTAGATCCTCAAAGAGGGTTCATTCCAATCCAGGCAGATCCACTCCATGCGACCGCAGTTCCTCGCCACGGCGAGTTTCGCCACGTATTTCAGGAGGGCCTTCCCGTAGCCGAGGCCACGTTTCTCGGGGATAACAAAGAGGTCTTCCAGATACATTCCTTTCCGACCGACGAAGGTGGAGAAATTATGGAAGAAGAGGGCGAAGCCCACGACCGCCCCGTCTTCCTCGGCCAGGACGACTTCGGCGGAACGCTCCTCGAAAAGGGACTGGCGGAGGGTGGCTTCGTCCGCGACGACATCGTTTTCGCATCTCTCATAGACGGCGAGCTGCTTGATCAGGTCGAGGATGACGCCGGCCTCATCGGGCCGGGCCGGACGGATGGTGAATGCTTTCATCGGCTGTTTGCGTATTGGACACCATAACCGGCGTTGGAGAGCAGCCGCAGCGCCTCCTCGAACCGGTCGGTTTGGGTGAGGATATAGTCTGTGTTGAAGGTGGAAACCACGAAGATGCCGATCCCATTCTCTGCAAGGATGGCGGAGATCTTTGCAAGGATCCCGATCAGGGAGAAGTCCAGCACGCCCTCGATCCGGAAGGCCTTCCAACCGTCACTTCGTTCGAGAAGCTCGGAGGGAACGAGCCGGGTAGGGCAGACCAGGGATTTCTCCTCATCGGTCGATCCGGTGAAGACAAAAGGTTCACTGATGTCAATCTGAGCGTAATCCTTCAACTTGCAGATGGAAAACTCCTCGTTGATAACCTTGATCGTCATGCTATAAATATTTTTCTGGCTCCAGTTGCCCATGTTCGTCGAAGACTTCATGCCCGCGCTTGGGATCGAACGGCCACAAATCTACGCATTTTCTGCGGACCTGTACAACAGAATAAAGAAATTATGTAGATCAAGCAGTGTCCGTAGAGATTGGCCTCAGAATCAAAATCTTCGTGCAACGGATCCCGATAAGTAAGGATTTGTCGGTGTAGTCCTGGTACGTTTTCCGAATTCATGATAATTCTTTCGGAACAATTGATAACAAGCCTTCCGGAGAATCTGCCGACCTTTGCATCAGTTAATTGATTACGACTATGGCAAAGACACTTATCGCATTCTACTCCCGCCGCGGAGAAAACTGGGTGGACGGCGGCGTCCGCTTCCTTCCCAAAGGAAATAATGAGGTTATCGTAGAGAAAATCAAGTCTCAGCTTCCGGAGGCCGATGTTTTCCAGATCGAAACCGTGAAGAAATACTCCGACGACTATATGGTCTGCATCGGCCCACGTCAAGAGTACTTACCAGGTTCTCCGCTGGCACCTCCAGAGCGGCGTCATCGCCGTCCCCGGATCCTCCAATCCCAAGCACATCCAGGAGAACATCGAGGTCTTCGACTTTGAGCTGAGTCCGGAAGAAATGGCCAGGATGGCCTCCCTGAACCAGGAGAAACGCTACTTCAACATGACCTACCAGCAGATCAAGGACTGGATGGAGAACTACGAAATCTGGGACTAAGCGTATGGAGAAGAAGAATACCCTCAAGACCCGCAACCTGGTGCTCGTCCACATGAGCGGAGCGACCCAGAGCAAGGAGTCCTGGCTGCAGGATATCGCCGATGAGACGATGCGGTATTACAAGATAGACGTGACCAAGTTTGACTGCAGCGTCGACGGGGGCCGTGCCGTCGTCAAAGCAACGAACGTCATTGAAGCCCGCATCTGGGGCTCCCACGGGACCTGGACGCTCCATGGGACCACGTATCTCCGCCGCGCCGATAACGGATACGGCTGGATACGCTGTAATCCCTGAAAGAGCCGGAAGGCTGTTGACGGTCTCAGGAACCTCAGTCCAGCGCGTAATCCAGCCGCATGACCTTCACCGGACGCTCGTCACCCCTGTACAGGTGGCTGCACCAGTTGACCTCACCGGTGTCGCGGAAGCCGCATTTCTCCATCACGCGTCCGGAGGCGGGGTTGTCCACAAAGAAATCGCTCCAGAGGACCTGGAAGCCCTTCACATTGAAACACCAGGCGACCATCGCGCGGAGCGCCTCGGTGCATAGTCCCCGGTTCCAGTACGGCCTCGCGATCCAGTAACCCAACTCCGCATCATCCTCGCCGATGTCGATATTGCTCTCCCCGAAGGCATAGTAACCCATGCATCCGACCGGCTCACCGGTCTCTTTCAGCTCGAGGGCCCAGGTATGGCCGTTGGAGAAGACATCCCGGATGATGGACAGGCTCTCTTCTACGTTCCTGTGCGGCTGCCACCCGGCACGCGGGCCCACCTCCGGGTCCCTGGCGTACTTGTACAAGGCCTCCGCGTCGGAATTCCTCCAAGGCCTGAAACGAAGCCTCGGTGTTTCCAGGAAGATATCTCCGTTCATTGAACAATTCTTTCGAAGGTTTTCCCTTGCCTCGACGTTATGCTGCCGAATCTCGTCGACCTTGGGGCAATCGATCACTTCCAGATAAAAGCTCACCGGCCGGAAACCGTCGTTGCAGGAGATCATCGCACTCATGGGGTCCTTCATCCAGCCGTCGAAGAAGTTGCCCTCGCCCCGGGCGAGCGCTTCCACGAACTCCCGCATCGAACCCCAGGCAGACTCGCACATGCCCTCGGGACGCTTCCCGTCCGCGGAAATCCAGCTCTGTCCCAGAAAAACATCGCAGGTATGGAGGATCGGGTTCTCGAACTTTGCCATCAAGTCCGGGTACTCCGTCTTCTTGACAGCCGTGATCTTTACCTTGTTCATCATTTCACGGGATAACGGATAACGGTCCTGAGCTTGTCTGCGGCAGTCTTCCTCGGGTCGGAGAGATAGATCTCGTGGTGCATCCTCCTGTCGTCGATAGCGATGGATAGGCCCTCCTGGTTCACCAGCGCCTTCATCTTACCGATGGTCACAGGCTCCATGTCGTAGGATCCGACGTGCATGCACTGCACGCACTTGCCCTCCTCGTAATGGAAGAATTCCGCCTTGGAGAAGTCCTTCTTCTTTTTTCTGGCCGCTGTCTCCACGGCCCAGTCGAAGTCTTCCTCCGTCACGAAGTCCGGCAGACGGATCATCGAGATGAAATGGAAATCCTCCTTCCGGCCGTAGTCCACCTCGCCGGTCTCGGACCACCACAGCCCTTCGAGAGGAGGGACGACGAAGTCGAAGTAACCGTCAATCCGGTGGTTGCCCATCTTGCTCATCTTGATGGTGAAGGCGATCCCGTACAGCAGTTCGATGGAGGCCTTGTATTCACTGTCCTCTTCATTGGGGTTGCCTTTGCCGTGGACCGCGACGAAGTTCATCGGGGGAACGTCCACGATGACAGGGGTTTGAGGAGGGAGATAGTACTCCCGGTATTCTTTCTTGAAATCAAATGCCATAACTGATAAGTATGAATAGATGGTGATGAAAGACTCAGTCTAATTCGGACAGGATGTCCAGGTCGTGGATGTCTTTCTTGCGAAGCTCATAGCCAATGTGGAAGAGCCGCTGTCCCTTGAGGGAGATGCAGGGGATGGTGCGCCCGGCGAATACAGCCGAGCCGAAAAGGTCCGGCGTGAACTCGAACCAGCCACCCTGCCCGTCGGCCTGGCGGGCGCTGCCGTCGGGGAAGAGCTCGAAGGGGTGGATGTCCAGGTAGCCCAGTTCCTGGTGGTGCAGTTCCATCCTGACGGGCATCATATCCGTCTCCACGACGAATCCTGCATCCTTCAGAGATGAGAGCAGCCGCGCGGTCTCCCTGCTGTCGTAATCGATATCCAGGTCGCGGTGCCGCCGGGTGCGCCTTCCGGCAAGGATGTCTACGCCCCAACCTCCGTCCACCCAGTAGCGGATGCCCCTGTCGTCCAGTAAGCGAAGGATCTTCAGCAGGTCCCGCTCCGCGACGAACTCCTTCTTTCCGGCCTCGCGGAACGCCTTCCATCCCGCTTCCGTCACCAGCCCCCGCTCCTCCAGGTCCGTGAAGCGCCGGGTGTTCAGGATGGTCCAGGTGCTGCCTCTTTTCCTAGGGGAGATCCGCTGCGCCTGCCGTCCCTCATCCAGGCGCTTGACGGTGGAATCGATCCATCCGAAACAAAGGCACTCCTCGACGACCTCCGGGTAGGGGATTGCGCTGTGGCTGGGGCCCTTGCCGCGCGTCGTCGCCACCCAGCAGAAGGGCGTCGTACCGTGGTTCTCCTCAAGCCACTGCCGTAGCTCAGTCCGGTCGGAGAACTCAAACAAAGGAGTGGTGTCCATAGCGCCGGATATAAGGGATGGGTTCTTTGCAAATATACGGTTTTTCCTGACGTCTCAATAAATAACTAACCCGGATGCGAGAGAAGTAGAGCCGGTTTGTGACTAACCGATTATCAGATACTGGTTCAGTACATCATAGCGCAATTCCTTTTTCTTTAACCCGAGCCCTCCTTTCTTTTGATGGCCGACATATCGAAAAGGGAGTGTGCTCCGTATGCTATTTCATCAAGAATACAACGGCCCCCATCTTTCGGTGAGGGCCTTATTCTACGAGATAGTCCATTTCCCGCCTTTGTCAGGACCTTCGCGCCTGATGAGTCCGCCGGCTTTCAGATTGGCCAGCTGCTTCTCGACAGCCTTCGGTGTGATTCCGATTTCTTCAGCAAGTCTTCGGGCGGAGTATTCTGGATGCTCTCTGAGCAGGGCAAGTATTTTCTCCCTACTTTTCAGCTTTTTCTTCCCACTATTTTCGATTTTCTCCCCACTTTCTCCCATCGACTTGAGGAAGGATTCGATATCCAGCGAAAGGGTCTTGACCATCTCTTCGGCCATGAAGTCCGTGAAATGGCTCATGTCCTCATCCTCTCGTGTTGCGATAAGAGCGTTGATGTAATCTCCCTTGTCTTCTTTCAGAACCTTAGACGGAACCAGTCCGAATTCGAATTGGATGTGGTTCATGATGAGCCTGGCCATACGCCCGTTGCCATCAGCCCAAGGATGGATGGTCACCAGGCGGTAATGTGCCTCGAAACTGAAGTCATAGCATTCTGCCGTGGACATAGGATGGGTACGCATTTCATTCAGCCAATCGCAGAACTCCTGCAGTCTGAGCGGCACTTTCTGGTAACTCATGTACGACCTGCCTCCGACTCCAGCGGTCACATTGACGAGCCGAAGGTCGCCGTTTGCGGAGGAGAACTCCCCGAGTGCGGTCTTATAGGTCGATCCGGTGTTCAGCATGACCAGCCGGGAAAGGTTTTTCAACACATCGACGGTGATGGGCGTATGCAGTTTGGCGAGCCGTATGCTTTCTTCATAAGCCCGTTTGAGGTCGAGGTTCATCATCTGCTCGGCAATGGTCTTTCCCTTCGCGGAGATGCCCTCATCGAAAAGCAACTGGTTTTCGATCTCCGTCACCGTCGATCCTTCGATAGCCGTCGAGTGTGTGATGATCGAATACAGATAAAACTTCTCATAGTCTATCTGAGAATCGATCCCGAGTTTCTTATAACGCTCCAGTAAAGCGATCAGTTGGTTCGTCTTTGCCATAATCCTGTCCTTTTCTAATGCAAAAGTAGCATTTTCTCCCTACTTTTCATACTTTTCTCCCTACTTTTCCCGTTTTTCTTCCTACTCTTCCAGTGCCGATGACCGGAAGGGGACTGTGCTTCGTATTGCCGCTTCTTCCGCTCCGGTCAGGTGACATCTCCCTTTTACGCCGCAAAGTTGTGACACCCGACACCCCGATCAAAGGATCGGCCCAGGCAGCCGGATTCCTCCGGGAAGACCTCAGATCCCTCGATCACATCATCCTCACGGATGAATCCTACTACTCCTTCGCAGATGAAACTCAAAACAAGTTTTAAGTCGAATTGATGGTTGGCTACGGCATGATGTCGCTGCCAGGATTCATGTACCTTTTTACCTCACATTCTGTCGTAAATTACCCACATATTAGGATTGACAGGATGATGATGTCCACCTAACTTTGCCAAGAACAAAAACGCTTTCGATATGGAAAAGAATGTTGTAAAGTGGTGGCGGATCCTCGGGATGGGGCTGCTCTATCTGTTTTTCGTCTTTGCTTCCTGTTTCGCAGGCTTCCTGCATCCAGTATGCTGGGCATACTTCTCTGTTCTGGCGGCCATCCTCGCCGCAGGTCCTTATTTCTGGCTCGCCGCGCGCTGGCGGAAATTAGGCGTTGGGACATTCTGTGCCCTTCTCGTCTGTCTTTTTTGCCTCGCGACCGGAGAGGCAGGCGGTTTTCTTTCCAAACTTGTCATCCTAGGAGGCGGTATCCTTTCGGACGTTGTACGAGCTCTGGTCGGCAATCCATCCAAGAAGGGGATTTACTGTGCGTATCCCATACTTGCGGTCGGGAATATCGGTTGGGTAATCCGCTTGTGGAGTGACAAGCAGTGGTACCAGGAAGGAGCACTGGAAGAGATGGGAACGGCATATGCCCAGGGTATCCAGTCTCTCCAGACAACGGGACACCTGGTCGCAGTCATCATCCTGACGGCAGCGGCAGCACTCCTGGCCATATGGCTCTGCAGCAAAACAGACAAAAACTCAGCGAAGCTCCTGAAATAAGATGGGACTCTTCAGCAAGATATTCAGCAATACCCGGAAGCCGGAGGGCTTCTGGGGCAGGATGATGGTTAATGGCATGAATGGCGGGTCCCACGCTGCCATGGCGAACTGGGGACTGGACCTTGGTAATGTCCCTGATGAAGGAGAGATTCTCGACATAGGCTGCGGCGGCGGAGCCAACCTCCGGCGTCTGATGGAACGCAGTCCCCGGGGTAAGGTGACCGGAGTGGATTATTCCACGGTCTCGGTCGACAAGTCCCGGAAGTTCAACCGTAAGGCCATTGCAGAAGGGCGTTGCAAGGTGGTGGAGGCTTCCGTGGCAGCTCTTCCTTTAGCGGATGAAACTTTCAGCATGGCAACTGCCTTCGAGACCATATACTTCTGGCCAGAGATCGAGAGCTCTTTTGCAGAGGTGCTCCGAGTCCTTAGGCCCGGCGGGCGCTTCCTGATCGTCAACGAGGATGACGGCCTGTCTGGGACGAATGAGAAGTGGGAGAAGATTATCGACGGGATGCATACCTATACCCCTGATGAGGTGAAGTCCCATCTCACCGCTGCAGGATTCCGGGATATAACCATTCACCGGGACAGATCCAGGCATTGGCTCGCCGTAACGGCCGTCAAATAGACTCGGAACGCTTCCACACTTCGCCCTTGCGGTGTCGGACAAAGCAGAAGTCGCACTTCTGCCCGCCCTGGCAGAGGGTCTGGGTGCGTTGAAATAAGCTCGAATGCCTCTTCATCTGACTTCCCGTTTTTCTGAAGGGCTTCATCGATGGCTATCGTTGGGAGGATGTTGCAGAGATGGCCGTAGTTGCCTTTGTCCTCGTACTCCTTTTCCTCTTCGATGAGTTCGGCCATTTTGGACAGGACGTCCTGCTGCTCTTCCGGCGACAGTTTTCCATATAGGACGGCGTAACGGCCGTTCATGACCATGTTCAGGGGTAGGTAGCGTCTTTTCATATCGTTGGCAAAGGTACGAAACCATTTTTGCAATCCGGTTGCAATAGTAAAGATTTACCTTTGCTCTGGTTTAATCAGACAGAAATCATGAGCGACAAGATTCAGAAGTCCTACCGGCAGACCCGCAATATCTATGATGACGTACTGACCCGCTCCAAGTGGTGGAGCCGCCTCTATATGGATGTGTTCTGGGGAGGGATAGACGACAATAAGATTGCGGCGAAGACTCTCTCTTATATCCCGGATGACTTCACCGGGAAACTCCTCGATGTACCGGTAGGGACGGGTGTGTTCACGGCAGGGAAGTACGCCCGGATGAAGCAAGCCGAGATCACTTGCTTAGACTACAGCGAGGATATGTTGGCTCAGGCCCGGGAGCGGTTTGAAAAAGAAGGGATAGGGAATGTCCAGACCGTACAGGGCGACGTCGGGGCCCTCGCGTTCGCTGATGAGTCGTTCGACACGGTTCTCAGCATGAACGGCGTCCATGTCTTTCCCGACAAAGAGAAGGCCTGGTATGAAATGAACCGGGTCCTCAGGTCCGGTGGATCCCTGGTGGCCTGCTTCTGCATCAAGGGGGAGTCCCGGATTTCGGACTGGCTCATGCACCGTGTCCTGTCCCGGAAAGGGTGGTTCACGCCGCCCTTTGAGACCTTTGCGTCACTGAAAGAGAGGCTGGAGAAAGACTATCTCCTGGAGGAATACCATAAGGAGGGCTCCATGGTATATCTCAAGGCCCGGAAGAAATAGATTGCGGCTATTTCAACAGCCGGATCAGCCCGTCAGATTTGACGAAGATATCTGGGACGTGACATGATGAACGAATAGACCATCTTCGAGTCGACAGGGACGCTTCCCTTGCGGTGGAAAAATCCCTTTACGGGAAAACCGCACTTTCCAAATGCGACACGTGACAAATCAGAAGTTTAAGCACATATCATTGGTTGAGAAAAAAAACAAAATCGTCAAACAAATGGTATATGACATAGTGGTCATACCTAAATCAGTATTTTAGGTTAACTTTGTAGAAAATAGAAAATAAATGAAGCATCGGCTATCATCCATCATCGTAATCCTGCTTTTCCTCGCCGCTATATTTTCTGGTGAGCGAAGCTATAAAAATGCTCGGCACATTATTGTCAGCGATTTGAACCAGGCTCTGTCGTCTACGCTGGCAAGTTCGCAGGACGAAATCATCACGCCTGACACCGTCGCCCTGATGCGTGACAAGCTCACCCTGCCAGTCCTCAAGGACAGCACCTATATCGCCTATTGTCTTCCCGGAGACAAGCCTAAAGGGATCTGCAGCGACATTATGCATTTGGAGGATGCCGCCATCCGTGGATATGCCGATGTTTCCATGGCTTCGGTTTTCGGTCTTGCCGACAAGCGGCTGCCCGCCGCATTCAGCCTGGTGGCCGTATTATGGCTCATCGGCTCCGCGATGCTTACCCGGAGAAAGCTGATGGCACCGGCGCTACAGCTTACCCCCATGCAGCGGCAGCTCCTTGACCTGTTCGAAGCGGCTCCCGAAGGCGAACTTTCCAAGGAAGAAATCTGCCGTACCCTCTGGCCCGGAAAGCCGGTGACGGACGATGCCATGTACTCGCTCATTCGGCACTTAAAGGCCTCCCTGGAAGGCAGTGGTTATGAAATTGAGACCCGCCGCGGCTTCGGGTATCGCCTGAAAAAACGCTGACAGACAATTGTCAGACAAATGTCAGGGAGTTCCTGACAAGCCTATTGCTCCTTCATTGTAAGTTTGCGCTGAAAAATGTGCAATCAAGCAATGAAGAAATTATTATTTATCCTTACTGCCGTGTTGCAGGCGGCGATTGCTGGTGCCCAGCAGGTGGACACAACGGGATTCTATTCTGAAAGAAGGGACACATTGAAGGCGGCAGCTGTTACTGTCCGGCGTGATCTTGTGACGGCTGATGCGGATAAGCTGACGTATAATGTCCAGGCTGATCCCAA
>JAFUWZ010000068.1 GCA_017471045.1 Bacteroidales bacterium
CCCCTGGGTCGCTCCGCTCCGAATCGAGCGGCTCCTCTTCGAGTAGCCAGGCGATAAAGACCGTTCTATACGAGGGGGCGTTCCCCCTCTCTCTTGTGAGACATATTTGATAATCAGGTATTTACAAAATAACCTTCGGAAAAATCTCCGAAGGTTATTTTGTAAGTGATTGATAATCAGTGTTAGATTATTTCAACCAGCGGTCTAGCCAGTCGTAGACGACCCGGTGCCAGTAGAGGGAATTCTGCGGCTGGAGGATCCAGTGGGTCTCCTCCGGGAAGACCACCAGCTTGGAGGGGACTCCCATCATCTGCGCGGCGTTGAAAGCCGCCATGCCCTGCTCATAAGGGATACGGAAGTCCATCATGCCATGGATGCACAGGATCGGCGTATGCCACTTGGTGACCATGGAGGAAGGGGAGTTGGCATAATGGCGCTGCGCCTTGGGCGTGCTGGCGTAGGGGGCGCCGGCCTGCTGCATGCCGCCGAAGGTGATGCCGTCGCCGCGGGGACCCGTCTCGCCGGGCGTGTAGGCGTATTCGGTCAGGCCGCCGTTGTCCCAGTTGGCGAACCACATCTCCTCGGTGGTGTACCAGAGCTGCTTCTCGTCGAAGATACCGGCATGGGCGATGAAGCAGTCGAACAGGTCTCCGTGCAGGCCCTCGAGCATGTAGGCGGAATAACCGCCATAGGAGGCGCCCACGCAAGCCAGTTTGCCGACATACGGCTGGCTCTTGATATAACGGCCGGCACTCAGGTAATCCTGCATGTTGAGGCCCGGGTAGTCACCCGAGATCTGCTCCTTCCAGGCCTGGCCGAAAGCGGTCGTGCCGCGGCGGTTGGGCAGGATCACGATGTAGCCCTGCTGCGCCATCAGGCGGTAGCACCAGCGGTAGCTCCAGTCCTGGGAATTGGACCCCTGCGGGCCGCCGAGGACGATCTCGATGGCCGGATAGGTCTTGTTCTTGTCGAACTGCGGCGGGTACAGGACCCAGCAGAGCATCTGCTGGTGGTCCACCGTCTCGACGAACACGCGCTCGTCCGTGACGTCGGCGAGCTGGCTCATGATGTGCTCGTTCTCGTGCGTGATCTGCCGGAAGGTCGTCTCCTTGGCGGAGATGTCCACGGACACCAGCTCGGTGGGGAACTTCAGGCAGTAGTAGGACGCGAGCAGCTGTACGCCGTCCTCCTTGTCCAGGATCGCAAAGGGGGAGAAGAAGTCGTAGTTCCAGTCCGGAGCCGTGATACGCTGCACGTCACCGTTCAGGTCCGCGCAGAAGAGCGCCTGGACGCCCTCGCCGACGAGGGCGTTGAAGAACAGCTCTTCGCCGTGCCAGACCAGCCCGGCTACATCGTGGTCGAAGGAGGGAAGCAGCGCGCGTACATTGTTGACTTTCAGCCCGAAGCTCTGCCCGTCACTGTCGTTCGCCGAAGGGGCGTCCGCGAGCGAAGCGTCCTGCGGACCATCCCCCTTGGGGGATTGCCGGGGGGTGGAATCCGGCGTTTGGACATCGCAGATGTACAAACGCTGCTGGTCGGCCTCGTAACCGTCGCGGGCCATGGAGACCCAGGCGATGTGATTGCCGTCCGGGCTCCAGACCGGGTCGGTATCGTAGCCGCCGTCGGTCTTGACATCGAGCGTGGCGCCGGTCAGGATGTCGTAGATATAGATGGAGGTGTTGGTGCTGAAGGCATACTGCTTGCCGGTCTTCTTGCGGCAGGAGTAGACGATGTGACGGCTGTCCGGCGCCCAGTCCAGCTGCTCGGCGCCGCCGAACGGCTCCGTGGGCAGCTCGTAGAGATTGTCGGTGCCCAGGATGTCGATGGAGCTTTCCGGCGTGATCTTCCCGTTGACCAGGGTGGCGACATAGGTCCGGGGGACATCCGTCACCCAGTGGTCCCAGTGGCGGTACATCAGGTCCTCCGTCGCGTAGGCCTGGGCCTTGTCGAGGGCCGGGTCGCTGTCCGCAGGGGTCTGGAGGGCGGTGTTCTTGATGCTGCTCACGTACAGGACCTGCTGCTCATCCGGGGAGATCTTGTAGTCGCTGATCCCGTTGGGGACGTCGCTGAGCTGGACCTTCTTGCCGAGTTTGCCGCCCTTGAGCGGGGCCTTCCAGAGCTGCCCGCCCTGCAGGAAATAGATGCTCTGGCCGTCGGCCGACCAGCGCGCGGCGCTGACGCTCTTGGCGTAGCGCGTCAGCTGGACCTTGCCGGAGCCGTCCGGGTTGCAGAGGAACAGGTTGCGGCAGCTGCGGTTCTCCGCTACGGAGGTATAGGATACGCCGTAGAGGATCTTGTTGCCGTCGGGGGAGAGTTGGGGGTCGGACAGGCGGCCGAGCGCGAGGAGCGTCTCGGGCGTCATCACGCCGTCTGCGACCTGGATGTCGGACGGGCCGATGTAGCCGCTGTCTTCTTTCTGTTGTGCACAACTGATTGCCATAATCAAACAGGTGAATGCAATGACGATTCGTTTCATGATATCTTGCTGTAATCCTTGATTTCGTATTTGTCTTTCCGCAATTCGCGTACCAGCGGAGCGTTCTGCGGCTTCTCGAGGCCGGGATCCGCATCCAGGATCCGCTCGGCATAGAGGCGGGCTTCCGTGAGGATCTGCCCGTCCTTGGCCAGGGAGGCGATGTTGAGGCTGATGGGCAGGCCGCTCTGCTGGGTGCCTTCGAGGTCGCCCGGGCCGCGCATCTTCATGTCCTGCTCGGCGATCTCGAAGCCGTCCTCGGTCGCGCACATCAGGTCCAGGCGCTGCTGGGCCTCCTTGGAGGTCTTGACGTCCTTGACCAGGATGCAATAGGATTTCTCGGCGCCGCGGCCCACCCGGCCGCGCAGCTGGTGCAGCTGGCTCAGGCCGAAGCGCTGCGCGCTCTCGATCACCATCACGGAAGCGTTGGGCACATCCACGCCCACCTCGATCACCGTCGTGGACACCAGGATGTGCGCCCGGCCTGCGGCAAAGGCGGACATGTTGAAATTCTTCTCCTCGTTGGTCTGCTGCCCGTGGACGATCGCTACCTTGTAGTCCGGCAACGGGAAGGCCTTGACGATCTCCTCGTAGCCCTGCTCCAGGTTCTGCAGGTCCATTTTCTCGCTCTCGAAGATGAGCGGGAACACCACGAACACCTGCCGGCCCCGGGCGATCTCGTCGCGCATGAACTTGTACATCGCCGCCCGCCGGTTCTGGCCGATGCACATGGTCTGCACCGGCTTGCGTCCCGGCGGCATCTCATCGATCACCGACACGTCCAGATCGCCGTACAACGTCATCGCCAACGTCCGCGGAATCGGCGTCGCCGTCATCACAAGAACGTGCGGTGGAATACGGCCTTGGCCGGAGGAGTCCTGCCCCCCGGGACCGTGGCCACCGGCCAGAGGCCCTTTGGCCCACAATTTCGCTCTTTGGTCGACACCGAAACGATGTTGTTCGTCGATGACCGCAAGCCCGAGGTTCCGGAAGACGACATTATCCTCGAGCAACGCGTGGGTACCCACGATGATGCCGATGCTGCCGTCCTCCAGCCCGGCATGGATGCCGCGCCGCTCCTTCTGCGTCGTGCTGCCGGTCAGCAACGCACACTGCACGGAGGTAGGCTTCAGGTACTTCTGGATATTGGCATAATGCTGCTGGGCCAGCACCTCGGTCGGCGCCATGATGCAAGCCTGGCAGCCGTTGCCGATGGCGATCAGGCAGCTCAGCACCGCCACCATCGTCTTGCCCGACCCCACGTCGCCCTGCAGCAAGCGGTTCATCTGGTGCCCGCTCATCATATCGGCCCGGATCTCCTTGATCACGCGCTGCTGGGCGCCGGTCAAGGCATAGGGGAGCGCGTTGTAGCAGGCATGGAAATCCGGCCCGACCTTGGGCATCGGGATCCCCCGCTCGCCGCGGGAACGGATGTATTTCTGCTTGAGCAGCGAAAGCTGCAGGAAGAACAGCTCCTCGAATTTCAGGCGGTAGGTCGCCTTCTGGAGTGCGTAACTATCCTTGGGGAAATGGATGTTCTTCAAGGCGTACGGCAGCGGCACGAGCGCGCGCGCCTGCAGGATGTACTCCGGGAGCGTCTCCTGGATCTCCGGCAGGCAAAGCGTCAGGGCGGCGGACTGGAGCTTGCACATGACCTTGCCGGTGATGCCGCCGGTCTTGAGCTGCTCCGTGCTCGGATACACGCCCGTCAAGGCTCCTTGCGACATGGCGCCGTCCTGCGGCACATCCACCTCCGGATGCACGATGTTGAGCCGGCTCCCGAAAGCCTGCGGCTTGCCGAAAAAGAGGAACGTGCTGCCGGGGACGAGTCGCTGGAAGTTCCAGCGGATCCCCTTGAAAAAAACCATCTCCATCTGGCCGGAAGCGTCCTCGACGATCACGGACAGGCGCTTGACGGCCCCCCAGTGGATCGGCTGGGTCTCCTGGGACACGACCGCGCTGTTCGGCCCGTAGAGGGTCCTCTTGATGACCGTGGCCTGCAGCTGGACATGCGCCAGGTCCGGGGCGACCTGCGCGATCGGCGTGATGCCGCTGCGGTCGATATAGCGGAAGGGATAGAGGTGGATCAGGTCGGAGAGCGTCTCGATGCCGAGTTCGCGCCGCAGGAGCTCGGCCCGCTTCGGACCGACCCCGCTGAGGTACTGTATGCTCGTATTCAGCTCTCCCATATCTCCACAAAGATATGAAAATTTCTTGTAGCGCTGAAAACAATCGGAAACGATAGGTTAAGTGGGAGATGTAATCATAGAAGCATCAACGCTTTAGCAGAGTATCATCGTGTTTCCTTTGATTGCATCAATATCGGATGTTTTCATTCATTTTTTGCTGTTTCTGTCTTGTTTTTGTCCCGTTTAAATTATATTTGCGCAAGCGATGTAACTGCTTGTTACACAATATATTAACATCAGAAACGATACGAAAACAAAACGAAGGAAATGGCTAAAAAGAAAAAAGAAATCAAGGTGAAAGAACCGGTCCGTATCCGAGAGAAAGTCCTCGGGGACGGGACTATCAGTCTCTATCTCGACATGTACCACAAGGGAAACCGAAAGAAAGAGGGGCTCAAACTCTACATCATCCCGGAGACCACCCCGGCGGCGAAGTTGCAGAACAAGAATACCAGAAGGCTTGCCGAACAGATCAAGGCCCAGCGGATCCTCGATATTCAGAAGGATGGCCTCGTGGACTGGGAGAAACTGAAGAAGTCTAGGATAACGCTGGTATCTTGGCTGGAAGACTTTGTAACCTGCGAAGCGCAGCTGTCCCCGTCAGGCGTGATCAGCAAACGGAACGCGAAGGTACGGGTCGAAGAATACCTGGCTTCCATCGGAATGCCGGACCTGCGCCTGGCGGACGTTGACAGGGAGTTCTGCCGTGGTTTCGTCGCATTCCTCAGGACATGCAAATGCCACAGGGGGAAGGAAACGATTAGCGACACCACGGCCCGGCTGCTGATGTCCCGTGTTGCCGCGGCCATGAACAAGGCCGTGGTTGAAGGTCTGATCCCGACAAACCCGTTCAATGCTTTGGAAGCAAAGGAGAAGCCGAAGATCGCGGCCTCCAGACGGGAGTTCCTTACTGTTGAGGAACTGAAGGTACTGATCAATACACCATGTAGGTGTGACATAGTGAAGAGGGCTTTCCTCTTCTCCTGCTTCACCGGACTACGTTACAGCGACATGAAGTCCCTTCTCTGGAGTGAGATCCATACCGCCGCCGACGGGAAGACTCAATACATCGAGCACAAGCAGGTCAAGACTAAGAAGATGGTGACGATACCGCTGTCCGATGAAGCGCTCCGATGGATGCCGCAGCAGGAGGAAGGAAAAGACAATGTATTCCATGGACTGAAAGTCTGTACCAGCACGGTGGAGGCCGTCTTGAAGGAATGGATGAAGGATTGCAAGATAGACAAGCATATCACCTACCATTGCAGCCGCCATACGGCTGCGACGACGCTTCTCACCCTGGGCGCAAACCTCTATGTTGTCAGCAAACTGATGGGGCACAGCAGCATCCAGATGACCGAGGTGTACGCAAAGATCGTGGACCAGAAGAAGGTCGAGACCATGAATCTTGTGAATAGCCTCTTCACCACCCAGGCAGCAAAGCCTGATCCCCAAACCGCAAAAGCCATCTGACCATGAAAGTAGAGATCAAGGAAAGGGCATTGAAAGGAGGAAACCGGGGCCTGTATCTGGAATACTACGAGAAGGGCTTCCGCAAAAGGGAGAACCTTCATCTGTATCTGATTCCGGAAGATGCTCCAGATGCCAAGCGCATCAACAAGAGGACCTATCTCAAGGCCATGGCGGTCCGGTCCGACAGGCTCCTCAATCCTCCGGAATTCGAGAAGAAGCCTGAGACGGAGGATGGAATCGACACGACAACAACCTGGCTGGAATGGTGTGATGAATACATTCGGTATTCCGCCGATTGCGGCAACAGTGATTCGGCGATGCAGCATAAAAACAATGTCCGCAAGCGGATCAATGAGTATCTTGACCGTATCGGCAGGACAGACATCCTCCTAAAGGATGTGACGTCAGAAGTCATCAGCGGCCTGTATGACTATATGCGGAACGACTACCGGAATCCCGGCCAGATCAAGGTGCGGGAGGGCCGTCTGGCCGATTTCTCCCTGCTCCTGTTCGGAGAGACAATCAATGCCATCTTCAACAAGGCGCTCCGTGACGGCCGGATCGGGTTCAACCCGTTGCGGGGACTGAACAAACTTGAACGGTTCCACGCCCCGGACAAACACCGGGAGTATCTGACTCCGGAAGAGCTGGTCCGATTCCTGGCGGTGGCGCCGTCAACGGAGAATGAGCGTCAGGTTCAGAAAGCTTTCGGCTTCTCGTGCATGACGGGCCTCCGGCTGGGTGACATTCAGCGGCTCAGGTGGGGCAACATCAAGCCGCTGGGAGACGGATGGGCGGTGTCCATAGTCCAGCACAAGACGGGCAGTCCGGTGACGGTGCCCCTGAACGAGCTGGCCCTCTCCCTGTTGCCGCCACGCCCTGAAGACGAGGATGAGAACGTGTTTCGCCTGCCGAAAAGATCCGGCGTTATAACGAAATACGTCTGCAGTATCAGGGACAAGGCCGGCATAACAGGTAAGGAACTGACCTACCATTGCAGCCGCCACACGGCTGCGACACTGGCCATCTCCGCCGGTGCGGAACTCTACTCGGTGAGCAAGATCCTGGGACATCGGACCCTGGTTTCAACGCAGGTCTATGCCAAGGTGAATCTGGAGAAGAAGATCGAAGCGGTCAATCTGACCAAGGGACTGTTCGTTTAACGATGCTCCGCGATAGCAAGCTTATTCCAGTTGAATTCAGTATATTTGCATGCTTAACGCAATTGCCTTATGGACAAGATAGAACCCAAATACCTCCAAGCCGTCGAACAAATCAAGAAGGCTATTCTCCAGAGCCAATACAACGCCATTCGGCTTGCCAATCAAGAGCAATTACAGTTGTATTTTGCCATCGGCCGATACATCTCTGAGAACTCGCGCACCGGATATTGGGGAACTGGAGCCTTGGAAATAATCAGCGCTCAATTAAAAGAGGATCTCCCGGGGCTGATGGGCTTCGGTGTCAGCAGCCTCAAAAATATGCGTCTTTTCTATGAGGCTTGGTCAATCGAGGCGCCCAAATCGCCAACCGCGGTTGGCGATTTACAAGTATCAGATTCTGAACCGATTGCAATTCGCCAACCGGAATTGGCGAATTACGAGGGCTTTCCATTGGAAGAGTTCTTGGCCGTCCCGTTCACGCACCATATCCGGATTCTGGAGAAGGTAAAGGACCGCGACGCTCGATTGTTCTATATCCGCCACACGGCTCTGTCTCACCTTTCAAAAGAGGCGCTTCTCAAATCGATAGCAGAAGACGATTTCCATCACCACGGTGCCTTGCCGAACAACTTCCTTGCGACCATCCCGGACGCCAAGAGCGCCCGCCGTGCTCTCCGCGCTTTCAAGGATGAGTACCTACTGGATTTCATTAATACGGAGGAACTGGATGCGGGCGACTTCGAGGACGTCGATGAACGGGTGCTGGAAAATGAGATTGTTGACAACATCCGGGATTTCATACTCCGGTTCGGTCAGGACTTCCTCTTTATCAAGAATCAGTATGCCGTTGAAGTCAAAGGCCATACTTTCAAGATTGACCTGCTGTTCTACAATCGTGAGTTGGGATCACTCGTAGCGGTAGAACTGAAACGGGGACCTTTCAAGACGGCATATTTGGGTCAGTTGCACAGCTATCTGACCGTCCTGGACGACTATGTCCGTAAGCCGAACGAGAACCCTTCCATTGGCTTGATTCTCTGCAAGAGCGCAGACAAAGCCATCGTAGAATACCTCATAAAGGATTACAACAAGCCAATGGGCGTAGCTACTTTCCGAACGAAGGAAGACATGCCTGAGAAGTTCAGAAAGGCACTGCCGGACATTGAGGAACTCAAGAAACTTCTGTAGAAACTTCCCTTTGTTTTTCAACCGGAAGAATAATGAAGGACGCATCCCGTAAAGAGGATGCGCCCTTCAACGTTTTTCAACGGCCTGCGGCCGTTTTTCTGGGCTTCGCACAAGAATTGACTCCTTGATGCTGACCGCATGCGCAGTCAGCAGGACGGCTGGGCCAAAGGCCATTGCCGACATTATTCTGAGACGGGACGGACGGATTGGCCGTTGGAGCGGCCGTCGTTGAACCTATTGACATTACTCGAATCGGATTTCACGTAACATGCGCAGCCCGAGTCGGTCGAAGAGGAGAGTGAGGACGACCAATAGTACCCGTAGGAGCCGGCATTGTAGAGACCGGTACCGCCCCGGAAGCCGGCGGCGGGAAGGAAGATGCTGTTTCCTTTGTAGTCGGAGATAGTGCTGGTGACGGTATAACCATTCCTGGTAGGATCCCACTCCCAAGTGAAATTACTCTTATCCATCAACTGAGCCCACTCATCATCCGTGGGCATCCTCCATGTGCTGCCCCAATTCGCGGATGCAGCGTCATCGGTACTCTCCAGCTCGGTGATGCCGTCACCGATGAAGTTGTCATCAGAGTCATACCAGATCGCGCTTGTTATGCCGTCAGCATAAGTGTACTTTGTGATGTACATCCAGTCGGACTGGTCTTTCTGCATCCATTTGTAGGTCTCCCAGGAATAATTCTCCTTCGTCTTCGTTTCGCCCCATGCGAAGTATTCTCCATAATCCGTTTCGGATGTAGCCCCAACATTCATGGTCGCCCACTTAAGGACTTTGCCGTCCGCTGAGGTGACTCCCATCTCAACATAGGCATGGCCGTTGAGAGGGTCCCCGGAGACCACCGTCACCTCGCAGGTATCGGTACGTCCTCCGTCCTCTGTTGTGACCGTTATGATGGCTGAACCGACCTTCTTCGTCACGAGAAGGCCATTCGAATCTACCGAAACCACGGAATCGTCAGAACTGCTCCAAGTAATGTTCTGATTCGTCGCGTAGACAGGCCGGACGGAAGCACCGAGTTGGAAGTTATCACCGATATATAAGTGTAGCTCTTCATTTGACAATACTACTTCTTCCACGGGGACCGTCACAGTCACCTCGCAGGTCGCCGTGATTGTTCCGTTCACGCATGCCGCGGTTATGGCCGCCGTGCCTCCCCGGCAGTCGGCATCGGCTGTTATCGTCGCGACATGGCCGTCGTAGGAGGATATCTTCACGACGGAATCATCGCTGCTCGACCAAACTACTACCGGATTCGAGGCTTCCTCGGGAAGGGTTGTCGCGGTCAGGGTGGTGCTTGCTCCGGCAGAAAGGGAAAGACTGGTCTTGTCCAAAGACACGCTTGTGACCTCCACGTATTTTACCGTCACCTCGCAGGTGGCCGTGTGTTCTCCGTAGACGGTCGTCGCGGTAATGGTGGAAGATCCGTTCAACGCTAAAGCCGTGACCAATCCTTCCTCGTTGACAGCGACATCGTCCGGGTTGCTGCTGGACCATTTTACGGTCTTGACCGAGGCGTTCTCAGGTTGGACAGTGGCTGTCAGCTGGTACGTTTCACCGGGACCTAAGATCAGGGTTGTCTTATCCAAGGTTACACCGGTTGTCTGAACACCCGTGACCGTTACAACGCAGGAGGCGGAATAATCGCCGTCAACCGTCGTGGCTGTGATCGTAGCAGAACCGACTCCCGATGCTCCGATGGCGCATACGTTTCCGTTGGGAACAATGCTTGCAATGGATACGTCCGAACTTGACCAAAGGATAGTCTGGTTCGTGGCGTTTGCAGGCGACACCGTTGCACCCAATGTAAACGGGGAATCTCCAAGTTCCATTGTAAGTGAGGTTTGGTCAAGTTCGATCCCCGTCACAGACGTCGGCAGAGTACGAACAGCCCTGACAGGGAGACCCAAATAACGGTAGTTGGGAGTTTCCCCGTTCAGGATATCGTAGGTCTGGGAAAGACCGTTTGACTGTGCATAACCACTGTTCTCGCTATGAAGCGAAGACGTCCAATAGAACGACACCTTGCCCTCACCTTCTACCAAGGATGAGCCATCATAATACTTTGCTGCAGGAATGAAGATACTGTTGGTGGTATATCCGTCGATACGGCTTGTGAACTTGAATCCGGTCACGCCGTCAACCGTCTCAATGGATCTGTCGCAATTACTATAGAGCCACTGCCATTCCGACATGGTCGGAGTCCGCCATCCTTCGCCCCAAGAGGCAGTAGCGGCGTCATCAGACGAGCTAAGAACGGATAGGTTGTCCACTGTGCCATATGAACTCTGGAGGACATACTTGGTGAGGCTCGTCCCGCTTTCTCCCCAGGCATAATTGTCCCATCCATAGCTGGTCTTGGATTTTGTCTCTCCCCATGCAAAATATGCTCCTACCTCTGTCTCCGAGGCGGCGCCGATATTCATCGTCGCCCACAGTTGGCCTTCACCCATGTCTACATAGTCTCCATGCCAGTGTCCGCTGTCGACGGTGTGCTTACCGCGGAACATGGAGCGCTCGAAAACCGCTTCTTTGTTCACCACACAGTCGGTCGACTGGTTGCCCTTGTAAAGGGTGATGGTGTATCCTTTCGTCATGGTTTGCGGAAGCAGAACGATGCGGTATTCCTTGTCCTTGGCAAATGATCCGCCGTCCTCCGGAGTGACCGTGATGGACTTTACACCCTCGAGAACCTCAGCGACGGGCTTTCCGTCGGAGCCTATCGTGACCTTGACCTTGCCAGCGATGTCCTCACCATTGTTACCTTTGAAGGTAGCGGATGTGATGCCCTCGCTTCCGACCGTGAACACGAACCAGCTTCCCACGTTGTAGAACGATAGGGATTCCGTCTCTGAACGGGCCACGCTCGGGTTCAGCTTGTCCGCAAAGGTTCCAGGGACGCCCTTCTGCTCTGAGGGGATCACCAGGGTCACGCCGGTACCGTCGAAGCTGTTGGTTTCATTGTATGGGTACACGCCCCAATAGACGGTGGCATCCCCCGCGTCACCCTCCAGCGTTCCGGAGAAAGTGGCGGTGGCGGCTGGAGTGCTGATGTCCGTCGTGAACTGTCCCTTGGCGTTGCCGTGGAAGACATTGATGGCGTCGTCCTTCGACCACCAGATGCTGCCGTCTTCCTGAAGCGCTGTCTTCGTCCCGGGGTTGTCTCCCTGGGTCGCCCGGAACGTGAGCGTCGATCCCTGGATCGGTTCGGTCCCGACTATGTTCTCCTCCATCCTGGAGCAAGATCCGGCGAGCACCATTACGAGGGCCGCCAAAACGCAATTAATCCTTTTCATAGCGTTCTCCCCCTTATTCGTCATCATCCCAGTAACCACCTAGTTGTCTTTCGTTCTCCTGCCCGCTCACGGTCAGGATTCCTTCTTCGACACGGATGCGAATCTCTTCACACTCCGGTGCAATATACTTTTCGCGATTTACCATAGCTTATATGTATTGTTGTTAATCCTTTTCTCTAATTCGGAATCGCTAGGATCTCAACCTTTGTGTCCGGGGACATGACAATCAGATGCTGGACACCTCCCTTGAGGTAACGCTCGAACTTGGTGGCCTTCTCGAAGGCCTCTTTCAGGACAATCTCACAGGGAGTGTATTTAGGACGAGGCTTGGGACCGGAGACAATGATGATGATGACTCCGCCCACCTCGACCACGATCGGATAGTGGGGGACCCAGTCGGGGTTGGGCTTTAAAATCTTGTCTTCCGTGGCTTTGCTGGCAAGCGCATTAAGAAAAGCCGTGCGATTCTTGGCGCTGTAACGGTTGAAATTCTGGATGAACCTCACTCCACCGATGGCGGAAAAGTTTAAATCAGTTCTCATGGGTAGTGTTGTTATGTGGTTAGTAATTTTTAGAATATGACATAGTTATCCGCTCCTCCCCGAAATCAGGAAAGAGTGGATAATACCCGTAATCTATTGATTTTAAGCTACTTGACACCCCCCCCGATAGATTGTCAGGGTTTTAGAAGACGTGTATGAACGATTTCGGGACATCCGTGAGGTAATGGCGCATAATTTCACTAATTACAAAGTTAGTCGTTTTTAGGAAAAACGCAAATCAAGGTGAGCTGTATTTCAAGGCGTTACAATCCGTCAACGTCGGTCCAGTCTCACTCCGGCATTCCTCAGGATCCTTATCACCCGGGCTTGCCCGGGTCATGCCAACCACGGCACAGGGTGGGTAACTTAATACCCACTTCCCCTTGCGAGAAGTGGAGACTTGCCAAAGATCCAGCAAGCTGATGGTGGCAATTTTGCGCCCGTAGCTCTTTCCGGATTACCGGATTCTGCCGCTCTAGTTTTCCCCGTTTGTTAGGTGCTGGCCTATGACTGCCATTTTACCGACAAACAGTCCCACTTTTTGTTTAAAGAAGGGAGTCTACTCAG
>JAFUWZ010000069.1 GCA_017471045.1 Bacteroidales bacterium
CAGAAACTTATACATCTGACCGAAGAGCCCCTCATCACCCGTCAACGTCGGTGTCTCATGCACGTTGACAAACTCACCATCGCGCCACTGCGGCGACTGTTTGCACCGCTCCAACCGTTCTCCACGCGGCTGGCGGCCAACCGCCACCCAGAACTCGTAGCCCTGCCAGCATAGCAGCAAAGCCACTACCAATAGAATGCTGTATATCATCTTTCGCTTCTTCTTTTCTTATATTCTGTTACCGTTTGTCGTGTAAATATACGTACAATCACCCGGATGGCCAAGGAAAAACGTCCTTCACTACATGAAGTTGAGTATCCTGTCGCGGCTTCCTGGGCTCAGCCGCCGGTTTGCCGACGTCCTCATCCGGCTCAACTGCTACTTTGACCTGAATGTCAGCACAGACGGGGAAACCTGGGCCCTGAACGAGTCTCCCGATGGCCTGGCGCGCCATTTCGAAGAGATCGCCATCTCCCACTCCCCTCTTTTCATCCTTGTCGGAACCGCAGACGCTCTTGTCACCTTCCGCGGAGACGACCATAACATGACCCTATACAATCCGGACGATGAGCTGCTGGAGCTGGTCCGTCAGTGCGCCCAGGCGGAAGGCCTGTTCGTTTGGGGTCCCAGACAAACCGAGCCATGACTTTCCTCCTCGAATCCCTCGCCGCCTGCGCCCTCTTCACCCTACTGGTCTATCTGATAGTGATCAAGGGGACGGAGGACATGGTGAAGGACTACCACGACTACTGGTTCCACATCAAAGGGGGCCTTATCGGCATGGTGCTGCCCATCCCCGCCGTCCTGATCGCAGGAGTCATCGTGATACTTTGATACTATTGACAACCAAACCAACTATATGGATAAGAATGAATTGATCCGGCGTGTCAGCCTGATGGAGGACCGCTATGCGCTCGAGGGCTGCCGGAATCTCTTCCGGGAGGGCTACGGCTACAAGAAAGCGGGGGTCGTCATCACGAAGCTCGTGCAGGAGGAAGGCTTTTCACATTCACTTTTCTCGGACATGACGGCACTGGAAAAGGAGTCGAAGCTCTCGTCCAGCATCGACTCCATCCACAAGGCGTTCGGCCGCGGTGCGGTCCTGCTTGGGTCCCAGGGAAACGGCGAGATCAAGATGAGCCGGGAGCACCAGAGCCCGCACTACACGACCCTCTGGAGCGATATTCCGACGGTTTCTGTCCGATGACTGATTCCTTCATCTTCGACTGTCCTTTTTCAGAAATATTGATAAAAATAACCGCCATACTTGTATGCCTTCATCAGGAACAAGGTTGTATCTTTGCATCAAGAAAAAACACACGGACATGGAATACACAACTTTAAGCAACGGAGTTCGGATGCCGCTCCTCGGCTACGGCGTCTTTCTGGTACCGCCCCAGGAGGCGGAACGCTGCGTGTCTGACGCGCTTTCTGTCGGATACAGGCTTATCGACACGGCCCAGGCCTACTTCAATGAAGAAGGTGTGGGTGATGCTATCGCGAAGTCCGGCATTCCCCGCGAGGAGCTCTTCCTTGTGACGAAGGTATGGATCAGCAACAGCGGAGAGCAGAAGGCTGCCGCCTCGATCGAGGAGAGCCTTCGCAAACTCAAGACCGACTACATCGACCTGCTGCTCATCCACCAGGCCTACGGCGACGTGTTCGGTACCTGGCGCGCGATGGAGAAGGCCTATGCTGGCGGCAAGGTCCGCGCGATCGGCGTGAGCAACTTCCAAGCGGGCAGATTTTTCGATTTCGCCCATTACGTGGATGTCAAGCCGATGGTAAACCAGCTCCAGTGCAACGTGATGGTCCAGCAGCGTGACATCAAGCCCATCCTCGCGGAGCACGACACCCGGATGATGGCCTGGGGCCCGCTGGGCGGCCAGGGCGTGGACGGCATCGTGAAAAACGCGAGACTTGCTGAGATTGGCGCCAGGTACGGCAAGAGCGCTGCACAGGTGGCCCTCAGGTGGCTCACCCAGCGCGGGATCGTCGCTATCCCGAAATCGTCCCACAGGGAGCGTATGGCGCAGAACCTCGATGTGCTGGACTTCTCCCTTACACCGGAGGAGATGGCTCTCATCGCCTCACTCAACGAACATGACAGCGGTCTGATCGATTTCGGCGACCCTCAGTTCGTTAAACACCTGATTGAGACATACGGATAATGAAAAAGATTCTTGTTCTATCCTCCAGCGCCCGCAAGGGCGGGAATTCCGACTCCCTGGCCAATGAGTTCATCCGCGGCGCGCAGGAGTCCGGTCATGGGGTCGAAAAGATCATGGTGGACCGGCTTCAGATGCACGGCTGCCTGGGATGCGACGGCTGCAAGCGCAATCCCGGCATCTGCTGTGTCCAGAAGGACGACATGTTCCCCATATATGAGAAGTTCCTCACTTCCGACGTGATCGTCTTCGCCTCCCCTGTCTATTACTATGCCGTCAATGCGCAGCTCAAGGTGGTCATGGACCGCACATACGGGATCCTGGACCAGTTGAAGGGCAAGACCTTCTACCTGATCACCTCAGGTGCCTCCCCGAAGGCGGGTCCTTTCTACGACCACATCAAAGAGGAGTTCCAGCTTTATCTGGACTGCTTCGAGGCTTTGGAGAACGGCGGCGTCATCATTGGCGAGAACGGTATGGGGCGAGGGGTGATGAGCGACCGTGACAAGGCAGAGGCCTATAACGCGGGTAAAAACGCATAAGGACATGAGACCCTATATCATCTGCCACATGATGGCATCCCTGGACGGGCGGATCGACTGTGACATGACGGAAAAGATCAGCGGAGACGAGTACTATGAGGCGCTCGAGACGCTTGGCTGTCAGAGTGAACTCAATGGCCGCGTGACGACACCAGGCCCAAGTTCAAAGGAAGTGTCGAGAATATCTCCCAATACACGAATATCTTTATCGGCGGTCCCGTCTGGTGGGCTGAGCCCCCCATGATCCTTCATACTTTCTGCGAGGCGAATCCTCAGTTGAAAGACAAAACGATCATCCCATTCGGGACGCACGGCGGCAGCGGGGTCGGCAGCTACAAGACAATGCTTCAGAAATACTATCCGGACGCGAAGTATCCGGAGAGTCTGGGTATCAGCGGTGCCTCGGTCCGCAACAGTGACAGCAAGACTGCTGTCGCGAACTGGGTCAAAAAGATAGGATTGGAAAAGAAAACCGAATAACACAATGAAGAAGGAAGTATCCGTTCTGGTCGGGGCCGGTTCCATCGGCCTGGCCATCGCCAGAAGAGTAGGTGCGGGACGCATCACCGTCCTGGCCGATTACAGCATCGAAAACGCAGACAGGGCTGCAGGGATCATGGAAGACGCAGGTTTTGAGACCCGTACCATCCGGATCGACCTCGGCAGCAGGGGCGACATCCTGGAACTGGTGGATTTCGCGACCGGGCTCGGTCCCGTGAAGTACCTCATAGGTGCCGCCGGCGTCTCCCCTTCCCAGGCTCCCGTAGATAAGATCCTGCAGGTGGACCTATACGGGACATCCGTCCTGCTGGAGGAGTTCGGCAAGGTTATCGCTGAAGGAGGCGCAGGCGTTGTTATCTCCTCCCAGTCCGGTCACCGCCTTCCGGCGCTGAGCCTCGAGGAAAATGAAGCTTTGGCGACGTCGCCTGTAGAAGAATTGCTCTCTCTCCCCTTCATCGCCTCCATCACCGACACCCTGAAGGCTTATCAGTATTCCAAGCGCTGCAACGTACTGCGCGTAGCCGGAGAGGCCTGCAGATGGGGCAGGCGCGGCGCTACCGTCAACAGCATCAGCCCGGGTATCATCATCACTCCCCTGGCCAACGACGAGCTGCATGGCCCGCGGGCGGAGGGCTACTTGAAGATGATAGAGGGAATGCCCGCGGGGCGTGCCGGTACGCCTGATGAGATCGGGGACCTGGCGGAGTTCCTCCTATCCAGCCGCGGACGGTTCATCAGCGGAGCGGACTTCCTCGCCGACGGCGGATGTACGGCGTCCTACTGGTACGGCGACCTGCAGTACCTGAAGGCCACGCACTGATCCCTTATCTCCCGGATCGGTACTCGGACGGAGTCATGCCGTGGACGCGCTTGAAATAGCGCGTGAGCATCGGCGGTGCCGGGAAATTCATCCGGTCCGAAATCTCGGTGAGGGTCAGGTCCGGGTTGTTGAGCAACAGAAGGATCTCATGGGCGGTATAGTACTCTATCCAGTACGAGCCGCCCTTTCCCGTCATCTTCTGGCAAATGGCCGACAGGTACTTCGGCGTAACGCAGAGTTTGTCGGCATACCAGGCCACCTCGCGCTGCGCCCGGCAGTTCTGCTGGACCAGATACAGGAAACGCATGAAGATGCGGGCCGACGTCTCGTCCGTATCCAGGTTTTCCATCTCCCGGGAGTAGATGCCCCACATGTCCATCAAAAGCAGTTGGAAGACACGTCCCACTTTGTCATCATAGAAGAGGTCGAAGCGGGAGTGAATCCGGTGGCGGAACTGCTCAAAATCCGCTTCGATGACCTCCCATTCGTCAGGCTCCAGATGGAAAACCGGATGACTCTTGATATAGATGTAACCCTTGGTCGCCCATACTTGCTCGGGGTTGTAGAGGTTTAGGAAAGGATTGGAAATGAGCACGAGATCCGCGTCGAAATCCTCCGAATAACTGACAGAGGAAACCGCCGTCGTCATCTGCCAGATAACAAGGTCTCCGGGACCAGCCATGAAGGTCTTGCCAACGGCATCAAACTGCATTTCACCGCTGCGGCAGAGGATGTGGCAGTGATAATTCTCCTTGTATGCGTCTGGATAATTCCCGTCTTCCTGCGTATTGAATATCAAAAAATCTTCCATACCCACGAAGGTACGGAAGATTTATCGCTTATCAAAATTTCTCAATAGGTGGAGGCCCTGCTGTAAGCGATCCGCCATACCCCGTTTTCCTTGCGGAGCTGCGAGTCCATCCGAAGCCGCCAAGTGTGTCTGCTTCCGCCATAGACCGCCGCATTCACCCTGCTTCTGCCCACCATCCGGGCGGTATCTCCATCCACGGTGATTTCCAGGGAGTCAGTCTCTACGCTGTAGTAATTCAGGACGCCGGAGGCAATCTCGGAGAGATATTCCTTCCGGGGCTGACGGTGCCCTGTCATATGGACCAGTACGCTATCGCCAGTGAGTAAACGGCCAAGCGCCACTGTATCCTTGGCAATCATTGCCCCATACATGGACTCGTACAGGCTCTGGATCAGTTCTTTGTCCGTCATTCACTTTCCTCCGGACACGAATTTCTCGATCTGTGCGTCGCTGGAGCGGGCAGCCGTTCCGCGAAGGGAGAGTCCCTTGGCGACCGTTGCTCCCTGTACGGCAGCCTTCAAGTCGCGCAGTCCGCTACCGAAACCGCTTCCCTCATGGGTCGTGAACGGGATTACAGTCTTACCGTTCCAGTCATGCTTCTCGATGAAGGTGAACATGCACATCGGGAGAGTCCCCCACCAGCACGGCCAGCCGATGTAGATGGTGTCGTACTTTGAGATGTCAATGTCACCCTTGATGGCCGGACGAGCCTTGGCATTCAGCTCCTCCTTCGCCACATCGATGAGATTCATGTGGTCATCAGGATAGGTCTTGACCGTCTCTACACGGAAGATATCTGCCTTCGTGAGCTTCTGGATGCGCTCGGCTACCTCCTGGGTATTCCCTTTTTTCAGGTTGATGATTCCGTCCGGTGTATAGGTCTCACCCGGTTTGGAATAATAGACGACAAGCGTCTGGGCCGATGCAGTCAGTGCGGCAAGGGCAAGGATGGCGGTAAGGATGATACGTTTCATTATTTGGCCTGTGCTAAGATGAGATTCACTTCACGTTCACAGTGGGATGCGGAGGCCCCGTGGATGGCTACTCCGGCGGTAATGTTGGCTTCCGGGACAGCCATCTTAATCTGGCGGATGCTGCCGCCCAGGCCGCTACCCTCGTGGGAGCAGAAAGGAACAATCTTTTTACCGGCGAAGTCGTAACTCTCCAGGAAGGTAAAAACAGCCATCGGAGGAACGCCCCACCAATTGGGATAGCCCAGGATGATGGTGTCGTACTGGTCCATATTCTCCACCTTGCTGGTGAGTTCTGGACGGGCCTTGGCACGGAGTTCCTGCTTAGCCTCCTCGATGCAGACCATATAGTCGTCGGAATATTTCTTCACGGTGTCAATCTGGAAGACATCGGCCTCAGGGAGCTGAGCCTTAATCTTCTCCACGATAACCTCATTATTGCCTTTAGGAAGGTTGCGGATACTGCCGTCCACCCAGTTTTCTCCGCGGCGGGAGTAGAATGCGATAAGTGTTTGTGCCATGATTGTTGTCGTTATTTAGTTCTGGTGCAAAGGTCGGTATTCTTCCCGGGAGGATGATTATCAATTTTCCCGGGAAGTTTATCGTTAACTCACAAAACGGCCGGATCCTGTTTGAGTTTTTCTGCATACCGGTCAATCCGGTGGAGTTCATCCGGGATCTTGATGGTCTGGGGACAGTGGACCATGCACTGGCCGCAGCCGATGCAATGATCGGCCTGACGGAGCGTGGGGATAGCCCGGTCATAGCTGACGAGGTAGGTCCGGCGGGCTTTCCGATACCCCGGATCCTGGCGGTCCGTTGCCATCGTCCCTTCCGTGACGCGTTGTTATCACGAAGCTCGTGCAGGAGGAGTGCTTCTCCCATTCCCTCTTCTCAGACATGGCGGCACTGGAAAAGGAGTCGAAGCTGTCTTCCAGCATCGACTCCATCCACAAGGCCTTCGGCCGCGGAGCGGTCCTTCTGGGGTCGCAGGGCAGCGGCGAGATCAAGATGAGCCGGGACCACCAGAGCCCGCATTACACAACACTCTGGAGCGATATCCCCAAAACATCGGTTCGATAATCAGTGCTGTTTCTTTAAATACCCGGAACGCGCTTTCGCCTCCGTGTCATCAGATTCATCGTATCCGTCATAGGGAGCCCCGGGGTCGTGGACGCGCGGTTTGCGGCGCAGGGAATTGCACACCTCGCTGCGATGGGCGAATGCCCAGTCCAGGTCGTCTGTCCATCCGGTATGGCCGGTGATGACGAGCGGCGAGAGTCCCCGGCTCCGCAGCCTGTTCTCCAGATCTGCCAGGGAGCGCCTGGCCAGTTTGTTGTCAACGGCCAGGACATTGATGAAGCTATAGCCG
>JAFUWZ010000070.1 GCA_017471045.1 Bacteroidales bacterium
AATACACCGACTGTAAACCCAGTCAGTGATAGTGTAAACAATATTAGTTAATCCTCTCTAAAAGTGTCAACCGAAATCAGGGAAGGTCAATAATCCCCAATGTAGAGCAGTGAAGATTCTTTTGTCTTTGGCTCTTTTGATCATTCTCTAATCCATTTAGGACGTTTTATGGAATCCGCCAAATAAGAGTCCCACAGCGGGATAGGATGCATGCTCCCCGATTTATAGTATTAAGCTTATGGGTAAAAAACTACTTATTTGCGCCATTGGAGCCCTGCTCGGCATGGGTTTGGCGTTTGCTCAGAGCACGGTAAAAGGCCATGTCGTCTCTTCCGAGGACGGCCAGCCGGTAGCCGGTGCCTCCATCGTCATTGAAGGGACTACAATCGGTACGTATGCCGACCTGGACGGTAACTTCACATTGAGTGGTATCCCTCAGAGTGCCAGGTACGTCATCGTCAGTTTCCTCGGCATGCAGGACAGCCGGGTTGAGATTGCACCGAACATGGAGATTACCCTGTTCCCGGACCAGAACACCCTGAATGAGACGGTTGTCGTTGCCTACGGCTCGCAGTCCAGGAAATCCATCACCGGTTCCGTCGCTCAGATTGACGACAAGAAACTGCAGCAGCGCACAGGTACTTCCGCCACCGGTGCCCTTGAAGGTGCCGCCCCGGGTATCCAGGTCAACAATACCTATGGTGAGCCGGGTTCCACCCCGAGCATCCGCATCCGTGGTTTCGGTTCCATCAACGGCAGCAACTCTCCGCTTTATGTCGTCGACGGTGTGATCTTCGACGGCAGCATCGCGGAAATCAACTCGGCTGATATCGCCAACATTTCCGTCCTGAAGGATGCGGCTTCCGCCGCCCTGTACGGATCCCGTGCTGCGAACGGCGTCATCATGGTGACGACCAAGAGCGGCTCCGGTTCCATGAAGCCGAGCGTAACCGTGAAGATCAATGAAGGCTTGTACACCCGCGGTATCCCCGAGTACGACGCCCTGTCCGCGGATCCCTGGATGGAGGTGTCCTGGATCGCGATGAAAAACTTTGCGATGACCAGCAAGCTCGGGCTGGGCGAGGCCGAAGCGAAGGCCTATGCCACCCAGCACCTGATTCCCGACTACACCAAGCTCAATATCTACGACAAGGGCAACGACCAGCTGTTCGATGCCAACGGCAAGCTTGTCGCCAAGATGAATCCGAATTTCACCGACCTGAACTGGTTCGACCCCGTCCAGCGTCTGGGCCGCCGTCATGAGTATACGGTTTCCGGCAGCGTGGCTTCCAGCAAGTTCAATGTCTATGCCTCCGCCGGCTACCTCAACGAGCAGGGCTATGTCCTCGCCTCCGACTACGAGCGTTTCACGGGCCGTCTGAATACCAATTTCACCCCGAACAAGTGGTTCAAGACGGGTATCAACCTGACGGCAACGGTCTCCGACCGCGATTACAACTCCAACGCCAGCGGTTCCTATTATGCGAACCCGTTCAACACCGCCCGCATGATGGCTCCGATCTATCCGTACTACCTGCACGACCATGAGAACAACGAGGCCATCGTCGTGGACGGCAACGGAGACAAGGTCTGGGATACCGAAAGCCAGTACCTTACCAACCGCAACATCGCCTACGAGCTCCGCAAGGATTCCAACAAGGCGCACCGCAACGTCCTCGGCGGCCAGATCTACGGAACGTTGCTGCTTCCCTATGGTTTCAACATGACCGTCAAGGCGGACATCAACCACAGCAACACCAGCCGCAAGGCTTACAACAACCCGGAAATCGGTGACGGTGCCACCAACGGCGGACGTCTGACCAATTACCAGTACCGCTACTTTTCCTACACGGCCCAGGAGCTCCTGACATGGGATCACAACTATGGAAAGCACCATGTGGATGTCCTCCTCGGTCATGAGAACTATGCCTATGACATGTTCTACGATTATGCCATGAATACGGGCGCGGCCATTCCGGACGTCCTCGTCATGAGCAACTTCCTCACCAATTCCTATACGCAGGGTTACGACGACAAGGACCGTTCCGAGGCCTATTTCTCCCGCGTCCGCTACAATTTTGACGAGCGCTATTTCGTGGATGCCTCCTACCGTCGCGATGCTTCTTCCCGCTTCCACCCGGACCACCGCTGGGGCAGCTTCTACTCCCTCGGTCTGAACTGGAACATCATCAAGGAGAACTTCATGCAGAATCTTCCGTGGGTCAGCGACCTGCGTCTGCGCGCCGCCTTCGGTGAGGTCGGTAACAATGCCGGCGTCGACCTCTATGCTTTCCAGGCCCTGTACGAGGTTGACAAGAACGCCGGTGACCTGGCCCTCCAGAAGCAGAGCCTCGATGCCTCCAATATCTCCTGGGAAACGACGCGTACCTTTGACGTCGGTCTGGAAGGCGCTCTCTTCAACAACCGCCTGAACTTCTCCCTCGGCTGGTTTGACAAGCAGTCCATCGACCTGCTCTTCAGCGTCCAGCTCCCGCTTTCCGCCGGTTCCTGGTCCCATGGAGACGGCTACAACATGTCCCGTTTCGAGAACATCGGATCCGTTTCCAACAGCGGTATCGAACTCTCCCTCAGCGGCGATGTCGTCCGCACCCGGGACTTCACCTGGAGCCTCGGCATGGACGCCACCTTCCTGAAGAACAAGATCAAGAAACTTCCGAACGACAACGCTGAAATGCCGAACGGCAGCATCCGCCGCTTCGCCGTCGGGAAGTCCATCTATGAGTTCCACACCTATCACTTCGAAGGTGTCGACCAGATGAATGGCTATGCCCTCTATACGCTCGACCCGGAGAAGAAAGCCGATGCCGCAGATGCCGGCGAGCTTGTCACGATCAATGGCACGGACTATACGTACGATACCGCCTACGGTCTGCGTGACTGGGCCGGCACTGCCCTCCCGACGGTCTACGGATCCTTCAACACCGGCCTCCGCTACAAGAACTGGACGCTCAACGCCCTCTTCACCTGGAGCCTCGGCGGAAAGATGTATGACGGCACCTATGCGTCCCTCATGTCCACCAGCTCTGCGACCAGCGCATCGGCCAACCATGCCGACATCCTGAATTCCTGGAATGGCGTTCCTTCCGGCATGACGGAGACCTCCGCCGACCGCATCGACAAAGACGGCATCCCGGTGATCAACTTCGACCGCAGTTCTTACAACAACGCGACCAGCGACCGCTGGCTGACCAGCAACAATTACTTTGTTGTCAAGAATATCAACCTCGGTTATACCCTGCCCAGGCGCTTCGCCAACAAGCTCGACCTCGAAGGCGTGATGATCAATGCCAGCGTTGAAAACCTGCTGTCCATCTCCGCCCGCAAGGGTATGAACCCGCAGTACAGCTTCAGCGGCGGCTCCGACAATACCTATGTCACCGCTCGCGTGTTCAACCTTGGACTTACCCTCAATTTCTAACGCCAAACAATTCGAATTATGACTAAACTATATAGAATAGCGATAGCAGGACTTGTCCTCGCGGCCGGTCTGACCGTTTCCTGTAAGAAGGATTATCTCGATACCGTTCCGACCAACTCTGTCGGTGCCAGCACGGCCGTAGCAAGCTTCAACAACGCCATCGGCGCCCTCAACGGCATTGCGCTGACCATGTGCTCCCAGCAGTATATGTCCAGCCAGGGATTCTGCGGAGAGAACGCCATCATGCGTCTCTATGAGAATTATCCGAGCGAGAACTACAACTACAACGCTTATGCGTCCGGTTGGGCTTCCATCCACAACCAGACGTTCCATTCCAGGAACAATTCGGTCTATGACTTCTATGCCTGGTATTACTATTATACCATCATCGGTCAGGCCAATTCGATTCTGGCCAACATCGGAAATTCCAGTGCCACGGACAAGGAGAAGGCTTTCATCGAGGCTTCCGCGCTGACTTTCCGTGCGTATTCTTACCAGAAACTGCTGCTGTACTATTGCCCCCGCTGGTCCGATTCTTCCAACGGCACTTCCGAAGAAGGCAAGAAACTGGTTCTCCGTATTGACGAGAGCACTGGTGACCTGGCTCCTTCCACCATGGCCGATATCTACAAGCAGATCTACGAGGACTGCGAAACGGCCATCACCAAGTTCGCGGAAAGCGGAATGGACCGTGAGGCCGGCAAGGTCTGGCATACCAATGCCAACGTGGCCCACGCCGTCTATGCCCGTGCTGCGCTGAACAAACTCGACTATGCAAAGGCACAGTCTGAAGCCAAGCTCGCACGCCAGGGTTACGACCTTGTCAGCGGAGACAAGTACAACGACGGTTTCATGCGTCCGAACAGCGAATGGATCTTCGGCAGCTACGGCGACGCTTCTGAGAACCAGTGGTACTGGACCTATGGCACCCAGTTCTCCTGCAACGGCTACTACGCTACCAATACCGCGAACGGCGGCGGTTCCATCAGCATCCAGCTGACCGACCGCATTCCGGACAACGATGTCCGCAAGGGCCTCTTCCTCACCCCGGACAAGTTCCCTTCCTACAATCCGGAGTCCGTCTTTACCGCATTCCTCAACTATGGCCTTGATGCCGTCGGAAACAGTTATGTCATGAAAAACGAAGCGCTTTACAGCGAAGTGGATGCCTATATCAAGAGGATGGCTGTCAAAAACGTGACCGTTCCGCTGAAAGCCGGTCTCTATCACGTCGGTGACCAGATCAAGTTCTACGTATTTGACACCCCGGGCGTCAGCTATCTCCCGTTCATCCGTTCTTCCGAAATGGTCCTGATCGAAGCGGAAGCCGCCTTCAAGCAGAACAAGACTTCCGAAGCCCAGGCTGCCCTGAACACGCTGAATGCCGAAACCGGCCGTACTCCGGGCTACTCCTGCACGGCTACCGGTGACGCACTCTGGCAGGAGATCATGGACTACCGCAACCTGGAGCTCTGGGGCGAAGGATTCGAGTGGTCTGACTTCAAACGCTGGAACCGTCCGGTTGACCGCAAGTCCTGGGGCAATGGTGGCAATGCACACCCCGCCGTCGCCGTTAAGATCGCGACAGACGCATACAACAACTGGACCTGGGTCGTCCCGCAGCGGGAGACCGACTACAACAAGGGTTTCAACGTCGGCGAAACGGCCGAATAGTTCTTCCTTAGATTAAATAACTGAAGAAAGCCGGAAGTCCGATGACTTCCGGCTTTCTTCAATTAGAAGGAACGCGATGTCCTGCCATACACTATCATTATTTCATTGTTTGCCTTACGAAGATTTAAGGTTATCTTTGTATATTGATCTGAAATACCTCTTGTCCATGGACGAATAACGACATATTCCGGTTATGACTCTCTTGTAGAGAGCATCGGCGTCCTGCTCGACTCGGCCCGCGCCCAGATTGCCACATCCGTCAATACCGTTCTGGTCCAGACTTACTGGAATATTGGCAAGTACATCGTTGATTACGAACAGGCTGGCGCCCAACGTGCAGAATATGGCAGCAATCTGCTGAACCGGCTCTCGGATGAACTTACCCATCGATACGGAAAAGGGTTCAGCCGCAGCAATGTGTACAATATGAGGAAGTTATACCTGACTTATCCGAAAGTCCAGACACTGTCTGGATTTTTGAGTTGGAGTCACTATTCCGAAATCCTCAAATCCGACGATCCGCTGGAAATCAGCTTCTACGCTAAGGAGTGCGAAGCCCAGAAATGGAGCGTCCGCGAACTCAAACGCCAGAAGAGCACGGCGCTTTTCCAGCGCTTCGCTCTTTCCAAAGACAAAGAGGGTGTTCTCCAACTGGCGAACCAGGGCATCGAAGTCCAGAAACCAGAAGACATCATTCACGATCCATTTGTCCTGGAATTCACCGGCCTTCCGGAGCTTCCCACTTGGAACGAGAAGACCCTGGAAGACGCCCTTGCCAACAATCTCAGTATGTTCATGCTGGAACTGGGCAAAGGCTTTGCTTTTGTGGGACGGCAATACCACATCCCCCTTGGGGGGCGGCACTTCCACGTCGACCTTGTATTCTACAACGTAATCCTCAAGGCCTACTGCCTGATCGACCTTAAAAAAGACGGTGTACAGCACGAGGACATCGGCCAGATGAACCTCTATCTCAACTATTTCAAGCACGAGGTATGTACCGAGGGCGACAACGAGCCCTTTGGCATCGTCTTGGGCGCAGAAAAAGACCGACTCACTGTACAATACGCGCTTGAAGGGATCAATAACCAACTCTTTGTAAGCCGGTACCAGTTGTACTTGCCTGACAGGGATGCCCTCAGCCGAGAAGTTTACCGCATCATTGAAGCCCACACAAAAGAGGGAGGATCCTCATAGCCAATGTCACAGCCGTGTGGCGGCTGCAATGGAAGTCAAGTCCTTACCTGTTAAGCTTGCATTCTCAAAGTATTAAGCTTATGGGTAAAAAA
>JAFUWZ010000071.1 GCA_017471045.1 Bacteroidales bacterium
CTGTACGGCCTGTCCCTGACGATCGACGAACTGGACCCCGGGCTGACCCTCGGCGAGCAGGAGCGTCTCCGGCGCGAGACCCTCGCCCGGCTGGAGGCGGAGGGCCTGCTGGACCGCCAGCGGACGGCCCTCACCCTGCCGGACCTGCCTTACGCGCTGGCCGTCATCTCGGCCCCCACGGCCGCCGGCTGGGGGGATTTCCTGCATCACTTGACGGAGAATGAGTACGGCTTCCGTTTCCGGGTAGACCTCTTCGAGGCGACGATGCAGGGAGAGGCGGCGCCCGCGTCCATTTCGGACGCCCTGGATGCGGCGATGGCCGCCCGGGATCCCTACGACGCCATCCTGATCCTGCGGGGCGGCGGATCCAACTTCGATCTGGCCTGTTTCGACGACTACGGCCTGTGCTGGAACATTGCGAACTGCGACATCCCGGTCTTTACGGCGATCGGACACGACCGGGACCGCCATGTCGCGGACCTGGTCGCCTACCGCGACGTCAAGACCCCGACCGCGCTGGCGGATCTTCTCCTGGATGCATATATGGCTGAGGATGAGCGTATTTCGAGTTTTATTGCGCGCCTGCGCCTGGCGTTCGTGAACAAGCTCAATGCGATGTCTTCGCAGGTCGAGCTGCTCGCTTCACGGATCAAGGCGGCGGACCCCCGCGGCATCCTGTCCCGGGGTTATGCGCTGGCCACGGACGGGCGGGGCGTCATTCTCAAGCAGGCCGCCCCTGTGCAGGTCGGCGACCGGGTGAACGTGCTGTTCGCCGACGGACAATTGAATTGTACGGTAGATGGAAAAAAAGTTTGACTATGCCAAGGCGGTCGCGGCCCTGGAGGATATCCTGGCCAAGGTGGAGGATCCGGCGACCGGCATCGATGACATCGACAAGTATGTGCATCAGGCGGAGGAACTCTCCGCCCGTTGCCGGGAATACCTGCGCGGCGTGCGCGACAAGGTGGACGCCATAGACGGTTGAACGCTATGAAAACGAAAATGATTTACGAGGCGGATCCGTACCTGAGGCCCTTCGCGGACGCGATCGATGCGCGTCACCGGCGGATCCTGGAGACCCGGGACCGTTTCGCCGTGGGCGGGTCGCTCTCCGCAGGCATCAACAATCACCTGTATTACGGTCTGCATCGGGAAGCGGACGGATCCTGGGTGTTCCGCGAGTGGGCGCCCCATGCCGCCCGGATCTACCTCATCGGAGAGTGCAACAACTGGTGCCGTACCGCGGGTTATGCCCTGCAGCCGGTCGGCGGCGGGACCTGGGAACTGCGTCTACCGCCCCTTTTCCTGCACCACGGGCAACTGTACAAACTGTTCATCGAGTGGCCCGGCGGAGGGGCCGAACGCCTGCCTTCCTATGCGACGCGCTGCGTCCAGGACCCGGAGACGAAGCTTTTCTGCGCCCAGGTCTGGGACCCGGCGCAACCCTATGTCTGGAAGCACGGCCGGGCCGGCAAGCGGCCCCATCCCCTGATCTATGAGTGTCATATCGGGATGAGTTCGGAGGAAGAGAAAGTCGCTTCCTTCGAGGATTTCCGGCGGGATGTCCTGCCGAAGGTGGCCGACTTGGGCTATAATGTCCTCCAGATCATGGCGCTCCAGGAGCACCCCTATTACGGCTCTTTCGGCTACCAGGTATCCAACTTCTTCGCCTTGAGCTCGCGCTTCGGCACGCCTGAGGAGTTCAAGGCCCTGGTCGACGATGCCCACGGGAAGGGAATCGCCGTCGTGATGGATATCGTCCATTCCCATGCCGTGAGCAACGAAGCCGAGGGTCTGGGCCTGTTTGACGGCCGGGAGGACTTGTATTTCTACGAAGGCCCGCAGGGACATCATCCGGCCTGGGGGTCGCGCTGCTTCAACTACGGCAAGGATGAGACCAAGCATTTCCTGCTCTCCAACTGCAAGTTCTGGATGGAAGAGTACCGCCTGGACGGCTTCCGTTTCGACGGCGTGACCAGTATGCTGTACTGGGATCACGGACTGGGCAAGGATTTCGGCGACTATGCCTTGTATTTCAACGAAGGCGTGGATGAGAATGCCGTGACTTACCTGGCGCTGGCCAACCTGCTGGTCCATGAGATCGATCCCAATGCACTCACGGTCGCGGAAGATGTCAGCGGCATGGCGGGCCTGGCGGCGCCCCTGAAACGAGGCGGCATAGGGTTCGACTTCCGGATGTCGATGGGGGTGGCGGACCATTGGATCAAGTGGATCAAGGAGCGCAGGGACGAAGACTGGTCGCCCGGAGAGATCTGGTGGGAGCTGACCAACAAGCGTGAAGACGAGAAGACCATCAGTTACGCCGAGTGCCACGACCAGGCGCTGGTAGGAGATAAGACACTGATATTCAGGCTAATGGATAAGGAGATGTACTTCTCGATGGACAAGAAGTCCTCCAACCTGGTCGTGGACCGGGGCATCGCCCTGCACAAGATGATCCGCCTGGTCACGGCGGCGACCTCCGGCGACGGGTATCTCAACTTCATGGGCAACGAGTTCGGTCATCCCGAGTGGATCGATTTCCCGCGCGAAGGCAATGGCTGGTCCTACGCCCATGCCCGCCGGCAGTGGTCGCTCGCCGAACCGGACTACCTGCGCTACAAGTATCTGCGTGCGTTCGATAAGGCGATGGTCCACTATCTCAAGCGGCGCGGCATCCTGTCCGACCGGCCGGTCCTTCTGGTTGCGGACGAGGAAAAGAAAATATTGATATTCAGCAGAAATAACAGTATCTTTGCTTTCAACTTCCATCCGGCCGGCTCCTTTGCCGATTACGGGTTCTCGGCGCCTGCCGGCACCTACCGGCTGGTCCTGAGCACGGACGAGGCGCGTTTCGATGGTTTCGACCGCCTGCGCGTGGGTGAGACGCACATCTCCGTCCCGGTCAAATCCCCGAACGGGAACCCCTCTTTTGAGGACACGCTCTACCTCTACCTGCCCGGCCGCTGCGCGATGGTGTATGAAAAACTGAAATAATATATGGCCTTTTTGAAATTCAACAAGTCCGAGCTGGTCAACTTGTCCTATTCGCTCAAGCGGGAGATCCTCGCGGCCAACAAGACAGGTGCGTACTGCAACACCTCCATCTTGACTTGCAATACCCGGCGTTATCACGGCCTTCTCGCCGTGACGCTGGACCGTTTCGGGGGAGACAAGTTCCTTTTGCTGTCCGCACTGGACGAGAGCCTGATCGTCAACGGCAAGCAGTTCAATCTCGGCATCCACTGCTACGGAGAGGTCTATGAGCCCCGCGGACACAAGTATGTGGTGGATTTTGCGGGCGATTCTGTCCCGCAGATCACCTATAAGGTGGGCGACATCGTCTTCCGCAAGAGCATCCTGCTGGTGCCGGACCAGGACCAGGTGCTGGTCAAGTTCGAATTGCTGGCGGCGCCTGCGAAGGCCACGCTTCAGCTCCGCCCCTTCCTGGCTTTCCGCAACATCCACGCCCTGACGCAGCAGAATGCGGACGCGCGCACCACTTTCGAGGCGGTCGCGAACGGCGTTTCCTTCCGGATGTATCCCAATTTCCCGGATCTCAACCTGCAGGTCAGCGACGCCAAGGCGGCCTTTGTCTCCGCCCCTTACTGGTACAACGGCATCACTTATTCCGACGAGTACCGCCGGGGCTTTGACTGCAAGGAGGACCTGTTCGTGCCCGGCTGGTTCGAGCTGACCTTGGCTCCCGGTGCTTCCGTGGTCTTTTCCGCCTCGATGAAGGAAGAAGCGCCCGCCGGCCTGAAACGCAAGTTCAACGACCGCCTGCGGCTGATGCCGCCGGTCACGGACGGCCGCGACCAGTTGGTCCGCTGTGCCGACACGCTCGTCTGCAACCACAATTACCGCAAGAAGATCAACGCCGGATTTTCCTGGATGTACACCGGCCTGCTGCGCGAGACCTTGCAGTCGCTCGCCGGGCTGACGCTTTACGCCAAGGGCGACGCGGCTGAGTTTGAAGAAATCCTGGACAACATCGTCGCGGACGAGCAGGAGCGCTTGTTTTGCCGGACCACGCAGGTCGAGGCGCCGCTCTTCATGGCCTGCACCTTGCAGGCCTACCTGGATTTCGGAGCCGATCCGGCCCGGATCTGGAAGAAGTACGGCGTCGTCATCCGCGGCATCATCGAGAGTTACGTGCCGGGTGAGCGCAAGGAAGTGGCCCTGCAGCCGAACGGCCTGCTCTGGGCCCAGATGGACGGTGTCGCCTTGTCCTGGATGAATGCCTACATCGGCGGCCGGGCCGTCACGGAGCGTGCAGGCTTCCAGGTGGAGACCAACGCGCTGTGGTACAATGCGATCTGCTTCGCCCTGGAGATGGAGCGCCAGTATGGCGCCGGCACGGGCGACTTCGTGACGCGCTGGTCCCGCGTCCGGGACTTGATCCGGGACAACTACCAGAAACTGTTCTGGAATGACTCCATCGGCTGCCTGTGTGATTATGTGGACAACGAAGGCCAGCATCTGGAGATCCGGCCCAACCAGCTCTATGCCGTCTGGGTGAAGTATGCTCCGGTCGAGGACGAGATCGTCCCGAAAGTCGTGCGCGTGGTGGACAAGGAGCTGCTGACCGCGCGCGGCATCCGCACCCTGTCTCCCCGCGACGCCCGCTATAAAGGCGTCTATGACGGTTCTCAGCATGAGCGGGACCTGGCTTACCACAACGGCAGCACGCGTCCCTTCCTGCTGGAACCGTACGTGGATGTCTGTCTCCGGGTGAAGGGCGAATCCTTCCTCGGGAAGGCCCGCGCGCTGGTGGACGGCTTCTACGAGGATCTGGGCAAGCACGGCGTCGGTGCCTTCTCCGAGTTGTACGACGGCGATCCGCCCCAGGAGCCGCACGGCGCCATCTCTTCGGCCCTCAGTACGGCCGCCCTGCTCGCCATAGAATATAAGTTGAACCTAAAGCGCTAGACGGCTATGAAAGTTTTGATGTTCGGCTGGGAGTTTCCTCCCCATATCGCCGGCGGTCTGGGCACGGCCTGCGAGGGCATCGTCAAGGGGCTCGCCTACAATGGCGTGGAGACGCTCTTCGTGATGCCTTCCGCTTCCGGAGACGAGGACCAGAGCGCAACGACCATCCTCAATGCGAGCGACGTGGAGGTGCGCAATGTCAGCTCTACGGTCGAGGAGTTCATCGACAGGACCCAATACCTGTATGTGGATTCCAATCTCGTTCCTTATGTCGATCCGGAAGAGTATTTCTCCGCGATCGAGGAGATGAAGCGCAACCGCACGCTCCAGACGACGGTGGGCTTCGGACAGAAGTTCAAGTTCTCCGGCAAGTACGGCGCCTCCCTGATGGAGGAAGTCACGCGCTACGCCCAGGTCGGCGGCACCATTGCGATGCAGTATGCCGACCGGTTCGATGTGATCCACGCCCATGACTGGCTGACCTACCTGGCGGGCATCGCCGCCAAGGAACTGACGGGCAAGCCCCTGGTGGTCCACGTCCATGCGACCTCTTACGACCGCGGCGACGAGAAGCATATCGATACCCGTGTGCTCGACATCGAGACGCGCGGCATGCAGGCGGCGGACCGTGTCGTGACGGTCAGCGACCTGACCCGCAACATCGTGATCAACCACTACCACATCGATCCGGCCAAGGTCGTCACGGTCCACAACGCCGTGGATTT
>JAFUWZ010000072.1 GCA_017471045.1 Bacteroidales bacterium
AACGGCGGCCCCGGCTGCCGCTGGGTCGGCAACGAGAACGGAGATGCGCAGCAGACCAACTGGGCTACGCTCGACATCGCGGGCCGCGGTCTGTCCCCGTCCAACCTGCCGGGCAATTATGAAAGTTACCTGGGTTCCGGCGACGAGGGCGCCGCATCGTGGTGCCCCGCCGAATGCGACTTCTCGATCCAGGCGATCGGGGACCGCAACGGCTGGTTCTACGGCGCCTCCGACAGCCGCAAGAGCGCCCGCGAGCTGATGGATCTCTACTACAAGAGCGTGGGCCGCAACGGCGTCTTCCTGATGAATGTCCCGCCTTCGGACAATGGCGTCATCGACAGCAAGGAAGTCGCCATCATCGAGGAGTTTACCCGGATGCGTCAGAGCATCTTCGGCAAGAATCTCGCCGACGGTGCGACAGCGACCGCCAGCTCCGTGCGTGGCAGCAACGACGCCAAATACGGTCCCCGCTTCCTGCTGGACGGCGACTATGACACCTATTTCTGTACGGACGACGATGTCCGGACCGTGGAGATCGAACTGGCACTCAGCGGCGCGCAGACCTTCAACCGCGTCCAGCTGCAGGAGTACATCCCGCTGGGGCAGCGCGTGCAGTCCTTCGAGATCCAGGTCCGCCGCAACGGCTCCTGGTCCACCTGGGGCCGCGGCACGACCATCGGCTACAAACGCATCCTGACGGGCAGTTCCGTCACGGCCGATGCCGTGCGCATCCGGATCACCGCTTCCCGGGCCTGCCCGGTACTCAACGGCTTCGGCCTGTACAACGACACCGTTTCCGGCCTATGAGAAAGATCCTGTTGATCGGTATCGCCGCGATGGCGCTGGCACTCTCCTGCACCCCGCAGGACGGAATCCGGACGATCCGTACCGCCCCCGACCGGGAAGCCGACCTGGGCAAGATCCGGGAGATCGACGGTCCCGTGACCGTGCGCCTGCTGGTGCGCAACGAGTTGTCCGACACTTTGCGTCCGGTCTCGATCCATACGCCTTGCGGTTGTACGGAAGGGCATTTCGATCCCAAGCCGGTCGCGCCGGGAGAGGATGAGGTCATCGAAGTGACCTACAACCCCGCCTACCGTCCCGGTCCGATGCGGGAGTCGGTCCAAGTCCGGTATCAGGACTCGCCGGTCAAGCTGCACTCCTACACGATCAAGGGAGAGGTGATCGGATACAACCACCCGATCGAGGAAGACCGGCCCTACAACTATGGGGAGGGCCTGTATATGAGCCACATGCTGCTGCACTACGGCAACCGTCGTCCCGGGGAAACGGGTGACCTGTTCTTCCGTTACGGCAACGGCAATGCACACAAGTCCTCGTTGACCTTCGATGTACCGGAGCCGTGGCGACCCTATCTCGGGTTGCGTTCCCCCGGCCGGATGAAGGCGGACCAGCGGGACACGCTCCACGTCTCCTTCTCGATGCCCGAAGGGGTGGATACGGTCGATTTCACCGTTCAGCCCCGGATGGACGGCCGCCCCACGGAGCAGGTCCTGACCATCCGTGCCTATCGGAAACAATAATCATTAACCATCATACTTAATCATCAACTTTATGAATTTCCAACTCAAGAAACTCTTCACGGCGGCCCTTGCGACCGTCGCGGGGATGTTCATCGCAGGCGGACTGGCGCTGGCCCAGAACCGGGTCATCACGGGTATTGTCACCGATGACTATGGCGAGCCGCTCATCGGGGCCGGCGTCGTCGTGGAAGGAAATGCAACCATCGGCGCCGTGACCGACCTGGACGGACACTATGAACTGTCCGTGCCCGAATCGGCCACTGCCCTGCATTTCTCTTACATCGGACAGAAGGACGCCGTGGTCCCGATCGACGGCCGCTCGGTCATCGACGTGACGCTCGCGTCCGAGAACGTCGCCCTCACGGCGACCGTCGTCACCGCGATGGGCATCAAGAAAGAGGAGAAATCGCTGTCCTACAACGTGCAGCAGGCGAAACTGGAGACGGTGAGCCCGGCGGGTTCCTTCGTCAATACCTTGAACGGCAAGGTGGCGGGTGTCTCCATCAACCAGTCTTCCACGGGTGTGGGCGGTACCTCGCGTATCGTGATGCGCGGCTCCAAGTCCATCTCCAACAACAACAACGCCCTCTACGTGATCGACGGTATCCCGATGCAGTCCCTGCGTGGCGAACAGCCCGAAGGAACCTATGCGGGCGCCGGCCAGACCGGTGACGTGCTGGGTACGATCAACCAGGAAGACATCGAGTCCATCTCCGTCCTGTCCGGCCCGTCCGCGGCCGCCCTATACGGTGCCAATGCGGCCAACGGTGTCATCATCATTACGACCAAGAAGGGCCAGAAGGACCGTTTGGACATCGACTATTCCAACAGCACGATTTTCTCGCGCGCCTATGTGATGCCCGAGTTCCAGAACACCTACGGTCCTTCTTCTCCCGGCTCCTACTACAGCTGGGGGGCGAAGCTTGACACGCCGTCCACCTACAGCCCGCGCGACTTCTTCCAGACGGGTGTGAACGAGGTCAACTCCGTCAGCCTGTCCACAGGTACGGACCGCAGCCAGAGCTACTTGTCCCTGGGTGCCGCCAATGCGCGTGGTATCGTCCACAACAACAACGTGGGCCGCTACAACGTCTCTTTCCGCAACACGACTGATCTGGTGAAGGACCTCCTGACGATGGACGTCAACCTGACCTACGGACGGGTCAACGAGCAGAACATGATCGCCCAGGGCGAATTCGGCAACCCCGTCGTCCCGGTCTATCTCTTCCCGGCAGGCGACGACTTCTCGAAACTGCAGGTTTACGAGCGCTATGATGCGGGCCGTAATTTCAAGACCCAGTACTGGCCTTACGACTTCGTCCAGTCGATGCAGAACCCGTACTGGATCACGGAGCACCAGAAATGGCAGAACGCCAAGACGCGCCTGATGGGCAGCGCCCAGCTGTCTTACAAGCCTTTCAAGTGGCTCACGCTGAGCGCCCGTGCCAAGTACGACCGTACGGACGAGAAGCAGGAGCAGAAATTCGATGCCGGCACCAACACCCTCTTCACCGAAGGTTCCACGCACGGCCTGTACAAGCTGAACAACCAGTTCACCGAGCAGAAGTTCGGCGAAGTCCTCGCTACCTTCAATAAGTACTTCGGTGACAACGTGGTCAACTTGTCCGGCGTCGTGGGTGCCAACATCGACGATATCGCCTTCCGGACCGATTATATCAGAGGACCCCTCATCCAGGTGAACAACAAGTTCGACCTCAACAACATCGACCGCGGTCATTCCAACACCGATGTCGGATCCCGGGGATGGCATTCCCAGAACCAGTCCGTGTTCGCCAACGCCCAGGTCGGTTATCGCAGCAAGGTGTATCTGGATATGACCTATCGCGTGGACTGGAATTCCACCCTCTGGACGGCGGGTGCCATCACCTATCCGACCGTGGGTCTGTCCGGCATCGTGACCGAGATCATCCCGGGCCTTAAGAGCAGCTTCTTCCCTTATTGGAAAATACGTGCCTCCTATTCCGAGGTAGGTAATACGCCCAATCCCGCTGACTATGTCCTGGATCCCCGCTACGAGCAGGAAAGCGGATCCATGAAGACGGACGTCCGGCGCCGGAACCTGCAGCTCAATCCCGAGCGCACGAAGTCCTGGGAAGTGGGTACCAACATCCATTTCTTTGACAGCAAGCTGCAGATCGACGCCACCTGGTACAATGCCAATACTTTCGACCAGTTCTATACCGCCCGCCTGAGCTCCACCTCCACCAACAGCGAGATGATCCTGAACGGCGGACAGGTCAACAACCGGGGTATTGAAATGGCCCTGCGCTTTGACGACAGTGTCGGCAAGTTCAACTACGGGACTTATCTCACCTGGACTTGGAACCGCAACAAGATCATTGACCTGAGCTTTGTCGATCCCCAGGACGGCCAGGTGTACGGCCGTGACGGCATCTCCGTCGGCGGTTTCGGCGGTGTCCACAACGTCTTGTACGAAGGCGGTTCGCTGGGTGACGTGTATGTCACGACCATCGCCACCGACGAACATGGCTACTACGATCTCAACGGCGAAGGCATGATCAAGGCCGATTACAATGAGAAGGACATGGTCTATGCCGGCTCCACTGACGCCAAGCACCGTTTCAGCTGGGGCGGCCACGTCGGCTACGGCGGTCTGACGGCCAGCTTCCTCTTCACGGCCCGCCTCGGCGGCGTCGCCATCTCCAAGACCCAGGCCGTGATGGACTACTACGGCATCTCCCGGGATACGGCCGAAGCCCGCGAAATCGGTTCGATGGAATTCAACGGGATGAAGACGACCGACATCCAGGGCTATTACCAGGTCATCGGACGCAACGACGGCGTGATGAGCCAGTATGTCTATGACGCGACCAACGTCCGTCTGGCGGAGGTTTCCCTGGGCTATGATTTCCCGGTCTCCAAGTGGAACAGCTGGGTCAAGGGCCTGAACGTTTCCGTCGTCGGCAACAACCTGGCGATGCTCTACCTCAAGGCCCCGTTCGATCCCGAACTGACGGCCAGCGCCGGTACCTACAACCAGGGGGTGGACTACTTCATGCAGCCTTCCACCCGCAGCCTTGGCTTCTCCGTCAAGGTGAAGTTCGGCGGCAGCACCGCTTCCCACGACCTGGCTTCCGCAGTCCGCGGGCCGCAGGTGGTCGAGAAGATCGTCGAAAAGATCATCGAGAAACCGGTCGAGAAGATCGTGGAGAAACGGGTTGAAGTCCCTGTCAACAAGTTGGATGCTTCCCTGTCCGACGACTTGTTCTTCGTCATCAACAAGGCTGAACTCCGTCCGATGGAGGCCTTCAAGCTGGGCCGTCTGTGCCGCGTGCTCGAAGAGAATCCCGATGCGAAGATCACTGTGACCGGCTATGCCGACAGCGGCACCGGTACCGACAAGATCAACGAGGATCTCTCGGCGCGTCGCGCCCAGGTCGTCGTCGATCTGCTCAAGCAGGCCGGCATCGCCGCTTCCCGGATCATCTCCGGCCATGTCGGCGGTGACCGCGACAAGAACCTGAGCCCCGAGTCCAACCGCGTCGCCGTGTGTATCGTTAAATAATCAGATCGTTATGAGTATGAAAAATATCGTGAAATGTTTCCTTGCCTTCGCAGCAGCCGCTTCCGTGGCCACAGGCTGCACCAAGGGCTTCGAACAGCTGAATCAAAACATATTCGGCGTCAGTGAAGAGGATCTGAGCAAAGACGGTCTGGCGGTGGGCAGCATGCTTCAGCAGCTGGAACGTTCCGTCATCATTTATCGGGACGGGACTTATCTGGATTCTGATTATCAGATCATGTATAACCTCTGCGCTGAGACCTGGTGCGGCTACATGGCCCCTACCCTCAGCGA